>NZ_JAIRBR010000008.1:0-341771 GCF_020361265.1 Nocardia sp. JCM 34519.1
CGCCTGGCAAGGCGGAGGAGGAGCCGATACCGGGTTTGTATCGGCGACGACGACAACGCGGCCAGGCGGCGAGCTGGACCACGGAGGCGCCGGATGGGACTTCGACACAGGGCCTAACGGGCGAGGCCAGGTCTGTACCCGGCCCCGGAGTCGGTAGGTTCGATTACCGTGCAGGACGTGACCGACAACCACCGGCTCGCCCCCGGCGACCCAGCCCCCGATTTCACCCTGCCCGATGCCGACGGCAAGGACGTCTCGCTGGCCGACTACCGCGGCCGCAAGGTGATCGTGTACTTCTACCCCGCCGCCAGCACCCCCGGCTGCACCAAACAGGCCTGCGACTTCCGCGACAGCCTCGCCGAACTCGAGGGCGCGGGCATCGACGTCATCGGCATCTCCCCCGACAAACCGGCCAAACTCGCCAAATTCCGCGACACCGAGCGACTGACCTTCCCACTCCTGTCCGACCCGGACCGCACCGTCCTCTCCGCATACGGCGCCTACGGCGAGAAAACCATGTACGGCAAAACCGTAGTCGGCGTCATCCGCTCCACCTTCCTGGTCGACGAACAGGGCAAAATCGAAGTCGCCCAATACAACGTCCGCGCGACAGGCCACGTAGCAAAGCTGCGCCGCGAACTGTCCGTTTGAACCCTGGCGGGGAAGCCCGGTGCCGTGACGACACCGGGTCCCTCATCGTCAGTTCTCCAACTGATCGAACGACACCGCCAACCGCATACCCGGAACAATCTCCACATCCAGCGCGTCGTAATGCGTATCAGCCTGTCCGTAATTCCGGCCTGACCAGTCGAGCCGGTACTCCTCGATCGCGCGGATTCGACCGTTGTCGTCGACGATCACGACCAGATACAGCGGGATGCGCTGATTCGCGTACTCGGCTCGTTTGTCGACACCGTCACGCTCATACGAGTCGCCGTTCGCGATCTCGACCATCAGCTTCACGTGGTGGCTCTGCACCTTGGTTCCACGCGGAAGGCACTCGTACACCACGACATCCGGCCTGCGGAATGTGAACGACTTCCCCGATGAGGTCGCGTACGCGTTCTTCAGCGAGTAACGCACGTCGATCTCGGTGTCTACTTCGATACAGGGTGACTCCGGGCGTACCCGTTCCACAGCCGCCGCCAACCGCCGACCGATTCGACTATGTTCCCGGGTCGGTGCTTGCAAGAACACAACCTGGCCGTAGACCACCTCGATCGTCCGGCACACATCTTCCGGCAATGCCTCGTATTGTTCCTCCGTCAGCAACAGCATCGAAGGGTCCGTGGCCCAGGCAGGCAGCGTCATGCCAGCAGCGTAATTGCCTACCGAATACGGTGGAACCACCCTGAACAATCGCAAGAGGCCCGGTGTCTCGAAGGACACCGGGCCTCTCGGGTTCGATCAGACGGGCGATACCGGCGATGAGGGCGATATTTGCTGTGCTGCCCACATCACCATGGTTCTGAAGTGGTTGTCCCACCAGGCCGCGGATTCGGCGGTGAAGGCTGCGGGTGGCGGGGATTCACCCGGGAAGAGCAGTGAGGCGTCGGGGGCGCCGACCTTCGTGGTGAGCGAAGGAACCCCGGAACCGGATACTGCGGGAGTTACCGCGTGATCGGATTCGTGGGTCGCCGGGTCGGTGCCGTGCATCGCGGGCTCGGCCTGCACCAGCGGTACCGGCCGGTCCTGCGCCGGACTGCCCCAATGCTGCACGATGTGCTGCGTCGGCTGCTGAATATCCGAATCGAGCGTCACCATCGCCGGTTCCGGGTCGGGCACGACGGCGGACGCGACGCCCGTCGGATGCCCGACCTCATGTCTTCTCGGCAGCGGCACCTCGACCGGGCCGGGACCGGTTGCCACCGGCTCGCCGCCGACCGAATGCGCGTCGGAGGTGGTTCTGGCATCGGCGACGACCCCCGGAATCGAGCGCGACGAACTGCCCGCAACATAGACGCCGCCCACAACCAGACCACCCGCGAGCACACTGGCCGCCGCGAACAACGCCGCAGCGCCCCTGCCGCGATGCACCCGCTCCACCAACTCGCCGCCGGGCTCCTCCAGCTCGGCGAGCGCCGCCAGGGCGGCGCCGACCGCGGGCGCGAAATCCGCGATCTTGCACGGAATCACCGGCGCACCGAAACGGTCCACCGCGGCGAGCACCTCGGGCTCCTCCGCGGCCGAACCGATCAACACCACCGCATCGGGGCGGACCGCCGCCGCCTCGAACTGATCCCATGCCGCGGTGACCGCCGAACCCATGGCCTCCGCCGTCGCACCGCCCGCCTGGCCGATCGCGGCCAGCACTCTGCGTCTACCCCGATCGATCAGGGTGAACGCCTGATAACCCGGAACCACCTCACAGATCAACAGATCATCGAATTCGTCCAGCCACGTCATCACCCCGGCGACATGCAGGTGTGCGGATTTCGCCGACACCAGTGAGGCGGTATGCCACCGCCCCGTCGCCAATCGGGTGACGATCGCACGGCGCTCGGCGGCATCACGGTAGGCGACCGCGGCGCCCCCGATCTCCCGGTCCGGCCCGATCCGCGCGGCTAGTTCATCCATCGCCGTCTCGACCGCGGCGGCCAATTCCGCCTTACTGTCGCCGGGCGTTTTCTCCACCAAATGAAACAGCACCCGCTCGGGTAGCTTCTCGCCGGATTCGGCGAGCGCTACCGCGTGAACGGCGCCGCGTTCGGTGGAAACACCGAGAGTCACCACAGCTCGTGCTACCACTGATCCACGCCTCCCTTGGGCCGAGCTCACGAGCGCGAAACCCATGAGCCACCTTGGATTCCCCTGCTCGAAACGCGCGTCACTATGGACACGGATTCGGTTATGTGTTCGGTGCCGAAAACGACACGGATGGGTTGGCGGATCCGACAAGCCCGGACACGCAGATGCCGTGCGCGTGTCGCCTGCGTGTCCATACCGCTAGCCTTGATGCGTGGAAGTACGCGCGGAGGCCAGGTCGAAGCAGCGGCTCGACCCTGCGTTGGAGCTCCAGGACGACCCACAGGAGCTCATGCCGCGCCGCAGGCCGACGCAGGAACGTTCCAAACGCAAGTTCGACGCGCTGCTGC
The DNA here is from genome assembly GCF_020361265.1 of Nocardia sp. JCM 34519.1. Classification (NCBI taxonomy): domain Bacteria; kingdom Bacillati; phylum Actinomycetota; class Actinomycetes; order Mycobacteriales; family Nocardiaceae; genus Nocardia; species Nocardia sp. JCM 34519.1. The sequence goes on from NZ_JAIRBR010000008.1 coordinate 3,096, forward strand.
AGGCGTCGCGGGAATTGCTGGTCGAGGTCGGCTTCGAGTCGTTCACCTGTGAAGAGGTGGCGGCGCGGGCCGAGGTGCCGATCGGCACGCTGTATCAGTTCTTCGCCAACAAATATGTGATCGTCTGCGAGTTGAATCGGCAAGACCTGGTGGCGGTTTCACAGGAGCTGGCCGATTTCCACGGCGAGATCCCGTCGCTGGACTGGCTGCGGCATATGAACCAGTTCGTCGACCATCTGGCCAACCTCTGGGTCACCGACCCGTCCCGGCGCGAGGTGTGGCTCGCCATGCAGTCCACCCCGTCCACCAGGGCCACCGGCGCGATACACGAGAAGGAATTCGCCGAGGTGGTGTCGCAGATGCTGCGGCCACTCACCCCGCGCACCCCGCGGGTCCGGCGCACCATGATGGCCGAGGTGCTGGTGCACGTGGTCTATTCGATGCTGAACTTCTCGGTGCAGGACGAACAGAGCCACGCCGACGCGGTGGCCGAGCTGAAGCGGCTCATGGTCGCGTATCTGCTTGTGGCGGAGAAGGAGTCGCGCTCCAGCGGTAAAGCTTGAAGCGCGAGTTACTTATTCGGTTCGCGTCCGGCTATCAAGTCGGCCAGTTCGCCCGGATCCTCCAGGACCACCATCGCAGCGGCCGTGTCGCCGTCGTGCGTCAGCGACAGGTGAACCCTTGCGCGAGGCAGGAATTCGGCGGCGAGGCCGTGCAGTTTGATGCTCGGCCTGCCCCATGCGTCGTTGACAACTTCGATGAGCGGATACGGATTGTCGCCGATCTGCGGACTGCGGGCGAACCGAGACGATGCCCAAGCCTTGAGCACCGCCTCCTTCGCCGCCCACCGCGCCGCGTAGCTGCGCGCCGGATCGGTCCCCTTGCTCTGGCAGTACCGGCGTTCACCGGCGGTGAAACTCTCCCGGAGCATGGTGGTTCCGGCGCGCTGCAGTTGTTCGGCGAACTCGGAGATGGTCACCAAGTCCAAACCGATACCGAGGATCGTCACAGACGCGCAGCCTACGACCTGGCCCGCGCGGCCGTGTCACTACCCTGCCCGGTGTTGCATCCGAACCCGTCGGCCCGGTACCGGCCGTCGGCGGCCAAACGGGCCTCCGGCGACAGCAGCACATCGGCCTCCAACTGCCGAATCTGCTTGGCGGGCGTGCCATCCGGGCCCAGTCGGCGATCCGCGGGACGCTCGTACAGCGGGGCGCCGCCGCACATCGCCTCGGCGAACCGCTGCCGTCCCCGCAGCACGCGCTCCTCGGCCCGGCGCTGGTACTCCTCGCGCCGTCCCGGCTCGATCGCCTGGACGAACGCCTGCGGATGCACCACCGCGAGCAGACCCGACACATGTCCGAAGCCGAGCGAGGTGACCAGGCCGGCCTTCAGCGCGAACCGCTCACCGAACCGCAGCGGCTGCCGCGGCCACACCAGATGCGAGTAGGCCTGCATCTTGTCGTCGACGCAGTCGAGGCTCCGATTCGGCGGCACCACACCGTTTTCCAGCACCTGGCACAGCCCGATCAGTTGGAAGGCGGCCGCACCGCCCTTGGCGTGACCGGTCAGGCTCTTCTGCGACACCACGAACAGCGGGTTGCCGTCGGTGCGGCCCAGCGCCTCGGCCAACCGCTCGTGCAGCTCCGATTCGTTGGGATCGTTTGCGGCGGTGGAGGTGTCGTGCTTGGAGATCACCGCGATATCGTCCGGGCCGACGCCGAGCTTGCGCAGTTCGGCGGCGAGCCGGGATTCGCGCCCACCGCGACCCGCGCCGAGCGCACCGAGGCCGGGCGCCGGAATCGAGGTGTGCACGCCGTCGGCGAAGGACTGGGCGAAGGCGACGACGCCGAGCACCGGCAGCCCCATCTCCAGCGCGATATCGCCGCGGGCGAGCAGAATCGTTCCGCCGCCCTGTGATTCGACGAAGCCGCCGCGCCGCCGGTCGTTGGCCCTGGAGAAGTAGCGGTCGCTGATGCCCTTGGCGCTCATGACCGCCGAATCTGCGGTGGCCGACATATCACCGAATCCGACGATGCCCTCGATGCCGAGATCGTCGTAGCCGCCCGCGACCACGACATCGGCCTTGCCGAGGCGGATCTTGTCCACGCCCTCCTCGACCGATACCGCCGCCGTCGCGCAGGCCGCGACCGGATGCACCATCGCGCCGTAGCTGCCGACGTAGGACTGCACCACATGTGCCAGCGCCACGTTCGGAAGTGCTTCCTGCAGAATGTCGTTCGCACGCGACTCGCCCAGCAGGTTGTCGATGTAGAGCGAGCGCATCGAGGACATGCCGCCCATACCGGTGCCCTGCGTGTTGGCGACCAGGCTCGGATGCACCCAGCTCATCAATTCCGACGGGCTGAACCCGGAGCCGATGAACGCATCCACCGTGCAGGCGATATTCCAGAGCGCGACGCGGTCTACGGAATTCGCCATATCGGCGGAGATACCCCAGATCACCGGATCCCAGCCGGTGGGTATCTGGCCACCGACCGTGCGGGACAGCTTCGCCTTGCGCGGCACGCGAATCTCGGTGCCCGCCTTGCGCGTTACCGTCCAATCGCCGGAATCCGGGACCGGGGTGATGATCGTCTGCTCCGGGTTCGCCTGATGGAATGCGCGCGCCTCGGCCTCGCTGCCGACGGTGAACGACAGATCCTGGTCGAGGAACACCGACGTCATCAAAGGCGCTGTGTTGTCGACCATTTCGCCGTCGTCGCCGTAGCGGCGCACGCCACACCGGGCCACCACCGCATCGTGGTAGCGCTCGGCGAGTTCGGATTCCGGTACGTAGTCACCGGATTCGGTGTCGTACCAGCCGGGTTTGGGATCGTTCTCCCACCGCACCATGCCGGTGGTCCAGGCCAGCTCCAGCACGCCGGCGGCGGAGAGCTCGTCGGAGACCTCCATCTCGAACCGGGTGCGCGAGGAGCCGTACGGGCCGAGTTCGGCCGCACCGACGATCACCACCATATCGGCGAGATCGGCGGTGACACTGCCCCATTCGGGCACCGGAAGCGCCGAGGAGGCGGTCGGCGGTGTTGGCAGGGCGGGAATGGTCGGCCCGCTCGCGATTTCCTCGACCGCGAGATCGGCCGCCTCGGCGGCCTCCTTGGCCAACGCGGGCAGATCCAGCTTGGCCCTTGCCAATCCGCCGGTCAGGTCGATCTGCTGCGGCCCGGCGATGGTCACCTGACGCGCGCGCATGGTGCACCACTTGAGCAGTTCGTCGGCCATCTCGGCGGTGGACCAGGTGTGCACGCCGGCCTTTTCGACCGCGGCGACCATCGGATCGTTGTGCCCCATCAGTCCGGTGCCGCGCACCCAGCCGATCAGCGCGTGCACCAGCGTCACCCGGCTCGACCACGACTTCTCGGCCCGCCACTTAGCGACGACGGCGTCGAGGGCGGCCTTGGACTCGCCGTAGGCACCGTCACCGCCGAACATACCGCGGTTCGGCGAACCCGGCAGCACCACATGCAGTTTCGCGTCGACGTCGTGGTCGGCACCCAGCTTGGACAGGCCGCCGATCAGCCGCTCCACCGACCAGAGCAGCACCCGCATCTCCATTTCGGCGCGGGCGCCCGCATCGCTCAGATCGCCCGCCACCCGCGGCGCCGCGAACGGCAGCAGCAGGGTGGGCGTCATGGCGTCCTTGACCTTGACCTTGGCCCCGCCCGCGCTGTCCACCTGCTCGTTGCCGACCCAGTCGATGACGGCGTCGACATCCTGGTAGGAGGCCATATTCGCGGGCAGCACCCACAGGGCCGCGCCGTGCCTGGCGTTGTCGCGGTACAGCTTTCGGTAGAAGGACAGCCGGTCGTCGTTGAGTCCGGAGGTGGTGACGACGACGGTGGCGCCGCCCGCGAGCAGTCGCCCGGTGACCGCCGCCGCGATGGAACCCTTACTGGCGCCGGTGATCACGGCGATATCGGCGGACCACTGGCCGGGCTCCTCGGTGCTCAGCGCGGCATCGGCGATCCGCTCGTACACACCCGCCAACACCGAGCGGGCCTCGTGCCGCGCCCGGTCCCGCCACCAGTTCGCCTGTGCGGCAACGGCTTCGCCCGCACCCAGATATCCAGTGACCGGCAGTTCGGCATTCTCGGCGTCCTCGCCCAGCCACAGCAGCGCGAGATCCTCGCGGGCGGTCGCCCAGCGGTCGTCGATCAGCACGGCCTTGCGGGCATCGAATACCGGCGCGACCAAACGCGGCCAGTCCGAACCCAATTCGGCCGAAACCAGATCCACCAGTGAATCGGCGGTCGCCTCCGGCGCCGAAACCCGCTCGCTGAGGCCGAGCTGCTCGAGCACCACCCTGGCCGCCGTTGCGAGCACGCCGTCGCGGCCGGTGATCTGCTCGGTGAACTCACCGAGCGCGGCCGCGTCGACGGTCGCGCCGCCGCCACCGCCCGCACTCGGCAGCGATACCGCGATACCGCGGCGCGCGGCCACCGACTGCACGGCAGCGTCGATCGCGGCATCCACCGCGGCACCGTCGCCGAGCGCACCGGACACCAGTCCGCCGAGGTCGCCGCCGCGCACGCTGGCGCCCTCCCGGGTGCCGAGCGAAACCTCGGCGGTGACGTGGCTGGCCCAGCCGTCACCGAGTTCCCACACCTTCTTCACCCGCTCGGCGATGGCGGCGGGCCGCTTGCCGGACGGACCGAACACCTTGCGCAGGTGGTCGCCGATGGCGTCGGACAGCACCGAGCCGAACGGCTTGTAGGTGCGGGCCAACCGTTCGACGGTGGCCGAGAGCGCGCCCATATCGGCGTCGGCGGCACCGTCGATGGCACCGAGCGAAAGCTCCGAGCCCAGGTCGACGAGCAGCTGGTTACGCCGCGACGAAACGCCGTCGCACAGGCCCTCGATGGTGTCCACCGGGCCGATCTGATCCATCCGCAGCTTGGTCCACAGCGCGATCAGCACGCGGGTGGCGTCGGCGGCGGTGAAGGCGATGTCGTCGGGGCGCGGGCCGCCGGAGCTCTGCACCGGCGCGGGTGCCGCAGCCACGGGAGCCGGTGCGGCGCTTGTGGTTTCGACGGGTTCGTCGACCGGCTCGTCGACCTGCGCCGGATCGGTGTCGGTCGAGTACACGATGCCCGCCTCGCGCTCGATATTGAGCACCTCGACGGTCGCGCCGCTGAATCGCGGCAGCTTCAGCGTCTGGCTGGCCAGGTTGGCGACGGTCGGCGTTGCGCCCAAACCGATTTCGACGAACCGCTCGACGCCGAGACCGCCGTGCGCCACATCGGTGAACAGCAGGTCCTGCGTCTCGATCCAGCGCACCGGGCTGGCGAACTGCCAGGCGAGCAGTTCGATCAACACCACCCGGCACAGGTCGGCCGGGCGGGCGGCCCAGCCGTCGAAGTCGGCCAGCACCGCGGCCAGCGGCTCGGACGGCACCAAATCCGCGATCTCCTGCACGAATTCCCGCTCCAGCGAGAACGGTCGCGGCACCAGATTCGGAATGTAGCGTCCGATAAGGGTTTCCGCGTGCAGGTCGGCGGGCAGCAGCTGTTCGAGCTTCTGCCGGAATTCCGGAACACCCTTGCGCAGCACCGTCGAATGGAACGGCACGTCGATGCCGGGCACCAGGATGAAGGCCCGCTTACCGCCGAATTCGGAACGCCGCCTTTCGATCTCGGTCTCCAGCGCCTCCAGGCCGGCCACCGTGCCCGCGATCGCGTACTGCGAGCCGCGCAGGTTCAGGTTGACCACCTCGAGGAATTCACCGGACCGCTCGGCGACGCTCTGCACGAACGGCACCACCTCGTCGTCGCTCATCCCCATCTGCGAGGGACGGATCGCGGCCATCCGATAGTTGCTGCGCCCCTGCGCATCTCGCGGCACCAGCTGATGCATCGCGGAACCGCGCTGGAACACCACCTCCAGCACCGCCTCCAGCGGCAGCACCCCGGCGACCGCGGACAGCGCGTTGTACTCGCCGACCGAATGGCCGGCCAGCATCGCGCCGTCGACGAACGCACCCGCCTCGCGCAGTTCGGCGATCTGCGCGACGCCGAGGGTCGCCATCGCGACCTGGGTGAACTGGGTCAGGTGCAGCACGCCGTCCGGGTGCCGGTGCTCGACGCCGCGCGCCTTGAGGTAGGTCGGGTTGTCGCGCACCACGGCCAGGATCGAGAAGCCGAGCGCCGCGCGGGTGTGCTTGTCGGCGCGGTCCCAGATCTCCTTGGCCGCCTTGGACCGGCTCCGCGCGTCCAGGCCCATGCCCTTGCGCTGAATGCCCTGGCCAGGGAAGGCGTACACGGTCTTCGGCGCGGCGGTGCGGCCGGTGGCGGTCAGCACCAGGTCGCCGCCGGTCCGGCAGGAGACCTCGACGATCTCACTGCCCGCGTCGACCGCGATCCGCTCGACCCGGACGTCGATCTGCGCGCCAGGCCGGACCATACCGAGGAAGCGGGCCGTCCACGCGGTCAAAGTCCTTGCCGGAACGGAGCTTTCGGGATCCACCGCGGAAACCGCATGCTGTGCCGCGGCGGAAAGCCACATGCCGTGCACGATCGGGCTGCCGAGCCCGGCGAGCTTGGCGGCGTTATCACTGGTGTGGATCGGGTTGTGATCGCCGGAGACCGCGGCGAACGCGTTCATGGTGCGCGGCGCGGTGACGACCACATCGCGCCTGCGGCGGCGCGGTGTGTCGGTGGCCGCGGCGGCCGTGCCCGCGGCGCGCGGCGGATCGGTGAGCACGCCCGCCCCGTTGCGGCCGCGGATGGCGAAGCGCTCGGTGAGCGTCGCGACCGTCGGCATGGACATTCCGGTCTCCGGCCGGTCCAGCATCGCGGTGACCTTCACCTTGACCTCGACCACCCGGCCCATATCGGTGTCGAGCGTCTCCCCCGCCTCCGCACGGACAGCGAGAACGCTTGTGGCCGAGGGCAATTCACCGACCAGATCGATCTGGTGATCGAGGTGGACCAGGTCGAGCATGCCCTCGATGACGCTCTCGTCATCGGCGGTGCGGGTCGCGCCGAGCACCGCGAAGACGGCGGGCCAGCACGCGCCGACCAGCACGTCGGGGACGGTGCGGCCCAGCGTGCTCAGATTGGCGGGCAGGCCGCTGCCGGTGACGCCCGCATGGTCGGCGAGCAGATCCGGGGTCCAGGCCAGGTTGAGGTGAGCGGTGCGCCCCTTCACCTCGGGCAGTTCCTTACCGGCCGCGACGGCCAGCAGCGCCTTCATGGCGGCATCGGCATCGGCGGCGGTGATCACCGGGGCGCCACCGTTGTAGGTCGAGACCGGAACGGTGATCCTGATCCGCACCGCGTCGCGGCCGAGCAGCGGAACGGTGAGTTCGACGTAGGCGCTCTCGTCCTCGGGTCCAGTGGTCTCCACCAGCGTGGCGCCGGTACGCGGATGCACGGCGCCCTTGCCGTCGACGGTCCACTCGTCCAGATCGCCGAGCCGGTGCACCGGGTTGATGGTGGTGCGGCCCGCCCACTGTACGTCCGGCGCGGCCAGCACCGTATCGATCGGGCCCGCGGTGACGCCGGCGACCCGGCGCGCGTCGACCGCGACGGGTACGACGCCCGCGCGCACCAGCGAGTAGGCGGTGTCCTGTTCGAAACGGTCGAGCAGCTCGCCGACCGGCTCGTCCACCCGGGTGATGCCCGCGACGGCCACCGTGCCGGGGATGACGCACACCTGATCGGCGGAGTAGCGCGGATCGTGCGCCTGCCACAGCGAATCCGAACGCCACCAGCGGCGCACGTCACCGTCCACCACCGGAACGAAATTCACCGGCTTGCCCGGCGTCTTGCACAGCGCGACGAAGAACGGCACATCCGCCGGGTGCAGCAGCGTATTCGCGATCGACGGGTACCGTTCGCGCAATGCGCACAGCGCGGCGACCGGATTCTCGAATTCGTCGTCGGTGCCGAAAAGCGTTGGGATTTCCCCGCGGTCGGCCGGGTTGATCCGGGATTCGGTGCGCCGCATCATTTCCGCGAAGCGGTCGCGCCAGGTGATGTCCAGCCAGACCGAGCGGGTGGCGTCGAGGAACGCCTCACCCAGGTCGCTGCCGCAGTCGAAATCCTTGCGGCGATCCAGGCCGACGGCGAGTTCGACGTAGCGCTCCAGCCACTCCAGATAGGTCATCGTGGCCACATCGCCGAAATACGGCTTGGCCGTTGCGTTCAGGGCCGCGATGATCTCGTCGCGGCGCTTCGCGACGGCGGCGGCGTCACCGGCCACCTCGTCCAGCAGGCGGCCGGTGCGCGAGGCGGCGTTGTCGATCTCGTGGATGTCGGCGCCCAATTGGCTACGGCCGGAAGCCATTCCACCCGAGGCGGTGCCCGCGCCGACCCAGTGCGGGGTGCCGGGGGTGTCCACCAGCAACTGCTTCACCTCGGGTGCGGTGGTGGCCTCCAGCGTCGCCATGGCCGCGGTGCCGACCAGCACGCCGTCCAGCGGCATCGCCGGGTAGCCGTGCGCGGCCGCCCACTCGCCGGTGAGGTATTCCGTTGCGCGCTCAGGGGTTCCGATGCCGCCGCCGACACAGACGACGACGTTCTCGCGGGAGCGCAGTTCCGCGTAGGTCTCCAGCAGCAGGTCGTCCAGGTCTTCCCAGGAGTGGTGGCCGCCGGCCCTGCCGCCCTCGATGTGCATGATCACCGGGCAGTCCGGGACCTCGTCGGCGATGCGCAGCACGGCGCGGATCTGCGCCACCGTGCCCGGCTTGAAAGCCACATGGGAGAAACCGATTTCGGTCAGCTCCCGGATGAGCGCGACGGCCTCGTCGAGCTCCGGGATGCCGGCCGTGACGATGACGCCGTCGAACGGGGCGCCCGCCTGACGGGCCCGCTGCACCAGGCGCTTACCGCCCAGCTGCAGCTTCCACAGGTACGGGTCGAGGAACAGCGAGTTGAACTGCACAGTGCGGCCGGGCCGCAGCAGCGTCTTCAGCTCGGCCACCCGGTCGGCGAAGATCTGCTCGGTCACCTGGCCGCCGCCGGCGAGCTCGGCCCAGTGGCCCGCATTCGCCGCCGCGGCAACGATTTTCGCGTCGACGGTGGTGGGGGTCATACCGGCGAGCAGCACCGGCGAGCGTCCGGTCAGCCGGGTGAACGCGGTCTCCACCACGATCCGCCCGTTCGGCAGGCGCACCGGGCGCGGCGCGAAGGCCGACCACGGCTTGGCCACCTCGGGCGCGGCGCCCGGGGTGAGCAGGCTGCGCTGGCCGGCGCGGGTGGCGGCGGCGACGATGCCGACCCCGGAGCCCTTCAGCGAGCCGACGGTGAGGCGGGTGAGCAGATCGCCCGGCCCGAGGTCCAGAATCCATTGCGCGCCAGCGACAACCGCACCGTCGACCACCTCGACCCAGTCGATCGGGTCCACCAGGATCTCCCGGGTGAGCCCACCGGCCAGCTCGGCGTCGATACCGCACTGCGCGGCCCAGCCGCGGACCAGGTCGACGGTTTCGGCGAGCGCCGGGTGATGGAAGGCGACATCGACGGCCACGTCCTCGAAGACGGGCGCGAAAACCGCACCGCCGCGGGTCTTTCCGTCCCGCTCCCGGCTCTCCGCCTCGTGGATCCGGGCGCAGTGCTGCCGCACCCGGGCCAATTGTGCCGGGGTGCCGGACAATACGGCCCGCCTGCGGCCGTTGCGGATCGAGACCACCGCCGCCGCAGCGGGATCGACACCCTCGGACACCTCGGCGACCACCGCGCGCAGCCGCTCCGGATCCACATTCGACACCGCGACCATCGGCGCGGCCTCGCCCACCGGCATCAGCCCGCGCCTGCGCGCGATCAAACTGCCTGCGGCGCCGATCAATTGGGCGATGGCGAGCAGTTCGGCGTCGCGACGGCCACCGGTCTCGATCGCCGTCGCGGCGAGACGTCCCTGCGAATGGCCGATGACGGCGACCGGCGCGTGCGCGGCCGGGTCGAGGCCCTGCAGCCGCAGCGCCCGCAGCGCCGCGATCTGGGTCAGCAGCACGCCGGGCATGGAGACGGCCGCCGCGCGCAGTTCCGCCGCCGACGGCGCGGCCGAGGTCTCGCCCTGGTCGGCGTCGACCAGTTCGTCCTCGAGCATCCAGCCGATCGGATCGAAGCCGACGGGACGCACGACCAGCAGTTGCGCCGCAACGGGTTCCAGCAGCGCGGCCGCCTCGTTGACCAGCGCGGTCAACTCCGGCTCCAGCGCGCTGTCGCGCCCGATCTCCTCCAGCTCGCCCAGCCACTGGGCTCCCTGGCCGCCGAATGCCAGCGCATACGGCGTCCCGGTCAGTAAACGATCGACGAGCGGCGCCCGGACCGCCCCATTAGTACCGTTCGCACCGCGCTGTGCCCCAACTACCTTCGCCTGTTCCGTACCGGTCTCGGTGCTCTCGTTGATAGTCAAGACGCTTCGACTTCCTTCTCGTTGCGACACGCCTGCGGGGACACGCCGCTCCCTCCCGGGCACGACCGCTCCTGCGCCAATCGGCTTGGTACGGGCGAGGATGGCACAAAATCATGAGGAAATCCTCACGTTTGCCCCCAGCCACGCCCACTACTCACACGTATTCAGGTACTTCCGTACCAGAATCGGTAGAAACATGACCCCTCCTCATGTTTGAACCCGCTGGTCCACTCGGTTACCAACGCGTATGAAACATGAGCGCCCCTCATGTTGACAGTTACCAGATTGTTATAATCCCTGGTAGGGTTACTCATGAGTACGACACCCCGGCCCCAAGCTTCGCTTCCCCGGTCAACCCCGGTAGAGTTTGGACGGTCGTACCATCAAGCGCGAGTGGCGAAATTGGCAGACGCGCCAGATTTAGGTTCTGGTGTCCACGGACGTGGGGGTTCAAGTCCCCCCTCGCGCACAATCGAGGTCGGGCCCTGGCGTCGACGCCACGACAGGTGAACCGTCGCTATCGGGTCGCCCGGCTAGCACCTCGCGCACGTGCGAGTGGCGAAACAGGCGGACGCGCTGGATTCAGGTTCCAGTGTCTTCGGACGTAGGGGTTCAAATCCCCTCTCGCGCACCGATTTACGTAGCCATCAGGCATCTCGAAGCGGACGATAGCGCGTGCACCGGCAAGCCGTGTCTCGCACCCGCCCCAGGCCCGGACTATCCCACGCGGCATCCACGGCGGCCAATCCGCGTGAGAGCTCCTCGCGTTCAGCCAGACTCAGTCGAAGCCCGCTGCGACGACGCGGCACAGGGTGTACTGCGCCACAGCGCTCGAGCAGATCACGCGCCGTCGAGGGATGCCGGCGCATCCCTCGGGCAAGTACGTTGATCGCCTGCCTCGATCGCCGCCGCCACACCACAGATAGGCAACCTACAAGAATGGAGGGGGCAAATGATCGCGATACAGCCCAAAGGCGCTGTCGGTGAATCGGTCGTCGCCGACGCCGAGGCAATGCTGGACACTACGCTTCCCGAGCCCTACCGGGCGTGGCTGACAGCGAACGGCGGCGGTTACACCTCGACACTGGAGATGCCTGCCCCCGGCGGCGAGGGCGTGCTGGAGGAGTTCTTGTCCCCGACCGAGCTGGCCCGAAACTACGGCCGCGGCTTCGCGGTATCGGTACCGAAGGAATATGTGGTCATCGGCGACGGCGCGGGCGGCGGAGTCGCGATCCGATTGACCGAGCCAGGCCGTGGCCGGATCTACTGGGCCGACTACGACAAGGCCATCCAGCTCTACGACGACGGACTGATCGAAGAAACCGATCCGACAGAACAAATCATGGAAGAAATCGCGGCCGGATGGAACGAATTTCTCGCGAGCCGATGAACCACGTCATGCACTCCATACAGTCGACCCCGAATCCGCAACCAGCTCGACAAATTCCGCGGCGCACCCGTAACAACCCGTACGGCTCCTCCTCAACGACGGCTCACCGAGGAGGAGATCCAAGCAGCCGACGACGCCTACGCGGTTTCGCAGGGGTTGCGGAGTTCGCCGAGGCCCTCGATCGCCGAGCGCAGGATGTCGCCCGGGTTGAGGAATCGAGCGGGGGTGCGGGAGTAGCCCACGCCTGCCGGGGTGCCGGTGAAGATCAGATCTCCGGGGAAAAGTTCACAGATGCTCGATAGGTGGATGACCAGTGCGGTGACGTCGAACAGCATCTGTTCGGTTCGGGCCGATTGCACGATTTCGCCATCTATGGTGGCTTCGATCGCGAGGTCGTCGGGATTTTCGAGTTCGTCGAGTGTGGTCAGCCACGGGCCGATGGGCGCGAATCCGGCGTGGCTCTTGGCGAGGCTGAATTGTGGTGGGGTGCCGGACATTTGGGATCGGCGTTCGGAGATGTCCTGGCCGATGCAGAATCCGGCGATATGGTCCAGGGCGTGGTCGGCGTGGATGTCGCGTCCCGCGGTGCCGATCACGGCGACGAGTTCGACTTCCCAGTCACAGGTGGCGGTGGGCAGTGGGATCACGTTGCCGGGGCCGGTGATCGCGGAGGCGAATTTGGTGAACACCAGTGGTTCCTCGGGCATGGTGAGACCGGTTTCGGCGCTGTGGTCGGCGTAGTTGAGTCCGACGGCGAAGATCTGTCGTGGAGCCGGTACCGGCGGGCCGAGCCGCGATAGATCGGCGAGTAGATCAGCGCTGGTGAGGCGGCGATCGGCGTGCGGGCGCTGGCCGCGGTACCAGGTAAGGATCTGTCGTAGTTGAGCGATGGCTCGATCGGGGTCGCTGGGCAGGACGCCGTCGGAGGCGTCGGCGAGGTCGATGATTCCGGTGTCGGTGACGATGGTGGCGCGGCCGTCGAGATTGGCGAGCTTCATCGGGGATGGGCCTCCTGTCGGGTGGGCCGGGCCACGCACCGCTGGATCGGTTGGGTGCGTGGCCCTGATCGGTTGCGTGGCTAGTCGAGCCGGACCGGCGGATCGGGCTCGCTGGCCATCTGCCACACCATGTCGTCGGACAGGGAGATCATCATCCGGTAGACATCATCCGGGTAGGCCATGTTCGGCTTGGTCGGGTCGTAGGTCGGCTGGGGAACCGGTTCGGCGGGCCGGGTGAAGGGCGCGGGGTGTTTATAGGTTTCGAGCTCTTCTGCGGTGATGCCGTTGATCTCCACGACTTCGGGATCGATCCAGGCGCGGTCGTCGATGGCGTCGCCGGAGGTAAGTTCGACCAACAACCCTTCCGGGCCCGCGAAATAGATCGAGCGACAGAACCCGTGGTCGATCGGGCCCAGGACGATGATGCCGCGGCTGCGGATACGGTCACGCAAGCTCAGCAGTTCGTCGAGGTCCCGCACGTGCAGTGCGACATGCTGCATGGCGCCGGGAGCGACCGGTCCGGTCGGTTCGGCGGCGTGGGTGACGCCGAGTTCGCGGGTTTCGGGGTTGGCGGGGTGGAAGACGAAAGCGATGTAGGACGTGGGGTTGAGCTCGACGAATCCGTGCCAGGCGCCTTGGGCGCCATGCATGCGGTACAGCGCTTTGAGGGGCATACCGAGGACGTCGGTGAAGAACGCGATCTGGGCTTTGATGTCACGGGTGGCGATCGCCAGGTGGTTCACGCCGACGGGATGGGTGACGGTCATGATGGTCACTTCTTTCAGCGGTGGTCGGGACGAGCAGTTGTTTGTGGCACCAGGTGCGCACGACTTGGGCGTAGTCGGCGGTGTGGAACAGCATCAGCTGATGCACACCGCCCGGATGAATGTGGAAATCGACCGGACCCCCGGTGGCGTCGACGACGGTCTGTGCCATGGCCGGGGTGAAGATCGGGTCCTTCTCGCCGACGGCGAACAGGATCGGCTTGGTGTTGGCCGACAACGGCACCGCGGGGTCGTAGCGCGCGATCGAGGCCCACGATGACAGGTCGTAGGTCCATGTGTTGAGCGGATCCTGATGTTTCTGCCGGCCCGCGCCAGGGAAGCCGTAATCGGTGTCGAAATCGATGGACTGCTCGATGTCGAAACGCAGCGCCGGTCCGAATTTGGCGATCATCTGTTCGAATGTCGTTGTCCGGAAAGGATTGTCGGCGGGGATCAACGGCGAGGACGGAATCGCGAAGCCCATCAGGATCGCGCCCGCGAACGCCTCCGACGCGGCGTAGGCGCCGTACGCGGCGGACGCGCCGAGTGAGGATCCCTTGATGAACACCGGCAGCCCGGTGGTGGTGCGGATGTGATCGGTCAGTCGCAGTGCTGCCTCGATCCACTCTTCCAAGGTGAACTGCCCGGCGCGCCGACCCACGCACGAGCGGCCGTGCCCGGGGGCGTCCATGCACCAGACCTCGGCTCCGAGGTCGGCGTAGTGGGCGGCGAATGTGTCGTAGATGCCGCCGTGACCACCGATGCCGTGCTGTACGAGCAGCACGTGATCGGCGGCGGGATCGGCGAATCGATAGGTGAATGTGTCGCCGACGATGTGTTCTTCTCTGCGCATCAGGCCACCTCCTTGTGTCCTGCGTGATAAAAGTTGATGACAATCAATAAAGCATAGAAGTTGATGATCGTCAACATATTGTTCTAGGCTGGGCCCATGACGACGAAGACGCGCATGGGACGGCCACCGACAGAGTTGTCACCGGCATCGCTGAACCAGATCTTGTCGGCGGCGTTGAATGTGTTCGCCGAGTGCGGTTTCGACGGCACGTCGGTGGCGGCGCTCAATCGTGAGCTCGGGGTGAGTCACAACCTCATCCATCAGCGGTTCGGGTCCAAGGAAGGGTTGTGGTACGCCACGGTCGATTGGGCCTTCGGCCAGATCGCCGACCATATGGCCTCGGATCCAATGTCCGCGGACCCGCTGGAAGCCGCCCATCAGACGATCGTGCGGTTCCTGCGGCTACATTCCACGCACCCGCAGATCCTGCGACTGGTCACCGTCGAAGGCGCCACGGAAGGGCCGCGTCTGACCTACCTGTTCGATGCGCACGTCGGACCACTGCACGCTCGCATCACGGCACCGCTGAAGGTGCTTGTCGATCGCGGGGTGCTGGCCGAATCCGATATCCGCACCCTGCATTTCCTTGTCGCACACGGCGCGACCGCGCCGTTCAGCCTGGTTCCCCTCGCCAAGCGGCTGAATCCGCTCGATCCACTCGATCCCGACGCGGTCCGCCAGCAGGCCGAGTTCGTCGCCGACCTGCTCGTGGCCGGGCTGCGTGCCCGCGGTGCCTGACCCGCGAAGAGCACGCACCATGAAGGTGACGCTCAGTTTCGACAACGGACCGAGTCCGGCTACCCCGACTGTGCTCGACGTGCTCGGCGACCGTGGAATCCAGGCGACGTTCTTCGCCATCGGCGCCGAGCTCGCCCGACCGGGGGCCCGCGAGATCGCCGAACGTGCTGTGGCCGAGGGACATTGGATCGGCAATCACACCATGACCCACTCGATTCAGTTCGGCGACTACGCCGCGACCGCGGATTTGCCGACCCGTGAGATCGGCACGGCTCAGGACGTCATCGGTCGACTTGCCCACCCGGACAAGCTGTTTCGCCCCTACGGCAGGGGCGGCGTGCTCGACCGGAGATTGTTCTCACCGGGTGCCGTGGACTACCTGTGCCGACACCGTTACACCTGCGTGCTGTGGAATTGCGTTCCGCACGACTGGGACCGTCCCGACGACTGGGTCGAGCGGTGCCTTACCGATATCGCCTCGCGCTCATGGAGTCTGATCGTCCTGCATGACCTACCCACCGGCGCGATGCGGCACCTGCCCCGCTTCCTCGACCGACTGTCGATCCTCGGTGTCGACATCGTCCAGGAATTCCCCGAATCGTGCGTGCCCATCCAGCGCGGGCGCTTACATGGCTCGCTCGATCACCTCACTGGCACGGCGTGAAACCTGTGCACCGCAGGTCATCATAAGTTGATGATCATCAATTAATCATACTATATTGATTGGCATCAACTTCTGTTGGTTAGGGTCGAGACACGTCAACGAAGACGCGTCATCGACCCCTACGCCACCGCCCACACCTACGGCGGCCACCGCACCAAAAACGACTCCACCACCATCTACACCGAAGCCAGCCTCTACGAAATCGCCCACCCCCTCATCCACCACACACCCCACCATTCACCAGATAGCCTGACACCCAACAGATTCGGTCCAACCCCGCGCCGCGGCATCGGACCGAACCACCACAAACCCACCCCGGCAGCACAACAGCAACCCAACCCGCAACGAATCACCCTGTCACCACCGCCATCGTCGAATCACACCTCACACCAGTGAATGTCACCCCAACCGGCGCGGTTGCCCCTCTCATCCAACCAATCCCGCACCGACACCATCGAACACCACAGCCCCGCAACACACTTGACAGACATCAACTAGCAAATCTAGTGTTCAGAGAGACCTTAAACACCTCTCGGTGTCATCGGTGAACCAAGCCGAGGGTTCAAGCCCCCTCGCGCACAAGGTTCATTTTCGGTAGCTGGCGCCGGCCAAGGCGGCAGTCTCACCGGCTCGGAAACGCTCACGTTTGGCAATCCGTGCAGTGTGCAGCGCCATTCGCAGGGCTGAAGTTCACCAGGATCGACCGAGCACCACGCGACCTGGACAACCTCATCGATGCCCTAGCTGTAGCGTGCTCGGCGGCTCCGAGCCAACAGCCGGTCGGGCAAAAGGTCGACCAAGCAAAGTCGCCCGTTCGATAGGCCTGTGTGAGCCAGCCGGATCGTATACGGTCTCACCACTTTATGTGTCCGTCGAATCTTGCCGTCTCGACGGTCTTCGAACGAGTCGACCGAAGATACGCGGGAGGTGTTGTGACCGAACCAGTTTCGGGCATGCCCGTTTGGTATGGATTCCTCACCCCTGTGCTGGAGGTGCTGAACGACGGCAAAGTGTGGAAGAAACGAGATCTCCACGAGGCGGTCTTCGCTCACCTCGAACTGACGACGGAGCAGCGAGCCGAGGTCCTCCCGTCGGGGCAACACCGAGCTGACAATCGTGTCGGATGGGCGCTCAGCGCACTGAATCGTGCCGAGCTGGTATCCAAACCCGCGCGAGCGACGTTCACCATTACTGATGCGGGCCGCGCGATCCTCGCCGCATATCCCGGCGGACTGGACGAGAAGATACTGCGGAGCGTGCCCGCATATCAGGACTATGTGCCTGCGAAGGCTTCCGCCAGCGCACTTGTCAATTCCGCTGATCCAGCGACTCTGAGCGATCCACTCGAGCAGATCGAAGCAGGCGTTGCCCGCCTGCACAGCGATGTAGCCGCCGACCTACTGAAACGATTGCGTGAACAACACCCAGACTTCCTGGAGCAGTCAGTGCTCGATGTCTTGATCGCGATGGGCTACGGCGGCACCGAACAGCGTGCAACCCGGATCGGCGGCTCCGGCGACGGTGGCTTCGACGGAGTTATCGACCAAGACCCGCTCGGGCTCGATCGAATCTATGTGCAAGCGAAACGATACGGGCAAGACAACATCGTGCAGCGACCGGCGGTCCAAGTGTTCGTCGGCGCTTTGCACGGTGTTGGCGCCTCCCGGGCGGTGTTCATCACCACCAGCACCTTCTCCCAAGGAGCCCGCGACTACGCGAACAACATCAACACCAGAGTTATCCTGATCGACGGTCCGCGCCTGGCCTCGCTGATGATCAAGTACGGCATCGGCGTTCAGCAGCGAGCACTGTTTACTGTCGTCGAGGTCGACGAAGATTACTTCGAGTAGGAACCTCCGAATCGAGCACGACACCTCAACTGAATCCCAATAGCCTCGGCGATCAACTCGGGCGGCCTGCGGAGGGGAGCTGGACTCTAATAAGCTCCCCATATCCATGGACCCGCTCCGCCTGACGATCAGAAGTCCGCACCCCGAGGAAGGTCGCAGGATCGCATGACATTCCATGGGCATGTCGTCGCCGAAACAAGCCGTAACGTAGATCGGCAATCCACACATAGATATCGGCGGACTCGCACCGAATCCATCGGCAGATCCACGGCTGATTGATCGGCAGATCCACGGCGCATATGTCGGCAGATTCGCGGCAGAACTATCGGCAGATCCACGGCCACCCACCCGAACACGGTGAAGCGGTATCTCGATGACCCTCGTACCAGAGCTTCCGCCGCCGCGGATCCGGTTGCTTTTCTCGACACACCAGGAACGATGCTGATCGACGAGGTTCAACGAGTTCCCGACTTGTGGCTGGCCATCAAGAACACCGTCGATCGCGACCCTCGCCCCGGACGATTCCTCCTGACCGGTTCCGCACGACTGCTCAGCCTCAGCGAACTCCCGGACGCGCTGCCCGGACGCTCCGAAACCATTGAGCTTTTTCCGCTCTCCCAGGGCGAAATCCTCGGTGCACCGGACGGTTTCACCGACGCGGCATTCGCCGAAGGCCACCAACTGCGAACCGCACCGTCTGACTTGCGGCGCAAGGACTACCTGGCCATCGCCGCCCGCGGCGGATACCCCGAAGCCATCCACCGGGCCGCGCCCCGCCGCCGCGCCCAATTCTTCAAGTCCTACCTCGACGACATCATGAGTCGCGACATCCACCAGGTCGCCGACATTCACCGCAGCTCAGACATGCGCCGCCTCATCGCGACCCTGGCCGCGCAGAGCGGCGGCCTGCTCAACTACAGCCGACTGTCATCGGACCTGGGCATCCCCGCCACCACAGTCCGTGAATACGTCGGCTTGCTCGAGGTCATCTATTTGATCCGCTTGATCCCCGCATGGTCAGCCAACGCAACCAGGCGGGCAATCGCCACACCGAAACTGGTCTTCAACGACTCGGGTCTAGCCGCCCATCTCGTCACCGGAATCACCAATGACGCTACGACAGGCGGCCTCATCGAAACCTTCGTACTCGGCGAACTCACCCGCCAACTCACCTGGAGCCAGACCATGGCCCGACTTCACCACTACCGCGACCGCGACGGCTACGAGGTCGACGCGATACTCGAGGACAACGCCGGCCGAGTGATAGCCATCGAAGTGAAAGCCTCCGAAACCATCCGCGCCGACGACTTCCGCGCCCTCCGCATCCTGCAAAACCGCCTCGGCGACCGATTCCACGCCGGCTTCGTCCTCTACTGCGGCGACCAACAACTCCCCTTCGGCGACGGCGTGTCCTGCATACCGATCAGCGCACTATGGACAACCCCAGCGACCGGATGAACAACAAGCCGACAGTCCCACCCTCTCCCGCCGCAGAATCCAGTGCGCGTGAACATGAGCCCTAGGCTCATGAACCTCCTTTTCGTGTCGAAGTCCCCCTCGTCGATACGAAGTATCCATGCACGAGGTGCCGATGGCGACGGCGCTATCTGTAGGCAAAACCTCGTCCGTGCCACCGAATTTCGAGCTAGCAATGGTCAGTACCACTGACTTTCAACACTTTTCACGATGAACCCCGAACGCCTTGCAGAACAAGAGATTTGGCAGTTATCCGATGGCTAACGTATGACTAGAGGACCCCTAAGCACCTCTCGGTATCGTCGGTGACCAGACGTGTGGGTTCAAGCCCCCTCGCGCACAAGGGTTTTGTTTTCAGTAGCTGCCGCCAGCAACGCGGCAGTCTCACCGGCTCGGAAACGCTCGCACGCGCAAGCCCGCAGGCCATGGCGTCGGCCGCGAACGCGGTGTCGTGACATCGGCGACTACGAATTGTTCACGGCCCGTTGAACATCGGTCTCACTGTCGCGCCGTACCGGTCGAACCCGCCGTATCGTCGGCGATACATGCCGCACCGACCGGCAGGAACCGACCGTCGTGACGGCGACCCGGGCATAAGCGTCGGATCAGGTCGATCTGTCGAATACCCTCGGCCAAGGGTGTCGAGGATCGTCGTCCTCGTCGCCGGCGGGCGCGGGTGGCGCGGGCGCACCGGCCACACTGTTGGTGAGTTCTGTGAGCGCCGCCGCTGCGGTCGGATCGTGCTTGCGCAGCTCCTCGGTGAAATTCCGTTGCGCGGCATAATATTTGCCCGCGTGTTCGGCCGCGAGGGCATGCGCCTTGGCGAACGCCGCATTCGTTGTCTCGACGATCAACTCGCCCAAGGTTTCGTTGGTCAGGCGGCGGGCCACCGGATGAATTGTCATGGACCGCACCGAGCCGCCCACCGTGACGCGCACGGTGACCGTCCGCCGATCGTCGGTGGCCTCGGCCTCTAGCTCCTCGACCTCCTCGGCGATCTCGGTGAGCCTGCGCGCCTGCTCGGCCAGCCGGTTCAGCAGCTCGGCCCCGCGCGGTCCGAATGCGGAGTAGTCGGGTGTCATCGGAGCGGAATTTTCGCTAGGGCCGCTTTGACGGCTGTACGTACCTGACTGTTGGGATCGTCGGCATATTGCTCGATCAATGCGCGATCGGCCGGGTTCTTGAATTTGGTCAACGCCCTGATCGCCGATCCCCTGGTGTTCGGATCCGCGACATACGGCAGCACCAGCTCGCGCGCCTCCTCGGTTCTGAACCGACCCAGAAAGTGCAGGATCGGCACCTTCGACGCGATATTGGGCAGGGTGTGCAACAGGTGCACCATGCGGTCGTAGTCGCCTCGCTCGGCAATGGTGTCCAGTGCGAGCGCCGCCCAGAACTCGACATGTGGTTGCAGCGGCGGATCGCCGTGCTCGATCTCGCGGAACAACACCTCGATCGCCCGCCGGTTGCGCTTGGCCGCCGGATCGATGAGATTGCGGATCAATCCGGTGCGAATGGCCCATTTATGGTGGGTTTCGGGGCCGGGTATCCGCTCGTCGAGATGTTCGAGCCAATCGACGAAGATGGGAATCGCCGGCGGGATGGTCCGCGGACCGTTCGCCAGATCGTCCAAGGTATAGCAGCGCACGCCGACCGCGGCGAGCTCCCTGGCGATCCGCAGGTCGAATCCGTTCGTGCCGTCGCGATAGCCCGCGGGTAATTCGTCGAGCCAGTTGTCGCCTTTCGGCATCCGCGCGTATTCGTAATTCACGGCACCGGCACCCCGGTCGAGCCGCGCGGATCCTTGTTACTGGCCGGCGGACCCCAACCCGGTTTGGGAATGAACGGCGCGGGCGACTGGCCTTTGGGCAGATTGTCGTCCAATTCCTCGCGAATGACGGTGACCCTGCCCTCGTTCACCAGCTGTTGCGTATCGGGCGCCAGCTGCGTGCGGTTATCGACAACCAATGTCATGGTATAGCCATTCTGCGCCGCCCAATCGGACTCGTCATGAATCTGCTGCGCCGAACCTTGCGTGTCATTGGTGTTCTTGACCTCGGTGACCTGCCGGTTCACATCGTCGATCCGGTCGGGAATCCTGGTGCGACCGTTGACGAACACCGCACGCTTGGGCGCATTCGGATCCAATCCGGCGCGCAGTTCGCCGTCGCGCCCGGCCCGAATGTTATCGAAGAGGTTGCGTCCCGTCACCGGATAGCCTTGGCGCGCATACCGTCCCAGGAACGGCGCCAGCCACAGCTGAACGTCGCCGGTCGCGCCCGCCATCGATCCGCCGGTCTGCTGAACGGCGCCATCGACGAATCCGTCCAATTCCGTCAGCAGCGCATCGACGTCGCGCCCGGCCCTGTCCTTCAACTCCTCGATATACGCGTCGATCATCTTCTTCACGAACCATCGCAGGACCGGCGCCGCCCTGGTGATCTTCCACGTGTTGATCGTCATCTCGCAGTAGAAAAGGACCTGTTTGATCTGTTCCCGTTCGATATGCGATTTATCCGCGACCTCGTGGCAGGCGCTGCCGAGATAGCCGGAGAACGCGGAGACGTCGTCGACCGCGTTGAGGAATCGATCAACGGCCGACCGGATCATCGGCACATCTTCCGGCTCGTCCGGATTGCCGGGCAGATTCAGCTTGACGTCCTTGAAGTCCCCGCTGAATTTGCCGAACATCTGGCTCGCATGCTCGATCTTGCCGGTATCGCAATCGGCCCATGCCTTTTTATGTCGTCCGTCGATCAGGTGCCACCGGTCGGGTATGTCGCCGAGGCCGCCGTTGCACAGCCGGGTCGGGTGCAGCGAGTACTGCAGGCTGGTCACTTGCGGTGGCGGCGGGATCGGAATCTGCGACTTCTCCGGCGCGTTCTTGTTCTCGGCCTCGGCGTGGTTGGCGCCCGCGGTGTGCACCATCTTCGCGAAATTACCCGCCGCGATGGCGCTGAGTGAGGTGAGTTCGAAAATATCCGCGGCCGACTGCGAATAGGCCGCGGCCCAACCCGTTCCGGCGGTGGAGTGCACACCGGCGGAACGTGAGACGTCCAGATTCCCGTCGAGCTCGCGCAGCTTCTGCTCCAGTTTCGTGCTCAGATCACCCAACTGGCGCGCGACGTCCCAATACCACTCGGGATGCACTGTCGTCATGACGCTCTAATCCTTCACACAGGTGCCGATTTGCAGATTGCGCATGATCGTCGCGATCTCTTCGTCGAACGCATTCGTCGCGCCGCGAACCAGACCGGACAGCT
Source organism: Nocardia sp. JCM 34519.1 (assembly GCF_020361265.1). Classification (NCBI taxonomy): domain Bacteria; kingdom Bacillati; phylum Actinomycetota; class Actinomycetes; order Mycobacteriales; family Nocardiaceae; genus Nocardia; species Nocardia sp. JCM 34519.1. The sequence continues at coordinate 25,469 of NZ_JAIRBR010000008.1, forward strand.
GGACCGTCGCGGTCCGCGCATCGCACGAAACGATAAGTCCGAGAAACGATTTCGATTTGTACAGATAAGGTTGCCGGAATTCGCCGTCGACGGCGACGGCTCGGTGCCCGCACACCTGAGCGGGCACGCTGGTGTGCTCCTGCCAACCTCGGGTATCCGGCGCGCCGGCGAGCCCGGACAGGTAGGTCGCATTCGCATCGTCGTTGTCGAACGGGGTCTCCCCGGCGATGGCGGACACCATGGCGAATCGGGCGCCGTCGCGCCGGACGATCGACAGTTCGCCGGTCGACACCGGATTCTCGGCCCAACCGTCCAACCGCGGCAGCGCTATCCGGAACGGCTGACGCCGGTCGGCCTCCCGAACGAATACCTGCCCGCTCGGCTTGGCCGCATCACAGGAGTACGCGGTATCGACCGTGGTCGCCGCGGGCGGGGCGTCACCGGATCTGCCGCACCCGGTCGCGACGACGAACAACGTGAGCATCGCGATTCGTTGGGCGAGCACCTGCTACCCCGCGAAGCCGAACATTTCGCGGTTGAGCCGCTCGGCCTCAGCGTAATTGTGGTGGGCGGTGTGCACCTGTGTGCGCAGTGCGCGTAACTCGTCGAGGCGTTCGCCCGAATCGGACTGCCAGTCGGCATGAGCGGTGCTGAACCCGTCACCACCGTCGCCGACGAAGTGGGGCCGGAGGTCGGCGGCGGATCGCCCGACCGCCTCGTGCATGCCCGCGAGCCGCCGGATGTGCCCGTCCAGATCGGTGACGAACCGCTCCATCGCCGCGAGATCGTATCGGTGCGCCATGATCGCTAGATCTCCAGATACCCTGCGGCGCCGCTGATTTCCGACCCACTGTCGGTATCGGTGCCGTGATAGGCCGTCGCCGCCGAATTCAGGTCGGCGGCGTAGGTGGCGATCCGGTCGACATGGGTCCTGATCCGGGGATGCAGATCGTCCCACACCTCCCGGACCGTATCGGCCGCCGCTCCGGACCACGAATCCTGCAATCGGTCATGTCCGTGGTGGATATCGGCCAGAACGCCACACATATCCCCGTGATGTTCGTCGAATCGGCCTGCGCCGCGCCGCAAATGGTCTGGATCGACCTGTAAGATGTGCTGTGCCATGCTCTATGCCTCCCCGCGTTGGCAACGAATCCCCTGGAGCGAACAGTGGACTGGCGAGAATCGGCATCCCAGCAAGCCCGCGACGACCTCGACACCCTGCTCGAGGACAGTATACGTGCGGCAGCCGAAATATTGGGCGGTCGCGGCACTTTCGCGCCATTCATGCTCGCGATCGACCTGACCGGCGCTCGCGCGATGCGCGCACTCGGCGAGCCCGGCACGGCCACCACCGAGGATGCCATCCGCGCCCGGCTCGAGCGGCCCGGCGACGGCGCCCAACTCCGCGCGCGAGCAACAGTATTCGACGTCGACGCGGTGACGCCGGTGCGCGGCGACGCCATCAAGGTCACACTCGAACATCGCGAAGGGCAGGCGATCGACATCGTGGTGCCGTATCGCCTCGCCGACCAGACACTCGAGGTCGACATGGATCGCGCCAATGCCGCCACGGTCGGCCGCCGCTTATGGCGGACACAGGCGGGCGCGGCAGAGTAATCAGGCAGCTGCCCGGCTGCTCTACATCGCCTTGACTTTCGCCGGTACCTTGTACCGAAATCGTTGTGACAGAGACGCTTTCGTTCCGATAGACGATGCGCGCAGTGGCCTTGCGAACGCCCGCCCCGCGGCATTGAGCGGACGGCCACACGGCCAGGCAGCGGACTTGGCCCGTCGGCTGAACCGCCCACGGAGACCCGCCAAGGCTTGACATGGGTCTTGTGTCACGCTCGCGATCGGTTCAACCGACGACCCCGCACCGTGTCAGCAGGTCATACGACCGCGAAACTAGTAGCGCACGTCCTCACTGCCTTGGATCCTTACTTCCATTTCGCCGAGACTGATGTCGGCGTCGTACTTGTCGCCGTGTTTTCCCGCCCCCAAGGTAGTCGGGAAGGTGGTGAAGTGCGGTTTCCCGTCGCAGTTCAGGTCGCTGGTTTCGCCATCGCCGGTCTTGCCATCCGCCTTGCGCATCAACGTAACTTCGATCTTTGGGTTTTCTATGCCGCTGCACTCGTACGCAGCGGTGACGTCGCCGTTGGAGTGATTGACCTTCAGCACTGCGACATTGGCTTCGCTCGCGTCGGGCCTGGCGCCGGCGGTCGGCATGAACACGAGCGCGGCACTGGCGGAAAGCACGAACGCGCCGAGCAGCATCCTCATAGAGCTTCCTCTCTTCGTTTCCGTGGGCGCTCCCTCGGGGTGGATGGGCCCATGGGCCGATCGGTACGCGAAGGCGCCTCCTCACATTCGTGGTCGCGGAGGTTCCGGATGGAAGTGAGATCCCAGCATCGGCGACATGCTGTCCTCATCGACCGGCGCGGTCGGCTCGCCACACAGCGGAGCGGATTGAATCCCCCTGCGGCGCTGTGGATCACCAGCCGAGATCCAGCATGGTCTTGATCGAGGTTGCGTTGCTGTCGGCGACGGACCAGTGATATTCGGATCAGGCCGGACGTGCCGGGGAGGAGATCTGGTCGAGGTAGGCGCGTAGGGCATCGCGGCGCTGCGCCATGCAGTTGACACACCTGCACATCCGCTGCCATTCGTTCTCGACGGCGTCGACGGTGCCGGGATCGATGTGCTCGGGGTAGATTCCGTCGCTGTCGGTCAGCGCGCTGAGCAGATCCTTGACCAGGCGGCTGGGGATCCCGCAGCGGATCAGCTCCCGGATCTGTCGGGCCTGGGCGATCTGCGTCTCGTCGTAGTCGCGGTAGCCGTTGGCGTCCCGGCGGGCCGGTTCCAGTAAGCCCTGTGATTCGTAGTGGCGCAGCATGCGGGTGGTCGTGCCGGTTGCCGCTGCGAAATCGCCAATCTGCATCGAACTCTCCTCGATAATGCGCGTGGATCGGACTTGACCTTGCCACAAGCGTCAATCCTCGACGCTGCCGGGTATGACGACAACGACAAGGCCGGCGAGACGCCTGCCATCCGGCGTATTGGTGCTCTCGACGTGCGTATTCACGGTCTGTATCAGCGAATTCATGATCTCGGGCCTGCTCGATGCGATGTCCGCCTCGTTCCGGCGGCCTGCGCCGGTGATCGCGTTGCTCACCACGGTTTTCGCTGTCGCGGTGATGGTCAGCGCACCCGTCACGGCGGCGTTCACCGTCCGGTTGCACCCCAAGCGCACCCTGATCGCCGCGATGTCGGCATTCGCTGTCGCGCATGTGCTTTCGGCGGCGAGCCCGGTCTTCTGGGCGGTGATCGCCTTCCGCGCGGTATCCGGTATCGCATGCGCCACACTGCTGTCCGTCGGCGCGGTCGCGGCGGTGCGGATGGTCGAACCGTCGATGTCGGCGCGGGCGCTGGCCGTGCTGCTCGGCGGCATGACCGTGGCGAACGTTGTGGGAGTGCCGGTTTCGGCGTGGGTCGGGTCGTTTTTCGGTTGGCAGGCCGCCTTCGTGCTGGTTGCCGTGCTTGCCGTGGTCGGATGTGCGTTCCTGGCGAGGATCAGGATCGAACCCGCACCGTCGGCCGGCGACGGCCTGCGCACGCAGCTGGTCGTGGAAGCGCGCGTCCTGATCCGTCCGGCGATGCTGGTCACCTTTGCCGTGGTGGTGCTGTTCCAGGTGGCCATGTTCGCCACGTTCACCTACCTGCAGCCATTGACAACGCAGATCGGGCACCTCGGATCCGGTATGACGGGCGGACTTCTCGCCTTGTTCGGGGTCGGGTCCATGATCGGCGTCACCGTCGGTGGCGCCGCGGTCCGGCACGGTTTCCTGCGCACCATGGTGATCAGCCTGATCGGCACCATCGTCACGATCGTGGCGTTGATGGTGTTGATCCACCAGTCGTTGATCGTGTTGGGTGTGGTCGTCTTCCTTTTCGGGACAGCCGCTTGCGCGATCACTCCCGCCCTCAACGGTCGTGTGTTCGCGCTGGCGGGTGACGCGCCCACGCTGGCGTCGGGCGTGAACGTCGCCATGCTCAATCTCGGTAATGCGTTGGGGCCGGCCATCGCCGGGTTGCTCATCACCTGGCATCCCGGCCGGTACCTGCTCGCCCCGTGGTGCTCGCTGGTGACCGCCGCCCTCGCCTTGGTCACGGTCACCGTCACCGCGGTCGCCGAACGACGACGGCGCACGGACCCGGCATCCGTCTTGCCGGTGGAGCCTTGCGCCGCAGAGGATCTCGCGGCCTAGGCCGCGTCACCATGCACCGGTGCGCGCGGCCGTCGGCGGGCAAGCCGGTCACGAAATCGCCAGGGCGAGTAGGTCAGACGGTTTTGCTCAAACCCGCGTCCACGAGAACCGCTGAGCCCGTAATGCTTGCCGACCGTGGCGAGGAAAGCAGGACGATGGCGTCGGCGACTTCCTGTGGGTCGATGAGTCGGCCGGTGGTCAATTGCATCATCTCGGCAGCCTTCTGGTTCAGGATCGTATCGCGGTCGGTGCCGACGGCTGCCGCCAAGACGTCGGCCGCTCCGCCCGCATCGGTCCACCACGGTGTACGCACCGGCCCCGGAACGACAGAGTTGACCCGAATTCCTTTCGGGCCGAACTCTTCCGACAATGCTTGGGTCAGATTGCCGACCGCCGCCTTCGCCGCCCCGTAGTCGACGTTGACACCGCTGGGCACGAGGGCATGGGTCGAGGTGACGTTGACGATGGAGCCCCGGCCACGCGCGAGGAGCAATGGTATCGCCGCGCGAACCGCCCGGACCGCGGACATGAGGTTGAAATCCAGCATCGCGGCCCAGTCCGCGTCGGTGAGCGCGGTGAACGAGAAGCGTGGCAGGACCGCGCCCGGCGGCGGACCGCCCGCATTGTTGACGAGGATGTCGAGCCCACCAAAAGCGTTCTCCGCCTTCGCAATAGCCTGAGCCGGGCCCTCCGGTGTCGCGAGATCGACGGCGGCATGGACCAACCGCTCGCCCACCAGTGCGTCGAGTTCCGGGGTGGAGCGTCGTGATGCGGCAACCACCAGCGCGCCTTCGGCATGGAGCGTCCGAGCGGTGGCGAGCCCGATACCCTTCGACGCGCCCGTCACCACCGCGACCAGATTGTGCAAACCAAGATCCATGCAGCACAACCTGCCGCCTGGGCAGCCCGGGCGCTGGCGGATTTCCGGCGTCGCGTTGGTGGGATCAGTCGTGTTTCGCCTCGTAGCGCAGCAGGACCGTGCCGCCAGGGAAGGTGCGATTCTCCAACAGTCGCAGTGAGATCCACGACGGCAGTGTCGGAAAGAACGGTGTGCCGCCGCCGACCGCGGTGGGCGCGATCACGATCCGGTACTCGTCCACCAGTCCGGCCCGCACGATCGGTGCGGCCAGCGTCGCGCCGGCCACCTCCAGCCTGCCGTCGGTTTCGGCTTTCAGCTTCGTCACCACCTCGACCGGGTCGCCGCGTTCCAGGCGGGAGTTCCAGTCGACCGACTCCAGGGTGCGCGAGAACACGACCTTGGGCATGTCGCGCCAGATGTGCGCGAAGTCGACGATCAGCGGGGTGGCGTCCGGGGCCTTGTCGGCGGTCGGCCAGTACGCCGACATCAGTTCGTAGAGCCGCCGCCCATAGAACGACAGGGCGGTCTCCCGCTCGAAGTCGTTCCAGTACTGATGCAGTTCTTCGCTCGGATCGGACCAGTCGATATTGCCTTGTGCGTCGGCGATATACCCGTCCACCGACACGTTGAAGCCATAGATGAGTCTGCCCATACAGATCAGACTGCACCCGAGGGCAGAACTCATCGCGACGCCACACGAGATGCGTTTACGGCCGCACTCGTGGGTGCCGCCTCATCTGTACCAATCCTCGCCATCAGCCGCGGCCCGCCGTTGCAGGTAGTCGGTCAACGAGCTTGCGACCCAGGTGCGCTCATCGGTTTCGTGGTCCCACACGTACACCCCGGCGACCTGTCCGGGCGATCCTCCTGCATAGGCGAACTGGTCACCCCCGCCGTTGTCTCCGAAAAACACCAGCTGGTCGAAGGTCCCATACAGCTCAGCGAATTCACGATCGCCGCGGAACGCGGTGTTCTGCTCGATGATCTCCTGGACCGGCCATACCAACCCGGATCCCCACTCGACCCGCACACCATCCGTGTGCCGCAATAGATCTCGCAGCTCCACCGGTACCGGCTGTCCCAGCCGACCCTCGATCTCGTCTATGTCACCGTCAGAGGCCGGGGCCGCGAACTCGGCGTCGTCATAGAGTTCTGCGATCAACTCCTTCCACATCGGTCTGATCCTGCCACCAGATAGATGACCAGCTCCGCTCGAAATCGAGGTCCACCAAGGCACGAAAATCGGCATGAGCGGATGTACTGCACCGCAGTCGATCTCGCAGCGGACGCTCGACCGGCGCATGGGAGTGCGCTGCCGGAAGTTCTGCGGTGGCCGAGATGATCTCCGCTCGTTGGCGTTTCGAGTGCACAGCAGGCCCGCCATCGTCGGCTTGGCGGCCCAGCGGCTATTCGCAACTCGACCCTAGGCGGGGCATCGAGTTGCGCTGGCGGCCAACCGAATCCGGATACCGCGCGCCCAGCAGCTGGTCGAGACCGCGCCCGGCGGGCGGCTCTCTAATCGGCTGCCCACCAGCATGATCGGTGTGGCTCGCTAATTTTTTGCGTCCCAATGGGTGACGGTGCAGCTGCGGTTGGAACGGGGACTGCCCCGGCACAAAGTAGTCAACCCGAAACAAGGCCACAAAGATTGCGCGAGGGGCCATCGTTACCGGATGTTCTGCGGCACAACCGATCCCACGCGCGGTATGCGGTGGATCCTGAACCGTGCGTAGAGGTATCGACTAGAGGCGTATCGCGGTGCGGACGAGGTCGGCGACGGCTTTGGATCTGCTGTGCGGTGGCCAGGCGATGACGGTCGTGACCGCAGGCGCGTCGGGTACCGGCACGATGGCGTGCTTGTCGCGCAAGTGGGTTCGGACGGACTCGGGCATGACCGCACAGGTCCGGCCGAGCGCGATCAGTTGGGTCAACTGGGTGTGGTCGCGAACCTGCGGGCCGGGGCCGTCCGGATAGCTCCCGTCCTGTCGAGGCCAGCGAGGCGACGGCAGGTCGGTCAAGGCGGAGACTTCAGCCAAAGATATCTGGGCCCGGTTGGCGAGGTGGTGCCCTGCGGGCAGGACCACGACCTGCCGTTCGGTGTGCAGGTCCTCGGTGTCGAGTCCGGCCATCGTGTCGAAGGGCCGGTGGAGCAGGGCGACGTCGGCGCGACCGTCACGCAGGAATCTTCCCTGTTCGCCCGGCCCGCACAGCAGCACCTCGACGGCGACGGCGCCCGGTTCGGCGGCGTAGGCGTCGAGCAGCTTCGACAACAGTTCGCTGGACGCTCCGGCCTTCGTGGCCAGCACTACGCCCGGCCGGTCTGCGGCGGCGCGTCGAGTGCGGCGCTCCGCGGCTTCGACCGCGTCGAGCGCGGCCCGCGCCTCCCGCAGCAGCACCGCCCCGGCCTCGGTCAAAGTGATTGCGCGAGAGGTGCGGTGCAGCAGCACCACTCCGAGTCGCCGCTCGAGCTGCTGGATCGCCCGAGACAGTGGTGGTTGCGCCATGGCGAGCCGCTGCGCCGCCCGCCCGAAGTGCAACTCCTCGGCGACGGCGACGAAGTATCGCAACTCCCGCGTCTCCACCGTGGCATCGTATCCGGCGCTCAACACGACCAATACCCGTGCGGTATGGCCGCCTACTCGGTCGGTCTTGGACGCGCCACCCGAGGTCGTATCAGGATCGACGGCATGAGTACACAGACGATCGCGCTGGTGACCGGTGCGAATAAAGGAATCGGATACGAGATCGCGGCGGGCCTCGGCGCCCTCGGCTGGAAGATCGGTGTGGGCGCGCGGGATTCGCAGCGCCGCGACACCGCGGTGGCGAAGCTGCGCGCGGCGGGAGCCGATGCGTTCGGTGTACCGCTCGACGTGACCGACGACGCGAGTGTGGCCGCCGCGGCCGATCTCATCGCCGACCGAGCCGGCGGCCTCGACGTCCTCGTCAACAACGCGGCGATCACCGGCGGTATCCCACAGACGCCCACCACGGTCGATCCCGCGACCGTGCGAACCGCGGTGGAAACCAACGTGATCGGCGTCATCCGCGTCACCAACGCGATGCTGCCCATGCTGCGCGGCTCGGCGTCACCGCGAATCGTGAACATGTCCAGCAGCGTCGGCTCGCTCACACTGCAGACCACGCCCGGCAGCGAGACCGGCCCGATTTCCGCCGCGTACGCGGCGTCGAAGACCTTCCTCAACGCCGTCACCGTCCAATACGCAAAAGAACTGAGCGACACCAACATCCTGATCAACTGCGGCTGCCCCGGCTACACCGCCACCGACCTCAACGGCTTCCGCGGCCACCGCACCCCCGCACAGGGCGCGGCCATCGCGATTCACCTCGCGACCCTCCCCGACGACGGATCGACCGGCGGATTCTTCGACGACGCCGGAACAGTGCCCTGGTGATCTAGCACGCCCACGAGAGCGCTGGCATCGTCTGAAAGCCTCTGTCGCCCAGATGATCTCAACGCTCGATCAAATGCCCGTGCTCAGTCGATACCGAATGTTCACGATCCCCAATGGATCTCCCAAACTCCGGCGTCTCCTTCGTGGATGCCTTCGAAGTAGATGTGATGTACGTCGACACCGCCGTACCACCGCGACTGCCCGCGAGTGCTTCGTTCCGTCTCGGCGATGGCGGCGGCAAGATCACGCACCGTGAACCACTTCCCGTTCGACGCTCGGTGCTCGACGGGGTCACCCAACCCACGCAAGTTCAGCACGGGCACCTTCAGGACGACGCGGTCGAACTCGTCGACGGTCAAGTCACGAAAACGCTCATCCTCGAACACCTCCAGGGCGAACGTGACCCCCGTGATCGCGGCGGTCGCTGTTGCACGCCGATTAGCCAGGTTCGGCGCGATCTCCTCGGTCGGCTCCGTCAGCTCGATCGCCAACGTCCCGGATAACCTGTTGAAAAACTCCAGTGACATATGAGAATTCTGACATCCAGTACCGACACCTCACGCCGGTAACCGAGCTCGATCGGCATGCGCACCCGTCGAAATACCGTGCTGCCCAACAAATCTGAACGTTTTACCAACGCCGTCAATATCGGATGTTCCTGAGCCGCAACCGGTCTCGCCGCCCACCGCTGTGCGGGTCCGAGATCGGTTGATACCGGCCGGAACCCCGCATTTCCCACCGGCCCAACGTATCTGGCGCACGCTGCGCCCACACCGGAGTGTCGGACCCTGTCGTTACGGTGCGGACATGGCAGAGCTACCAAGTAATTCAGTCCTGGTCCGCACGTGGTTCGGTGATGACCGCGCGTGGGGTTCGCTGGTCCGAGAGGTCCTGACACCCAGCGAAGAGGGGTTCCTGGCCTATTCGACTCTGGTGAACGACCCGGAGTTCGAGGGTCTGAGCCCTGAAGCGTTGCAGGCGAAGCAACCGGGCGGGGCGATCGTGTCATTCCTCGCCGACGAGATCACCCTCACCCACCCCGAGCATCCCATCCTGGCGGTCCGGGTCCTGCCACCCCAGGATTTCGACCACCGCGACTACAGGCCGTTCCGGGTCGTACCCGCCCAGCTGTGGGGCGTGGAGAACAACATCAACATCGCAAACCTGGGCTGGGAGGACTTCGCGAACAGGGTGGACACCGACGGCATCTACCGCGGGGAATCGGTTGCGGCGGAATCGGATTCCGAGTTCAGCGTGCGGCGCATCATGGCTGAACGGCTGGCACATCTGACACCCGGTGCCGCCGAATGGATTCGCAAAGCCGAATCTCCGGACGAGATCGCGGCTATGGCGATCATCTCCCCCGAGCAGGATCCCCGGTCTGTCCGCGAGCAGTTGACGTCGCTGAGGTCCTATCCCGCGGCACTGCCGTGGGATTGGGTCGCCGCCTTCGATACCGAGCACGCCGGCGATCGTCGAGCCGACTACCTCAAAGCGTTCCTGGAAGAGATCGGTGAGCACGCGTTTGCCCTCGGAACGGTACTGGCGTCGCTGAATTCCGGCGGAGACTACCACCTGGCCTTCGTGACACCGACGCAGTTCGACGAGCTCTCACGGCTTCTCACCGCACAAGGGACGCGCGCTCGAAGCGTGCGGCGTGGTTGCTGGACACAGCCCTACACGGAACAGGAACAGAGTGCCGCGATCCGCGCCTGGGCCCGAGCCAACGTCGGGAAGGTCAAACCCCACGGGGCGGTGATTGAGGCGAAAAAGTTCATAAGCCTCAGCACACCCGAGGAAACCCAACCGGACCGGCTCGCCTGACGCGTCGGTTCGGCGCCCGGAAATCCCCGCCCACCGGGGACGGGATGACCGCCTGAACCCGCAGGCATGTCGGTGCGTCGAGGCCGTGCGGCCCAACCCTCGATGGTGAGCAGTCGATCCTGCAATGATCAATAGCGGTGAGAACGGCACGTCCGGGTGCCGCAAAGCTCCGATCAGCGAAGCATAAGCGCGTTTCAGGATGGCTACACGAACCTGAGGAGACGAGCGAGGATGCAGCATAATGACGAGCGTCGAGCGAGCATGAGCAGGGCGGTCCGACTCGAATCTTTCGGCGGCCCTGAGGTATTGACCGTCCAGGAAGTGCCCGAACCGCAGGCGGGCGCCGGGCAGATACGCGTCGAAGTTACTGCGGCCGGCTTGAATCCGATGGACTGGCTCATGATCGCGGAGGCGGGCACCGCGGCGAGGTTCGGCCTGGGTCTGCCCGCCGGGTTCGGAACCGATTACGCGGGAGTCGTCGATCAGGTCGGTGCGGGCGCGACCGGTTACGCGGTCGGCGATCGGGTGTTCGGGGCGGCGTTGTCCCGAGCTGTCGCCGACTACGTCGTGGTCGACGCGGACGGGAACATCGCGAGCGGCATCGCCCATCACACCCCGGGCGAGGTCGATGATCGCACCGCCGCCACGCTCTCGATCGCGGGCAGTACCGCGGCCGCCGCGCTGGACGTCCTCCACCTCGGTCCGCAGGACACGGTGCTGATCGGCGGCGCGGGCGGCGGGGTCGGTGTATTCGCCGTCCAGTTGGCCCGAATCGCGGGCGCACGAGTCATCGGGACCGGATCGCCGTCGACAGCGGAGTATCTGCGAAGCCTCGGCGCCGAACCCGTCGCGTACGGCGAGGGGCTGACCGCCAGGGTCCGCGACCTCGATGGGGGTCCCGTCACCGCGGCACTGGACCTGCACGGGACAGACACCGTGCACGTCGCCCGGGAGCTGGGAGTTCCGGATAGTCGTATCTGCACCATCGCGGCCGTGGTCGAAGGGGTTCCGGCCGCCAACGGAGCCAACGCCGCGCCCGATGCGCTCGACAACATCGCGCGCCTTGTCGCATCCGGTCAGCTGCGGGTGCCCATCGCCGCGACCTTTCCGGTCGAAGACATCCGTGCCGCAGTCGAACTCCAAGCGGCCCGACATGTTCGTGGCAAGGTCGTGATCGACCTATGACCTCGGCGCTGGAGCGCACGACTGGACTCTGGCTGCGAGGCCGGGGCGCGCCACCGACGGCGGCAATGGCAGGCAGACCCACCGCCTACGAGCGCAGCGCGGTCGCCTCGGGTGCGTCGGCCGCCGCCCGGCCGGTGGTCGGCTCCTGAATGCGCCCCTGCATGACGGCGAGTCGGGTGAGCAGGGTCTGCGCGAGGGCGGCGTGTAGAGCGGCACTCCCCCGCTGGACGAAGTACACGGTGAGCAGCGCTACGACACCGATGATCGTGTGGAAGACCGTCCGGTTGTGAGCGGTGTCCGCACCCATGATCGTCTCGACGACGATGTCATGGCTGTCGCCGTAGGGAATGAACCTGCCCCAGAACCAGTACGTCAAGCCACCCAGCGTCATCGCCCACCACACGATCGGCAATACGAACGTGATGATCGCGATCGGCAGGTTGACGACCGCGTATAGCAGGTCCAGCCAGCTCTGCCCTTGCCTGATCGGTGCGCTGATCCGATGCAACCATCCCGCCCCCTCCGGCGCCTGGGCGTATCGAGGCCGTGGTGTCGCCTCGCCCGTCAGCTGCTGAAGGCGTACACGCTCGATATCGGCGAAGCCACGCGCGACCAACAGCGTCAGCGCGAGCAGCGGAATTCCGATGAATATCACCACCGTGCCGAGGCTCGCCGCGAAAAGGGATACAAGGAGGCCGAAATTGACCACTGCGAGGGGCAGTCCCAGGAACGTGTATGCGAAGTCGAGGCCCAAGCGCCGGATAATCGTCACGCGGACAACGCTAGGGCCGGGCCCGTCGAGGTCCATCCAACTCTGGTAGGAGGCGGCATACCCTTCGAGGGGCAGGCCGAGATCCGATTCCCGCCAGCATCGTCAGCGGGCCCTGTTCAAAATCCATTGGCATGGATGACACGGACAGCGAACTGCTCGCCCATTTCGACGCCGCGGCCACCGGATTCGGTGATCGCCTCCGGATGGTGCCGCCGACTCACTGGGACCATCCCACACCCTGCACCGAATGGAATGTCAGCCAGTTGGTCGACCACATGATCCAGGGAAACGACATTTACGTGGCCATGTTGCGCGGGGGCAGCGCCGCGGAGTTCATGGCGCGCCTGGGTCAGGAAGGCAACCACAACGACCCGGTGGCTGCTTACGAGGTGGCCGTCGAGCAGTGCCGGGCGGCGTTCCGCGTCGAGGGCGCGCTCGACCGCATCGTCGACTACCCGTTCGGCCCGGTGCCCGGGCGGCAGTTGCTGGGGTTGTATGTGGTGGACGCCGTCGTGCACACCTGGGATCTGGCCCGCGCGGTAGGGCTCGACGAACACCTGGACCCGAGGACCGTGCGGTGGATCCTCGACAACTTCGAATGGATTTATCACGAAGTTTCCGAGAGCCCGCTCACCGACGGCCACCGGTATTACGGACCGCATACGCACACCGCGATACCGGCCACGTCTCAGCAGGTCCGGCTTTTGCACAGGATGGGCCGCGAACCGTAGTCGTCCGAGGACGCCAGCAATTCACACCCGATCGACGGCAGGAACTCACGATCGATAGATTGTTGTAGATCGAATTCATATTCTTCGGCGAGCCTACACGGAACCGCGAATATGGCAACTGGGGATCTCGAACTGGGGAAAAGTAGTAAAAGTCTGAATTATGTTGGTCCGTGATCGATAATCCGAAGGGTTCCACAGGCACTCTCGCTCGGCGGTGAACCATGCAAACCGAATCACTCCTCGATTATCTCGTCATCGGCGCGGGCCCGGGCGGTCTGCAGCTCGGGCAGGCACTGGACGCCGCAGGGCATTCCTATCGGATACTGGAATCCGGCACCGGACCGGGCACCTTTTTCACGACCTTCCCGCGCCACCGAACTCTGATTTCCATCAATAAACGGCATACCGGCACCACCGATCCGGAGCTGAATATGCGGATGGACTGGAACTCGCTGCTCTCGCCGGATCCGGAGTTACTGTTCACCCGGTACAGTCCGGATTACTTTCCCGCCGCCGACGATTTCGTGCGTTACCTCGCGGATTTCACCGATAAGCTCGGCCTTTCCGTATCCTATCGCACGCGGGTGACGCGTATCCGGCGCGTGAAAAACGGATTCGTCGCCACGGACCAGCACGGCGCCGAATATCGAGCACGGCGGTTGGTGGTGGCGACCGGACTTGCTCCGAACATTCCCACCATTCCCGGAATCGAGACGGCGGAGCACTATGCCACCGCAACGGTCGACCCGGCGGATTTCACCGACCAGCGGGTGCTGATCATCGGTAAGGGCAATTCGGCCTTCGAGACCGCGGACAACCTGATCGCCTCCGCCGCGGTCATCCATGTCGCGGGGCGCAGCTCCATCCGCATGGCATGGAATACCCACTACGTCGGCCATTTGCGCGCGGTGAACAACAACTTCCTCGACACCTACCAGCTCAAATCACAGAACGCGCTGCTCGACGGCAACGTGGTGTCGATCGACCGCGACGACACGGGCTACCTGGTGCGTTTCAGCTTCTCCCGCGCCGACGAGCTGATCAAACCGCTGCGCTACGACCGGGTGCTGGTGTGCACCGGATTCCGTTTCGACCCTTCGATTTTCGATCCGGACTGCCGCCCGCGCCTGGTCATCGACGACCGCTTTCCCGAGCTGACCGCCGCCTACGAATCGGTCGACGTGCCGGGCATGTACTTCGCGGGCACCCTGGTTCAGCAGCGCGATTTCAAAAGGTCGACCGGCGGATTCATCCACGGATTCCGTTACGCGGCACGGGCTTTGGCGAATATCCTGGGCGAGCGGTATCACAACAGGCCCTGGCCGCACCGCGAGATCGCCGCCACCGCATCGGCGCTGGCGGATGCGGTGGTGGCGCGGGTCAACCGGAGTTCGGCGCTGTGGCAACAGTTCGGGGTTATCGGGGATGTGCTCCTGCTTCCGCCGGAGGGCCCCGCGCGGTATCTCGAGGAGGTCCCGGTCGACTACGCGCACGAAAACGATTACGGCTGCGACTATTTCACCATCACCCTGGAGTACGGGCCCGATCACGACAAGGTCGATCCGTTCGACATAACGGTGCGGCGCACCGCCCAGAACGCACCGGAACAGGCGGTCGACGCGGCATATCTGCATCCGGTGATCCGGCACCGGAGCAGCGGCGCCGTGCACCATATGGCGGAAAATCTGGAGAACGAGTGGAACGATCCCCGGGCCCACCGCGCGCCGCTCACCGAATTCTTCGCCGCGATCCTCGCGCCCACGGCCGCGCCGAGCCGGTGAATCGCGATGATCGACCTGCCGAATCCGTTGAACCTGCGCGAAATCGAATACGCGGCGCGAGCCGTGCTCGACCCGGTCTACGTCGATTACATCGCGGGCGGAGCCCGAGACGAACTCACCCTGCGCGAGAACGAGGCGGCCTTCACCCGGCTGCGGCTGCTGCCGCGAATGCTGCGCGGCGCGAGCAAGCGTGAGCTGCACACCACCCTGCTCGGCAGCCGATCGAGTATGCCGATTCTGGTGTCGCCCACCGCATTTCATAAACTCGTCCATCCGGATGGGGAGTTGGCGACGGCTCGGGCCGCCGCGGCGGCGGATACGATCATGATCGTCGCGATGGCGGCGACGGTGGCGGTGGACCAGGTGGCCGCCGCGGCAAGGGCCGTCGCGGGCGACCCCGCGACGCTGTGGTTCCAGCTGTATATCCAACCGGATCTGGAACTCACCGAAATCCTCGTGCGGCGGGCCACGGCCGCGGGGTGCGCGGCGCTCGTCGTCACCGTGGACTCGCCGGCGCGCGGCACCAACGAACGCAATGTGCGCAACGGTTTCACCGATCTGCCGCCGGGGCTGGCCTGCGAGAATCTGCGCGATATGCGCGACGGTGAGCCCGGCCTGGTCCGGCAGATCGTCATGTCGCCGGAGATCTCGTGGTCGCATATCGACTGGCTGCGCCAGATCACCTCGCTGCCGATCGTGCTCAAGGGACTGCTGCATCCGGAGGATGTGCGCGAGGCCGTGCGGCGCGGTGTCGACGGCCTGCTGCTGTCCAATCACGGTGGGCGGCAACTGGATACCGTGCCATCGACCATCGAGCTGCTACCCGAGGTGGTGGCCGCCGTCGGCGGACGAATTCCGGTGCTGCTCGATGGCGGGGTGCGGCGCGGCACCGATGTGGCGAAGGCGCTGGCGCTCGGCGCGGCCGCGGTCGGCATCGGCCGTCCCGTGCTGTGGGGGCTGGCCGCCGGCGGCGAAACCGGTGTGCGGCAAGTACTGGAACTGCTGCGCGAGGAATTCGACGACGCGTTGACCCTGTGCGGCGGCGCGATACCGCGCGACCTGACGCCCGATCTGGTCCGTGAGGTATCGCGATGAACGCCCGCTGGGCGCTTCTCGCGGCGCCGGTGGTGGTCGCCCTGCCCTACTGGCTGCCGCCCGCCGTTGTCGCGCTTCGGGTTCGGATCTTCGCCGCGATCAACGGCGATACCGGTATGACGACGCCGAGCGCCGACCTCCCGATCGCCGAATTCAAGCGACTGTACGGACATCCGGCCGCCAACGGCCGCAGCAGGGGTGCCGCACTATCGGACCTTTTCTGGTACTGGCTGGCGCCGGGCGCCGAAGTCCATCAGGAACATTTGGAGCCGGGCCCGCGCTACGACGACGTCGCCAGAACCACTCGGCGGATACTGGCGCGGCTCGGCAAACCGGAATGGGCCGAATTGGTCGGCCGCTGCACCCGCCAGGTTCTGGATGAGTACGACACCGGCCGGATCCGCTCGGTCCGGCTGCGGGACCTGATGATGCCGATCTGGGCCGAGGTGTACTACGAACTGGTTTTCCGGCAGCCGTGTCCCGGCGGCACCCGAGATCTCATCACCGGCAATGCCGACGATGTGGTCAGCGCGCTCAAATGCACTCGGCTGCGCCACATGGACCGGCGGGCCCGGCTCACGGCCTATCTGCGCAAGCGGATAGCCGCCGAGCGGCCGCCGGAACCGCTCCCGGCCACCCTCTCGCCGGACGAGCAGGCGCATTACCTGCAGGGCACCTTCTTCAATACGGCGGTGGTGCAGATGTCCGAGGCGATGGCGCATCTGCTGCTGGCCATCGCCACCCATCCCGCCGTGCAGGACCGCCTGTCCGCCGCACCGGACGACGACGGGTACCTGGACCGCGTCATCGACGAAACGCTCTGGCACTATCCACTTTTCGGCATCGCGCACCGGATAACGACCGCGGAGATAGCGAGTACCGCGGATCACCCCGCCATACCGCCGGGAACGGTGCTGCTGTTCGACTATCCGCGCTATCAGCAGGGCGCCGGTCGCCCGGAGTTCGATCCCGATCGCTGGATCGCGCCGGAATCCAAACCGCCGCACTATATTCCGTTCGGCATCCCGGCCAACCGGCCCTGCCCCGCGCGCGGCTTCGCCACCCTCACCATGCGGGTGTGCGCGCGAGAGGTGCTGCGCCGCTACCGGTTGGACTCCGCGGCACAACACACTCGATCGCTGCCCAATCGCGGGCCGTGCGTATTCACCCCGCGCGTCATCGGAACACGCAGGCCGACAGCGCGATTGATGCTGATGCGGTTGTGTGATCGCTGGGAATCCTTACCGCGCAGCGTGGTTCAGCTGGTGTACGGCAGCTGGATGGTCTGGGACGCGCGGCGGAAGCAGTTGTGCGGCAACTACTTCGCCGATCGAGAGGTTGGTGTGTCGTGAACGTTGGTGAACTCGCGCCGGTGTTCTTCGTCGCCGCCGTGGTGATCCTGTTGTTCTGCCGACTCGTATCGTATGCCCTCAATCGGTTCGGGCAGCCCGCGGTGGTCGGCGAGATGATCGCCGGGGTACTTCTCGGACCCTCGGTATTCGGGCTGCTCGCGCCCGGCCTGTCGGAGCGTCTCTTTCCCGGTGAGCTACGTCCGGTGCTGTACGTCGCGGGGCAGATCGGCGTGGTGGCGTTGATGTTTCACGCCGGATACGAGTTCCGTAAACATGCCGGGCGGGGACTGGCCGCGAGTGCGATCGCGATCTCGGCGGCGGGCGTACTCGTTCCGTTCGTGCTCGGCCTGGCATTGGCGCTGGGCGCGAAAGGACGGGTCGCGATCTTCGTGGATCGGATTCCGCTCGGGGTGACGGTCGCGTTCGTCGCCGTCGCGCTGGCCATCACCGCCTTTCCCATGCTGGCCAGAATCATCACCGAGACCGGCATCTCGGGGACCAGATACGGTTCGCTGTCATTGGCCGCGGGCGCGACCGATGACGTGGTCGCCTGGATCATGCTCGCCGGTGTGCTGAGCGCCGCGGCGGGCCGGGCCCGGCCCATCATGCTCGCGATCGGTGGCGGGCTGCTCTTCGTCGCGGTGTTGCTGCTGGTCATCCGCCGCGTGCTCGGCTGGTGCCTGTCCCGGCCGGGCTGGAACGACGAGTCACGACTGTTGGTGACGGTCGCCGTGCTGTTCGCGGGCGCGTGGTTCATCGATGTGATCGGTCTGTACGCGGTGTTCGGCGCATTCTGCGTCGGCATGGCGATGCCGCGCGGCGAAGCCGCCGAACACGTTGTGCACAGCACACATTCGGTGACACGGGTGATCTTCCTGCCCATGTTCTTCACCTACTCGGGCCTGCAAACCAGATTCGATCTCTTCACCGAACCGGCCGTACTGGTATTCGGCATCGCCGCCGTCGCGGTGGCCGTGGTCGGCAAATTCGGCGGCTGCTGGCTCGCCGCCCGCCTGCGCGGTGAACCCAATTCGGTCGCGCTGCGCATCGGCGCCCTGATGAACGCCAGGGGTCTCATGCAGCTCGTCGCCCTCAATGTCGGACTGCAAGCCGGCATCGTCTCCGCCGAACTCTTCGCCGCCCTCGTCCTGGTCGCCCTCGTCACCACCACCATGACGGTCCCCGTCCTGAACTGGCTGGAACGACGAGAAGCCAAGTCACGCAAGTTGATCGACGACCAGCTGCCGACGGGGTCACGTGGTGCGCTCTCGGCACTACGAGATATCGACTCGTAATCGGCTTCACCGCGGCAGTAGCCGGTCGACCCAGTCGAGCCAGCTGTCGTCGTCCGGGTTGATCATCCGGAAGCTGCCGCCGTCCTTGTACTCCCACCAGGCGAATCCCAGCCCCTTGTTCTTGAACAGGGCCACGTAATCATCGATGAAGGCGTCATGCCCCTTCTTCGCGGAGGCGATGCCGAATTCGCCGATCCACAGCGGCAGTCCGACGGATCGAGTCAGATCGAGTTGCACATTCAGATGAGCTTCGAGATCGGCGGTATGTCCGGGCTTGTATTCGGTGAAATCGTTGGGCCCGTTGTTTTCGTTGCCCTGTGACGCGTTGGGGGTTGTCGCGGATCCGTCATCGCCGTAGCCTTCACCCGCCCCGCCCGGGTAATAGTCGTGGATGGACCAGATCAAGTTGAGCGCGTTGTTCGGATTGTTGTTGAACGGCGTGAACGCCGAGCTCGGCACTTTGGCGTCCCCATAGGAGGGTTCGAGCATGATGCTCGCATTCTTGTCCTTGGCCCGGATCGCGTCGACCACCTTCGCGTAACCCCGCATCAGCCCGTTCGGATCCGACGGATCGTGGTAGGGCTCATTGATCGGGTCGTACGCGGCTATCGCGGTCTCATTGGCGTATTCGCCCGCGAGGTATTGCAGGAAGCCGAGACCGTCGGCCACGGCTTGGTCGAATGCCGGGAGATCCTTATTCGGTCCCTTCATCGTCCACGCCGGGAATCGGCCCTTACCGTCGTTATTGCCCCCGTAAAGATGGATGCAGTCCAGTACGACGTACAGCCCCTCATCCTTCGCGTACCCCACCGCCTTCTTCAGGGTATCGAATGCGGTTGTGTTCCACTGAGCCTGCTGCGGCTCGAAATCGTCCCAGAACAACACCATTCGCACCGCGGTGAATCCCTTGCGGCGGATCTCGTGATAGGTCCCCTGCGACCAGGTATCCGTCGTCTTCGGATCCCAAATCGGCTGAACATTGGGCCCGAACAACCTGACCGGGCCACTACTGTTGACGAACGGCTGTCCCGGAGTCGCATGCAATCGCTCCGGTTCCGGCGCGGCCCCGGCCTCGCCGGATACCGCAAAACTACTGGCTACCAACAGGATTCCGGCCAACAGGGAAACTGATCGACGCACGGAAGCTCCTTTCCGGACAAAGCTACCCGAGGTAGAGATCATGAAGCCGCGCGTCGGCAGAGGACAAGAACACCATCCCCAGTTCTGGGGGGTCAGTCGGTGATCGTGAAGGTTCCGGCGAGTGCCGCGGAGGTCATGCCGGGGCATTTCTGGCCCGGGGTGGGGGTCACCGCATTGACGTCGGTGGCCGTTTTGCCCTGGTAGTTTCCGGTGCGGATGCGCGTCGGGAAAACGCCGGGGCGGGAGCCGTCGTCCTTGTTCTTCGCCCGCCCTTCGGCGCTGACCTCGCTGGTGGAGCCGTCGGACCAGGTGATCGTCCCCTTGCTGGTGTTATCGGTGGTTTCCACGCCGCAGCTGGCGGTCTCGGTACCGTCGTCGGTCTCGCTTACCGGAGTCGGTTGCTTCTGATCGACGGCCGTGCCGGTGCAATTGCCGAACTTTATCTTGTCGGTCCAATGCACTTTCGCCGGCGAGGCGCCGATTCCCGGAGCGTCCCAGGTGACGGTGCCGGTCTCATCGCATGCGAGCACAACAGCTGCGTTGGCGGTCCCCGCGAGCGGCACCCAGGTCAGCGCACAGAATGCGGAAGTGGTCAGCACGACCAATCGTGAATTGATCATGGCTCATGAAGTTAGCAGCACCGCACCGTCGCAACACGTATTCACCGCACTCGAAATCAGGATCGATACGGCCATTCCGCCGACGAGGTCCAGAAATCTCCCTTGCCTTCGGCACAAAACACGTGAATTTTCAGCGAATTTCCGGCCGAGCGGCATCCCCGCCTTATGAGCATGACTCGGATAGAGTCGCGGGCTATGACGATCAGCCAGGCGACCGGCTGCGACACGGCCGAGTCCGGCCTTCCAGCACAGAAATTCGCGATTATCGACGGACTGGGCCTGAACGAGGGTATGGACCTATTGGCGGCAGCGGTCGACGAGATTCACTGGTTGGACCGTTCCCCATTCTTGGCCGCATCCGCTCACCCGGCCTTCGACGCTGGGTGCCGACCCGAACTGTATGCGGTCGCACCGTTTTCGAATGCCGATGGGAGCGGTACCGTGGCCGGGCGCGGGGTGTGCGTGGCATTCGCCCCCGAGCACGGCCGCTCGGCCCGCGATTGGGCCGCGGCCAGGGACTTGCCTTTATTGGCGCCCGACCCGGCGGCGTCGGCGATCGCGGCCGACAAACTCGACGCGATGGCATTGTTCGCCGAAGCCGATGTCGAGACACCGGAATTCGTGCGGGTGCCGTCGAACGATCGTGCCGCCGCGAGACAATACTGGCCCGACGGCTGGCAGGCAGCGGTGGTGCAGCGTCGGGAGAACAATCTGATCGGCAGAGGCACCCGCTTGGTGCGCGATCCCCAGGAATTGCAGGGATGCCTGGATGACTGGGCCGGAAGGGAATTGAGGGTGGCCCGGTACGTCGACGGTCCCTCGGTGACCGTCACCGCGTGCGTCGCCGGGAATGCGACGATCGTATCGGCGGTGTCACATCAGCTGGTCGGCATTCCCGGTTTGACCACCGTCTGGGGCGCGCACTGCGGCAATCAGCTCATCGCACCCGCCGATCTGCCCGACGGCAGCTACGAGGCCATCCGCGCGGCCGCGGCTCGAGTAGGAGATCGGCTGCGCCGCCGCGGATTTCGCGGAGTTTTCGGTCTGGATCTGGTGTTGGAACGAGATCGGCCGCTTGCCATCGAAATCAATCCCCGATTCCAGACGGTCGTGTCATTGGTGCAGGCGGTCGAACAACGCGCGGGCCTATTGCCGTGTCTCGGTCTGCACGTGCTCGCCTGTCTGCTGCCGGAGCTGCCGGTCCAGACCGTCACGGCGCCGGTGCCGACGCTCGGCCAACTGGTGGTGCATGCCGACCGGGACCGGCGGCTGGGCGCACTGCCGGAATCCGGAACCTACCGGTTGATCGACGATATCCCGGTGCTCGTCGAAAGCCTTTGTCTGACAGACCTTTCGGCCGGACACGCACTGCTGTGGGCACAGACCGAATCCGGAACGGAGGTGCGGCTGGGAGACGAGCTCGTGCTGATCCAAGTCGCTGAGGCCGTAGCGAGCTTGCAGACACACTCGCGACTCACCCCGGCCGCGGCCGACTGGGTAACCGCCGTAACCGCTTACGTCGAGGGGTCGTGATGCCGAGCCTGCCGCTGACCCTGCCGGACGATCAGATGCGTGCGGCGGGCCACCGCGGAATCGAGCTGATCATCGAGCGCATGAACGAAGGTGAGCTCGGACCGGTGCTCGTCCGCCGATCCCGCCGAGACCTCGAACGTGATTGGGATGAGCCCATTCCCGAACACGGCCAGGATCTGGTGGGGCTGTTGGAGCGACTGGCCGCCGACACACTGCCATCGGGTATGCACTCCGACCATCCGCGGTGTTTCGCCTTCGTGCCGACCTCGGGCAACTATCCGGCGGTGCTCGCGGACGCGCTCGCGGCAGCGTTTCTGTCGGTGCCAGGGGCATGGCTGGTCGGCTCCGGGCCCACCCAGCTGGAATTGGTCACGCTGCGTTGGCTGCGCGAATTACTCGGCCTCGACGCGGGTTTCGGCGGATTGTTCGTCTCCGGCGGCTCGATGGCCAACCTCACGGCATTGACCGTGGCACGGGACAGCCTGCTCGGCGGCGATCTCACCGGGGCGCGGGCCTACTGCTCGACCCAGGCCCATCCCTCGATCGCCCGCGCGCTCCACATCATCGGCATCGGACGTGACCAGCTCGTGGTCCTGCCGCCCGACGACCGGCTCCGGCTGGACCCGGTTCGGTTGGCCGAACGGATTCGGCAGGACCGCGACGCTGGATTGCGCCCGTTTCTGGTCGTCGCGACGGTCGGCACCACCAGCACCGGCGCGGTGGATCCGCTCGATGACCTCGCCGACATCTGTGGACGATATGGATTGTGGCTGCACGCCGACGGCGCGTTCGGGGCGGCGGCCGCGGCCACCGACCGCGGCCGCCGGATGACCGCGGGTCTGAATCGTGTCGATTCGCTGACCCTCGATCCGCACAAATGGCTCTTCCAGCCCTACGAACTCGGCTGTGTCCTGCTGCGCCGACCGGAGCGGTTGAAGGAAACCTTCGCGATGGCCCGGCATTTTCTCGACACCGGCTACCTCGCGGTCGCCGAATCCGATGGGCGAGAACCCAATCTGTCCGACTACGGCCCGCAGCAAACCCGCGGACTGCGCGCGCTCAAACTGTGGTTGTCGTTGAAAACCTTCGGCGCCAACGCTTTCCGCGACGCCATCGATCAAGGGATCGCGCTCGCCGAACACGCGGCCACCGTCATCGCCAGCCATCCCGAGCTCGAACCGGCCAGCGAACCGGGGCTGGGTGTGGTCACCTTCCGATACCGTCCGCCGGGCGTGGCACCCGGCCATGACCTCGATTCCTTCCAGGCCGAGCTGGCCGACACGGTGCTGAAGGCCGGGTTCGCCATGATCACCACCACCGCTGTGCGCGGCGAGACCGTGTTGCGCATGTGCACGATCAATCCGCGGACCAGCATCCGGCACGTCGAGGACACCCTCGATCACGTCGCCGAATGCGGCCGGACCCGCGCCGCGCTGATCAACGCCGCAGCTGGCTCGAAACGGTAAGGCATCGAATGGATTTCGCGACCTGGCTGCCACGGTCGGTGGCCGCCCACCGGGAATGGACCGGCCGCTGGCCGGATTTCGCCGCCCATCCGGCATGTGCGGTGGACGAGGAACGGCTCGGCGACGCCTTCGCCGAACTCGCCGGGCGGCTGCGAGACACCTACCCGTTCTTCCATCCGCGCTACGTCGGACAGATGCTCAAGCCGCCGCATCCGGTCGCGGCACTCGGCTATCTGACCGCGATGCTGGCCAATCCCAATAACCATGCGCTGGACGGCGGTCCGGCGACCGCCGCCTTGGAGCGAGAGGTCATCGAACAGCTGGCCGCCATGTTCGGGTTGCCGATTCCCTTCGGCCACTTGACATCCAGTGGCACTCTCGGAAACCTGCAAGCGCTCTATGTCGCCCGCGAAAGCCATCCGGGAGCGGGTGTCGCGTTCAGCGCCGACGCCCATTACACCCATGCCAGAATGTGTCACGTCCTGAATATTCCGGCTCACCCCGTCGCGGTCGACGAACGCGGCCGCCTGGATCTCGCGGCGCTCGAGCAGACGTTGCGCACCGGACGGGTCGGCACGGTGGTCGTGACCGTCGGCACCACCGCATTGGGTGCGGTCGACCCGGTACACGAGATTCTCCCCCTCGCCCGTCGTCACGGGGTCCGGGTTCATGTCGATGCCGCCTACGGGGGATTCCACAAGACGATCGCGGAAAGCGATACCTCGACTCTCGATCCGGCTCCGTGGCGGGCGATCGCAGATTGCGACTCGGTCGTCGTCGACCCGCACAAACACGGGCTGCAACCTTATGGCTGCGGGGCCGTGCTTTATCGCGACCCCGAGGTTGGTCGCTTCTTCCTGCACGACTCCCCTTACACCTATTTCACCTCCGGCGAGCTGCATCCCGGCGAGCTGAGCCTCGAGTGTTCGCGATCCGGCGCGGCCGCCGCGGCACTGTGGCTGACTTTGCGGGTCTTCCCACTCACCCCCGACGGCCTGGGCGCGGTACTGGCCCCCGGTCGGCAGGCCGCGTTGCGCTGGGCGGCGGAATTGCGCCACGATCCGGTATTGCGGCTGTATCAGGAGCCGGACCTCGATATCGTCACCTACCACCCCGCCCAGCCGCGCACCCTGACCGCGCTGGACGCCGCGTCCGCCACTCTCATGACAGCGGGCATGACCGACACCGATCCGGTCTATGTGGCGTTGCTGCGCGTGCGGGCAAACGATTTCGCGCTCCGCGATACCGACGTGACACCCGATCGCCCGGATGTCCGCATCCTCCGCAGCGTGCTGATGAAGCCGGAAAGCCTTTCGGCTACACCGGAACTGCTCTCCCGGCTGCGCGAGTTGGCGCGGAAGTACAGCTCGGGCCCGGACTCTCGGGTCGTCTCTGCGAAAGCACCACGGCGATAGGGCTTTTCACCTGATCCGACCGGCTCGCGGGTGACACCGAATCGCGCTGGCCACGAAAAACCTTGCCGTTGACACGCTTTCGTAGGACGTCATATCATTGGAGGACCACTTGGGCAGACGAGTCGATCCGGGACCGTCGGTCGAGGCTGGCGAGTCGTCCGGGACCACCAGTCATTCCACACCCCTTGGCAACCGTAACGGTTTGTGCCGTGCGCTGCCATGGGTCTTTATTTACCGTGTTTCACGAATGAAGGTATTTAAATGGAAGCACTGCTGGAATTGTCCCCTCGCTTTGCGGGCTCGGAGACCGTCGAAACGGATGTCGAATTTCCCGGTACACCCGAGTTGCACGACGTGAATGCGTGCGCCGCCACCGCGCATTGCAGGTTCGACTCCGCCGGCTGTCTGGCCACCGAATTCTGGGTATGAAGCGGCACACTGCTACCGCAGCCGCATTGCGCCGCCCACCGAGTGAAAGCGCCTTGAAATGACAACCTTGCTTGAACTGGCCCCGCGCGACGCGGGATCGGATACGGTCGAAGCGAATATTGAATTCCCCGACACACTGCAGTTGCATGAGGTAAACGCATGCCTGACCAGCTGCGGTTGTGATAATTACACGCAGCAATGTGCTCACAGCTGCATCGCACCGACCAATGAGTGAAAGAGATTCGATTATGAAAACCCTGCTTGAACTGGCCCCCCCGCGATGCGGGCTCGACCACGGTCGAGCCCGATATCACCTTCGGCAAGGCCGATCAGCTGCACCCGGACGCCTGTCCGAAGACCATGATTTGTGGCGACTTTCCGGTATCGGAAGATTGCATCGGCACCGGCCATTTCGAATTCAATTGATTGATACAGCCCGATAATCGATGATCGGTCCTGTGCACGGTAATTCTGAAGGAGCAGTGTTCGCATGAAGGATGCCGAGCACACCGAAATCGAGCGGGCCGTGGCGTGGGCGGCGGCCGGGTACGGCCGCCGCCTGCGTCGATCGCCGGTTTGGCTATACGTGGACAACCCGGACGAGGCGTTGCCCGAACACGGTTGGAAACTACATATTTCGGCTCGCAGCACACAGTTCGAGCGGATCGCGCGAATAGTGGTCCCGGTGCTGCTGACGGCCGGTTGCAATTTCAAATTGGCGCGATCAGCGAAGATATTGATGTCGTTGAACGAGGGCAGAGACGCCTCGGGATCGATCGGCAAAGCCTTCACCGTATATCCGGACCCCGCACTGGTCCAGAGCCTCGGTAAAGAGCTGGCGGAACTACTCCGGGGCGAATCCGGTCCGCGGATCCTCTCCGATCGACGTGTCAGCCCGGACGCGCCGGTCTACTATCGCTATGGCCCATTCATGCGGCAATTGGTCGCGGAATCCGATGGCAGTCTGAATACGCGAATGACCGGGCCGAACGGCGAAATCTTCGACGGGCTGGCCAAACAGACATATCAGCAACCGCCGTGGGCCGAGGATCCGTTCGGTGCGAGCGACGATCGTCCGGTCGAAATCCTCGGCGACCACTATCGCCCGACGGACGGTCTCAAACAATCCGGACAGGGCAATGTCTATCGCGCGGAGGATATCCGCACCGGAGAACAGGTCATCGTCAAGCAGGCCCGCGCCTACACCGCCGAAGCCCCTTCCGGCGAGGACGCCTGCCTGCGGCTGCGCAACGAACGGCTCGTCCTCCAGCGTCTCGACGGAATCGACGGTGTGCCAAGGTTTTTCGATCATTTCCGGCACGGATCCGACGAATATCTGGTCACCAGCTGCGACGGTGAGCACGATCTGGCCGACGACGTCCCGCGCAATGGACGGTATAGACCGGCCGGGCCCGGCGCGGATCGGGGAGAGCGAACGCTCGACCGGTTGGCGGAACGCTTGGCGCGAATCCTGCTCGAAATCCACGACCGCGGAATAACTGTCACCGATCTGTCGCCGAAGAACGTCGTCATCCGCGAGGCCACCGGTGAGCCGACCTTCATCGATTTCGGGCTGAGCGGTCACGACGATATCCATTTCACCGGCGGCACTCCCGGATATTCGCCGCAGGGGCAGTTGGCCGGTGCGCCTGCCACGCCCGCCGACGATATGTACGCCCTCGGCATGACGCTGCTGTTCGCCGCGACCGGCGCGGTTCCGGTCATGGGCGGACCAGACCCCGACGCGCCACGCATGCGCGCACTGCAGACCATCCGGCGGATCTACGGCGACCAGCCGCCGCCCTCGATACGCTGCGTCGCCGGTCTGCTCGATGCGGACATCGATCGCCGAACCGCGGCGCTACGAATCCTGAGTTCCGGAAAGCCGCAGCAGTTCAACGGATTCCGCACTCCGGACCGCATCGCACGAATGGAGCCGGCCGAGCTCGCCGATCGTCTCGTCGACGATATCCTCACCGAGGTCGACACGATGCTCGATTCGGCGGGCGAGTGGCCCGAGGTCAACGTATACCGGGGCGCGGCGGGCGTCGCCCTCGAACTGCGCCATCATATGCACCGACCCGATGTCGCCGAAGCCGTTGGCCGTCTGGCCCAATTCACCGCCGGGACGGCGAGCTGGGTGCGCAGCCAACCCGGCTTGTTCGTCGGTTCGACCGGCATCGAGATCATGCTCCGCCGCGTCCGCGCCGAAGGGATCGAAATACCAACACTGCCAACCGATTTGGCGTGGCCAGCGGCCGATTGGCAACCCTACGGGGACGATATCATCGTCGGCGCGGCCGGTGTCGGACTCGGACACTGTCTGCTCGCCGAGGCCGTTCCGGACGAGCGGGACCGCCATCTCGCGGTGGCCCGCGAATGCGCGCGAGCGCTGTCCGAACACTCCGATGCCGAATCACGTTATCCCGCTGAGGATCTGCCCGTCGCCGCCGGACTGGATACCACCGCCGGGCTCGGACACGGACAGGCCGGAATCATCACCGCACTGCTGCACATGATCCGCGCCGGCGTCATCGAACCGGAGCTTTCCGGGATCGATGCCCGAATCCCGGTGCTGTACCGGCAGACTCGCGAGCTGATCGAACGTTCGGGCCGGACAACCGCGGTCCCCCTGTGCGTCTCATGGTGCCGCGGACTCGCCGGAATCGGCAATGCCCTCCTGGACATATCCGAAAGCTGCTCCGACGCAGAAGCATTGGATCTCGCCGTCGCCGCGGGCGACCGGTGCGCGGAGTGGATCCCCTACCTATCCCACCCCACCGCCTGCTGCGGTATCGCGGGCGTCGGCGACTTCGTGCTGCGCCTCGCCGAAACCACCGCCGAGGCCCGCTTCACCGAGGCGGCTCACTCCGCGATGACCCAACTCCTCCTCCGTGGCATAACCGACAACCCCGACGACATCCCCCGTCGCCCAACCGACCAGTCCCCCACCATGTCCTGGGCCTCGGGCCGCGCCGGAATCCTCGGCTTCGTCCGACGGCTGCACACCGGAGATCCCGCTCCCACGATCGGACCGTTCTGACAAATACCTGCGCTACACCGCCGAAGGAGCGCCGAAGGTCCTTCGGTAATTCCGCGGCGCCGTGCCGACGGTGCGGGTGAAGTGGTGCCGCAACGTCACCACCGAGCCGAAACCCGATTCGTCGGCGATGCGCTCGATCGGCAGGTCGGTGGTCTCCAGCAGCTGTTGCGCACGGTGGATGCGGGCGCTCAACAACCATTGCAGCGCTGTCGTGCCGAGCTGAGTTCGGAAGCGGCGCTGCAGGGTTCGAATGCTGAGCCCGGCGTGGTTCGCGATATCGGCCAGCGTGAGCGGGTTTTCGAGGTGTTCCTCGATCCAGGTCAGCACGGGCTGCAATGCCGTCGCGCCCTGCGGCGGCACGTGGCGGTTGATGAACTGGGCCTGGCCGCCCGCGCGTTGCGGCGGCATCACGATGCGGCGCGCGGTGTCGGTCGCGACAGCCGATCCGTAATCACATCGGACCATGTGCAGGCACATATCCATGCCAGCTGACGCGCCCGCCGAGGTGAGGATCGTGTTGTTGTCGACGAAAAGTACCGCGGGGTCGACCTCGATGAGCGGATACCGTCGCGCAAGCTCATCGCAGTACTGCCAATGAGTTGTCGCGCGGAGTCCGTCGAGCAGGCCCAGGGCGGCCAGCGCGAAGGCGCCGGTGCAGATCGATGCGACCCGGGCGCCGCGGCCCACGGCCCGCTCGATGGCTCCGGCCAGCGGCCGGGCGGGTGGATCGAAGATGCTGGCGGCGGCGGGGACGATCACGGTGTCCGCCTCGTCGACGGCGGCGAATGGCCAGCTCGGCCGCAGTGAAAACAATTGCTGCCCAGATGCCAGCGCGGTGGTCGTCGCACCGCAAAACCGCACGTCATAGCAGGGAGTGCCGTCCGGGAGCCGGGCTGCCGCGAAGATCTGACCGCCGGAGACCGCATCGAAGGCGTTCACACCGTCGGGAATGGTGATCGCGACTACTCGCATGTCGCGATCTTATCGAAAGGCGGCAAGCCCGCCACTCGTTTGCCATCAATTTGCCCAGGACTATTGATCGACCGACCAACTCGGCCGGATTGTCCGAAGGGAGTTACGTGATGACGAGCATGACCACCTTCCCGCGGCGCTGGGGACCCGGACGTGATCGGCGACGCGCGACCATCGACGCGACACACGAAAGCGCAACGGTCGAACGGTTTTACGAGCTGATGTTCGCCCAGGACTTCGAGCCGGTGCTGAATATGGTCACCGACGATGTGGTGCTGCACGTGCCGTGGCAGCTGCCCGGTTTGCCCGCGCGCGCCGTCGGACGCGACGAACTGCGCGACATCGTGATGACGTGGACGGCCGAGCTGTGGAGTGTCGGGCTGGTGACGAGCATCGCGGTCCGGCCGTTCGCGTCCGACCACGCCTGGCTCGCCGAGGTCGGCGGCCGGTTGACGGCGCGGGAGAGCGGCCGCGGCTATCGCGCCGAATTCGTCGGTGAGATCTGCTTCCGCGACGGTGGCATCGCCTCGGTGAAGCAGTACCACAACGTGCTCAACCAGGCGATCGCGTTGGGCGCCGATGTGCCGGGGATCAATGTCCCCGGCTACGGGATCGGAGTGCTGCGATGAGCCGGGGCGCGAAATCGGTTGCGGCGCAGTCGATCAACCGAATCATCTGCGCCGTGTTGGCCGCGTCCGCGACGTTCGGCGCGAGCACCGCGGTGGCATCGGCCGAGCCGATCCCGAATCCGCCCCGGGTCGCACCGGGATACGCGGGCTCGCATTCCGCCGACACCATCGGATACGGCCCGGAACTGCCGGACGAAGCGGCCGCCTTCGCCTACGGGTTCTTCAACCCCGACGTCGCGCCGCAGGGCGCCAACAACTGGGGATGTAAACCCGACGGCGCCCATCCGCGCCCGGTCGTGCTCGTGCACGGAACTTGGGCGAACGCCTACGGCGCCTACGCCGCCATGTCCCCACAACTGGCGCGGGCGGGCTACTGCGTATTCACCTTCAATTTCGGTCGCCCCAATGTCCCCGGCCCCGGCCTCGACGCACTACTGCCCGGCGCCACCGGTGACATCCCGGAGTCGACCGGACAACTGGCCGCCTTCGTCGACCGTGTGCTCGCCGCGACCGGCGCCGATCAGGTCGATATGATCGCGCACTCCCAGGGCGCCCTGGAGGCACGCCGGTATTTGAAGTTCAATGGCGGCGCGAACCCTGACGATCCGGCCCACAACAAGGTCAAACACGTCATCACCTACGGTGGCACCAATCACGGCACCTCACTCGACGGATTCGGCACGCTCATCTTGGCCATCCAGAGCAAACTCCCGCCCGGCATCATCGATCTGCATGTGCCGTTCACCCAAGCCATGGGTGCGGGCGGAATCCAGCAGGTGTACGACTCACCGGTGATCCTGGAGCTGAACGAGGGCGGCGACACCATGCCGGGTGTCGACTACACCATCGTCGGCGACCGCTACGACGAGGTGTCCACCCCGTTCGACAAGACATTCCTCACGCCGGGACCCGGCGCGACCGTCGATAACGTTGTCCTGCAAGACGGTTGCCCGCAGGACACCTCCGACCACAACTCGATGCTCTACTCGCCCAGGGCCATATCGATCGCGCTGCACGCACTCGACCCGGTCGCCCATCCCGACCTGGCATGCACCGGCAACCCCTGGCTGCTCTGAATCTGGGGCGGTGGCTGGTAGAGCGACCAGCCACCGACCTGCCGGTCTCGATTCGACCCCTGGCAACCGAGCCAACGGATTCCAGGTTCGATTGCCCGGGGTCGAAGCAGCACCGGCTGAGCCGTGGCATCGGATGTGAGGACATCAGGTGACGTTCTGCCCTTGGACCGGACGGACTCGGAGGGCACGCTTAATGCGTGTCGCACCGAATTCCGGTGCGAGATAACGAGATTCGAGAGGCCAGGAATATGAAACCGTTGTCGGAATCGCTGATGGATCTCGCGGCCAGGGTGAAGCAGTTCGAAGAGTCGTCCGCCACGGCTCGGGAGAAGAATCGCGCCGTATTGCAGACTCGGCGCGAAGAGCTCGGGGCCACCCTCGACCGCGAAAAGACCGAATTCGAGAAAACCACGGCGGAGTTGCGGGAGGCCGCGCAGAAGTGGTGGTCGGAGACCAGGGAGGCCATCGAAGGTCAGATCACCGTGATGCGGGCCGATTTCGAGAAGTGGCAGGCCGAGATCAAGGCGCAGCGTGCCGAACACGGCGAGGGCAGCAAGTCCGCCGAGCCGATGGGCAAGGACTGACCGAGTCGTCGAATGACGTTCCGCGCCTCGGTTATTCGGTAA
Source organism: Nocardia sp. JCM 34519.1 (assembly GCF_020361265.1). Classification (NCBI taxonomy): domain Bacteria; kingdom Bacillati; phylum Actinomycetota; class Actinomycetes; order Mycobacteriales; family Nocardiaceae; genus Nocardia; species Nocardia sp. JCM 34519.1. The sequence continues at coordinate 56,993 of NZ_JAIRBR010000008.1, forward strand.
CCCGCCGGAAGAAGTGTGGGATGGTGCCGAGCAACGCGGCCAGTGAGATGACGATGAACAGGATCTGGTGGACATGGTCCTTGCCCGGTGGCAGCTCACCGATCAGATGGGCCAGCCAGAACACGGGATAGAACCACAGCGTCCACCAGGCCCATCGTTCGCCGCGCCGGAAGGCGAAGATCGTGATCAGCAGCCCGAACAGTCCGGTTCCGATGCTGGCCACGGCATCGGCCTGCCACAGCCCCTCGTCGCCGGATAGGTGTGTCACCGAGGCGATCACACCGAACGCGATGATCGCGACGCCGATCAGGGCCAGACCGAGCCATGCCGCCCGGAATGCCTTCGGCCCGCTCGATATCCGAACTGGCCGAAGGGCTTTCGGCTCAAGGCTTGCGTCCGACACCGGCCCAGATCCAGGCCGGTCCGGTGCCCGACTCGACCTCGAACAGTGGTTCCTCGGCGAGTTCGGGGTGCCAGTCTTCCAGCGTGACCACCCCTGGTTCCACGAGTTCCATTCCGGTGAAGAATCTTTCGGTCTCGGCGCGGGTGCGCGGGACCATGGTGATACCGGCGTGCTCGCAGGCCTGCACGCCGCGTTGCGCGGCCGCCGGATTGAAGTCGGCGGTGGGGTGACTGATCGTCAGGCTGCTCCCGGACGGCACCGCGTCGAGCAGTCGCGCCACAATGCCGTAGGGATCGTCCGAGTCGCGGAAGTACATCATTATCAACGTCAACGTGATGGCGACGGGGCGGGTGAGGTCGAGGGTGTCGGTGAGCGCCGGATCGGTCAGGATCGATTCGGGGTCGTGCAGATCGGCGTGGATGAACGCGGTCTTGCCCTCCTCGGTGCTGACCATCAGGGCGCGCGCATGCGCGAGGACTAGCGGATCCTTGTCCACGTAGACGATTCGCGCCGCCGGGTTCACGTCCTGGGCCACCTGGTGGGTGTTGCGCGCGGTCGGCAGGCCGGTGCCGATATCGAGGAACTGGGTGATGCCCAGTTCGGTCATCGCATAGCGCACCGCGCGGCCGAGGAAGGAGCGGTTGTGCCGCACCATGGTTCGAATGCCGGGGACATGGGTGGCGATCTGATCGCCGAGCGCGCGATCGACCGGATAGTTGTCTCGCCCGCCGAGCCAGTAATCGTAGAACCGAGCCTCGTGCGCCTTGTTCGTGTTGATACTCGTCGGCAAACGGGAACTTATCCGCCCGCGACTATCCGACATGACGTTCCCTCTCCGCGGGTGGTCGCGCAGGACCTGCCGATCTCACCACACCTACCTACCGCCGGTTCGCGGCGGCTCGCGAAAGTTCAGGAGGACAGGATATTCCGGTGAACCCCTGGCATATCGCGAATTGGACCGATCCGATGGCCCGATTCTGGACCCGATTGGACGTAGTGATCAGGCAGCGGGCTTCGCGATGCGGTGGGCGAGGTGCCCGAGTGCGAGCAGCGGGAAAATGTCGGCGAGGACCGGGACGGTGAATCGCACCGGTCGCGGCCCGACCGAATCGGAGATGGAATCGATGCCACCGTCTTCGCGCTGGCAGGTCAGCAGGTAGGCCGCCGCGCGCACGGCCGGTCCCGGATCGTCCTGACAGCACAGGGCGATGAGGGCGTAGGCGGTGCTGATCGCGTCGCTGGGTTCCCCGGATTGCTGACCCCAGCCGCCATCGGGATGCTGCCCGTCCAGTACGAGGGTCATGATTCGTTTGATCATCTGCTGGAGGTAGGCGGGTTGATGGCGGGGGTTGCGGGTGGCCGCAAGCAATGCGCGGAAGACGGCGTGCAGGCGGCTGCTGGACCAGGCGGGCGGGAAGGATCCGTCCTCGCATTGCTGGCCCGCCAGGAATTCGAGCCCGGAGACGATGATGTCGCGATGGCGTTGCCAGCGTGTTGTGAGCGCGTCCACCACGGCGGCGGTCATACAGGCCTCGGACGCCGCCCCGGCGATATAGGTGGGGAATCCACCGTCCGGGTTGCGGACCGCGAGCATCGATTGCTCGCCTCGGCGGATCGCTTCGCGATACCTGCCGGTATCGAGTATGTCCAGGAATTGGACGACGACCGAGGTGTCGTCGACATCGGTCTGATGCGCCAGGTCGGTGTAGGACCAGCCGCCGTCGGGCTGCCGCTGCGACAGCAGATATGCGGCGATTCGGTGCAGGACATCGCGTGGTGCGCCGGTAATCGCAAGCGCGACACCGGCATTGGCGGTGCACCAGATATCGGCGTCGCCGACGAACGGCATGCCACCGTCTTCCTGTTGGTGCGCAACGGCTTTGGTAATCCCTTCGGCCACAACGCTTTCCGTGCCGGGTAGCCGGTGCAGGGCGTGCAGCGCCCACAGGTGGAGCAGGACGTTGTTTTCCCAAATATCGCTCTGGCGTTGGGTTTCCAGCAGTATCCGCACGTCGTCGTCGTTGATGCGGTCGCGACGGCCGGTGGCGTCGGCGAGCACTATCTTCACGGCGGTGACCTGCACCCTGGCCCAGCAGTGCAGGCCGGCCAGTTCGAAGGCCGCCGGATCGAGCGGGCGACGGGGCGGGAGGCCGTACAGGGCGAAGATCGCTTCGAGCATGGCGTGTTTGCGGGCGCCGGTGAAACTGGGCGCCTGGGCGACGAACGCCTCGGCCAGTCCCGCGGGCGGATCTACCGCGGCGCGGGTGAGTGCCAGGTCGACGAGGATGCGGGCCAGCGGGTCGGTCGTGGTCTGTGCCCGCAGATAGCCGGCGAGGCGGGCGCGCCGCTCGGGTTGGGAATCGGTGCGCTCCAACAGGTTGAGCGCGAGCACCGACTCGAGGATTCGGCTGTGGCAGGTGTCGCGCACCGCGCCGTCGGGGCCGACGCGGGCCAGCAGATGGGACCGCAGCCGCGCGGTTGCGCTGTCGAGTGCCGCGGGAAAGAGTTCATGGGGCCAGGGCACCTGGGTTGCGGTGGGTATCGCAGGTCGCATCGTTGACCCCCACGATCGTAGGAACCTTGGGCTGCGGGCATCGCAACATCGGGCCCCGGGAAGTCGAGTTTCGCGCGCCGGGCCGATCTCGGTGTAGCCGCTCGACCTTCAAGAACTCGAAATTTGCTGTGCGCCAATTGTACCCACCTTCGTCGCGACAGCGGTCGGCGATTGCGGCTTTTGCCCCTTTCGGGTTTGCCGTAGCGTATTCGGTAATCCGTATCCAGTGGTCACGAGGTTTCGTCGTGAGGAAATCATGCCGACCTACGACGGGTACATATTCGACTTCGACGGCACCCTGCTCGACACCGAGCGGCTCGGTGTCGATGCGGCGCTCGCGGCGCTGGCCCGGTTCGGCGCTCATCCGTCGTGGGAGTGGTGCGCCGCCGAACCATTGGTCTCCATGGCGCGGTTGCGGACCCGTCTCGCCACCGATTTCGGGATCCGTCTCGACTGTTCCGATGACGAGCTGACCACCACCGCAGTCGGCTACTGGCTCGACCATCGCGACGAGATCCGCCCGACTCCGGTGGTCGCGATCGCGGTCGAGCTGGCGGCGGCGGGCGCGCGGCTGGCCGTCGCCTCGGCGAACTACGCCGAACTGGTGCGTGCGGGACTCGAGATCGCCGGTATCGCAACGCTGTTCGGCACCGTTGTGACCAGGGAACACGTCCGCGCGGTCAAACCGGCGCCGGAGGCATATCTGCTCGCGGCCGCGCGCTTGGACGTGGCTCCCGGCCGATGTCTGGCCTACGAGAACTCCGCCGCGGGAATCGACGCGGCCATCGGCGCGGGCATGACCGTCGTCGACGTGCGTCGGGAAAACCGCTCCCTCGCAACAGATTTCACATTCCGGAACGTTACCGTGCGCTAGTCACTTGAAAAAGACATACGGCCGTACGTATTGTCTATTGGGTGAACCCATCCATGCTCGCCGAAGCGAGCGACCCCTTCTGCTTGGACCAGACAGCAGCCACGGCACTGCTGACCGGCGCCCCGTGGAGCCGGTATGCCGTTATGGGCGACAGCCTTTCGGCCGGAACCGGCGATCCCACCGAGGGTTACCGGGACCAAGGCTGGCCGGAACGAGTCGCCGGGGCGCTGCGATCCGTCCGGCCGGATCTGCGGTACCTGAACGTCGCCGAAATCGGGGCGACGACCGAACGGACGCTCGAACATCAGGCGGCCCGCATCGTCGAATTCACCCCGGACCTGCTGCACCTGCCCTGCGGAGCCAACGACATCGCGCGGCGCACACCGGATTTCGATGCGATAGCCCGAACGCTTCGGCGAATGTACGACCTGGCGAAAGGCACCGGCGCTCTGCTGACAACCTTCACCCTCGGCAGCGCGTATGTCGTACCCGTATTCCCCGACTGGGCGCAGCGGGTCGCCGCGGTCAACGAGATCGTGCGCGGGCTCGCCGCCGAATACGACGCACTCGTGGTCGACATGTGGGATCACCCGGTCAACGACCGCGACAACCTGCTCAGCGCCGACCGCATCCACTTCTCGGCCTCGGGTCAGGCCGTTATGGCGGCCGAGGTGATCAAGAAGCTGGCCGGTTTCCTAGGAGGTTCCCATCGTGGTGAGTGACCAACGGTCGGTCAGCAGGCCGGTTGTCGCGATCCCATGGGCGACGATCTCAATTGTCTTGACCGCCTTGTTCATTGCGGTCCTCGACTCGTTCATCGTCGTGGTCGCCGACCCGTCGATCGTCGCGGACCTGCGCGCCTCCTCCGGCGATGTCCAGTGGGTGCTCGCGGGTTATCAACTCAGCTACGCGGTCTTCATCATCACCGCGACTCGCCTGGCCGACATGTACGGCCGCAAGCGGATCTTCCTGCTCGGGGTGGCTGTGTTCACGCTGTCGTCGGTCGCCTGCGCGCTGGCGCCGAACGCGGGCGGCCTGATCGCCGCGCGAGTCGTCCAGGGTCTGGGAGCCGCGCTGATGGTCCCCCAGGTATTCGCGTACGTCACCGTGCTGGTGCCTGCGGCGCGGCGGCACAGCGTGTACGGCGTGCTCGGCGTCGTCATGGGGATGGCCACCATCGGCGGACAGGTCATCGGCGGACTGCTGATCGGCGCCAACCTGTTCGATTCCGGCTGGCGCCTGGTGTTCTGGGTGAACGTGCCGATCGGAATCGTCATGTTCCTGCTCGCCCTGCGATCCGTGCCCGCGACGGGTTCGGCCGCCGACCGCAGGCTGGACCTGCCCGGTGTCGCGGTACTCAGCGCGGCGCTGTTCCTGCTGGTGCTCCCGCTGATCCAGGGACAGCAGGCAGGTTGGCCGAACTGGGTCTGGGCCTGCTTCGCGGGCAGCGCGGTCGCATTCGGCCTGTTCGCCGCGATCGAGCGGAAACTCGAACGGCGGGGCGGGGATCCGCTGGTCCCGCCGTCGCTGTTCGAACAACGCTCGTTCTCGCTGGGGATCGTGCTCGTACTCGCCCTGTACGCGCTGATCTACTCGTATTACCTGGCCTTGTCGGTGGCGCTGCAGCAGGGTCTCGGTATGTCGGCGCTCGGCGCCGGGCTGGTCTACACGCCCGCGGCCATCGCATTCTTCGTGTTCAGCATGGTGGCCAGCCGGATCATTCCGAAATACGGCCGACGGGTGCTCGAGGTCGGGGCGATCATCCTGGCGAGCGGCTATCTGGCGACCGGACTGCTGCTGGTGTCGGGCCCGCGCATCACCCCGCTGCTGGTGATCCCCACCCTCGTCCTGCAGAGCGTCGGCGGCGGACTGGTCATCACGCCCGCGCTCAACACGGTGCTCAGCCGCATCGAACCGCAGTCGGCCGGAGTCGCGTCGGGCGCCCTGTCCACGGCCCAGCAGTGCGGCGGAGCGCTGGGCGTCGCCGTTATCGGAGCGGTCTTCTTCGCGTCGTTCCATCCCGAGTCGGCGGGCAGCGCCGCCGCCGCGGGCCACGCCCTCGCCGCCGCGTCGTTCGGGACCTGCGCCATCGCCGTGCTGGCGGGCTGCGTCGTCTTCCTGCTGCCGAAGGCGGCGCGGAGCTGAACGCGTTGCGCCGCAACGTATTCCGGCTGAGCCCATTCGGATGTCCGAATGGGCTCAGTCCGTTCACCACTGGCCGGGGACGTACCCGCCGCCGAGCTGACCGGAGATCACGTTCAGCCGGTTCCACGCGTTGATGGTGGCGATCAACGAGATCATGGCGCCGATCTGATCGTCGTCGTAGTTCTCGCGCACCTGCGCCCACGTATCGGCGGAAATACCGGAATCGGTGAGCCGGGTGCCCGCCTCGGTGAGCGCGAGCGCGGCGCGTTCCGCATCGGTGAATACGGTGGAGTCGCGCCAGGCGGCCACCAGCGCGAGCCGGACCGCGGATTCACCGGCATGTGCGGCGTCCTTGGTGTGCATGTCCAGGCACATGCCGCAGCCGTTCAATTGCGAGGCACGGATTTTGATCAATTCCTGGGTGGGCTTCGGCAGCGCCGATTCATCGATGACGCGGGCGGCGGTGGTCAGCCGCTTGTTGAATTTGGCGGCAATGTCGTTGTCGTAGAACGCGAAACGGGACATCACGATGCTCCTATCGGATCACTTGCAGGACGAGGGTCGCGGCGGCGGGGGCCAGATACAGCAGCGGGAACACCGTGGTCTGGTACGAATGCGCCCGGATGGTGGTGGCCGCCGCGCCGAGGAAGTAGAAAATCAGCGCGACAGCGGCGGCGATGCCGAGCACCGGGACGAAGAATCCGGCGAGCAAGCCGAGCGCGCCCGCGGATTTGGCCAGCGCGAGCCAATTCCACCAGGACTTCGGCACTCCGTATTCGACGAGCGGATCGACGACGAATCCCTTTTGGGCGAACAGCGAATAACCGGAGAAGCCGATCCAGAGGGCGGCCACCACGCCGACGATGTGATAGGCGATATTCATTGTGCTGAAGTCCTAACGCTCGTCGATGATTTCGCCGTTTTGCGCGGTCGCGTCCGCCGTCAACGCCATCGTCGCGTCGGTGAGCGGAAAGCCTTGTGCCGCAGCGAGTGCGGTGAGCATCTGCTCGGCCGACTCCCAGCGCCAGGTATCGGTGTAGCTGCCGTCTTCCAGGCGGGTCAGCCGGGTTTCGGTCAATCCTGGGACGGCCCTGCGGATTCCGTCGATCAGGGTGGCGCGCTGCGCCAGCAGGGCGTCGAGATCGGCATCGGCAACGCGGTACCGATGCACTCTCATCACGGCCATGACATGGGCTCCTTCATTGTCTCGGTGACGACGAAAAGCCTCACATCGCGACGATGCCGTCAGTAGTGCCGCGAGCACCGGCCGGACGTGCGACCCGCAGCGTCGGCACCGTGCAAATTGCACATCGGCGAGGTCAGCACGGAATGAGCGCCGTGAGCAGGAATTCGTCGCCGGTGGCCGAGGCCGCGAAGGATCCGCCCGCATCGGTCACCCGCGCCCGCATATTGCGCAGACCCTGCCCATCGGAATCGGGTGCGCCGGTGGCGCCGTTGTTGTGGATTTTCAGGCGCAGCTGGCCGTCGTGCCGTCGGCATTCGATGGCCACCCGGGTGGCCGCGCTGTGGCGGAGCACATTGGTGACCGCCTCCCGCACCACCGGTGCGAGTACCGCACCCGCCCGCTCCGGCAGATCGTCGTCATAGGCCACGTCGACGTCGCCGCACGCGGCGGCGAGTGCCTGTCCGGCCAGCCGCAATTCGTGCCGCAACGAGCGGGCGGTGTTGTCGTCGACGAGCGCGATCGCCTCGGTCCTGGCATTGGCGGCGATCCGCAGCGCCTGGTCGAGCTCCGCGACCGCCCGGTCCTGGTCGCGGACGACCAATTCGGCGACGAGGTCGCTCTTCAATGCCAGCACCGACAGCGTCAGGCCGAGTAGATCGTGGATATCACGGGCGATGCGCAGCCGCTCCACCTGCAGCGTCATCCGCACCAGCGCCGCGCGCGCCTCGTTCAACCGCACCGACAGCTGCCGGAACCGCGCGAGCCCGTACAGCACCAGCGTGGCCTCGGCGGCGGGGATGATCCAGTTGCCGTGGCCGGATAGCCCCGAGGTCGGCACCGAATACGCGGCCCGCAGCGCGAACAGACCGGCGACGGCGATCGCCGCGCCCACACCGGACAGCGAAAGCAGGGCCGACACCGCGAGCAGCATCAGCCAGACCGACCACGAGCCCACCCACGGCAGCGGCGCCAATGTGGCAGCCGCCTGGACGAGCAGCAAACGCCGTTCCCACCTCGGCCACAACAGCTGGCCCAGCAGCAAAATCGACATTGTCGCGCCACCGAGCACGGTCGGCCAGTACGGTCGCCCGATCTCTACGGCCTCGATCACCGTCCACCCCGCCAGACCGACGACCAACGCGACCAGCGTCAGCTGCGGCGCCAGTCGCGAAGTCGCCGAGTCCGGCGGCAGCCTGGTGAGGGCGCCCTCCCGGACCGCCGTCTGCCGGACGGTGCCGATGATCTCCCGGGTGGCGCTCGCGGCCGCGCCGACGGCGTCCCGCGCCCGCAGCGGATCCAGCGCCGCACGCGCCTGCTGTAGCAGGTCGATGACGGATGTCAGCCGGTCGCCGAGCACGGCACGCAGCCGTTGCGTCGCCTCCAGACGTTCCCGCGCCAACGTCAGCTCGGCGAGTTCGTGCCTGCTCGATCGCAACTCGTCGATCAGGATCGGAAGGCGCAGCAGCACATAGACAACCAGGCCGATCGCCGCCGTTGTCACCGCGGCATAGAGGTAGTCGTGCCGTCCGCCGTGTATGCCGCCGGAGACCGCGACGACCAGCAGGAACCCGAACCTTGCCCAGTGCAGGGGCAAACACCACAGCACCGTGGCCGCCAGCAGGCCATCGAGATTCACCGGTCCGGTCGACAAGGCGAACGGCAGGTAGGTGACCAGCAGTTGGACCGGCAGTATCCACGCTCGGCCGCCGGGCCGCCGCTGCGCCAGGACGAGCAGAACGGCTTGCGCCGCACAGCAAATCGCCGGTACCGCCCCAGCTCCGTTCATCGACACCGACACCGTGATCAGGATCAAGAACAGGTACCCGGTGCAGCGGGGCAAAAAAGACACGCCCAAGATTGCATACCAGGTAGGGCCGCAAGAGCAAGCGAACTACGGCCTGACCTGCGGTGAGGAGTGTGAATATGATCAGGGTGCTGGTGGCCGAGGATATGCGCCTGCTGCGCGAAACACTCGTGGCGACACTGGAATTGGAGGACGACGTCGAAATCGTCGCCGCGCTGGACCGCGGCGAGCCGATCGTCGCCACAGCAATCGCCGAGCGTGCCCGGGTCGCGATCCTCGACATCGACCTACCGGGCCAGGACGGGTTGACCGCCGCCGCCGGACTGCGCGAGCACTGCCCGGACTGCCGCGTCCTCATCCTGACCGCGCTCACCAGCCCCGGATATGTCAAGCGCGCCACCGAGATCGGTGTGGCGGGCTTCGTCCTCGAGGACAGCCCCCGCGAAGAACTGCTGCACGCCGTGCGGACCGTGGCCGCGGGCGGCGTCGTACTCGACCCGGGCCTGGCCTTCACCGCACTGCGCACCGCGGACAGCCCGCTCACCGACCGGGAAGCCGATGTGTTGCGCCGCTACGCCGCGGGCGCCGACCCCAAGGAGATCGCCACCGGATTGCACCTGTCCTACGGCACCGTGCGCAACTATCTGGCCGCTGCGGTATCGAAACTGCAGGCCCGCAACCGCGTCGACGCCGTCCGCCGCGCCACCGACGCGGGCTGGTTGTAGTTCACGACAGGTCGGATAACCGCACGTTGTGTGCGACGGCGGTCACCTGTAGGCCATTGGCGCTCGGCTGGATGGACGTCACCCGTGCGCCGAGCGGCAGCCGCTGCAACGGCACGGTGAAGGTGAGCGTCCGGCGCAGCATCGCCAGCGGGATCGTCGGCCCGCCCGCCGCGGCCTGGACCGACACCGGCGTGACCTCGATGCCGTCGTCGGTCGGCGCGACGGTGACGACAACGGTCGCGGGCATCGGAATACCCTCCACCGAGAACGTGCCCGTGACACGTAATCCGTTGGGGCTGTTGGAGATCGATTCCACACCCGAGGGCGCGAAACCCTTCACGGTGTCGTAGGGAACGAGGGCCGTCGCATTGGCCGTCGCCGCGACGAAATTCGACGTCCGATTGTGGATCACATCGCTCAGCGGCGCGGATACGTCGGTCAGCGTGACATCGAGATCGTGCACGGAGATCTTCTGATCGCTCCAGTCGCCCACCCGGATATCGATGTCGTGGTAGTTGCCGTCGACGGCCTGCGTCAGGAACGGGAAGCCGCCGATCCGGACCCGCGGTTCGTTCGGCAGCTTGTATTGGGCGGCGATCTGCCTGCCGATCTCGTTCTGCGCCACCACGACCCCGACCCGGTCGCCGACGATCGCCGCGATCGCCAGGACAACGATCAGTATCAGTATTGCCCGCATGCACTCACCCTCTCGGCCATCCCACCATCATGCTGTGGATCTGGAACCTCGCGAGTTCAGTGGGTAAACGCGGACGCAGATCATCAACCACAGCAAGCCGAGCAGCCAGCCGGCCAGGATGTCGGTGGGCCAGTGCACGCCCAGATACAGGCGCGACGCGCCGATGGCCAACACACCGGCCGCCGCGGCGATGAGCACGGCGGTTCGGAGCCAACGCCGGTGTGTCCGTGCGAATCCGACGACGGCGAGCACGCCGAACACCGCCGCCGAACCGAGGCTGTGCCCGGACGGATACGACAGATTGGTTTCGACGACGAGGTGGTAGCCGACCGGTGGTCGCGCCCGCCCGATGACGTGCTTGCCGACCACGACCAGCACCGCGGCGCCGGCGGTTGTCGCCGCGATCAGCGTCGCCTGCCGCCAAAGGTTGCGCAATGCCGAGACCGCGCAGGCCATCGCCGCGATGGCCGCGAGCACGAAGGTGTCGCCGACGAAACTCGCCGCCTTCGCCGCCGCCGTCAGCGTGCCGTTGCGCCGGTCGACCACCCAGCGCAGCAGATCGGAGTCCACACCGGCCGGACCGTGCCGACTCGCGACGAACACCGTCAAGCCGCAAACGGCCAGCGCGCATACGAGGATCGCGAGCCAGCCGATCGGCACTCGGCGCGAAACCCTCGATTGCCGTGTCATAGGCACAGATTCCAACATCACGCCACGACGCTGGCATATTCCGGCTGAGAATACGTTGAGAGGCAGCGGCGATGCGGCAAGCTTGACCGGTGCGGGTGCTGGTGGTGGAGGACGAGCAGCGGCTGGCCGATACGGTCCGCCGCGGGCTCGAGTTGGCGGGATTCGTGGTGCAACTGGCACACAGCGGCACCGACGGGCTGTGGCTGGCGGTCGAGGACGATTTCGATGTGATCGTGCTCGACATCATGTTGCCCGGGATGAGCGGCTACGAGGTGTTGCGGCGATTGCGCGCGCGGGATGTGACGACTCCGGTGCTGATGCTCACGGCCAAGGACGGCGACTACGAGCAGGCGGACGCCCTCGATCTCGGCGCCGACGACTACCTGACCAAGCCGTTCTCGTTCGTCGTGCTGATCGCGCGGCTTCGGGCGCTGGTGCGGCGGCGCACCCCGCAGCTGCCCGCCCGATTGACCGCGGGTGATCTGATGTTGGATCCGGCCCGCCGGATCGTCACCCGTGGCGGCACCGAGCTGACATTGACCCCCCGCGAATTCGGGCTGCTCGAATTCTTCTTGCGGCACAAGGGAATCGTGCTCACGAAATCCGAAATCCTGCGCAACGTATGGGACACCCACTACGACGGACCGGAGAATGTGGTGGAGGTGTACGTCGGCTATTTGCGCAAGAAGATCGATACACCCTTCGGCCGCAACAGTATCGAAACTTTACGCGGGGTCGGCTACCGGCTGGCCGATCCCGACCGCGGCAGGTAGGTCGATAACGAATCTGGCTCCGCCCCAAGGTGATTCGGTCACGGTTATGGTGCCGCCGTGTGCGGCAACGATTTCGGCGACGATCGCCAAGCCCAGTCCGGAGCCGCCGGTCGCACGCGCCCGGTCGTCCTGCAGGCGCACGAATCTGTCGAAAATTCGCGACCTGTCCGCCTCCGGGATGCCGGGTCCGTCGTCATCGATGACGATCCGCGCCCGCGAACCGACCGTCGACACCCCGATGCCGATCTCGGAGCGGGCGTGCGCGGCGGCGTTGTCGAGGATGTTGCGCACGGCCCTGCCGAGCCTGGCCCGGTCGCCGATCACCCGCACCGGCCGGATCTCCCGCCGGACCGCCACATCGCGGCGCAGGCGCAGCGCCGCTGCCTCGCTGTCCGCGATATCGTCGAGATCCACTTCGCCCCTGCGCAATTCGAGGCCGTTCTCATCGGCCGCCGCCAGCGTGAGCAGATCCTCGATCAGATATTTCATCCGCCGCGCCTCCGGCAACAATGTCGCGCCGATCAGCTCGCGATCGAGGATTTCCGGCCGGTCCGCCGCAAGCTCCAGCGCGGCGGTGATGGTGGTCAGCGGGCTGCGCAGCTCGTGCGAGGCATCGCCGACGAAACGGCGCTGCGCCTCGTGACCGGCCTGGACGCGGGCGAGCATATCGTTCATCGTCTCGGCGAGCCGGGCGATCTCGTCGCGGGCGACCGGCACCGGAACCCGTGCGGACAGATCGCCCGCGCCGATACCCGAGACCCGCGCCCTGATCTCCTCCATCGACCGCAATGAGCGCCCGACCAGCAGATAGGTCGCGGCCGCCGCCGTCAGCACCACGATCGGCCCGCCGATCGCCAACAGCGCCGCCGTCTCGGTCACGGCGTGTTCGGCCGATTCGCTGTCGGCGGCCACCAGCACCACATATCCGCGCGCCGCGGTTCGGACCGCGACCCGCCAGTCGTCGTCGTATTCGCGCACCGGTCGCAGTCCGGCGGCGCGGTCACCGGCCGAGGCCGGGTCGGCGAGCAACGGCCGGGTGAGCTTCGGACCCGATGACTCGACGACCTGTCCGTCCGCATCGATCAGCTGAACCGCCACGATCTGCCCCTCGGCCGACAGCAGTCCCTCCGGCAGCCGACCACCCGGCGCGCGGTCGAATTCGGCGGCGATCTCACCCGCCCGCGCATCCGCGGCGGCGTCGAGCTCGCGGGTGAGCGACCGGTGCAGAAACCACAGCATGGCTGCGGCCGCGGCGGCCGAGATGACGCCGACCACCAGCGCACACGCCACCGCCGACCGAATGCGCAGTCCCCACCGCGACGGCCGCAGCCAGATCGGAATCCGAATCACGCCACCCATAATCGACCACTACCCGTCCTCGCGAACCGACCGTCTCAGCGTGTTCTCAGCGACCGAACGGCAGACTCCCCCGCGTCCGGCTCACCCGCAGAAGGGATTACGCGCATGGATTCGGCGCACTACCGCACCGATTACAAGCTGCCACAGGTCACCGCACTGTTCTGGGTTCTCAAAGTCGCCGCCACCACGCTCGGCGAGACCGGCGGCGATCTACTCGCGCAGACCCTGCGCCTCGGTTACGCGGCGGCCTCCGCGCTATTTCTCGGCCTGTTCGCGGTCGCGCTGATCACCCAGCTGAGGGCGCGCCGATTCCACCCGGCCCGGTATTGGACGGTCATCGCGGCGACGAGCACCGCGGGCACCACCATCTCCGATTTCATCAACCGCGGTCCCGGCTCGGATACCTCCACCGACGACGGACTCGGATACGGTGCGGGCGCGGCGATCCTGATCACCGGCCTGGCGATCGTCTTCCTCGTCTGGAAGGTCAGCGGCCAAACCTACGACGTCGCCGACATCACCGACTTCCGCGGCGAACTCCTCTACTGGAGCGCGATCCTGCTGTCGAACACCCTCGGCACCTCGCTCGGCGACTACCTGTCCGACAGCTCCGGACTCGGCTTCGGCGGCAGCGCCCTGCTCATCGCCGCGATCATGGCCGCCATCCTCGCCGCCCACTACCTCACCCGGATCTCCGGTGTGCTGCTGTTCTGGTTGGCGTTCATCCTCACCAGGCCGCTCGGCGCCACCGTCGGCGATCTGCTGTCCAAACCGCACGCCAAGGGCGGCCTCGGCTTCGGCACCTACGGCACCACCGCGGTTCTGCTTGTCATTCTTGTTGCCGGAATCATCTACGGACACAACAGATCTCGTACACCCGCGAGGGCGGCCGAACGCGTCCTCGACAACGTCTGAGGTCGCGCGATATCGGTGGGCTTGCGCTATATGCTCGCATACGAGTAGTTTCTTGATAACTAGATACTTGGAAACTAGAAGCCGCAGGAGCAGCTCATGTCCGTCGAATTCCAGGCCGGTTCGGTCACCTCCGCCGATGGCACCACCATCGGATATCTGCGGACCGGTAGCGGGCCCGCGCTGGTCTTGCTGCACGGCAGCAATCAATCCGGGCGCAGCCTGTCGGGATTGGCTGCGGCACTGTCGGATTCGTTCACCGTCTATCTGCCGGACCGCCGGGGGCGCGGCGGCTCCGGGCCGCATCGGCCCGGGCATTCGCTGCGCACCGAAGTGGCGGATCTGGCGGCCGTGCTGGAAATGTCCGGGGCCGAGCTGGTTTTCGGGATCAGCTCCAGCGGGGTGATCGCATTGGAGGCGGCGCGCACCCTGCCCGGCATCCGGAAACTCGCCGCCTACGAGCCGGGACTGTTGCTCGACGACTCCGGAATCTACACCGACTGGGTAACCCGCTTCGATCGCGAACTCGCCGAGGGGCGCGACGGCGCGGCGATCGTCACCTGCCTGCTCGGATTCGATCTCGCCCCGGCCGCAATGAAATTCATGCCGCGCCGGATGCTGGCCGCCTTCATCGACGCCGCCATGAAGAAGGAGGACCGCACCGCACCGCCGGACGCCATCACACTCCGCAAGATGACTCCCACCCTGCGCTACGAGGCCGTCATTCTCGCCGAAAAAGCAGGCAGGCTAGCCGATTTCGCCGACCTGCGAACCGACGTACTCTTGCTGCGCGGCACGAAAAAAGGTCCGGCATTCATCCTGCCCGCCTTCGAAGCACTCGACCGCGTCCTGCCCAACCACCGTAGCGTGGTACTCAACGGCCTGGATCACGGGTCACCCGCCGACCGCAGCCAAACCAACGAGGGCGGCAATCCGGCCGCAGTGGCGCCGGAACTGCGGCGCTATTTCGGCGGGGCCGAGTAGGACGATCGAAATATCAACGGGGACAGCTCTTCCGGACCCCGGAATCAGCCGGTGTGCTTGGTGCGGGATCGTGATTGGCAGTAGCTGCGAGCCGATCATTGGCAGATGCCGGGCAGCTCCCCCTGCGGCCGAACAGGACCGGGTGCCGGTGGACTACCTCGACTGGTTGGTGGCGGCTCGGGCCGCGGCCGTCGCGATGTGTTGCAACGCCTCGAGGTGTGTGGTCAACGCGGTGCGTCCGTTCGGCGTGAGCGACAGCCAGGTTCGCGGCCGTTTGCCGACATAGCCCTTGTCGATGTGGACATATCCCAGTTCCGCCAGCGTGTTGGCGTGTTTGGACAGGTTTGACGGGGTGAGGTCGCAATACTGTTGCACGGCTTGGAATTCGGCGCTGTCGCACCCGGACAGGTAACTGACGACCATGAGACGGGTCGACGACTGCAACGCCGGATCCAACGCGGGTGTCATCGCCGGTGCCCCGCCAACAGATACCCCGGCTTACGCAGCAAGACGCCCGCGACAACCCCGATGACGACTCCGGCCCCGATGAAGTACAGACCCATACCGGCAGGGGCGACGATCGCAAGCGTGAGCACAGCCAGAGCGCAGGTCAGCTGCGCGGTCAGCGCCTCGCGCGCGGGCCCGCGAAGCCCGGTCAGCCCTCGACGGTGGCGAGCCCGCTGAACCAAACCGATCGCACAGATCGCCAGCACGACCGCGCCGATCCAGTACGACAGCCGGATAACGCCGTTGCCGGAATATTGGCCGCTCACGGCGACCGCGCCCCCGATCATTACGGCGACCGGCACGACGATCCGCATCGGCAGTGACGGCAACGCCGCGGCCCGGTAGGCATCCTCGGCGGTTCGCAGATGTTGTTGCGCTTCCCTCGCATCCATGATTGAAAGCATGGCACATACTTTCCGCAATGGAAAGTATGTGCCATCTGGTGATCTCACGATCCGAACCGAGCAGCAACTCAGGTAGACACATCGTTGACGTAGCTGCCGGACCGAGTTATCCCGCGCCGGTGTTGGACGTCGCCGGTACCCCGACTACCCTCGACGACCCGTACGGGGTCGCGTCCTCATAGGAGGTCGTGCAGGATTCGGCCTACTCGGGCCATATTTTCGGGGCGGTCGAAATCGCCGTGGGCGCAGTCTATTTCGATTATGTCGATATGGCCGGTGACGTGGGGGCGCCAGAGTTGTCGCAGGTCTTCGGTCGAGTCGGCTATTCGGTGGCCGTCGGAGTCGCGGGCGGCGGCGAATATTGTCATGTCGCCTTCGTAGCGGGGGGAGGTGCAGCCCGCCAATAGGGTGCTGTTGTTGAGGAGGACTTTCGTCGCTCGTCCCACCAGCTCCTGGATGACGGGGGATTCGAGTTGTTCGCCGAATCTTTCGGCCGCCCAGACGCGTAGTGCCGCCATGGCTTCGTCTTCCGACACGTCGGGTGGAATCTCCGACGGCACAACGGGTTTGCTGTCGATGATGCCGAGGAATCCGACCGGCATCGCGCGCTCGGCGAGTTGTTGTGCGAGCACATGCGCGACTATTCCGCCGTACGACCAACCGAGCAGGTAGTACGGGCCTTCGTCTTGGAGTGCGCGCATCCGATCGATGTAGTCGTCGATCATCTCCTGGAATGAGGCGGCCAGCGGCCCACCGTCGAGTCCGCGGGACTGGATGGCGTAGACGGGCCGGTCGGGCAGGTGCGGTCCGAGTTGCTGATAGAACCAGCCGAGTCCACCGCCGGGATGCAGACACCACAGCGGTTTTCGCGATCCCGAACGTTTCAGCAGCAGCACCGGATCGAAATCCGTCGCCGAGTCGACACCGTCGTCGAGCCGGGCCGCCAACTGGGCGACGGTAGGAGAATCGAAGATCGCCCGGACCGGAACCTCCGCCCCGAGCACCGCCCGAATCCTGCTGGTGAGACGCGTCGCCAACAGGGAATGCCCGCCCAGGGCGAAGAAGTCGTCATCGACGCCGACCCGGTCGAGCCCGAGGATCTCGGCGAACAGCGCGGCCAGCATCCGCTCCCGCTCACCGACCGGCGCGCGATACGCCACCGACGAGGCGAATTCCGGATCCGGCAACACCTTCCGATCCACTTTCCCGTTCGCGGTCAGCGGCATCGACTCGATCACCATCACCACCGACGGCACCATGAACTCCGGCAACCGCTCGCCCACCCACCGACGCACATCGGCAGACAGCAGCCCAGCCTGTGGGTTGTTGGCGTGGACGGCGGCTGACGACGGCAGGTACACGTCGGTCAGCGGCCCGCTCGCGGTATCGACGAAAACCGCGTCCATACTGCCGTTTTCAGCCGACCAGGTGACCGCGGTGGTGTACCCGTACCGCTCCCCCAGCACATAGACGTCTTCGGGCAGCAGACCCCCACCTGTCCGATCGGCGCCGGTGTCGAGTAATCCTTCGAAGCCGACACCGCTGTTGTCGGTCGGCAACCCTGCCCTGATCCGCCGCGTCGCTTCGACCTCATCGATCAGTCCGGCGTGCGGGATCCCGGTGACACGAATTCCGCCGCGGCGCCTACTTTCCAGGAGCGTGCGCAGCGAATCATGGTCGTGGAATTCGAACTTCGGCACATCGGCGACCGACAGCGCGGTCGAGTCGCGCAGCACGACGTCGTAGCGGTATCGGCTCAACTCATTGACCGCGTACCCGCGCTTGAGTCGAATATCGACGGCCATACCCAAACTCGTGAAATACTCCGGTGCCAGCAACAGCTCCTGCTCCGCCGAGATATCCCGGCGGACTCGGGCACCGACCGCGGCCGGATCATCGCCGCCACCCCGGACGATCTGTACCGCGGTGGTGAACTCCTCCAGCAGAGCCAGATTGCGCACATCGCCGATGAATATCGCACCGCCGGGCACGAGCAGCCCGCGCACCCGCTCGAGCACCTCGCGAAGATAGCCCTGACCGGGGAAATACTGAACAACCGAATTCAAAACGACGGTGTCGAAGTGGTTCTCCGGCAGCCCATCGATATCGTCGGCGGTCCGCACACTCAACGCGACACGGTCGACCCACTCCGCGTCCAGCGCACCCAACCGCTGCCTGAGTGTGGCGATGGTCGTAGCGGAAAAGTCTGTCGCCCAATACTCTTCGCAGTCCGGCGCCAGCTGCGACAACAGCAGCCCCGACCCGACACCGATCTCGAGCACCCGCCGCGGTCGCAGCCCGCGAACCCGCTCCACCGTGGCCGACCGCCACTCCCGCATCTGCTCCAGCGGAATCGGCGCACCGGTATAGCTGCTGTTCCAGCCGCTGAAATCGGCCTCGATGCCACGGTTTTCGGAACCGCTGTACAGGTCGTCATATACCCGGCGCCACTGCCCGACCAACTCGTCGGCGCCGACCACCGGCCCGGACCGGTCGGCGACCACATACCCGATCAACTGCTTACCACCGTCGGTCTCGCGCGCGACCACCACCGCCTGCGACACCGAAGGATGTTGCGCCAGAACAGCTTCCACCTCACCCGGCTCCACCCGGAAACCACGGATCTTCACCTGATCATCGACTCGGCCGACGAATTCCAACTGCCCGCCGGAATCCCACCGCACCACATCACCCGTCCGATACAGCCGACCACCGGCCGGATCGAACGGATCCGCGATGAACCGCGACGCGGTCAATCCCGCCCGCCCCCGATAGCCCCGCCCGAGCTGCGCACCGGCGATATACAACTCACCCGGCACCCCTACCGGCACCGGCATCAACCCCGAATCCAGCACGTACACCCGGACATTGGCCAATGCGGAGCCGATCGGCACCGAGACATCGCCGCTATCGTCGGCGGCCTCGAATACCGTTGCGAACGCCGTGGTTTCGGTCGGCCCGTAACCGTTCATCACTTGAATACCGGCATAATGCGCGTTCAATCTCCGAACCACGGCCGCCGTCAGCTCGGCGCCACCGGCCAGAATCTGCGTCAACGTTCGGAAGGGGTTGTCCGGCAAGGACTCGACATAGTCCAGCAAGGCCGAGAACAGCGGCGGTGTCACGAACATCTTCGTCACCGAGCGCGCCTCGATCAACCGAGTGATCTCCGCCGGATCCGAGCGCTGCTCGTCCGCCAGCACCAGAACGGCGCCGCAGCACAGGGCGGGCCAGATCTCATAGGTCGAGGCATCGAACGCGGTCGAGGAATGCACCAGCATCCGGTCCGCCGCGGCGACCGGCCGCGCCGCGGCGACCAGGTTCACCACGTTACGGTGGGATATCGCAACGCCTTTCGGGATACCGGTAGATCCGGAGGTGTAGATCAGGTACGCCAGATTCTGCGGACGCACCCGATCGCGTACGTCTACAACGACAGTGTCGAGTGCGTCGAGGTAGAGGTGCGGTATCTCGTTGTGGGGCAACACCTTTGCCGTCGCACGGTCGGTTACGACGGACACCGGCGCGGCATCGGCCAAGATGAACGCCAACCGATCCGAGGGATAAGCCGGATCGATCGGCAGATACCCACCACCGGCCCGCAGCACCGCCAGCAACGCCACGATCAACTCCACCGACCTCGGCAGCGCCACCGCGACGATCGTCTCCGGCCCCACCCCACGCGAAACCAGCACCCGCGCCAATCGATCCGCACGAATGTCGAGCTCCCGATACGAGAGCTCGGTCGCACCACAGACCACCGCGGTCGCATCCGGCGTCGCCGCAACCTGTGCTCGGAACAGTCCGACCAGTGTCTGGTTCGAATCGACCGGCACTGCTGTGTCGTTCCAACGATGCAGCACCAACCGACGCTCGTCACCGCCGAGGATATCGAGCGACCCGACCGCACCACTCGGGTCCGAAATCACCTGCCGCAGTACGGATATCAACCGCTCCACCATTGTTTCGACGGTCGACCGATCGAAAAGTTCCGTCGCGTACTCGACGAAGCCGTTCCAGGTGTGTCCACCCGGCGCATCGGCGATATTGAAGAACAGGTCGAATCGCGATGCGGCGATGGACGCCGGATAGGCCTCGAACCCGACGCCCGCCAGTTCGACCGTCGGCATGGTGTTGTTCTGGAACGCCAGCGATACCTGGAACAGCGGATGATGCGCCGCCGAGCGGACCGGGTTGAGCAACTCGACCAACAGCTCGAACGGCGCATCCTGATTCTCGTACGCGGCCAACGCCTTTGCCCTGACCTGGCTCAGGATCTCGGTGAACGATGCGGCCGGAGTCACGCCGGCGCGCAGCACCCAGGTGTTCACGAAGAACCCGACAAGATCGGCCAATGCCTCATCGGTACGCCCCGCGATCGGCGAGCCGATCGGAATGTCCTCGCCCGCACCGAGTTTGAACAACAAGACCGCCAACGCCGACTGCAACACCATCGACACGGTCGCGCCCTCGCGAACCGCCAGCCGCTCCACGGCATTACGAATCTCGGCATCGATATCGAACAACACCATGTCACCGCGATAACTGGCGACGTGTGGGCGCGGCCGATCGGTGGGCAACCGCAACTGCTCCGGCAACCCGTCGAGCTCCCGCCGCCAATAATCGAACTGCCGCGACAAGACGCTCTCGGGATCGGTGGCCGAGCCGAGCCATTCCTGTTGCCACAGCGTGTAATCCACATACTGCACCGGCAGCGGTTTCCATCCCGGCGCACGATTGTCCAGGCGCGCCGTATACGCCAGCGCCAGATCGCGCAGCAGCGGCGTCATCGACCAGCCGTCACCGGCGATGTGGTGCAGCACCAAGACCAGCACGCATTCGTCGTTGTCCGATCGAAAAACGTTGACCCGCAGCGGAATTTCCGTCGACAGATCGAATCCGTACCGCACCGCCGCGGTCACCGCGGCATTCAGCTCGGCGGCCTTCACCGCGGCGACGGTCACCGGCACCTCGACATCCGCGGCGTCGAGCACTCGCTGCACGGGCTCACCGTCGACCTCGGCGAAGATCGTGCGCAAACCCTCGTGCCGCGCAACGACATCGCCGACCGCTGCCGCGAACACCCGCGCGTCGAATACGCCGGTCAACCGCGCGACCAACGGAATGTTGTATGTGGCGGACGGCCCCTCCAACCGATGTACGAACCACAACCGCCGCTGCGCGAATGACAGCGGAACCACCTCCGGCCGTATCCGGGCCGAGAGCGCCGGACGCGCTCGCCCACCCGCATCCAGCCTGGTGGCCAGTTGTGCCACCGTCGGAGCGTCGAAGATGGCCCGGATCGGCACCTCGACCCTGAGTACCATCCGGATCCGGCTCACCAGGCGGGTCGCCAACAAGGAATGGCCGCCCAATTCGAAGAAGCCGTCATCGACGCCGATCCGCTCGCGCCCGAGCACCTCACCGAACAGCTCGGCCAGCACCCGTTCCCGCTCGCCGCTCGGCGCGCGGTACGCCACCGATGACACGAGCTCCGGATCCGGCAGCGCGTCACGATCCACCTTTCCGTTGGCGGTCAACGGAATCGACTCGATCACCAGCACCGCGACCGGCACCATGTACTCCGGCAACCGGTCGGCCACCCACCGGCGCACCTCCCGGCCGTCGACCGCATTACCGTCGGGGACAACGTATCCGACCAGTTGTTTACCGCCCGCCTCGCTCTCACGGGCGACCACCACCGCGTGCGACACCGAAGGATGTTGCGCCAACGCGCTTTCCACCTCACCGGGCTCCACCCGGAAACCACGGATCTTCACTTGGTCGTCGATCCGACCGACAAATTCCAACTGCCCGTCGGCATTCCAACGCACGACATCGCCCGTCCGATACAACCGGCCACCGGCCGGATCGAACGGATCCGCGACGAACCGTGCGGCGGTGAGCCCGGCACGGTCGTGATAGCCGCGGGCCAATTGCGCACCGGCGATGTACAACTCACCGGCGGCCCCGACCGGCACCGGCGCGAGGCGCGAATCGAGCACGAACGCTCGCAGGTTCGCCAACGCGGACCCGATCGGCACCGACTCGTTCTCGAACGCCTTCTGGAAAGACCGGCAGACCGCGAACGTCGTTGTCTCCGTCGGCCCATATCCGTTCATGACGCGCGTCTCGGGACAGGCCCGCACAGCGCGCCGGAGCATCTCCGGCGTCATCTCCTCGCCACCGACCGAAATATGCCGAAGCTCGCCGAGCGCACCCGGATGCTGTTCGACGATCAACTCGAACAGCCGGGTGGTGAAGAAGGCCGCGGTAACCCGTTGTGCGGCAAGCACACCGGCCAACGCCGCGATATCCGTACGTCCCGGGGGCGCGACGATCACCCGGCCACCGCCGAGCAGCGGCACCCATATCTCGTAGGTGGAGGCGTCGAAGGCGACCGAGGAGTGCACCAGCACGCTGTGATGCGCACCGTCGCGCCACCCGGGCTGATTCGCGAAGGCCACCACATTTCGATGGGTGACGGCAACGCCTTTCGGCACGCCGGTGGAACCGGAGGTGTAGATCAGGTAGGCCAGGTTCTGCGGCCGCACCGCGACGGCCCGATCGAGTCCGGGTCCGTCGACGGTATCCGGGTACAGGTGCGGTATCGCATTGTGGGGCAAGAGTTTCGCGGTGGCCCGATCGGTCAGGACGACGACCGGGTCCGCATCGCCGAGTATGAAAGCCAAGCGATCCGAGGGATATGCGGGGTCGATCGGCAGATACGCGCCACCGGCCTTCAGCACCGCGAGCAGCGCGACGATCAATTCCGCCGATCTCGGCAGCGCGACCGCGACCACCGAATCGACATGCACCCCATGCGATATGAGGGTTCGCGCGAGCCGGTCGGACTGGATATCGAGTTCCCGATACGTCGATTCCGCGTCGCCGCAAATGATTGCGATCGCATCCGGATGCGCGCCGACCTGCGCCAGGAACTGTCCGACGACGGTGGTGTCCGGAAATTCGACAGCGGTCGCGTTCCAGCGCCGCAGCACCAGCTCACGTTCGTCGGCGCCGAGGATATCGATCGAGCCCACCGGAATATCCGGATCGGTTACCAGCTGCCGGAATACGCGCGCGAGCCGCTCCGCCAGCGCCGCCACCGTCGACCGCTCGAACATATCGGTGCGATATTCGAGATGCAGGTTCAGGGTGGGACCGGCATTGGCGATCAACGTCACCGCGTAGTGCGACGGCGTATCGGGGCGCAGCTCGGTGATGGTGATGCCGCTCGTGCTCGCGGCCTCGGCGATTCCGTGCCGATCGACGGGGTAGGACTCGAAAGCGACGAGCGTGTCGAACAGGACGTGCACGCCGACGCCCTGGTGGATATCGCTCAACCCGACGTGGTGCTGGTCGAGCAGCGCGACCTGCCGGGCCTGCAGATCGGTCAGCACCTGGGCGATGGTGTCGCGCATACCGAACCGCACCCGCATGGGCACGGTATTGATGAACAGCCCGACCATCGAATCCACGCCCGGCACCGCGGGCGGACGGCCCGATACGGTGGCGCCCGCGATCACATCGCGGCGGCCGGTCGACAGGGCCAGCAGCATTCCCCATGCGCCCTGCACCACGGTGTTCACCGTGACCCCGAGCGCCATGGCGCGCCCGCCGACCGCCGCGACCGTCTCGGCGGTCAGCGGCACCGCGATGCGTTCGACACCGGCCTGCGCGGAATGATCTGTGCCACTCGACTTTCCGAGGCTGTCGGCGAGCAGCGTCGGTTCGTCGACGCCGTCGAGCTCCCGAATCCAGGCCCGCACACCGGAGTTCGAATCCTGCCGGATCAGCCACTTCAGGTAGTCCCGGTAGTCGGGCACCGGTGGCAAGCCCGCGGCATCGCCACCGGAACCGTAGAGCCACAACAGATCGCGGAGCAGCAGCGGCAGCGACCAGCCGTCCAGCAATACGTGATGCGAGGTGAGGATCAGTTCCGAGCGCTGCTCGCCGGTGATCACCAAGGTCAACCGCATCAGCGGCGCGACCGCGAAATCGAAATGCTCGTCCCGTTCCTCGGTCAGCGCCGCGCGCGCCGCAGCGTCCCGGTCGGCCTCCGGGAGCTCACGTAAATCCACTACGCGCCAAGGCAATTCGACATGGTCAACAACCACTTGAATCGGAGCGCCGTGTGCGTCGGCGGCGAAACCCACTCGCAGATTCGGATAGCGGTCGAGCAGACCCTGGCCCGCCGCGCGCAGCCGAGCCGGATCGACCGATCCGGTCAGGCAGAAAACTACCTGCAAGTGGTAGGCGTCGAATCCGCTGTCCGCCAATACCTGATGGAACAGCAGCCCCGACTGCATCGGGGTCAGCGGCCACACATCCACCAGGCCCGGATACCGGTCCTCCAGGACCTCGATCTCGTGCTGTGCCAGTTCCACCAGCGGCAGATCCGACGGCGTCCGACCGCCCGCGCCGGCGGCGGTGGCGTGACGCGCCAACCCGGCCACCGCATTCCGCCACAGCCCGGCCAACTCGGCGACCTCGTCCCGCGCCAATACGCCTGACGGCGCGGCGAATACCGCCCGCAACTCCGGTCCGTCGCCGGTGTCGACGACCATCGCGTTCACGTCGAGCACCGACAGTGCGGGCATGGCCGAAAGCGCCGGATCCATCGGTGTGATCAGCTGCCCGGCATCGACCGCGGGCGTCCAGCCCGTTCCGTGCAGTCGCGGCGGCAACAAATCCGCCGAGGTGAATCGGCCCAGATAATTGAACGCGATCTGCCCGGTCGAAAACTGTTGCAGCACAGGTGCTGTCTCGGAGTTCAAGTAGCGCAGCAGCCCGTAGCCGATACCTTTGTCCGGCAGCGCGCGCAGCTGTTCCTTGATCGATTTGAACAGGGCGCCCGCGATGTCACCGCCCGCGCAAAGTTCATCCCAATCCGCCGCGGTGGCGCGCAATCGCACCGGGTACATGCTGGTGAACCAACCAACCGTATTCGACAGATCGGCACCGGGAACCGTGTCCTCTTCCCGCCCATGACCTTCCAACCGGATCAACACCGAATCCTCGGGCACACCCCGCCACCGCGTCACCGCCGCGGACAGCGCCGCCAACAGCCCGTCCTCGACGCCGCCGTGGAATACCGCGGGCAGCATGGTCAACAGGATCTCCGTCTCGGCCCGCGGAATCTGTATCTGGATGCGCTCGACGGTGGCCAGCACATCGACGGCCGGATCCAACGGCCGCGCACCGAGCATCGGATCCGGCCCGTCGAGAACTGAACGCCACCAAGGCAGTTCAGCCACGCGCTCCGGCTGGGCGGCCGCATCGACAAGCCCGTGCGCCCAACGCCGCATCGACGTCCCCGCCACGGGTCCCGGTGCGACACCCGAGGAGATCGCCTGCCACGCGGATACGAAGTCCGGCAGGAGGATTCGCCAAGACACCCCGTCGACGGCCAGATGATGCGCGACGATCGCCAACCGTCCCGCCCGCTCCGGACCGGCATCGAACCACACGAACCGCACCATCATTCCGGCCGCCGGATCCAATCGGCTCACCGCCGCTTCCAACTCCGCGGCAACCACATCCGCCCCGAAATCGGTCACTTCGACGCGATGCACCAACCGCCAGGCATCGACCGACCCGGCCGGCGCGACCTCCAGCCCAGGGCCGCGCTCGTCGTCGGCCAACCGCGCCCGCAGCACATCGTGACGGTCGAGCACCGCGGTGAGCGTCGCCACCAGGCCTGCCCGATCGATGCCGACCGGCAGATCCAGCACCATCGACTGGCTGAAACGTTCGAAGCCGCCGCCCGATTCGCGCACGAATCGGGCCACCGGCAGCAATGGCAGCCAGCCGACCCCGCCACCGGCCAACTCCCCCAATACCGAATCCACCGCGCGCCCATCGGCCACTGCCGCAAGCGCCGCGACGGTCCTGCGCTCGAACACCTCCCGTGGGCTCACCACAACGCCGAGTGCGCGTGCCCGCGACACCACCTGGATGGAACGGATACTGTCCCCACCCAATTCGAAAAAGTTGTCGTCGATGCCGACCCGGTCCAGCCCGAGCACCTCGGCGAAAATCGTTGCCAGCACCCGTTCCTCGGCGGTGCTCGGCGCCCGGTATTCCGCCGACGACACCAATTCCGGCACCGGCAGCGCCGCGCGATCGATTTTCCCGTTGGCGGTCAACGGGATCGAGTCCAGCACCAGCACCGCGGCGGGCACCATGAAATCGGGCAGCCGCTCGGAGACGAACTCGCGCACCCGCGCACCATCCAGTTCGGCCGAATCGGTCCGGTCCGGGACGACGTATCCGACAAGCTGTTTGCCGCCGCCATCGGCCTCGAGCGCGACGACCACCGCCCTGGATACCGAAGGATGCTGGGCGAGCGCGGTTTCCACCTCACCCGGTTCCACGCGGAACCCGCGGATCTTCACCTGATCGTCGCTGCGGCCGACGAATTCCAACTGCCCGTCGGCATTCCACCGCACCACGTCACCGGTGCGGTACAGCCTGCCACCGGCCGGATCGAACGGATCGGCCACGAACCGCGCCGCGGTCAATCCGGCCTGCCCGCGATAGCCGCGCGCCAATTGCGTGCCTGCCACATACAGCTCACCGGCGATCCCGACCGGCACCGGCGCCAACCACGGATCCAGTACGTACGCCCGGGTATTGGTCACCGGAACACCGATCGGCACCGCGCCGACCACCCCGTCGGGCACGGCCAGCGATGTCACATCGACCGTCGCCTCGGTGGGACCGTACAGATTATCGATCCGCACGCCGCCGCAGGCGGCCTTCAGCGCGTGGACCAGTCCCGCGGTGAGCGTGTCCGCCCCGGTATTCACCTGTGTCAGGCTCCGAAGCGCGTCGCACCGCGACGATTCCGTGTATTCGACCAGCGCGGACAGCAGCGGCGGGGTGGCGAACATCTTTGTCACCGAGCAGGTCTCGACCAGCCGGGTGATCTCGGCCGGGTCCGAACGCCGCTCACTCGCGACAACCAGCGTCGCACCGCCGCACAGCGCGGGCCAGATCTCGTATGTCGAGGCGTCGAAGGCCACCGACGAATGCATCAGCACCCGTTCGCCGGGATCCGCCTGCCACGCCTGAGCGACCAGGTTCACCACGTTGCGGTGGGTGATACCAACACCTTTCGGCACGCCGGTGGAACCCGAGGTGTAGATCAGGTACGCCAAATTCTGTGGCCGCACCGGGACGGTCCGGTCGCTACCGTCCACGTCGTCGATGCCGTCGAGATATAGGAGCGGTATATCGTTGTGCGGCAGTATCTTTGCCGTCTCCGGATCGGTCACGACGACGACCGGGGCGGCGTCGGCCATGACGAAGGCCAGCCGATCCGAGGGGTACGCCGGATCGATCGGCAGATACCCGCCACCGGCCTTCAGCACCGCCACCAGCGCGACCAGCAATTCCGCCGATCTCGGCAATGCGACCGCGACAATCGTATCTGGACCGGCCCCACGCGAAATCAACGCCCGCGCAACCCGATCCGCCCGCGTATCGAGCTCCCGATACGAGAGCTCGACCTCGCCGCAGTGCACCGCGACCGCATCCGGGGTCCGGGCCGCCCGCGCCTCGAACAATCCGACCAGGGTGACGTCCGGGATTTCGACGGTGGTCTCGTTCCACCGGCGCAGCACCAGATCGCGCTCGTCGCCGAGGATATCGATCGATGCCACCGGGATATCCGGGTCGGCCGCCACCTGAGCCAATATTCGCACCAATCGCGTCGACATAGCTTCGACCGCGGGCCGGGTGAACACATCGGTGCGATATTCGAGCCGCAGCGTGAGATCGGGGTCGGCGCCCGCCACGACCGTCAACGGGTAGTGCGTCGGCGCGGTGGACCGCAGATCGGCGATGGCGATACCGCTTGCCGTCACGGCCGCACCGATTCCGGCGCGGTCGACCGGGTAGGACTCGAACCCGATCAGGGTGTCGAACAAGACATTCAGGCCGGTGGCCTGATGAATTTCGCTCAACCCGACATGGTGATGCTCCAGCAGCGCGGCCCGCCGGGCCTGTAGTCCGGTCAAAAGGCCTGCGAGGGTGTCACGGTCGCCGAATCGCACGCGCACCGGCACGGTATTGATGAACAACCCGACCATCGAATCCACTCCGGCTATCGCCGAAGGGCGGCCGGATACGGTGGCACCGGCCAGTACATCGCGGCGGCCGGTCGAAGCCGCGAGCAGGATGCCCCACGCGGCCTGCACGACCGTATTCAGCGTGACACCGAGCTCCCGTGCCCGCCTTGATAATTCCGGGCTTACCAGCGCGGGCAGCGACACATCGACCTGCTCGACGCCCACCGGTGCGGCAGTGCCCGTCCCACCGGCGAGCAACGTCGGTTCCCGGACGCCGTCGAGTTCGTCGAGCCATGCCTGAATGCCGACATGAATGTCCTGTTGGTGCAGCCACTTCAGGAATTCGCGGTAGTCGGCGACCGGCGGCAGTGCCGCGGTGTCACCGCCGGAACCGTAGAGGCGCAGCAGATCCCGGATCAGCAGCGGCAGCGACCAACCGTCGAGCAGTACGTGGTGGGCGGTGAAAACCAGTTCCGACCGTTGCTCCGCCGTCAGCACCAGGGTGAAACGCAGCAGCGGCGGAATCGACGAATCGAAATGCGTATTCCGGTCCTCGATCAGCAGCAGTTCCAGTGCCGCCGCGCGTTCCGACTCGGCCACATCACGCAGATCGACCACTCGCCAAGGCATTTCGATACCGTCTACGACAATTTGCACCGGAGCGCCGTGCGAGTCGGCGGCGAATCCGACCCGCAGATTCGGATAGCGGTCCAGCAGTCCCTGACCGGCGGCGCGCATCCGGGCCGGATCGACGCGGCCGGTCAGGCCGAAAACCACCTGCATGTGATAGGCGTCGAAACCCTTGCCCGCCAACGCCTGATGGAACAGCAAACCCGACTGCATCGCGGTCAGCGGCCAGATCTGCGCCAAGCCCGGATACCGTCGTTCCAGGTCTTCGATCTCCCGCTGTTCCATCGCGACCAGCGGAAGATCCGAAGGGGTCAATCCGCCGGCGCCCGGCCCGGCGGCATGCCGGGCCAATCCCATGGCCGCGTCCCGCCACAACCCGGCCAGTTCCTCGGCCTCGGTAGTCGCCAGCACTCCGGTCGGTGTCGCGAATATCGCTCGCAACACCGGCCCTTCGTCGCCGTCGACGACCATTGTGGTGACATCGAGCGCAGCCAGCGCGGGCAGCGCCGGATCCTGCGCCGCAATGGATTCCGCCTCGGCACGGGCCGGAGTCCACCCGTTGCCTCGCAGACGCTGCGGCATGAGGTCGGCGGAGGTGAACCTGCCGAGATGGTTGAATCCGATCTGTCCCGCCGAAAACTCCCGCAGCACAGCGGATGTCTCGGGATTCAGGTATCGGAGCAAACCGTAACCGATGCCCTTCCCCGGAACCGCGCGCAGCTGTTCCTTGACCGACTTGACCAATGCGCCCGCAGCCTGGCCGCCCGCACGAAGCTCGTCCCACGCCGTTGCGTCCGTGCGCAATCGCACCGGGTACATGCTGGTGAACCAACCAACCGTATTCGACAGATCGGCACCGGGAACCGTGTCCTCTTCCCGCCCATGACCTTCCAACCGGATAAGCACCGAATCCTCGGGCACACCCCGCCACCGCGTCACCGCCGCGGACAGCGCCGCCAACAGCCCATCCTCGACACCACCGTGGAATACCGCGGGCAGCGTGGTCAAAAGCTGCTCGGTCTCGGTCACCGGCAGTTCGACGATCGTGTGGCCGACGGTCGCCATGACATCCACCGCCGGATCCAGCGGCCGCGCACCGAGCATCGGGTCCGGGCCATCGAGAACCGAACGCCACCACGGCAGTTCAGCCACCCGCTCCGGCTGGGCGGCCGCATCGACGAGCCCGTGCGCCCAACGCCGCATCGACGTTCCCGTCACGGGTGCCGGTGCTGCACCCGAGGAGATCTGCTGCCAGGCAGCAGCCAAGTCCGGCAGCAGAATTCGCCAGGACACGCCATCGATCACCAGGTGGTGCGCGACGATCGCCAACCGGCCCGCCCGCTCCGGACCGGCATCGAACCACACGAACCGCACCATCACCCCGGCGGCCGGATCCAATCGGGCGGACACCTGCTCGCCACTCTCCGCGCGAGACAGCAACCGTCCCACGTCGATCGACCCGACCGGCGCGACCTCCAACCCGGGGCCGCGTTCGTCGTCGACCAGTCGCGACCGCAATATGTCATGCCGGTCGATCACCGCTGTCAGGGTGGCCACCAGGCCCGCCCGATCGATACCGACGGGCAGATCGAGCACCATCGTCTGATTGAAATCGTCGAATCCGCCACCCAATTCGCGTACGAATCGCGCGACCGGCAGCAACGGTTGCCAGCCGACCCCGCCGCCCGGCAGCTCATCCAGTTCCGTTTGTGTGCGTTCGACGGCTACGGCCGCCAATGCGGCCACCGTCCGGCATTCGAACACCGCACGGGGACTCACCTCGACGCCCGACGCGCGGGCCCGCGAAACCAACTGGATCGAGCGAATGCTGTCGCCGCCCAGCTCGAAGAAGTTGTCGTCGACGCCCACTCGGGTCAAACCGAGCACCTCGGCGAATACCGTTGCGAGAACTTGCTCGGGGTGGGTACGCGGCGCTCGATACCGTACAGAGGAGGTGAACTCCGGCTCCGGCAGTGCGGCGCGGTCGAGTTTTCCGTTGGCCGTCAACGGCATCGAATCGAGCACCAGCACCATCGCGGGCACCATGAACTCCGGCAAACGCTCGGCCGCGAACCCGCGCACGTCCGCCGCGTCCACCGCGTCGCCGGCCGCTGTCACATAACCGATGAGTTGCTTTGCGCCGGAATCGGTTCCGCGCGCGACGACGACGGCTTGGGAGACCGATGGATGTTGCGCGAGCACGCATTCCACCTCGCCCGGCTCGACCCGGAACCCGCGGATCTTCACCTGGTCGTCGCTGCGACCGACGAATTCCAACTGCCCGTCGGCATTCCACCGCACCACGTCACCCGTGCGATACAACCGGCCACCACACCGATCGAACGGATCCGCGACGAAACGCGACGCGGTGAATCCGGCCCGGCCCCGATAGCCGCGCGCCAATTGCGCACCGGCCACATACAATTCGCCCGCGACACCCACCGGCACCGGTCGCAACCACGAGTCGAGCACGAACACACGGGTATTGAGCACCGGACCACCGATCGGCACCGCACCGGTGGCATCCGCCGCCGCAGCTTGGGCGGTTACGAATACCGTTGTCTCCGTGGGCCCGTAGATATTCGTCAACTGGATATCGGCGTATTTCGCGGTCAATCGCCGGACCACATCGGCCGACAGCTCGGCGCCACCGGCCAGCACCCGCGTCACCGTCCGCAACGGGTGGCCCGGCACCGACTCGATGTGATCCACCAGAGCCGATAGCAATGGCGGGGTGACGAATATCTTCGTCACCGACCACGTCTCGACCAATCGCGTGATCTCCACCGGATCGGAGCGCTGCGCATCCGAGACCACCAGACCGGCGCCATCGCACAGGGCGGGCCAAATCTCATATGTCGAGGCGTCGAACGCGACCGAGGAGTGCACCAGCACGCGATCGTCCGGCCCCGTCGACCGCACCTGAGCGACCAGGTTCGCCAGGTTGCGGTGCGTGACGCCAACACCTTTCGGCACGCCGGTGGAGCCCGAGGTATAGATCACGTACGCCAGGTTGTGCGGGCGCGCCGCGACGCTCCGCTGCGCGGCCGTCCGGTCCGCGACGTCGAGCGAGTCCAGATAAAGGCGCGGTATTTCATTGTCGGGCAGTATCTTCGCGGTAACCGAGTCGGATACCACCACCACCGGCGCGGCATCGGCGAGCATGAAGGCCAGCCGATCCGACGGGTACACCGGATCGATCGGCAGATACGCGCCACCGGCCTTGGAAACCGCGAGCAACGCGACGATCAAATCCACCGATCGCGGCAGGGCGACCGCGACAATGGCCTCCGGACCGACCCCGCGCGAAACCAACACCTGCGCGAGCCGATCCGATAGGCGATCGAGCTCCCGATACGAGACCGTGGCGTCACCGCAGCACACCGCAACCGCATCCGGTGTCCGAACGGCTTGCGCCTCGAACAACTCCGGCACGGTGGCATCGGAGACGTCCGCGGCGGTGCCGTTCCACCGGCGCAGCACCAATTCCCGTTCCTCGCCCCCGAGCACATCGACCGCGCCGACCGGCGCATCCGGATCGGCCACCACCTGCCGCAGCAGGCGGACGAACCGCGCCGCCATCGTCTCGACCGTCGAGCGGTCGAACAGATCCGTCGCGAATTCGACCAAACCGCTCCACGCGTGATCCACCGGGGCGTCGGCGATATTGAAAAACAGATCGAACCGCGCGGTCGCCGTTGTAGCGGGATGGGGTTCTACCCGCACACCGGGCAATTCGAGCTTCGGCAGCGTGTTGTTCTGGAACGCCAGCGACACCTGGAACAACGGGTGATGCGCCGCGGAGCGAACCGGATTCAGCAACTCCACCAGCAATTCGAACGGAACATCCTGATTCTCGTACGCGGCCAACGCCTTTGCCCTGACCTGCTCCAGAATCTCGGTGAACGACGCCGACGGATCGACCTCCGCACGCAACACCCATGTGTTCACGAAGAACCCGACCAGATCGGCGAGCGCGTCATCGGTGCGACCGGCGATCGGCGAACCGATCGGAATGTCCTCCCCCGCACCGAGTTTGAGCAGCAATACGGCCAGCGCCGCCTGCAATGCCATCGACGCCGTGGCACCGGCACCGGCCGCCAATCGCTCCACCGCGGCGCGGGTTTCGAGATCGATGTCGAAGCCGACGACATCGCCGCGGTAGCTGGCCGATTTCGGCCGCGGCCGATCGGTGGGCAAGCGCAACTGTTCCGGTACGCCGTCGAGTTCGCGCCGCCAATACTCGAACTGCCGCGACAACACGCTATCCGGATCGATGGACGACCCGAGTAAATCCGCCTGCCACAGCGAGTAATCCGCATACTGGACCGGCAGCGGATCCCACCCCGGCGAAGCGCCCGCGACCCGCGCCGCATACGCGACCGACAGATCTCGCAGCAGCACCGCCGCCGACCACCCGTCACCGGCGATATGGTGAATCAGCAACACCAACACGCACTCGTCGGTGCTATAGCGAAAGACGCTGGCCCGTATGGGAATTTCCGACGACAGATCGAACCGATACCGCACCGCCGCGGTCACCGCCGCATCCAGCTCGGCCGCGTCGACGCCGGTCACCGACACCGGCACCGCGATATCCTCGGCATCCAACACCCGCTGCACGGGCGCACCGTCGACCTCCCGGAATACCGTGCGCAGGCTCTCGTGCCGAGCGACCACATCGCCGAGCGCCGCCGCGAGCGCCGCCGCATCGAGCGCGCCCGTCAACCGGGCGGTCACCGGCATGTTGTAGGTGGCGGACGGCCCTTCCATCCAGTGGATGAACCACAACCGCCGTTGCGCGAACGACACCGGAACCTCTTGCGGCCGTTGCCGAGCCAGCAGCGCCGGACGCATCCGCTCACCCGTATCCATCCGGCGCGCCAGTTGCGCGACAGTCGGGGCATCGAAGACCGTCCGGATCGGGACCTCGATCCCGAGTACCGCCCGGATCCGGCTCACCAACCGGGTGGCCAGCAGCGAATGACCGCCCAGCGCGAAGAAGCCGTCGTCGACGCCGACGCGGTCGCGGCCGAGCACCTCGGCGAACAATTCGGCCAGCAATTGTTCGCGGACACTGCCCGGCGCCCGGTACGCCACCGACGACCTGAGCTCCGGGATGGGCAGCGCCGACCGATTCACCTTTCCGTTGGCGGTCAACGGAATCGAGTCGAGCACCACGACGGCCGCGGGCACCATGAAGTCCGGCAGCCGCTCGGCCACGAAACCACGCACGTCCGCCCCGTCGATGCCATCGGCGACCACATATCCCACCAACTGCTTGTCACCGGTATCGGTCTCGCGCGCCACCACCACCGACCGGGAGACCGAAGGATGCTGTGCCAGAATGCTTTCCACCTCACCGGGCTCGACCCGGAAACCACGGATCTTCACCTGATCGTCGACCCGGCCGACGAATTCCAGCACCCCGGCGCGATTCCAGCGCACCACATCGCCGGTGCGGTACAACCGGCCGCCGGAGGAATCGAAGGGATCGGCGACGAACCGTGCCGCGGTCAGCCCGGCCCGGCCCCGGTAGCCCCGCGCCAATTGCGCACCGGCGACGTACAACTCGCCCGGTACGCCGACAGGTACCGGAGCCAACGCCGAATCCAGCACGTACACCTGGGTATTGGCCACCGGAACGCCGATCGGCACTGCACCCGATACTTCATCGGGCACGGCCATCGAGGTCACATCGACGGTCGCCTCCGTCGGACCGTAGAGGTTGTCGATCCGCAGCCCCGGGCACAGCGCACGCCACGCGTGCACCAGCTCGGCGGTGAGCGTGTCCGCACCGGTGTGAACCTCGGTCAGGCTCTCAAATGTGTGCTCCGGCAGTGTCTTCGCATGGTCGGCCAGTACCGCGAGCAACGGCGGTGTCGCGAAGATCTTCGTCACCGACCGGGCCGCGACCAGCCGCGCGATCTCCACCGGATCCGAACGCAGCTCACCCGCGATCACCAAGGTCGCACCACCGCACAGGGCGGGCCAGATCTCATACGTCGAGGCATCGAACGCCACCGACGAATGCACCAGGACCCGGTCTCCAGAACCCGCCGACCACGCCTGAGCGACCAGGTTCACCACGTTGCGGTGGGTGATGGCAACACCTTTCGGCACACCGGTCGAACCAGAGGTGTAGATCAGGTACGCCAGATTCGCGGGCCGTACCGCGACAAGGCCACCGAGCTCGGCGTCATCCAACGGCGTATCGAGATAGAGATGCGGTATCGCGTTGCCGGGCAGCACCTTCGCGGTGGCCGCATCGGTCACGACAACCACCGGCGCGGCATCGGCGAGCACGAACGCCAACCGATCCGACGGGTACGCCGGGTCGATCGGCAGATACGCACCACCCGCCTTCAACACCGCGAGGTATGCGACGACCAACTCCACCGACCGCGAAAGCGCCACCGCGACGACCTGATCCGGGACCAGCCCGCGCGAGATCAGGCTGCGCGCGAGCCGATCCGCCCGAAGATCGAGTTCCCGGTAGGTGAGCGCGGAGTCACCGCAGACCACGGCGTCCGCATCCGGGGTGCGCGAGACCTGCGCCCGGAACAACTCGAGCACCGTGGTGTCCGGAACGTCGACGGCGGTCTCATTCCATCGGTGCAGGACGAGTTCGCGTTCAGCGTCGTCCAGCACATCGATCGACCCAACCGACCGGCCCGGATCCGAAATCACCAGCCGCAGTATGGCTGTCAGCCGCGCCACCATCGCCTCGACCGTGGCGCGGTCGAACAGATCCGTCGCGTATTCGGCGTGGATATCCCACCCGGCCGCGGCATCGACGATATTGAATACCAGATCGAATCGCGACGTCGTCGCGGCGAGCGCATAGGGTTCGAATACCACCCCGGGCAATTCCAGGGTGGGCCCGGCATTGTTCTGGAAGCTGAGCAGCACCTGGAACAGCGGATGATGCGCCGAGGAGCGGACCGGATTCAGCAGCTCCACCAGCAATTCGAATGGAACATCCTGATTCTCGTACGCGGCCAACGCTTTCGCCCTGACCTGACGCAGCAGCTCGGTGAACGATGCCCCGGGCACCACGATCGCGCGCAGCACCCACGTGTTGACGAAGAACCCGACCAGATCGGCCAGACCCTCATCGGTGCGCCCGGCGATCGGTGAGCCGATCGGAATATCCTCGCCCGCACCGAGTTTGAACAGCAGCACGGCCAACGCCGACTGCATGACCATCGCCGCCGAAACACCTTCGCGGGCGGCGAGACGTTCCACACCGGCCCGAATCTCCGGATCGATACCGGCGACGACAACATCACCGCGATAGCTCGCCAACCGCGGACGCGGCCGATCGGTCGGCAACGGCAACTGTTCGGGCACGCCCGCGAGCTCGCGCCGCCAATACTCGAACTGTTGGGAGAGCAGGCTTTCCGGGTCGGTCGACTCGCCGAGCAGCTCCCGTTGCCACAGCGTGTAATCGATATATTGCACCGGCAGCGGTGCCCAGTCCGGCGCGCGCCGCTGTCTGCGCGCCGCGTACGCCGTCGACAGATCCCGCAGCAGCGGCGCCATCGACCAGCCGTCACCGGCTATGTGGTGAATCAGCAGCAGCACAACGCATTCGGTGGCGCCGCACCGTATTACCGTGACGCGAATCGGGATCTCGGTGGACAGTTCGAACGGATACCCCGCCGCATCGGCGATCGCCGCGTCCACCTCGGCGGCGGGCAGGTCGGCGAGCGCGATCGGCACCTCGACGTCGTCGAGCACCTGTTGCGTTGGTACACCGTCGATTTCGACGAATATCGTGCGCAGGCTCTCATGCCTTGCGACCACGTCACCGATCGCGGCGGCGAAGGCCGACTCGTCGAATTCGCCACGCAGCCGGACCGCGACCGGCATGTTGTACGCGGCGGACGGTCCGTCGAGCCGATGGATGAACCACAACCGGCGCTGTGCGTAGGAAAGCGGAATCATCACAGACCCACCTCTCGGCTCATCTTGCGCAGAGCTGGTCGCCGCGCGGGGGCCAGCTGTGGCCATCGTTGTGCGAGTTGGGCGACGGTCGGCGCGTCGAAGATGATGCGCACCGGCACCTCGACGCGCAGTACGTCGCGGATCCGGCTGGCCAGGCGGGTGGCCAACAGCGAATGGCCGCCCAGCGCGAAGAAGCTGTCGTCGACGCCCACCCGGTCACGCCCGAGGATTTCGGCGAACAATTCGGCCAGCACCCGTTCCCGTTCGCTACTCGGTGCGCGATATTCCGCCGCGGCGGCGAACTCCGGATCGGGCAGCGCCGCACGATCGAGCTTCCCGTTCGCGGTCAACGGCACCGACTCGAGCACCATCACCACGGCGGGAACCATGAACTCCGGCAATCGCTCGGCCGCGAACCGGCGCACATCGGCGGGCATGAGGGTGTCCTGCGGATTGTTGGCGTATGCGGCCGGATCTCCCGAAATGGCCTGCGGTGCGAACACATCGGTGAGTGGCCGGTCCTGGGCCGCCGCGGCGTCGATGAAGACCGCCTCCATCCGACCCGGCTCCGCGGACCAGGTGACCGCGGTCGCGTATCCGAATCGCCGGCCTAGCACATACAGGTCCTCGGGCAGCAGACCCGCACTCGCGCGCTCGGGCACCGCGTCGAGTACGCCTTCGAAACCCGCTGCGAGGGAGCCGTTTTGCCGACTCTCGACGGCTCGACCGGACCGTATGCACTCGGTGACCGCTATTTCACCGAGCAGCCCCGCATGCGGGATGCCGACAACCCGAATTCCGTCGGGGTGTCGGGTACGCAGCAGTTCGCACAGCCAATCATGCTCGCGGAATTCGGCTTTCGGTACATCACGCACCGACAGCGGCTGCACCGGTGACTTGCGCAGCACGACGTCGTAGCGGTAGCGGCTCAACTCGTTGACCGAATACCCACGCTTCAACTCGATATCGACGGCGTCGAAGCCACCGACGCCGAGGAAGTACTCCGGCGCGACCAACAGTTCGCGCTCGGCGAGGAGACTGCGGCGCACCCGATCCCGGACCGCGCCGGGATCATCGCCGCCGTTTCGGGTGATCTGCACCGCGGTGACGAATTCCTCGAGCAGCGCGAGATTGCGGACATCGCCGACGAATACCGCGCCACCGGGGGCCAGTACGCGGTGCACCTGCTCGAGGACCCGGCGCAGGTAGGCCTCCCCGGGGAAGTACTGCACGACCGAATTCAGCACCACGGTGTCGAAACGACCTTCGGGCAAGCCATCCGGATCGTCGGCCGCTTGGACGCTGGTGACGACGCGATCGACCCATTCCGCGTCCAGTCCCGCCAGATGTTCCTGGAGCGTGTGTATGGTGGCGGCGGAAAAGTCTGTCGCCCAATACTCTTCGCAGTCGGGTGCCAGCTGCGAAAGCAGCAGACCCGAGCCGACGCCGATCTCCAGCACCCGCCGCGGCCGCAGCGCGCGGATCCGCTCGACCGTTGCCATCCGCCATTCGCGCATCTGCGCCAGCGGTATCGGGGCGCCGGTGTAACTGCTGTTCCAGCCGCCGAAATCCGAGCCGAATCCGGATCCGTTGCCGTTGCCGTTGCCGTTTTGTTTCCCGTTCCCGCCGTACAGATCCTCGTACACGCGGCGCCACTGCCCCACCAATTCGTCCTCGCCGGCCACGGGACCGGACCGGTCGGCAACCACGTAGGCGACCAACTGTTTGCCGCCCGTATCGGTCTCCCGCGCGACTACCACGGCTTGCGACACCGAAGGGTGTTGGGCCAGTGCGCCTTCCACCTCGCCGGGCTCGACCCGGAATCCACGGATCTTCAGCTGATCGTCGACCCGGCCGACGAACTCCAACAGTCCCGATGCGGTCCACCGCACCACGTCCCCGGTCCGATACAGTCGGCCCCCGTCCGGATCGAACGGATCGGCCACGAATCTGGCCGCGGTCAGCCCTGCCCGGCCGTGGTAGCCTCGCGCCAATTGCGCACCCGCGACATACAATTCGCCGGGCACGCCCACCGGCGTCGGCGTCAGCCCCGAATCCAGCACGTACACCCGCACATTGCCGAGCGGACGGCCGATCGGTACCGCGCCGCCGATGCCCGGCAACGCGTCGTAATCGGTGACGCACGCCGTCGTCTCGGTGGGACCGTATCCGTTCATCACCTGGGCGCCCGGATATTTCGCGGTCAGCTTGTGCACCACATCCGCCGTCAGCTCGGCGCCGCCGACGATGATCCGCCCCAGCGTCCGCAGCGGTGCGCCCGGCACGGATTCGGCGTGGTCGAGCAGCGCCGACAACATCGGCGGCGTCGCGAACATCTTGGTGACCGACCGGGTTTCGATCAATCGCGTGATCTCCGCCAGATCCGAGCGCCGCTCGGCCGCCACCACCAGGGTCGCCCCGCCGCACAGGGCGGGCCAGATCTCGTACGTGGAGGCGTCGAACGCCACCGAGGAATGCGCGAGTACTCGATCCTCGGGGCGGACGGTCCACGCCTCGGATACCAGGTTCACCACGTTGCGGTGGGTGATACCGACGCCTTTCGGCACACCGGTCGATCCGGATGTGTAGATCACGTAGGCCAGATTCGACGGGTGTACCGCACCGAGCCGGTGGCCCCGCACACCATTGGTATTCGGTGCGTCGAGATGAATGCGCGGTATCTCGGTGTCGGGCAGGAGTTTCGCGGTGGCGGAGTCGGTCACCATGACCACCGGCGCGGCATCGGTGAGCACGAACGCCAACCGATCCGACGGGTAGGCCGGGTCGATCGGCAGATACGCGCCACCGGCCTTCAGCACCGCGAGCAGCGCGACGATCAGTTCGGCCGAACGCGGCAGCGCCACCGCGACAATGGTGTCTGGACCGGCCCCGCGCGAAACCAACACCCGCGCAAGATGTTCCGCTGTCGTATCGAGCTCCCGATACGACATGTGCGTGTCGCCGCAGACGACCGCGACCGCGTCCGGGGCGCGAAGGACCCGCGCCCGGAACAATTCGGTGACGGTGGTGTCGGCGACGTCGGCAATCGTGTCGTTCCACCGGCGCAGCACCGATTCCCGTTCCTCGGTGCCGAGAACGTCGATGGTGCCCACCGGTGTGCTGGGCTCGGACCCGATCGACCGCAATATCCGAACGAATCGGGCCGCCATCGCCTCGACCGTCGAGCGGTCGAACAGTTCGGTCGCGTATTCGACCAACCCGCTCCACGCGCGACCTGCCGGGGCATCGGCGATATTGAAGAACAGGTCGAACCGCGCGGTCGCGGTGAATGCGGGATGCGGTTCGATCCGAACGCCGGACAGCTCCAGCACCGGCAGCGTGTTGTTCTGGAACGCCAGCGACACCTGGAACAACGGGTGATGCGCCGCCGAGCGAACCGGATTCAGCAACTCCACCAGCAATTCGAACGGGACATCCTGATTCTCGTAGGCGGCCAACGCCTTCGCCCTGACCTGGCTCAGGATCTCGCCGAACGTAGCCGAGGCGGTCGGCTCGGCCCGCAGCACCCAGGTATTGACGAAGAACCCAACCAGGTCGCTCAAAGCCTCGTCGGTACGACCCGCGATCGGCGACCCGATCGGAATATCTTCCCCGGCACCGAGTTTGAACAGCAACACCGCCAGCGCCGACTGCAACACCATCGACACCGTCGCGCCCTCGCGAACCGCCAGTCTTTCCACCGCATTACGAATCTCGGCATCGATCTCGAACAACACCATGTCACCGCGATAACTCGCCACCCGAGGACGCGGCCGATCCGTCGGCAACCGCAACTGCTCCGGCAACCCGTCGAGCTCACTGCGCCAATACTCGAACTGCCGCGAAAGCACGCTGTCCGGATCCGTGGCCGATCCCAGCAGATCCTGTTGCCACACCGTGTAATCCGCGTACTGCACCGGCAGCGGCTCCCACCCCGGCACACGATGCGCGAGCCGCGCCGCATACGCCGTTGTCAGGTCGCGCAGCAGCGGCGTCATCGACCAACCGTCACCGGCGATGTGATGGATCAGGACGACCAGCACACATTCCTCGCGCCCCGTGCGAAAAACGTTGGCGCGGATGGGCAGTTCCGACGATAGATCGAATCGGTACCGCACCGATTCGGTCACCGCCGCATCCAGCTCGGCGGCGTCGACACCGGTCACCGTCACCGGCACCTCGACGTCGTCGGCCGCCAGCACCCGCTGCACGGGCGTGCCGTCCGCCTCGACGAAGATCGTGCGCAAACTCTCGTGCCGCGCAACGACATCGCCGACCGCGGCCGCGAACGCCGACGTATCGAACGCGCCCGTCAACCGGACCGCCAAGGCGATGTTGTAGGTGGCCGACGGTCCTTCCAATCGATGGATGAACCACAGCCGCCGCTGTGCGAACGACAGCGGGACCACCTCCGGCCGCGGCCGCGCCGACAGCATCGGCCGCACCTGCACACCCGAATCCAGTCGACTCGCCAATTGGGCGACCGTCGGAGCGTCGAAGACCGTGCGAATCGGCACCTCCACCCCGAGCACCGCCCGGATCCGGCTGGCCAGCCGGGTCGCCAGCAGCGAATGACCGCCCAGCGCAAAGAAACTGTCGTCGACCCCGACCCGATCCAGCCCGAGAATCTCGGCGAACAACTCTGCGAGCATCTGCTCCTGAATGGTGCTCGGCGCCCGATATTCCGCTCCGGAGCCGAATTCCGGATCCGGTAGGGCCTCGCGATCGAGCTTCCCGTTCGCGGTCAACGGCACCGAATCGAGCACCATCACCACCGCTGGCACCATGAACTCCGGTAACCGATCACTCACCCACCTGCGCACCTCCGCCGCCAACAGGCCGGATTGCGGGTTATTGGCGCGCGGTATCGAATCATCGACCGCCGCAGGCACATACACGCCCGTCAGCGGTCGGTCGCCGACTGTTGCGGTGTCCAAGAAGACCGCATCCATCCGACCCGGCTCCGCGGACCACGTCACCGCGACGGTGTAACCGAGCCGCCGCCCGAGTTCGTGCAGATCCTCGGGCAGCACACCCGCCTGCGCGTCGACGGGATCGAGTACCCCTTCGAAACCGGTATCGTCGATCAGCCCGGCATGCGGGATACCGGTTACCCTGATGCCTTCGGGATTTCGTTCGTGCAGCAACCCGAGAAGCCGATCGTGGTCGCGGAACTCGGCTTTCGGCACATCGGCGACCGATACCGCATCGGCCGGGGTCGCGCGCAGCACGACATCGTAGCGATATCGGGTCAACTCGTTGACCGCGCGCCCGCGCTTGAGCTCGATATCGACCGCGTCGAAACCCGTTGCCGCACAACATATGTCGACGAAGAATTCGGGGGCAAGCAGCAATTCCTGCTCGGCGGCGATATCCCGGCGCACTCGGTCGGCGATCGCCGCCGGATCGTCGTCGCCGTGCCGCGCGAGCTGCACCGCGGTCGCGAATTCCGGCAGCAGCGCCAAATTCCGGACGTCACCGACGAATACCGCGCCGCCGGGCACCAGCACGCGCGACACCTGTTCGAGCACCCTGCGCAGATATGCCGCCCCGGGGAAGTACTGGACCACCGAGTTCAGCACCACGGTGTCGAAGTAGCTCTCCGGCAGTCCGGCTGTGTCGTCGGCGGTCCGGACGCTGAGCGAGACCCGACCGGCCCAGTCCGTGCCGATCTCGCGCAGGCGATGGTCGAGCGCCGCGATGGTGGCGGCGGAAAAGTCCGTCGCCCAATACTCTTCGCAATCCGGGGCCAACCGGGCCAGCAGCAACCCCGACCCGACACCGATCTCGAGCACCCGCCGAGGACGCAGCCCGCGGATGCGGTCGACGGTCGCGGACTGCCACTCGCGCATCTGCTCCACCGGGATGGGCATACCGGTGTAGCTGCTGTTCCAGCCGCCGAAATCCGCGCCGAATTCGGGCTCGGTCCGAGTCGTTTCCGTCTCGGCGGCACCGGAATACAGGTCGTCGTACACCCGGCGCCACTGGCCGACCAGTTCGTCCTCGCCGACGGCGGGCCCGGTCGTATCGGCGACCACATAGCCGATCAGCTGTTTGCCGCCGTTATCGGTATCGCGGGCGACCACCACCGCCTGAGAGACCGAAGGATGTTGGGCGAGTGCGCTTTCCACCTCACCTGGCTCTACCCGGAATCCCCGGATCTTCACCTGGTCATCGATTCGGCCGACGAACTCCAACTGCCCGTCGGGATTCCAACGCACCACATCGCCGGTGCGATACATCCGGCCACCGGACCGATCGAACGGATCGGCGACGAACCGCGCCGCCGTCAATCCGGCCCGGCCCCGATAGCCGCGCGCCAATTGCGCACCGGCCACGTACAGTTCGCCGGGTATGCCCACCGGCACCGGTACCAATCCCGAATCCAGCACGAACACTCGGGTATTGGCCACCGGGCCACCGATCGGCGCCGCCGGACCGTGGATCACCTCCGGCACCACCGACGACGTCACATTCACCGTCGCCTCGGTGGGTCCGTACAGGTTGTCGATCCGGACATCCGCGCACTTGCTTCGCAGGGCGCGGGCCAGTCCCGCCGTCAGCGTATCGGCGCCCGTATTCACCTGCGCCAGACTCCGGAAACAGTTGCCGGGCAGCGTTTCGGCGCGCTCGAGCAGTGCGGACAGCAGCGGCGGCGTCGCGAACATCTTCGTCACCGACCGGTGCTCGATGAGCCGGGTGAGCTCCGCTGGATCGGCGCGCCGCTCCCGCGCCACCACGGCTGTCGCACCGCCGCACAGGGCAGGCCAGATCTCATAGGTCGAGGCATCGAACGCGACCGAGGACTGCACCAGCACCCGATCCCCGGGACCGGCCGCCCACGCCTGCGCGATCAGGTTCACCACGTTGCGGTGAGTGATACCAACACCTTTCGGCACGCCGGTGGAGCCCGACGTGTAGATCACATATGCCAGATTCTCCGGTCGCGGAGTCGCGGCAGGGATGAGCTCGGCTCGGTCTCGCGCCTCGTCGACGTACAGATGCGGTATCACGCTGTGCGGCAGTACTTTTCCGGTATCGCGATCGGTCAGGACGACCAGCGGGTCCGCGTCGGTGAGGATGAACGCCAACCGATCCGACGGATACGCCGGATCGATCGGCAGATACGCGCCGCCCGCCCGCACCACCGCGAGCAGGGCCACGAGCAGCTCTGCGGATCTGGGCAACGCGACGGCGACGATCCGATCCGGGCCGACCCCATGGGAAATCAGGGCACCCGCCAGCTGGGCGGCGCGTGCATCGAGCTCCCGATACGTCAACGAAACGTCACCGCACACCACCGCGACCGCGTCCGGGGTAGCGGCGATTCGCGCATCCATCAGCCCGACGAGGGTGGTGTCCTCGACCGCGAGCGTGGTTTCGTTCCACCGCCGCAATACCAGCTCGCGTTCCGCGTCCCCGAGGATATCCACCGACCCCACCGGCAGATTCGGCTCCGACACGATCAGCCGCAGCAGCCGCACCAATCGCCGCGCCATCGCTTCGACCGTGCTCCGGTCGAACAGCTCGGTCGCGTATTCGACGAAGCCGTTCCACCCGTAACCCGCCGGGGCGTCGGCGATATTGAAGAACAGATCGAAGCGAGATGTCGCGGTGGAGGCCGGGTAGGGTTCGATCCGCACACCCGAAAGATCCAGGGCAGGAAGGGTGTTGTTCTGGAACGCCAGCGACACCTGGAACAACGGGTGATGCGCCGCCGAGCGAACCGGATTCAGCAACTCCACCAGCAATTCGAACGGGACATCCTGATTCTCGTAGGCGGCCAACGCCTTAGCCCTGACCTGCTCCAGAATCTCGGTGAACGATGCCGACGGTACGACCTCCGTCCGCAATACCCAGGTATTGACGAAGAAGCCGACCAGCTCGCTCAA
This sequence comes from Nocardia sp. JCM 34519.1, assembly GCF_020361265.1. Taxonomy (NCBI): domain Bacteria; kingdom Bacillati; phylum Actinomycetota; class Actinomycetes; order Mycobacteriales; family Nocardiaceae; genus Nocardia; species Nocardia sp. JCM 34519.1. Next base: position 101,559 of record NZ_JAIRBR010000008.1, read on the forward strand.
TGCCTCATCGGTACGACCGGCGATCGGCGACCCGATCGGAATATCCTCTCCCGCACCGAGTTTGAACAGCAACACCGCCAGCGCCGATTGCAACACCATCGATACCGTCGCACCCGTGCGGGCGGCCAACCGCTCCACGCCGGTGCGGGTTTCGCGATCGATATCGAACAGCACCATGTCACCGCGATAACTCGCCACCCGAGGACGCGGCCGATCCGTCGGCAACCGCAACTGCTCCGGCACCCCGTCCAGCTCACGCTGCCAATACGCGAACTGCCGCGACAGCACACTGTCGGCATCGCTCAACTCCCCCAGCAACTCTCGCTGCCACAGCGTGTAGTCCACGTACTGCACGGGCAAGGGGGCCCATCCAGGTGCGCGCCCGGCGAGACGCGCACCGTACGCCACCGACAGATCACGCAGCAGCGGCGTCAGCGACCAGCCGTCACCGGCGATGTGGTGCATCAGCAGCACCAGCACGGATTCCTCGTCGCCACAGCGAAAGACGGTGGCGCGTATGGGTATTTCCGAGGACAGATCGAATCCGTAACGCGCCGCGGCGGTCACCGCCTCGGCAAGCCCGGCATCATCGGTCTCGGACACCGTCATCGGCGGCTCGACGTCATCGGCGTTCAGAACCCGCTGCGACGGAACGCCATCGGCGTCGACGAAGATCGTGCGCAGGCTCTCGTGCCGGGCGATGACATCGCCGATCGCGGCACGCAAGGCCGCCGCGTCCACGCCGTACAGGCGGACCGCCAACGCCATGTTGTAGGTGGCGGAACGGCCTTCCAACCGATGAATGAACCACAGCCGCCGCTGCGCGAACGACAGCGGAACGACTTCCGGCCGTGGCCGTGCCGACAGCATCGGGCGCACCTGCACGCCCACGTCCAACCGGTCGGCCAGTTTGGCCACCGTCGGAGCATCGAAGATCGTCCGTATGGGCACCTCGACTCCGAGCACCGCCCGGATCCGGCTGGCCAAACGGGTGGCCAGCAGCGAATGACCGCCCAGCGCAAAGAAACTGTCGTCGACTCCGACCCGGTCGAGTTCCAAGATCTCGGCGAACAGCTCGGCCAGCAGGTGTTCCTGGATGGTGTTCGGCGCCCGGTATTCCGCTCCCGAAGCGAATTCCGGATCCGGCAGCGCCGCGCGATCGAGTTTCCCGTTCGCGGTCAACGGCAGCGAATCGAGCACCATCACTACCGCCGGCACCATGAACTCGGGCAACCGCTCGGCCGCGAACCGGCGCACCTCGCGGCCGTCGAGCCGTTTCGCGCCGATGTGCCCATTCGTTTCGGCCCGGTCACCGGTCACATAGCCGACCAGCCGAGTACCGCCGTCGCCTCCGACGTCGCGCGCGACAACCACCGCCTGCGAGACCGAAGGATGCTGTGTCAGAACGGCTTCCACCTCACCGGGCTCCACCCGGAAGCCACGGATCTTCACCTGCTCGTCGACGCGTCCGACGAACTCCAACTGCCCGTCGGCATTCCAACGCACCACATCGCCGGTGCGATACATCCGGCCACCGGACCGATCGAACGGATCGGCGACGAACCTGGCCGCCGTCAACCCGGCCCGGCCGTGATACCCCCGCGCCACCTGCGCACCGGCGATATAGAGTTCGCCGGGTACCCCGACCGGCACCGGCAGCAGCCCCGAATCCAGCACGAAGGCACGAACATTGGCCAACGCCGAGCCGATCGGCACCGGACCGTCCGCCGATATGCCATCGGCCGCGAACATGGTGGCGAATACGGTGGTTTCCGTCGGACCGTAACCGTTCGCAACGGTTTTCAGCCGACGAACCACCGCCGAGGAGAGTTCGGCTCCGCCCGCGATCACCTGGGTCAGGCTCCGGAATGGATCGCCGGGCGACGCCGCCACTTGATCGAGCAGTATCGATAGCAGTGCCGGTGTCGAGAACATCTTGGTCACCGACCGTTTCGCGACCAATCGGATGATCTCCGCCGGATCCGAGCGCTGTTCCGCCGCCAAAACCACCGCGCCGCCGTGCGTCAGCGCGGGCCAGATCTCGTAGGTCGACGCGTCGAAGGCGATCGAGGAATGGACGAGCACCCGCTCGCCGAGGCCGGCCGACCAGTCCTGGGAGACCAGGTTCAGCACGTTGCCGTGCGTGATGCCGACGCCCTTCGGCACACCCGTCGATCCGGAGGTGTAGATCACGTACGCCAGATTCTGCGGTCGCACAATCCGATTCATATCGGTCCGGCCCGGGATCTCGGCGGTGTCGAGCTCCAGCCGCGGTATTCCCGTGTCGGGCAGGATCCTCCCGGTGTCGGAGTCGGTCACGACGATCACCGGCGCGGCATCGGTGAGGATGAATGCCAACCGATCCGACGGGTAGGCCGGGTCGATCGGCAGATACGCGCCACCGGCCCTCAGCACCGCGAGCAGCGCGACGATCAGCTCCACCGAGCGCGGCAATGCCACCGCGGCAACACGGTCGGGGCCCACGCCACGCGAAATCAGCACCCGTGCAAGCCGATCCGCTCGACTATCGAGTTCCCCGTAGGTCACCTCCGTATCGCCGCAGAACACGGCGATCCCGGTCGGCGTTCGGGCGGCCTGGGCCCGGAACAGTTCGGTGACGGTGGCACCCGCGACGGCGGCGGCCGTCTCGTTCCACCGCCACAGCACCGCCTCACGTTCCTCGGTGCCGAGCACATCGATCGTCCCCACCGCGGCGCCCGGATCCGACACCGACTGCCTGAGGATCCGTACCAGCCGCTCCGATATGGCCTCGACCGTCGGCCGATCGAACAGGTCGGTGGCGTATTCGATGAATCCGTCCCATCCGCCGTTCGCGCGGTCGCCGATATTGACCGTCAAATCGAATCGCGATGTGGCGCCCGCCGGCGGCAGCGGCTCGACCTCGACCCCGGGCAGTTCCAGCGTGTCCAGGGTGTTGTCCTGGAAGCTCAGCAGGACCTGGAACAGCGGATGGTGCGCCGCCGAGCGCGCCGGATTCAGCAGCTCGACCAGCAATTCGAACGGTGCGTCCTGATTCTCGTACGCGGCCAACGCCTTTGCCCTGACCTGCGCAAGGATCTCGCGGAAAGTCGCTGCCGGAGCGACGGTTGCCCGCAGCACCCAGGTGTTCACGAAGAAACCGACCAATTCGTTCAGTGCCTCATCGGTACGACCCGCGATCGGCGACCCGATCGGAATATCTTCCCCGGCACCTAGTTTGAACAGCAAGACCGCCAACGCCGATTGCAGCACCATGGATACGGTCGCACCCTCGCGAACCGCCAACCGCTCCACCGCGTTACGAATCTCGGCATCGATCTCGAACAACACCATGTCACCGCGATAACTCGCCACCCGAGGACGCGGCCGATCCGTCGGCAACCGCAACTGCTCCGGCAGCCCCGACAGCTCACTGCGCCAATACTCGAACTGTTCGCGGACAAGGCTTTCCGGATCGTCGGACGACCCGAGCAGATCCTGTTGCCACAGCGTGTAATCCACGTACTGCACCGGCAGCGGCTCCCACTGCGGCGCACGGTTGTCCACGCGCGCCGCATAGGCCAGCGACAGATCGCGCAAGAGCGTCGCCGCCGACCAACCGTCGCCGGCGATGTGGTGCAGCAGCAGTACCAGCACGGATTCGCCGACGCCGCACCGGAATACGGCCGCCCGGATCGGAATCTGGGTGGACAGGTCGAATCGGTACCGCTTCGCCTCCGAAACCGCCTCGGCTATTTCGGCCGGAGCCACCTCGGCGATCTCGACCGGCACCTCGACGCCGTCGGCATCGAGAACCCGCTGTGCCGGAACGCCGTCGACTTCGACGAAGACCGTGCGCAGACTTTCGTGCCGCGCAACGACATCGGCGACCGCGGCCCCGAACGCCGACGCGTCGAACGCGCCGGTCAACCGCGCGACCACCGGGATGTTGTAGGTGGCGGAAGGTCCCTCCAGCCGATTGATGAACCACAACCGGCGCTGCGCGAACGACAGCGGAATAACCTCCGGACGCGGCCCGCTCAACAGTTTCGGGCGCACCCGTATACCCGAATCCAACCTGAGCGCCAATTGGCCGACCGTCGGCGCGTCGAAGACCGTCCGAATCGGCACCTCGACCCCGAGTTCCGCCCGAATCCGGCTGATCAGCCGGGTGGCGGACAGCGAATGGCCGCCCAACTCGAAGAAATTGTCGTCGACGCCGATCCGGTCGCGCCCGAGTACCTCACCGAACAGCTCCGCGAGTACGCGTTCCCCGGTGTTGCCCGGCGCCCGATATCGCGCCGAGGACACCAATTCCGGATCCGGCAGCGCCCGGCGATCCAATTTCCCGTTCGGCGTCAACGGTATCGACTCGATAACCATCACCACCGCGGGCACCATGAACTCCGGCAATCGGCCGGCGGCGAAACGGCGCACCGCGCCCCCGTCGACCGTGCCGTTGCCGTCGGTGACGACATAACCGATCAACCGCTTATCGCCATCGGCGCCGTCGCGGGCCACCACCACCGCATGCGATACCGAGGGGTACTGGGCGAGTGCACTTTCCACTTCGCCGGGTTCGATCCGAAAACCGCGAATCTTCACCTGGTCGTCGGCCCGGCCGACGAACTCCAACACCCCGGCGCTGTTCCAGCGCACCACATCGCCGGTGCGGTACAGCCGCCCACCGGATCCGAATGGATCGGCGACGAATCGGGCCGCCGTCATCCCGGCCCGTCCGTAATACCCCCGCGCCAACTGCGCACCCGCGACATACAACTCACCGGCGACGCCGACCGGCACCGGCGCCAGATCCGAATCCAATACGTAAACCCGCATATTCCCGAGCGGGCGCCCGATCGGGCTGTCACCCCGAGTGCCGGAGGACGCCGACAGTTCCAGCTTCGTCACATGCACCGTGGTCTCGGTGATCCCATACATATTCACCAGCGCGGGTCCGTCGCCGCGATCGCCGGAATACCAGGGGCGCAGATGAGTGTCCTGCAATGCCTCTCCGCCGAATATCACCATGCGCAGGGCCGAATCGGTGTCGCCGCGAACCGATCGGGCCTCGGCCAGTGCGCGAAACGCGGACGGGGTCTGATTGAGAATCGTGACCCCCCGGTCGACGACCAGATCCCACAATTGCGCCGGTGTGCGCACCACATCCCACGGCACGACGACGACCCGGCCACCGTGCAGCAGCGCACCCCAGATCTCCCACACCGAAAAGTCGAATGCCTGGGAATGGCACCAGGCCCACACGTCATCGGCGCCGAATTCGCACCACCCGGCGGTGCTCTGGAAAAGTGACACCACATTGCGGTGGGTGACGGCGACGCCTTTCGGCGTGCCGGTGGAGCCGGAGGTGTAGATCAGATAGGCGAGGTTGCCCGGCAGCGGATCGATCGGCGCCCCCGCCCGCTCCGTGCCGGACTCCTCGACGAGCAGGTGCGGAATCCGGGTATCCGGCAGGGTTTTCGAGGTGGCGGCATCGGTCAGGATCGCGACGGGTGCGGCATCGTCGAGAATGAATACCAACCGGTCCGTAGGGTAGGACGGATCGATCGGCAGGTACGCGCCGCCGGCCTTCAGCACCGCGAGTATGGCGACAATCAGCTCCACCGACCTCGGCAATGCCACCGCCACAACGCAATCCGGACGCACCCCCGATGCGGACAAGGTCCGCGCGACACTGTCCGCCCAGCTGTCCAGCCGCCGGTACGACAGCTCAACCGCACCGGACACCACCGCCACCGCATCCGGCGTCCGGCGCACCCGATCCTCGAACAGCCCGACCAATGTCGCGTCCGGATCGGTCGGCACCGCCGTGTCGTTCCAGGTCTGCACCACCAGACGCCGATCGGCGCCGAAGATGTCCACCGTTCCTATCGGCGCCCCCGGATCGGAAATCGCCTGCCGCAGATAACGGGATATCGATCCGAGATAGCCGCGCAGATCGTCCTCGGAATACAGCTCGGAATCGCCCTCGATCCGCAGCTGGCCACCGCGGGCCGATTGCTTTTCGTAGTAGAACAGTATCGATAGGTCGCCGCGATTACCCGCCGAGTAGACCTGGAGATCGGCCGTCCCGCCCGGCATTCGCAGCGCGCCGAAGAAGGACATGACGTTGATGACCGGACCGAGGGAGTTCCCATCGAGACCGGGTATTCCCATATCCCGCCGGATATCCGACATCCCGTACCGGAAGTGGTCCCGGTCGCTCGCGATGCTCGCACCGATCCGGCCCGCCAACGCGCCGAGCGAGAGGTCCCGGCCCGAATTGATCAGCAGCGGAACGGTATCCGAAAGTTGGCACGGCGTATTACCGACGATACCGCCTCGATTCGATACCGGTATCTGTACGCAGAATTCGTCTCGCGACGCATAGCGACGCACCGCCGCCGCCGCGACGGACATCAACAGATACGGCAGCTTGACACCGGCGGATCGCGCCGATTCGGACAATTCGTCGAGTTCTGCCCGCGAAAGGTCTCGTGTGCAACCGATTCGGCCCGGCCGCGCGCCGCCGTTCGCGCTACCGGGAAGTCTGAGCGGTTCGATTACCGCCGGTATCCGGCCGCGCCAGTATTCCCGGTCGACGGCCCGCCGTTCGCGGCGATATGAAAGGTCGCTGTCGACGATATCGTCGATACGCACGAATTCCGATGGCCCGACGGGAATTCCGGTCGTCAGCGCGCCGTACACGTCCAGAACGCGTTGGGCCCAGGCCGCGACGCCGACACCGTCCATGATGATGTGGTGAAAACACATCGCCAGGAAGTAATGATTGTCACCGAGTTCCAGCAGTGCGACCCGTAGCAGCGGATCGCGCTCCAGATCGAAGCCCAATTCCCGTTCTCCGGACATATATTCGAATGCCGCGGATACCGGATCCGGCGCCCGGGTGAGGTCCAGCAACACCGGCGACCAATCGCTGGTATCGCGCTCGATCTGCATCGGGCCGTCGGCGCAGCGGACGAAGTTCACACCGAGTGCCTCGGACTCGGCGAATGCCCGCCGCAGCGCGGTGACGAAAAGTCGCTGTTCCAGTTCGGCGTGAATGTCGATGTAGATAAGACAGTTGTTGGGAACATCCGACAGCTCGTGTGCCAGCCACAGCTCATGCTGAATCGAAGTGAGACTGCGCAGGCGCGATTTGTTACCGGATTGCATGGCAAACTTCCTCGCTTATCACCGTTTATCGGGCGATACGATCCTGTGTCGATCGAATAGGTCTTCCGCGGCAAGCGCCTCGGCTACGGTCCGCCGCTCAGCGGCTGGGTGGACCTCGGCGTTCATCCGAAGCCCGATCTCCGCACACTCGACGACGCCGGCCCCGACACGCGCTTCGCGACGCACCGCCACGGACTTTGTGGCCCGGTGCGCCGACATTGGCGACCCGACTGGTGCACACCACGGCCAGGCCCACAGTTGAACGCTCGACCACGGCCGGGTGAACTATTGTGAACCACAGGCTTTTTCGATTGGCCAGGAAATCGAGGCCCCGAATCCCGTTGCAGCACACCCGATCAGGATGTCCCAGTCCGCGTAATTGTCGCTGTACTCCCACATAAACGACTGGTCGGACAGTGTTATCGGTCGTTCTAGGCTTCAACTAGGCGTCAGCGGCCTATCCTCGTTGGTGGCAGCACATGGCTCAGGAGGGGTTTGTCCATGGCTCAACCGCAGATCAGATACGACGTGCTCGGTTCGTTCACGGCGTGGCGGGATGACCGTGAGATCGAGTTGGGCACGGCGAAACAACAGGCCGTTCTGGTTGCACTGCTCTTGGAAATGAACCGACCGGTAACAATGAATGCGATCATCGACGGGGTTTGGGGAGAACACCCACCCGGCGATGCGCGCAATGGCGTGCAGACCTACGTCAGCCGATTACGCCGGGCGCTCGCACCGCGCCCGGCGCGCAATATGTCGGAATCCGCGCTGGTGTGGGCCGATACCGGATATGTGTTACACGGCAACCCTTCACTTGCGGATTACGTTGCCTTCGACCGGCGTATCGGAACCGCCGAACAATACTGGCGCGAAGGCGACCTCGCGGCGGCGGCCGCGCACACCAATGCCGCGCTGGAGCTCTGGCGCGGCGAACCGTTCAGCGGACTGGCCGGTCCCACAATCGAGGCCGAGCGCCGACGACTACAGGAGCGATATCTGACCTCGCTCGAACTCCGGGCCGGGATCAAACTCGCCCGCGGCAGGCATGCCGAGGCGGTCGCCGAACTCGTCCCACTCGTCGTGTCCTATCCACTGCAGGAACGGTTTCGGGCGCTGCTGATGCTCGGCCTCTACCACTGTGGCCGCCAGGCCGAGGCGTTGATGGTCTTCCAGGACGCGCAGCGCCGCCTCGCCAACGAGGTCGGCATCGAGCCGGGCCGGGAACTGCGCGAACTGCACCGGCGGATCCTGCGCGACGAGATCGAACCGGCGTTCGGCGAATCAACCGGCGGCATCACCGATTTCATCGGCCGCGACCTCGAATTGCGTCGGCCGCACACGATCACGCCGGTGCCGGAGGTCGCCGTGCCCGAACCGGCGGGCACCGCGGCCGATGCCGGCGAGCCGAGCCGCAACCAGTTACCCGGCGATATCGCCGACTTCACCGGCCGCAGTATGGAATTGGACAGCCTGCTGGCCGACGTACCGCCGCGGGCGGCCGCCCACCGCACCGTATTGATCGAGGCCATCGATGGCATGGCCGGTGTCGGCAAGACGGCGCTGGCGATACACGCGGCCCATCTACTCAGCGGCCGCTATCCGGACGCCCAGCTCTACATCGACCTGCACGGGTACGCCACCGACCGCGAACCGGTCGACCCGATGGCCGCGCTGGCACAGCTCCTCCGTGCGGTGGGCGTGCCGGACGAGACGATGCCCGCGGACCTCGATGCCCGAGCCGCCCTGTGGCGCACGCGAATCGCCTCACTTTCGGTGCTGCTCGTCCTGGACAATGTGGCCGACGCGGATCAGGTTCGGCCGCTGCTGCCCGGGACGCCCGACTGCCTGGTCCTGATCACCAGCCGCCGCCGGCTCATCGACCTGGAAGTCTCCAGAACCCTTTCGCTGGATGTACTTTCGCGCGAGGACGCGACGACGCTGTTCACCAGCATCGTCAGCGACGACCGGGTGCTCACCCAGCCCGACGCGGTGGCAGAGACCGTCCGGCTGTGCGGTTATCTGCCGCTGGCCATCCGCATCGCCGCCGGGCGGCTCCGGGCCCGGCCGGTCTGGCCCATCGACCGATTGGCCAAACGACTACGCCAGCCGCGGAATCGGCTCGAGCACCTATCCGCGGGATCCCGCAGCGTATCCGCGGCGCTCACCGCCAGCTTCCAAGATCTGCCGACCGATCAGCAACGCGTATTCCGGCTGCTCGGGTTGCGGCAGGGGCGCAGCTTCGATATCGACGCCACCGCCGCACTGGCCGATATCGATGTGGATTCCGCCGAGCGGATCCTGGAAGCCCTCGTCGATGTGCATATGCTGGAACAGGTTTTGCCGGGGCGCTACCGATTCCACAGCCTCGTCGGCGATTACGCCGCGATGGTGTAATCGCGCTCAGTGGGCGAAGGTGTCGTTGATGTAGTTCGCCGCATGCGTTGTCCACAGGACGTTCGTGCCCGGCATGTTCTGACCCGAATAGCCGACGTGCGGGCCGTCCGGCCACGGCGTCAGCAGGCCGATCACGCCGCGCGTCGCATCGACGTAGCGATCGAAATTCGTTACCGGGTCCTGCATCAGCCACCGCAGCAGCTCTTCGAAGATCAGATAGCTCACATTGCCGAAACGCGCGCCCTCCACGAAGGAGAACGGCGAGATGCCGACATCGATGATCCGCAGCGGCGAGTCCGCCGGGGACGCGGTGATGATGTCGGCCGGATTGGCGTATTCGCGCGTCTGCACCTGGTCCGGCCACGGCCCGTGCTGCCCGTGCAGTCCGAAGGTCGACGGCGGGCATAGGTTGTTGACCGAATCGCCCTCGGCCCGAAGCGGATTCGCGAGGTTGACGGCGAACGCTATCTCCAGCGGACTGCCGTCGGTATTGGTGTACTGCCCGGACCGCACACCCTCCAGGATCCGGCTGACGCAGATGCCGCCCAGCGAATAGCTCAGCAGCCCACAGACATTCGGTGAATCCTGGATTGCCTGCACACCGGCGGCGGTGCCCTCCTGCACCGAGGTGTCCAGCGACGGGCCCCACAAATTCGGGTCGGGTCCGATCGATGCGGTCCAATTCGGTTCGAAACTACGGAAATCCGCCGAATCCAGCAGGCCGGTTATGGCGGCGAGCATGCCCGTCGGTGTGCCGTCCGGGCTGCGCGTCTCGTTGGTACCGCGAAACGTGAAGATGTCGATCATTGAAATCTCCTCACCCACAAAAATTCCCCCATACAACAACGCTAGATCCATAGAGACCGACCAGTGGGCAAGTTCGGGAATCGGGCGGATGCGGTCGCCCCCAACGTCGCGGCAGCACAGTCGCTTTCCCGAGCAGGCCGGTTCAGACGAGCGCAGTACCCCGCCGCAAGGCCGCATCGGTATCTGCGCCAACAAGATCGGCGTTCATATGCGCACCGGCTGCGGCGCCGACCTGCGCCATCGGGTCGGCGGCGTTTCCGGCGCCCCACACCCGGGCCAACAATTCGGCGGGTGCGTTGCGCGGTGCGCCGCCATCGATGACGACGACCGAGCGGCGGGAGCGTCCGGGGCGAACCTCAGCCGGCGCACGCCATCGGGGCCGAGGGCGGTCCGTGCGAAATCCTCGGCATTTTCGACTGCGGCCACAAACTGATCCCGCGCGGGAGAGCAGCTGGCGAGCAATCACTTCGCCCGGCTCGATGAAATAGGCTTCCCACATCGAGAAAGCGAACGGAGCACCGGTGCCAAAAGCAATGAACGACACCTTGGCGGCCCACGCTGCCGCATTGGACGCCGCCGACCCGCTCGCACCGCTGCGGGAGCGCTTCCTGCTTCCCAAAGGTGTTGTCTACCTTGACGGTAACTCACTCGGCGCACTGCCCGCCGCCGTGCCGCCCGTCGTCGAGGACGTCGTGCATCGGCAGTGGGGCACCGGCCTGATTCGCTCCTGGAACGAAAACGCTTGGTGGGCAGCGCCGATCCGGGTCGGCGACGCCGTCGGCGGGCTCATCGGCGCGGCGCCCGGACAGACGGTGGTCGGCGATTCCACCAGCGTGCAGCTTTTCAACGCGCTCACGGCCGCGGCCCGGCTGCGGCCGAATCGTCCACTACTGCTTACCGATCCAGGGCATTTCCCCACCGATCAGTACATCGCCGACGCCGTCGGCCGCCTGCTCGGCCTACAGGTCCGCCGGGTGCCGCCCGCCGATGTCGCGGCGGTGCTCGCCGAGGCGGGTGACCGGGTCGCCGCGACAAGCTACTCCCCCGTCGACTACCGCACCGGCGAGCTGTACGACATGGCCGCGATCACCGACGCCGCGCACCGGGCCGGTGCGCTCGCGGTCTGGGACCTTTGCCATGCGGCGGGCGCCCTGCCCATCCGCGTCGACGAGCTCGGCGTCGACCTGGCCGTCGGCTGCGGCTACAAATTCCTCTCCGGCGGGCCGGGCGCCCCCGCCTTCCTGTATGTCGCTCGACGGCATCAGGCCGACTTCGATCACGCGCTCACCGGATGGAACGGGCATGCCGAACCGTTCGGCCTCAGCGGCGATTACCGCCCGGCCGATGGCGTCCAACGGGCCCGCATCGGCACTCCGCCGATCCTGTCGCTGCTCGCCCTGGAGGCGGCCCTCACCGCCTTCGACGGCGTCGACATGGCCGAGGTCCGCGCCAAAAGCCTTTCGCTGACAAGTTTTTTCCTCGACTGCGCCGACACCGTCCTGGCCGAGCTCGGCTTCACGACGGTGACCCCGCGCGATCCGCACCGCCGCGGCAGCCAGATCACCCTGCGCCACCCCGATGCCAACGCGCTGGCGCGGGCGCTCGCGGCCCGCGACGTCATCGTCGATATGCGCGCCCCCGATATGCTGCGCTTCGGCGTGAACGCCCTCTACGTCTCCCACGCCGATGTCCTGGCCGCCGCGCGACAGCTGTCCGAGGTGGTGCTGGCATCCGAACATCGGCAGGAGCGTTTCCGGACGCCGACCGTCGTCACCTGACGCGGAATTCGAATCCGATTCGGCGGCAACCTATTTCGACTTATCGGCGGCCCGCCTGCGAACGGTGCGCTCCAGGATCCCCAGGGTCGACTCGAGCGCGGACTCGGGGACGATCGGGAAGGTGAGCCGCTGCTTCCACGACTCCTCGAGCTGCGACCAGTCGTAATAGGAGGTCACGAGGGTGCCGCCCGCGGCGGGTTCCAGCCGGTAACCGTAGATGTCCCGGACGAACGGCCGCATCTGCCCTTCGACGGTCCAGGCGATCTCCCGGCCCGGAACGAATTCGGTGATCACGACCTCGACGTCGTACTTGCCGAGCGGAAAATCCCCGAGGGCTTCCCGGTCCATGTGGACCACGAACCGGTCGCCCGCGCGCTCGACCGGATCGCCTTCGGCATCCATCAGCATGCCCGACGCGTCGATCTCCACATGCCCCTTCGGATCGGCGAGCACCGCGAAGATCGCGTCGGCGGAGGCGGGCACGAACCGCGAAACCTCTATTCGCTCAACGTTTTCGCCCGGCGTTTCCGCGGTCGCGATCAGTACCGCGCGACCCAGGATGTGCGCGGACACGGTGAAGCCGAGCAGGGCCGGCGTCGCGTCGGCCGGGACGCCGATGGATTCGACGTCGAGCGCGTGCACCACGACGAAATAGCGGTGCGGCCCGTGCCCGGCGGGCGGCGCGACGCCGGCGAAGCGAGCCATGCGGGCGTCGTTGGGCAGTTGGTAAGCGCCGTCGGGCAGGCCGGAGCCCAACTCATCGCCCGCGCCCTCGGGCAGTTCAGTGACGGTGGCGGGGATATCGGCCACCGCCCAGTGCCAGAACCCGGACCCGGTGGGTGCGTCGGGGTCGTAGACGGTGACGGCGTAGCTCTTGGTGCCATCCGGCGCCCCGCTCCAGGACAGCTGCGGGGGAGATGTCCCGTCCGCGGCGTGAGCCTGACCGTCCCGGCCTTCTCAGACCGCCGCTGCCATCGCGTATCGGCAGCGGCCGAGCGAAATTACCACGGAGGTAATGGATTCCGATACTCGCAAGGTAATAGGTTGAGCGGCAAGACAGAGAGCCAGCAGGAAGCCGAAATACCATGCCTTACATCACCGTCAACGACAACGTCGAACTTTTCTACCGCGATTGGGGCGTCGGCGCGCCGGTAGTGTTCACCCACACTTGGGCGCTGAGTTCGGCGATGTGGCAGTACCAGGCGATGGCGCTGGCCGAGCAGGGGCTGCGCTGCGTCACCTACGACCGCCGTGGCCACGGGCGCTCCGCCCAACCCTGGGACGGATACGAATTCGACACCCTCGCAGACGATCTCGCGACCGTGATCGAAAGGCTCGACCTGCGCGAGGTCACCCTCGTCGGGCATTCGACCGGAACCGCGGAGATCGTGCGCTATCTCGTGCGACACGGGTCCGCCCGGGTCGCCAGGATCGTGCTCGTCTCCTCGGCGCTGCCGCTCATGCTGCAGACGCCGGACAATCCGGCGGGCATCGCGATGGCCGCGTGGGACGAGATGCGGGCGCAGTGGCGCACCGACTTCCCGGCCTGGACTCATCAGGTGGCCGACGCGCTGTTCACGGTCGCGGGTTCGGCATCATCGATCTCTCCGGCACTGGTGGAATGGTCCAAGGCCGACAGCAATGCGACATCCGTCAAGGCCATGCTCGACCTCAGCCACGCGGTGTCCGAGACCGACCACCGGGCGGACCTGCGCCGCATCGATGTCCCCGCACTCGTGATCCACGGCGGTGCGGACGAATTCAACCCGCTGGAGCTGTGCGGCGAACCCACCGCCGACCTGATCCCCGACAGCCGCCTGAAGGTGTACGACAACGCGCCGCACGGCCTGTACCTCACTCATATGGCGGAGCTGACCGCCGACCTGATCGAATTCATCAAGAGCTGAACCGCCGGGCGAGATCGCGATTCGAACCGGCCACGGCGCTAGACTGCTCGGCGAGGCCGTTTCGGTTGCTGTCCCCGGACAGGGAGGTGGCGTGTCTGGTTGTCGAATTGCGTTGCTGGCGGCGGCTCTTTGCGCGGCGCCGGTGCTGAGTGTGCCGCAGGCGCAGGCACTTCCGCCGGGCGGCGGTGGGGGCTGTCGGCAGGGCGGCTTGATGACCGGTGTGCTGGTCGCGGGCAGCGGAAGCGCGGGGCAGAACATCCGGCGCTCGGCCACGCTGCGCGACTGCGGCGGCCCGCTGCTACCGGGAATCGACTCCGCACAGTTCACGGCCATCATCCCGTGGAATACGCCCGGTGCGCAGAGTACGGCCGAGTTCGCCTGGTCGGATGGCAGTGTCAGCACGGCGACCGGATACGGCAACGGGCTGTGGCTAATCACCGGCGGTCGCGCGGCCGGGCACGGTATCCAGGTGAACGTCGCCGACACCTGGAACGGATGGTATGTCAGCTTCGCCGACGTCACCGTCACCTCGGCGACCTTCGTATCCTGAATGCGCTGTGCCGCAACATCTTCGGATCACGGCGAGCCAGTTTCATTGATCGGCAACGGTTCCCACACCGCCCTGTGAGGCCGATCACCCGAATCGAATGGAACCCATTGCGCCGCAGTGGCGTCGAAGCATGGTGAGAGAGCTTCAATGGGAGGGATCACCAATGCAGACCGTCATGTCCGGCCACCGATTCATCGCCGCGGTGCTGGTAGCCGCCGCGGGCACCGCGGGTGCCGGAGCTGGTATCGCTGCGGCGCAGCCACCGACCGTCGCCGTCCGAGCCGTGGATGCGGTGCAGCCGCAGTTCCAGTTCACCGCGACCTTCTATGCGACGGTGTCCTGCTACTTCGAGAATCTGAACCGGACCGACGCCACCGGACCGTTCCAGTTCAACGGCACCGGAAAGACTAAGGACGCGGCGGTGAACGACGCCAAGAACAAGGCGCAGGCCGCGGTGCCCTCGGGCAAGAAACTGAAGCATTGCCGCACCGTGAACGTCACGTCGCGGCGCTGACAGAGAGGTGAAAATGGACGACGAGCGGCGCATTTGGCAGGTCGCGGTCGGATTGGGTCTACCCGACCCGACCGGCCCGGGATCCCTGGACAGCGAGGAGATCCATCCGATCGCGCTGATGCTGGAGGAGAGCGCACACCGGATCCGCGGCGTGAACCGCATCCCGTGCTATACCGAATTCGGTCAGGTCTTCGAGATCGCCGACTTCGCCGAGCGGGTGCGCGGCGACGCATACGACCCGGCAACCGTGCCGGTCGAATGCACCCTCACCGTCTACGCGACCGATGACGAGCTGGACGAGCTGTTGCCCGCGATCGTGGCGGACCTCGGCATCGACGAGCACAACTATTCGACCGCCGCGGCCCGCACGGTCACCGTCGGCCTGCGCGACATCGAGAGCAGAGCCGAGGCTCCGGCCTCCTACCAGCACCTTGTCGATCAGTACCGGAATCGGGCTGTGCTGGACTGAATTCCGTTGGCAACTGGGGAATTTTTATTCGAGGAACGGGGAACAGGTTCGGCGGTAGAGTCGGACCGCACCGCCCTCGGCTCCGGCCGACTCGATGAACAGACCGAGTGACCTTCGACCCTGCCGCCGGGGCCGTCAGCGGAGGACCGTGACATCCGGTAGAGAAGGGAATTCATCCGATGTCGGAAACCTCTGCATTCTCGAATACCCGCGGCCGGAAGGTGATTCGGCGCGCGGTCGTCGGACCGGCCGCCGCATCGCTTGCCGCGGTGGCACTGACCATCGCGGCGGCGCCCGATGCCGGTGCGGCCGTCATCGACCTGCGCGCCGAACCGGGCGCGAGTTGGGGTCCGGCGAGCCAGTACGGAACCGGCTGCACCTACACGCTCACCGCCGACCTCAGCACGGGCGCCTTCCCGGTCTTCTTCTACGACACCACCGGCAGATCCACTTTCGCGCCAAGCGATTTCGTCGATCCGGCGGGCGCGACCAGTGTCAGCGTCCAGTGGACACCGACGGCGGCCGAATGGCATCACATCGTCGCCTATCAGAGCCAGGGCTCGATAGCCTCCGTCGACCTGCTGGCCGGAACGGGCTTCCCCACCGGCTCCGGATGCGCCGTAATGCCTTAGCGAGAATCCGTGGTGATGGCCCGGCGTGCTGCCGCATCGGTCCGGTGCCGCCGGAATAGCGAGAAACGCCCCGGTTTCGGGACGGCCGATATGCGACACTGACGCTGTGCAGCCCAAGCGCAGGATTCACTTCGTGGGCAGCTTGCCCGCGGAGTTGGACAGTCCAGAGAAGGCAATGGCATTCGCCGTCGACACGGCCGGTGAATTCCTGGACGGCATGGTTCCGGGCGGTGAAGCGGATCCATATCGCGCCAAGTGGTACATCAGACCCATCATCGACCGGCTAGGCAAGTTCCCGGAGCTGGCGCCCGTGCGCCGCGGTGATTGGTCGACGCTGCGTTCCCGCGACACCTTTCGGCTACTGCCGGGCCGATCGCTGGCCGAAGCCGATATCGACGCCGCGCTCGGCTATGCGGAGGAGGCCGGGCGTGCCTGGGACGCGTTGGCCGACATGCGCCGAGCCGATCCCGGACTTCGCTTGCAGGTAGGCATACCGACGCCCTTTGTCATCGGTTTCATCGCCTTCGAGGCACGGATGCTCATGTTGCGTCGCGGCTCGGTCGGCCGTGGTGACCGAAGCTTCCCCTACTACCGCCCGATTTTCGACGCCACTGTCAGGGAGATCGTCCGTATCCATGAGGCGTTGCGGGACAATGTCGTATTCCAACTCGAACTGGCAGCGGAGACGCTCCTCTGTGGAGGGGCGCCCGGGGTCCTGCGGCAGGGGCCGGCCATCGTGGCGGGTCGGGCGATCGCACGCCTCGTCGCACGGGCGCCCCATGATTCCCGTTTCGGAGTACACCTGTGCTACGGGAGCATCGAGGACAAACCGGTCGTGGCACCGAGATCGGCGGCCCCGGTCGTCGCGCTGGCCAACGCGATAGCGCGATACTGGCCCGCGGGGCGACATCTCGATTTCGTCCACCTGCCCATCGGCAACGGCAAACAGGCGCCGGTTCGGCCGCGTTATTACGCGCCCCTGGCACGCCTCGAATTGCCTGCCGATACCCGTGTTATCGCCGGGCTTGCGCATCCGGCGCAGCCGCTCGCGCAAGCACGACAGGGTCTGGCGGCGGCGGAATCGGCCTACGGCGGCCGGTTGGACGTCGCGGCCCCATGCGGTCTGGGCCGCACTATGACCGTCGACCAGGCGCGGTCCGCGGTAGCACACGCGGTCGCCTTGGCTGAAACAGATTTGTGAAACGGCCATCGGCTCTGGAAGATCGTCGACCGGGCTCGACAGTGGCATGTACGTCGGTGACGACGAGCTCCTCGACGGTGCCGTGCACACATCTGAGCACGACTGGGGACGGCGGTTGGGAGTTGATGCTGGTAGATCTATCGTTGAGTGTTGGATCATGTTGTGTCGGAGCATGATTCGTCGATGGCTCGGTTCTGGCGGGCGGAGCTGAGCCTCGTTCGGCAACGCGTACTCCGCGAAATCGCCGGAGACAGATCTCCGGAGGAGCACCCGCCCGAGGTAGCGGTCGGCTACCGTTGACCTGTGGTCGAAGGAACTGAGGGGCCAGTGTCGGAGAACGACCGAATGCCACAACCGTTCAGCTTCGGTGATTTCAACTCTGCCCGGGTATATGACTACCTGTTGGGCGGAAAGGACAATCGTGAGATAGATCGGGATCTGGGCGATCAAATGCTCTGTCGCGCACCCGAACTCCGGACCTTGGCCTGGTTCACCCGATCTTTCGGGCTCAAAGCGGTCGAGATGGCAGCGGAGGCCGGTATCCGACAGTTCCTCGATCTCGGCTCGGGTATCCCGAGTTCGCCCAACGTGCACGAGGTGGCTCGGAAGATCGAGCCGTCGGCGCGGGTGGTCTATGTCGATTACGACCCGGTCGTGCACGCCCATTGTGACGCGCTGCTGGCCAAACCACAGGGCATCGCAGCACTACTGGGCGACGTTCGCCGCCCCGGCGACATCCTCGATCAGCTGAAGAAACACGACCTGATCGACCTCGACGAGCCGGTGGCTATCACGCTCATCAGCGTGCTGCATTACGTGATGGACGACGAACACCCCGCTGAGATCATCGCCGCCTTCCGCGATCAGATGGCATCGGGCAGTTACCTGGCGATCACCCATGGCTCCCTTGATTCCACCCCAGAGGTACTCCAGGTGATTGCCAGCACCCACGACACCTCAGCCCAGGTCTCCTTCCGGTCCACGGCACAAACGGAGTCATTCTTCGCCGGCTTCGAATTGCTCGAACCTGGTGTGGTGCCGGTGCAGCAGTGGCTTCGCCCCGGCTTGCCGGAGACTCGAATGGTCATGCTCGGTGGCATCGGCCGCAAACCCTGAGTGCCCGGTATGAACAAGGCCGGGCAGGAAAATTTGCAAATCACCCTCGAAGACGCCCAAACACGCTAATTTTTGGTTGCCATCTGCACATTTCGTGCGTGCATCAGGCGCTGTCCCAGTCGATCAAAGGATGAAAAGATGAAGTCCTTGAACATTGTCGCTGGTGTCGTGTCGTCGATCACAGCTGTCACCATGGTCACGACCGGTGCCTCGGTTGTCAATCCCCCTGTCGCCTCCGCCGCTCCCGGCGAATTCCTCATCACCAAAGATGTTCCCACCCTGGACGATCTGCACGACCAGGTCGTGTTCCTGATCGAAACACCCGCCTCCGACGAGGCCAAGGCCGCCAATATGGAAGGCGGTATGCGGGCGGTCGTGGTTGCACAGACCCTCTACAACTCCGGCCTGTTCCGGCCCCCGATCGGGTCGAATCAGATCAGCGGTCCCGAAACCCATGACGGCAACGTGCACACCGCCATGCTGCGCAGCAAGTCAGCGGGGCGACCGGATTTGGTTGCGCGCGTGGTCTGGAAACGCATCGACGGTGTCTGGAAGTTGTCCAACAGTTCCGTGTGCGAGGGCATCAAGGCCGTGGGACTGTCGATGGCCTGCGATTTCTGACCGGCTGCGAGCACAGTGATCGAAATCCGTGACCTCACCCTGGCTTACCCAGGCGTGACCGTCCTCGAAGTTCCCGAACTGACGGTGGCAGACGCGACACTCACCTACCTGATCGGTCTCAACGGCACCGGCAAAACCACGCTGCTGCGGTGTATCTGCGGCATCATCGCGCCTGCCACCGGCACGGTCCGGGTCGACAACACCCCCGTCCGAGCCCATCACACCACACCGGCCACTCTCGGAATGCACCTGAACTACCGAGCCTTCGACCCACGTCATACCGCACGTCGGCACCTGCGCTGGATCGCCCGTGCCCGTGGACTACCCACCGGCCGGGTCGGCGAGGTCCTCGAGATCGTCGACCTCGTCCGGGTCGCCGATCGTCGGCTGGGGCACTATTCGCTCGGCATGCTCCAACGTGTCGGCATCGCCGCCGCACTGCTCTGCGAACCTCGAACCCTGCTGCTCGACGAACCTCTCAACGGCCTCGACATCGCGGGCATCCGCTGGATCCGCGAATTGCTGCGCCACCTCGCCGATACCGGGACCTGTGTCCTGGTTGCCACCCACCTGCTCGATGAGGTCGAACGCAACGCCGACCACATCGTCATCCTCGGAAACGGGCGTATTCTGACCGACCAGCCATTCGCACACCTCATGAACACCCTGGGTCCCGGCGAGACCAGCCTCGAAGACGCCTACCTGCGAATCGCCGGCCTGCCTACCGATCTCGCGTTCGGCGTGGCCCCATGAACGGCCCCGGCCTGGTCACTCTGATCCGCCGCGGCGTCGCCGCCGAATGGACCCGCACCGCCGGACGCAGCTTCCTGTGGACCGTCGCCGTTCCCCTCACCTTCGCGCTGCCGCTGGTCATCACCTTCGTAATCGCCGCCGTCGCAGAACGACTCGCCAACCTTCCCGGACAGAAGTTCGTAGCCGCGGTCGCCACCACCAATTCCGTGTACTGGGTGATCACCTTGTCCGTGTCGGTCATGATGGTCGCCACCGCCTACGCCCATGCCACCCAATGGCGTGGTCAGACAAGCGATCTCAATGCCTTCCTGTTCCCCCGGTCCTGGACGGTCGCGTTGGCCCGGTGGATCTATTACGGCACCATCGCGGCAATCTCGACAGCCGTTCTGCTCACCGTCGTCATGGTTACGCTGCCACACCAGTTCCCCCGAATCTATGGGGCCGTGGACATCACCGACTCCGCCGGTATCCGGTTTCTCTGGACCGTTCCGAGCTACGCGTTCGTCGCATGCGGGGTGGGTGTCGCGGTCGGGTCATTGATCCGGACTCCGTCCGCCGCCGTCGCGGTCCTGCTGTTCTGGGTCTATGTGGCCGAGAACTCCATCAATCTGCTGCCCCACGGGTACACCCTGCAGGCATACGCACCGTTCCTCAACGCCGTCGCCGCAACCGGCCAGGAAGTCGCCTTCATCCCTCGCTTCGGCCGCAACGGATCTCTGCTCTATTTCGTCCTCGTCACTGCCGCCCTCTTCATCACCACAGCCGTCCTACCGATTCTCGTTCGCCGGTTGTCCGGATATCGCAGAACGACGCTCGCCAGATCGGGCACAACCTGAGCGGCGCCGATTATTCGTCCGTAGGCGAATAATCGGCGCGACTACACCGAGATCGGTTGAACCTCGAGCGGAAGCTTTTCCATCACCGGGATCGGACCCATGGCGCGCCGGATTTTCTTGGTGGCCACCGGCCGGAATTCCCACTTCGACAGCAGGCTGTAGAGAGTTGTCTGCAGGGCAATCCAGGCATAATTGTTACCGAGACACATCTGATTACCCTTGCTGAACGGAACCAAGCTCCTGCATTTCGCCCCAGAGCCCGAGGCCGGCCACCGATCAGGGTCGAAGGTGTTCGGCTCGGGGAAAATGTTCGGGTTGCGGTGAATAGCTGTAATGCTGTAGCCGATATTGGTCCCCGCCGGAAATGTGAATCCGTCGAGTTCGACCGTGGTGATGCTACGTCTCGTCTGCAGCAGTGCCGCATGCATCCGCGTGACCTCGTTCAGGAACCGGTTCAGGTAATCGAGTTCGTCGAGATTTCGGGGGCTGATATCTCCCGCGGCGGAGATCTCTTTCGTGAGTTTGGCGGCCACCTCCGGATGCCGCGACAACTCGTACAGAGCCCAGGTCAGCGTGGCGGTCGAGGCGTCGATCCCGCCGAAGAGGATAGTCATGGCCTGCTCTACCAGGAACTCGTCACTACGATGTTCCTCATCTGCCGAATCCAGCAGGATATCGATCAGGTCGTTGCGGCGGTCACCGCTGGCCCGGCGGGCGGCGATCAGTTCTCGGCAGTAGTCTCGCAGTTGCATTCCAGCCGAGGTGAATTTGCGGTTCACCGGCAATGGCAGGCTCTCCAGCTTCTTCGGCAGCAGACTGCCCACTATGGCACCTGCGCCTATGTCCGTGATCAGACCCGAGATGAGTCGCACCTCCTCGGCATCCGGTTCGTGGGAGAACATCGACTCGAGCAGATTGGCGATCACCACCCCGAATACTGCGGAACGGACCTCGACAATCTGGCCCGGCCGCCACGAACTCGCCAACGCATCCGCATTACGCTTCATGGTGTGCACGTAGCTTTCCAACTGTGTCCGATGGAACGCTGGTTGGAGCAGACGACGAAGATACCTGTGTTGCTCGCCATCCGTGACGATCAGCGATTCTCCGAATATGAGACGAATGCGTTTGAAGAGGAGCCCTCGCTCATAGGCATCGGAGTTCTCCACCAACACGCTGTGGAGTAGTTCGATATCGGTAATGACGTAGACAACAAGATTGGCGATATCGACACGTACTATTTTCCCGACGCCGGCCAGATCCACCATGAACTGGACCGGACCACGCCACATCTTCCAACCGTGTCCGAGAACCGGCAAACGTCCGGGCGCACACGGGACGTCACGAAGATCCACTACATGTTGCCTTTCTTTCAGCAGGTTCGAGGCCGGAGACTTCGGGTGATCGGTCCACAACCGAGACAGCAGCGATCCCGCTCCTTCCCTCATGACCGTTGGCGAGGTCGCTGACCAACCCGCACCGCCGGTCACAGCTCTTGTCATGCACCACCAACCCCGTCTGCGGCACGACGCTGGGCGATGGCCGGGCCGATATCGCTGGCGCCCGGCTGCGAGAAGCGGTCCTTCCGACTAGGGTCAGTAACAGTCAACTCCTGGATCAGCGTGTCGAGCAACGAACTCCTCGCGACTCTCGACAAGCCTGCCTCGGTCCCAGACTTCTCCCATCATTCACACAGGGACTCCTGTACGAATAGGTGACAACCGAGGTGAATCGCCGAGGCCTGTTGCCAGTCAGCACGTTACATTAGCCGAGATTTTGAACCGCCAGGACTTTTCTGCCGAACCACCAACGGCCCGAACGCCATTCAGCAGAGGCCATCTTTTACTGGCGATGTCGATTGCGATCGCGCAGTTGGTGTGCGAATCGATCATGCCGTAGGGGATCGAACAGACGTACGGGACCTTATGGGACAAGCGGTGATTCGGAAACTCCACTTGCTACAGCAGGCCCCACCCGGTCGGCCGACACGCAGAGCCGTTCAGCAAGCTCGACGCAAGCCCCCTACGCGCCAGCGATCAGTTGCACCCAAGCACTAAGGCGTACCTCCGCATACGGTCGAGTACCGCTTCGTCGACGGCCCGCTCATTCGGCACTTCAGGATTCGGCGACCCACTGCGCGGTGAGCGCCTGCACGACAGAGCCGTCGAGATCCGCGAGCTTCACACCGGCGAAGGCACGGGCGGCGTCCGAGGTGAGCAGGCGGAAGGCGGGGCGCTCGGCGTCGAGCAGTTCGGCGATCCGCTCCGCCACCTCCTCGGAGCTCTGGGCCGCGGCGAAGGCCTCGCGGGTGCGCGACACGTACGCGGCGAAGGTGGACGCGTACGGGCCCGCCTGCTCGAGTGCGGCGTCGACGCCGCCGACATTGCTGACGAATTCGCTTGCCACCGCACCCGGTTCGACGACGCTGACCGCGACACCGGTCGTCGCGGCAACGGGCGCAAGGGATTCCATGAAGCCCTCGACGGCGAACTTGGCGGCACAGTACGCCTCGTTGAACGGCTGACCGACCACACCGCCGACGCTGGTGACGGTCACCAGCCTGCCCTTGCTCGCCCGCAGCAGCGGCAGCGCCGCCTTGGTGGCATTCAGCACGCCGAAGAAGTTCACCTCCATGACGGCGCGCACATCGTCGACGCTCTCCTGCTCGAGCGTGCCGACATGTCCCGCACCCGCATTGTTGACCAGCGCGTCGAGCCGGTCGAGTCCGGACAGGCAGGTCGCGATCGAGGCCGGATCGGTCACGTCGAGGGCCTGGACCTCGACGGAGACCCCGGCCCGCGCGGCGGCATCCCGCAAAGCGCCCGCCTTGCCGGTATCGCGCATCGTGGCGATCACCCGCCAGCCGTGCTGGGCGGCCGCGACCGCGGTGGCCAGACCGATACCCGAGGACGTGCCGGTGATCAGCACGATCTTGCCGCTCATTGGCGCAACCCTACTGCCTCTACACCGTCAGAGGATGCGAACCGTGGTCAACCGCCAGTTACCGGTGGGTCGCGTGCGCTCCATCCGGGCCGCGAGTGCGAAATGCCGTTCGCCGCGGTCGTAGGAGGCGCTGATCTCCGCGGCCGTCGGGGTGACGAGCTGCAGGCCCGCCCGATACAGGATCGCGATGCCGAGCTGGCGGCCGGGGACCAACTCCATGCGGACCAGGGTCTGGATGGCCGACACCACGGAGACGTCGGCGACCAGGGCGAGATGGCGGACCGGGCGGCGGTGGTCGAGTACCTCGAGCACCAGGCGCAGCGCCTGATCGACGAACGATTTCATCGACGTGTCGGCGGTATCGTCCGCATCGGTTGCGGGCGCGGCGGCGGGCTCGCGCCGCGAACCGGGAGGCCGCCCGTGGCATTGCCGTACCGCCGCGGGCCGGGCGGGATACCGCGGCGCGACCCGGTATTCGACCGCGGGCGGCTCGCTCAACGGAGCCAACCGCAGCGCGGGCACCTGCTCGGACATGCGAAAACCCCCTCCGACGAATTCCTCCCCTACCGAATGCGGCACAGCATCGCACGGACCACCGCCTCGAGTAAAGACGCAGGTCACCGGTCCGGCGATTGGGTCACCGGCGAACGGGTAGTCGCCCGGGGTGCGAGACGGAACGGCGTTGCGAACGATTTCGACCGATGTGCCCGCGCGGCTGGACCGGCTGCCGTGGTCGCGGTGGCACTGGATGGTGATCGTCGGCCTCGGATCGGTGTGGATACTGGACGGTCTGGAGGTCACGGTGGTCGGCAGCGTGGCGAGCCGGCTGTCGGAGCCGGGCAGCGGCGTAACCATCACGGCCGCACAGGTTTCCGGACTGGCGGCGACGCTCTACGTGGCGGGCGCCGGATCGGGTGCGCTGTTCTTCGGTTGGCTCACCGACAGATTCGGGCGCAAACGGCTGTTCCTGGTGACGCTGGCGCTCTACCTCGCCGCGACGGCGCTTACCGCGCTGTCGTTTTCGATGTGGTGGTTCGTGATCTTCCGCTTCCTCACCGGTTTCGGCATCGGCGGCGAATATGCGGCCATCAATTCCGCGATCGACGAACTGATTCCGCGCGCGTACCGCGGGCGGATCGATATCGTCGTCAACGGCACCTACTGGCTCGGGGCCGCGGCCGGTGCGCTGCTGTCCATCGTCGCGTTGAACACCGCGTACTTCCCGCCGAATGTCGGCTGGCGCTTGACCTTCGCACTCGGCGCCGTCTTCGGCCTGATCATTCTGGTTGTGCGCAGGCATATTCCGGAAAGCCCGCGCTGGATGTTCATCCACGGCAAGGAGAAACAGGCCGACCGCACCGTCACCGAGATCGAGGAACGGGTGCGCGCCGACACCGGCGCCGAGCTGGCGGATGTCTCGAACAAGCGAATCGAGATCCATCAGCGCCACACCATCGGCTTCGGTGAGATCGCCGCCGTGGTGGTGCGCTCGTATCCCCGCCGCACCGTACTCGGCTTCGCGCTGTTCGTCGGGCAGGCGTTCCTGTACAACGCGATCACCTTCAATTACGCGCTGATCCTGTCGAAGGCGTTCCACGTGCCCGACGACCGGGTCGGCTACTACTTCGCCGTGCTGTGCCTCGGCAATTTCCTCGGCCCGCTGCTGCTGGGCAGGCTGTTCGACACGGTCGGCCGCAAGCCGATGATCGCGGGTTCCTATATCGGTTCGGCGCTGCTATTGCTCGGTACCGCATGGCTTTTCGCGGGCGGGCAGCTCTCCGCGGGCACGCTCACCGCATGCTGGACCGCCGTGCTCTTCCTCGCGTCCTGCGGAGCGAGCGCCGCCTATCTCACGGTCAGCGAGATCTTCCCGATGGAAACGCGGGCGATGGCGATCGCGTTCTTCTACGCGATCGGCACCGTGGCGGGCGGAGTCGCGGGGCCGCTGGTCTTCGCCAAGCTGGCCGCGGACGGCGATCCGGGACGCACCGCGCTGGCCTTCGTCATCGGCGCGCTGGCCATGCTGCTGGCGGGGCTGGTGGAACTCGCCTTCGGCGTTCGCGCGGAAGGACGTTCACTGGAAGATCTGGCCCGCCCGCTCAGCGCCGGAAGCGAACCCGCGGAGCAGGCGGTCTGACTCATTCCCTGGCGCACTTGGACCAGCGGTTGAACGGGCCGGAGACGCCGTAGGTATTTTGTGCGGTGCTGATGGCCTTGTTCTCGGCCTCCGCCGCGGTGGGGCCCCAGTCGGCGGCCCAGCCGTTGTTCTGGCCGAAAACCACTGCGACACAACCCTCCCTGGCCCAGGTGGGGTTCTGGCAGTCGCCGCACTGGCTCAGCGCCCGCGCGGTGGCGTCGTCGCTGCTGACGGAGCTGCGCGCCCAGGAGATCTTGTTGGTCGCCGGGTTGTAGGTGGCGGCGATCCAGAATGTGCTCTGGGTCGTGGGCGGTGGCGGCGCGGGAACGGTGGTCGTCGGCAGCGGCGGCAACGAATACGAGGTGGTCGGTCTCGCCGACGATTCGGTTGTCGCGCTCGCGGTATCGGTGCCTTGTGCGTCGGTGCTGTCGTGCCGGGTGGCGACCAGCACCCCGAGCGCCACCGCCGTACCGACGATCAGCACGCCGACGACGGCCGCGACGATGATCAAAACGGTTCTGCCGCCACCGGATCCGGGCGGTGGCTGCCCGGGACCGTAGCCGTACGGCGGATTCGGCGGCGGCTGGTACGGACCCGGCTGATAATGCGGACCGCTCTGGAATCGCGGATCGTTGGGATCCTGCGGCGGATAGCTCATCGCCTGTCCGACCTCATCAGTGAAACTCCTTGTGGCGCTCTCGGAGCCGCCATGCACTCCCCGGTTGTCCGTCAATCGTATCGGCCGGCGCGCCCGTGCGATATCCGGGCGGCGTTCAGCAGGGTATCCCCTGGTAGTCCGGGTCGAGCGCCCGGTTGACGAGGTAGGCGACCGCCGGCGACCTCGGCAGTCCGGCGTGGTCGTAGGCATCGGCGGGGCAGAGATCCTGCACCATCACGTTGTGCACCGTCGCACCCGGCCCGGCCGCCAGGAACGTCGCCTCCGGCGGGCTGGAGGCATCGTCGCGGCGGCTGGCGATCGCGGTGTAATCGATGCCCGGGTCGGTATCGCCCGCCGCGTTGAGCGTGCGCAGAAATTCGCTGCCGACCAACTGCTGCACCGCGGCCTCGCCGACCAACGGCGCGGCAACGAGTTCGGGGCTCGACGGGGTCTCCACCCGATCGGCGCTGACCAGACCATGCTGAGTGGAGCCGTGATTGGTGCCCACCAGCGTGATGAGCGTGCCGACCTTGTCGCGGCCACCGTCGAATCGGACGAATTGCCGCGCGACCAGCGCACCCTGCGAATGGCCGACGAGCGCGACCTTCGCCGCACCGGTCGCGGCGCGCACCCGGTCGACGAAGGCGCCGACCTCCCGCGCGGATGTCCGGATGTCCCCGGTCGCGTACACCCCCGGGATCGCGCCGAGCACGCTCGACGTGTCGCGGCCGTAGTTCAGCGAAAAGACGCAGTAGCCAACGGATTTCAGCTGAGGCGCGAGTACGTCCCAGGCGTTCTGGTTATCCCAGGTGCCGTGGATCAGCACCACCGGCTCCGGATGCGCGGCCGTCGGCGCACAGGTCCAGTAGTCGGACCCGGCGGGCGGCACGCCGCCATCCGGATTCTTGCCGAACGGCACGGCCGCCGCCTCGGGCGCGCCGCCGACCAGCAGGGCGAGCACGACACCGGCGGTGAGCCGCCGCCACCTCGAACCAACCATCAGCCCTGATCCCTTCCGCGCAGGTCATCCCATGATGTCCGCTGGCGAACCGATCCGCACCCCGAAGTGATCGAGTTATCCCGCGAGATTGCCCCGCAGTTGCTCCAGCGCCCGCATCGCGGTGGCCGCGCTGCTCCCCGCGGTGCACGCACTTGCCGGAACCGCTGACTGAGCGCCGGGTTTCGGCGGAAAATATCCGGGAAAGCCGTCGGAAACCACTTTCACGGTGAAAGGAGCGGTATGTCCACCCTCGACACCTCCGTCGGTTATCGCGCGTCCACCACTCTCGCCGGGCATCTGCAGCGGATTCTGGTCGATCTGATCGCATTGCAGCTCAATGCCAAACAGGCGCACTGGAATGTGGTCGGTCACAACTTCCGGGATCTGCACCTGCAACTCGACGAGATCGTCGGCATCGCCCGCACGGCCGGTGACACCATCGCCGAGCGGATGCGGGCGCTGGACGCGGTGCCCGACGGCCGCCCCGCGATCGTCGCGGGCACCGACCAGCCCGTGCTCGCCCCGGGCGAACAGGACACCTCGGCGACCGTGCACGCGATGACCGAGCAACTGCGCAAGCTGGCCGCGGTGGTGCGCGAGGTGCACGACGAGGTCGACGCCGAGGATCCGTCCACCTCCGATCTGCTGCACACCATCATCACCGAGATCGAACAGCAGGCATGGATGATGAGCGCGGAAAACCGTGGCGCATAGCGGATTGCGATTCGGGCCACTGGGCAGGTGCCTGGTGGCCGTTTCGCTCGTGCTTGCACTGTGTGTGGGCTGCGGTAATCCGGTGCGCGCGAGCGCATTCCACTTCACGGTGCGAGATGGGTTGAACCTCAACTACTTCCTGCGCGACGGTGCCAGCGCCGCGCATCTGCTGTTGCGTTCGGGCGCGAATCCGCGGCTGGTGGTGGCATTTCCGGCCGGCAACAGCGGCACCGGACTCTGGTTCGAACCCGCGGCGACAAACACCGAATGGGTGCTCGACCGGCCGCCGGAAGCCAAGGCGGCCAAGGACGCTCGCGATCGCGAGCTGCACGGCATCAAATTCGCGGTATCCATCGCGGCCGCGGCCATGGCCCCCCGCCGCGCGGTGCTGTCCAATGTCCGGGTGCTGCGCGATTACGACCAGTACGGCTATGCACCCGTCGAAATCGCGACTCCGCCGAAGGTTTCCGGGAATTCCATCACCTGGGAGCGCGACCGTCTGGACGGCGCGGCCGGTTATCGGCTCGCGCTGGAGGTCACCGACGGCGCGGTGGCGGGTGGCAGCATCACCGCGGGGCCCGACGGCAGGATCGGACTGCACGTCACCGCGCTGTCCGGCGACACACCGCTGACCCCGCTGACCGGACGCTCGCTGTTGAACGGCGCCGAGCGGCCCGACGACAGCGCGAAGAACACATTGACCTTCCTGAGCTACCGGGAGAAGTTCCTCGCCGGATCATGGCGTTTCAACACGTATTTCGGCCGCGACACGCTGCTTTCGCTGCGACTGCTGCTGCCGGTGCTCGCGCCCGATGCGGTGGAGGCGGGCCTGCGCTCGGTGCTGGCCAGGCTCGGTCAGGACGGGTCGGTGGCGCATGAGGAGGCGATCTCCGAATTCGCCGTGCTCACCCATCTGCGGGAGAACGGAGCTCGTAGCGACGCACCGGTTTTCGACTACGGCATGATCGACGAGAGTTATCTGCTCGCGCCGGTGGCCGCCGCCTACCTACTGGACGATCACGCGGGCGCGCAGCGCGCCGCGGGCTATCTGGCCGCCGATTCCGGATCTTTCAGCGGCACAACGGCTTCCGATGGTCAAGCGCTCGTCCGCAACCTGCGCCTGGTAGCGGCCAGCGCGACCGCCTTCGCCGACGATCCCAGGTACGAGCACCTGATCGGGCTGAAGCCGGGCCACAACGCCGGTGAATGGCGGGACAGCACCAACGGCATCGGCGGCGGCCGCTACCCGTACGACGTGAACGCCGTGCTGATACCCGCGGCCCTCGATGCCACCGCGCGCCTGCTCGACAGCCATCTGCTCGACCCGTTCCTGAGCCCCGATGACCGCACCCTGCTGTCCAATGCGGCTGCCGCGGCCAAGGTTTGGCACGCCGAGGCGCCACGGCTGTTCACCGTCACCGTCGACAATGCCAGCGCCGCCGCCGATATCACCGCGTACGCCGCGAAGACCGGCGTCCCGGCCCAGGATGCGATCAACGCGCTCGGCGCCACCCCGGTCACCTTCCCCGCCGTCGCGCTGGATGCCGCGGGTGCGCCGATACCCATCGTCCACTCCGATGCCGTCTTCGACCTGCTGTTCGGCGAGTCGCCGCCCGACGTCCTCGACGGCGAGGTGGCGGATCTGGCCCGGCCGTTCCCGCTCGGCTTGCAGACCGGCGCCGGAATGGTCGTCGCCGACCCGGTTTTCGCCGACCCGCAGCTGCAGGCGCGCTTCACCAACCACGACTATCACGGCACGGTGATCTGGTCCTGGGTGCAGGCCGCGTACGCCAGTGGGTTGGAACGTCAGCTGGCCCGCACCGACCTTCCGCAACCCGTCCGCGATCACCTGCTCGCCGCGCAGCGCACACTCTGGCGCGGTATCGATGCCGCGACCGCGATGCAGAGCTCCGAATTGTGGAGTTGGCGCTACGACAACGGTTTCCGCGTCGCGCCGTTCGGTACCGGCACCGATGTCACCGAGGCCAATGCCGCACAGCTGTGGAGCAGCGTGTATCTCGCGGTCAAACCGCCCACCTCGTAGCGCGGACCTACTCATTTGACATGAAGTCGACTTCAACTGGGACCGTTTCGGTGCAGGGGTCACCGATGCTGAGGAGAGGTCGATGTGTGGATTCGCCGGTTGGGTCGACTGGGCGCGAGATCTGCGGGATCAGCGGCATATCGTCGAGGAGATGACCGAGACGCTGACGCCGCGCGGCCCGGACGCGGGCGGGGTTTGGGCAAGCGCCACAGCCGTTTTCGGACATCGTAGGCTCGCGATCATCGATATCGACGGCGGTGCGCAGCCGATGACCTTCGAGCGAGCGGGTGCCGCGGAGTGCGCGATGGTCTTCGCCGGGGAGATCTATAACTTCACCGAGCTGCGCGACGAATTGCGCAGGCGCGGACATCAATTCCGCACTCGCTCCGATACCGAGGTGCTGCTGCACTGCTACCTCGAATGGGGCGCCGAATGCGTGACGCGATTGAACGGCATGTTCGCCTTCGCGATCTGGGATCCGGATCGGGAGACCGTGCTGCTGGCCCGCGATCGCCTCGGCATCAAACCGCTGCTCTACCACGCATACGACGGCGGGGTGGTCTTCGGCTCCGAGCACAAGGCGCTGCTGGCACATCCGCTGGTGCGCCCCGAGGTGGATATCGAGGGCTTCAACGAATTGCTCTGTGTCATACAGACTCCCGGTAACGCGGTGTTCCGGAATATCGCGTCGCTGCCGCCGGGGCATATCGCGCTCGTCGATCGCAATGGCGTGCATGAGCACCGCTACTGGGGGCTCACGTCGCGGCCGCATACCGACGGCCCGGCCGAAACCGTTGCAACCGTGCGGGATCTGCTCGCCGACACGGTGAAACGGCAGCTGGTCGCCGATGTTTCGGTCGGCACGCTGCTCTCCGGCGGACTCGACTCCAGCGCGGTGACCGCGCTCTCGGCTCGGACGCTCGCGGGTGAGGGCGCCCCGGCGGTGCACAGCTTCGCCTTCGACTTCGTCGGCAACGACGTGCATTTCCAGCCGAGCGTGGCCAGGCCCGAGCTGGACACACCGTTCGCCAGGGCCGCCGCGGCACATATCGGCACCGCGCACACCGAGGTGATGCTGGATACCCCGGCGGTGCTCGACGCGCTGCCGGAGGTGGTGCGCGCCCGCGACCTGCCCGGCTTCCCCGACCTCGTCGCCGCACAGTACCTGCTCTTCCGTGAGGTGAAATCGGCTGTGACGGTGGCCCTCTCGGGTGAATCGGCGGATGAGGTATTCGGCGGATACCCGTGGTTCCACCGGCCCGAGCTGCGTAACACGCCGGGCTTTCCATGGGCGGTGGCCATCGACTCGTATCTGCCGGTGCTCGACCGGGATCTGGTGGCGCGCCTGCGCTCCCACGAATACCTCGCGGACCGCTATGCCCAGGCGCTCACCGAGGTTCCCCGGCTGCCCGGCGAGGCGCCGGAGGCGGCGCGGACCCGGGAGTTGTTCTACCTCACCATGACTCGCTGGCTACCGATCCTGCTGGACAGCAAGGACCGCACCAGCATGCGCAACGGGCTGGAGGCGCGGGTGCCCTTCTGCGACCACCGGCTGGTCGAATACGTCTGGAATGTGCCGTGGGAGTTGAAGACCATGGACGGCAGGAATAAGGGACTGCTGCGGGCGGCGGTCGCCGATCTGCTGCCCGCGGCGGTGCTCGACCGGCGCAAAACCTCGTTCCCGATCGCGCAGAATCCCGAATTCGACAGCGGGGTGCGCACACTGCTGCGCGATGAGCTCGCGGACCCGAATTCGCCGCTGCTTCCGATCATCGACGTCACCGCGGTACGCAAACTGCTGGACACCGATCTCGAATCCGGCGGGTTCTGGCGCTCGACCGACACCGTCGCCTGGCTGGCGCATATCGCGTGCTGGCTGCGCGCCTACCGCGTCGAACTGGTCTGACGCTCGACGAGGTACTTGTCGACTTCCTCGGCGAGACAAGGGCAGTCGGCCACCGGATTGTCCCGGTGGCACGGCAGCGCGAACTCCAGATATCGCTTGGCTGCCGCGAGGCGCTCCATCTGCGCCTCGCAGTCGGCGATCTTGGCCCGCACCACATCGTGCCAGTGCAGCGAGCCATCCCGGCCCGCCAGCATCACCGCGATATCGTCCAGGCTCAACTGCCCACTGGCCTGCCAGATCCGGATTATCGCCAGCGTGCGAATCTCGGCGCGGGAGTAGAGCCGCCGTCCCGATCGGCGCTGCGCCGGTGCGATCAAGCCCTGCCGCTCCCACCAGCGCAGCGTCGACGGGGCGACCCCGAGCAGCTCCGACACTTCACCAATCGTCATCGAACCATCCGCTGTGTCCGGCATATCCCAATTAGATCCGCTCTCGCCGGGTCCGGCCACCGGCGAACCGCACAGGTTCTTCCCCGCAATAGTGAGCGATCGGTGGCAGGACCGCCGGAACAGGGTTAGCATCAGCCCGCTCCAATGGCACTCGCGGCGGGACAACTACGTGAAAAGTGTTATAGGCCAGGCACCTTCGTCCCGTCGCGGCGTCCGGGACCGCTCGCGATCCCGAAGCCGCACCGGCACGCTCGCCGGGCTGCTCACGGCCGCGGTCGAAGGCAACCCCGACGGTATCGCGCTGCGCTGCGGCGACCGCTCGCTCACCTACCGGGAGCTGGACGCACGCTCCGCGCGACTGGCGCGGGTATTGCTGCGCCGGGGCGCCGGGCCGGAGACCATGGTCGCCATCGCGCTGCCTCGATCCATCGAATCCGTGCTCGCGGTGTGGGCCGTCGCCAAGACCGGCGCGGCATTCGTCCCGGTGGATCCCGCATTCCCCATGTCCCGCATCGTCTTTCAGACCTCCGATGCGGGCGTGCGGTTGGGACTCACCGACCGCGCCCACCGCGACGCACTCCCGGGGACGGTGGAGTGGCTCGCGCTCGACGACCCGGATATCGCCGCCGAGACGGCGGCCGAGCCCGCGACGCCGATCTCCTATCTCGACCGCCCCGCGCTGCTGCGCGCCGCCAATACCGCGTATCTCATCTACACCTCCGGCTCCACCGGCAGGCCGAAGGGCGTCGCCGTGACCCACGGCGGGTTGGCCGCGCTGTGCGCCGAGCTCACCGCCCGTTACGCGGTCACCCGCGAGGCGCGCACCCTGCACTTCGCCGCGCCGAGTTTCGATGCCGCGGTGCTGGAATTGCTGCTCGCGCTCGGGGCGGCGGCCACGCTGGTGATCGCGCCGCCGGATGTGTACGGCGGCACCGCGCTGGCGGAACTCCTTGGCGGACAGTCGATCACACACGCATTCCTGACACCGTCGGCGCTGGCGACGATCGAACCGGCCGGGCTCGAGGCGCTGCGGGTGGTGCTCGTCGGCGGCGAGGCCTGCCCGCCCGGCCTGGTGCGGCGCTGGGAAAATCCGGCACGCCACTTCGGAAATGTTTATGGCCCAACCGAGTCCACCATCGCGGTCACCCTGAGCGGACCCCTTACGGCGGACCGGCCGGTCACCATCGGCACCGCGATACCCGGCATGTGCTGCCGAGTGCTCGACGCCGCCCTGCGTCCCGTCGGTGCCGGAGTGATCGGCGAACTGTATGTGTCCGGTCCCGGGCTGGCGCGCGGCTACCATCGCCGATCCGGCACCACCGCAGCGCGTTTCGTGCCCGACCCGTACGGCGTTCCCGGCGGCAGGATGTACCGCACCGGAGACCTGGTGCGCACCGGCGGCGACGGCGCCATCGAATACCTCGGGCGCACCGACGATCAGGTGAAGATCCGCGGCTTCCGCATCGAACTCGGCGAGATCGACACCCTGCTCTCGACGCTGCCCGGCGTCCGGTACGCCGTCACCATCGACCGGCGAACCGCGTCGGGCACAACGACGCTCGCCTCCTTCGTACAAGCCGAACCCGGCTTCGCACCGGACCCGGCCGACCTGGCCGACGCGCTCGCCGGGCTGCTGCCCAGATATATGCTGCCGTCGTCGATCACCGTCATCGACCGAATCCCGATGACGCACAATGGCAAAGCCGATCGCCGAGCCCTGCGTGAACGACCGGAGGACCAGAATTCCTACCGGCCGCCCGCCGATATCGGCGAGGAACTGGTCGCCGAGGTATTCGCCAAGGTGCTCGGCATTCAGCAGTGTGGGGCGGATACCGATTTCTTTGTGGCGGGCGGTAATTCGCTGCTCGCCACACAGGCCGCCGCGCGATTGGCCGAGTCGTGGGGCGCGCGGATCCCCACCCGGCTGCTGTTCGACCATCCGACGGTCGCGATGCTGGCCAAGGCGATCCGGTCCGAGCGGTTCGACACCGCGCGCCCGCCGCTGCTCGCCCGGCAGCGCCCCGCCCGCATCCCGCTCTCCCCCGCCCAGCTGCGGTTTTGGCTGCGCAACCAGTTCGACACCGAATCATCGGTCGACAACATCGGATTCGCGCTGCGGCTGACCGACCTTGACGTGGAGGCGCTGCGCGCCGCCTATCGCGATACCGTCGCTCGCCACGAGGCGCTGCGCACCAGCTACCCCGCCGACGAGTCGGGGCCGCGACAGCTGATTCACGAACCCGAAGCCGTGATAGGCGATTTCGCGGTCGAGGAGGTGGCCGCCGATACGCTCACCGACCGGGTGCACGCCATTCTGCGGCGCGGCTTCGACGTCGCCGCCGAGGTGCCGCTGCGGGTTCGGCTGCTGAGAGTCGTCGCACCGGAATCCCTTTCGTCGCCGAGCGCCGACCATGTGCTGGTGTGCGCCCTGCACCACATCTGCGCCGACGGCTCCTCACTCGCGCCGCTGGCCAAGGATGTGGCCGTGGCATACGCGGCGCGCTGCGCGGGCCACCCGCCCGCCTGGCAGCCGCCGCCGGTGCAGTACGCCGATTACGCGCTCTGGCAGCAGGAACTGCTCGGCTCCCGCGACGATCCGAATTCCCTGCTGTCCCAGCAACTCTCCTATTGGACCCGGGAACTCGCCGGTCTGCCCGACCAACTCGACCTGCCCGGCGACCGGCCGCGACCGGCCACCGCATCGCTGCGCGGGGCGGCCATCCAGCGCTCGGTCTCCCCGGCCGTGCACGCCGCGCTGCTGACGCTGGCCGGCGCGCACCGTGCCACCCTGTTCATGGTGATGCGCACGGCGCTGGCGGTGCTGCTGGCCCGGCTGGCGGGCAGCGCCGATATCGCCATCGGCGTCCCGATGACCAACCGCGCCGAACCCGCACTCGACGGGGTGGTCGGCATGTTCGTCAACACCACCGTCTCACGCACCGGCATCGTCCCCGGTGAGAGCTTCGCGGACCTGCTGGACCGGACCAGGGAACGCGATCTGGCGAATTTCGCGCACGCCGAAGTGCCGTTCGAGCATGTGGTGGATGCGGTGAACCCGGTGCGCTCACCGGGCAGGCATCCGCTGTACCAGGTCGGGTTCGCCTTCCAGAACTTCGCGAAAGCCCAACTGGAACTTGCCGGTTCGGATTTCGCGGTACTGGACGTCGACGCCGATACGGTGAAGACGGATCTGCATATCGGCGTTGTCGACACCCGCGCCGCCGACGGCTCGCCCGATCAGATCGTCATCCGATTCGGTTACAGCACCGACCTTTTCGATGAGGCGACGGTGGGCCGATTCCTCGACAGCTACCTGCGCGTCCTCGAACAGGTGGCCGCCGACGCCCGGCGCGCGGTCGGCGATCTCGAGCTGATCGATCCGGCCCAGCGCGAACTGCTGCGGTCCTGGTCCAGCGGCGCCGAACATGCCGTTGCCGCCGAATCGCTTACGGCCGCCATCGGCAGGTGGGCCGTTACCACCCCGGATGCCGTCGCGGTCCGCTGCGGTGCGGCCGTTCTGACCTACCGACAACTGTGTGATCGCGGAAACCGGCTGGCGCGCTGGCTGATCCGGCAGGGTGTCGGGCCGGAGACGGTGGTGGCCGTCGCGATGCGGCGCGGTATCGCCCAGGTTCTGGCGCTGTACGCGATCGCGGAGGCGGGCGGGGCGTGGGTACCGATCGATCCGGCGCATCCGGCGACCCGCATCGGCTACGTGCTGGAATCCGCCCGGCCCCGCCGGATGCTCACCACGCGCGCCGATGCGCTCGCCCTGCGGGATCATGGCGTGCTGTCCGAGGCCGATGCCATCGATACCCTCGATCTTTCGGCATTCGACCCGGCGCCGATCACCGATGCCGACCGCACGGTGCCGCTGCGTGGCGCGCATCCCGCCTACCTCATCTATACCTCCGGCTCCACCGGACGCCCAAAAGGCGTTGTGGTGAGCCATATTTCGATCGTCAACCAGCTCGACTGGATGCGCGAACGCTATGCGGTCACCACCGAGGACGTCTACCTGCAGAAGACCCCGGCGACCTTCGACGTATCGCTGTGGGGCTACTTTCTGCCGCTGCGCACCGGCGCCCGGCTGATCCTCGCCGGTCCGGACGACCACCGCGATCCCGCCGCATTGTGCGGGTTGATTTCCCAGCACCGGGTGACGCTCACCGATTTCGTCCCGTCCATGCTGGCGGTATTCGCGGCCGAATTGGCTGTGCTGCGCACTGCATCCGCACCCAGCGGGACATTGCCGCGGGAAGTCCCACACACCGCAACCACAATCGGCGAAGCGCCACGGTTACCGTCCCCGCCTGCTACTTCCACGCCCAGCCCGACATCGCTAAGGACAACTGTCGGGGCCGACGAGATTTCTCTTCCAGAGGCCACGCCTGGCCCTGGCGCCGAACTGCCTTCTCTGCGTGCCGTTTTCGTGATCGGCGAGGCGCTGCCACCGGAGACCGCGCGCGCTTTCGCCGCTGTCAGCGCCGCGCAGGTGCACAACCTCTACGGCCCCACCGAGGCGGCAGTGAGCATCACCGAACATCAGGTGACCGCCGACGATCTCGGCGGCACCTGTGTACCGATCGGTGTGCCGGAATGGAATTCGCGCTGCTTGATCCTCGACGACCGACTGCGGCTGGCGCCCGTCGGCGCTGTCGGCGAATTGTATTTGGCCGGTGTGCAGTTGGCCCGCGGCTACCACGGTGCGCCCGCGATCACCGCGGGCCGATTCGTCGCGAATCCGTTCGGCGGGCCGGGTGCGCGCATGTACCGGACCGGTGATCTGGTCCGCTGGAATTCGCGCGGCACACTGGATTACCTGGGCCGCACCGATTTTCAGGTCAAGGTGCGCGGCCACCGGATCGAACTCGGCGAGATCGAGACGGCGCTGCTCGCCGAACCTGGGGTCGGCCAGGCGGCGGTCGCGGTCAAACCGTCCGCGACCGGTGACCGGCTGGTCGCGTACGTGGTTGCCGCGCCGGGTGCAACCGGCGATCCGGATACGTTGCGGCGCAACGTATCCCGCTCAATCCCGGGTTATATGGTGCCCGCCGCGGTCGTACCGCTCACCGAGTTCCCGCTGAACACCAGCGGCAAACTGGACCGTGCCGCGCTGCCGCAACCGGTCTTCGCCGCGCGGGCCGCCGCCGCGCCGGAAACCCCGCTCGAACGGATGATCGCCGAGGTCTTCGCAGAAGTGCTCGGGCTGCCATCGGTGGGCGTCGCGGACGACTTCTTCGAGCTCGGCGGCTCGTCGCTACTGGCTTTCACACTGCACCAACGACTTTCGGCGAAGCTGAACCGCAAGGTTCCGATGGCGGCATTGCTGGCCGCCCCGACGGTCGGCGCGCTGGCCGCCCACCTCACCGGTGCGGAGGTACCAACCCATACAGTCGACTACGCCGCGGATGCGATTCTCGACCCCGCTATCACGGTCATGGGTCCGCTGCCGGATGGCCCGATGCGTGAGGTGCTCCTGACCGGAGCGACCGGCTTCCTGGGCGTGCACCTGCTGCACGAGCTGCTGACCCGGACCGACGCCCGCATCTGGTGTCTGGTCCGAGCCACCGACCCGGCGGCGGGACTGGCTCGAATCCGGCTGGCACAGCGGCATTTCCGTCTCCCAGAATTGCCGGGCGAACGGCTCGTGATCGTCAACGGCGACCTCGGGCAACCGCGTTTGGGCCTCGCCGACGACGTCTACGCGGAGCTCGCCGACCGCGTCGATACGATCGTGCACAACGGTGCGCACGTCAACCATATCGATCCGTACGCGCGCCTGCGCCCGGTGAACGTGCTGGGCACCCACGAAATCCTTTGCCTGGCAACGACGAACCGGATCAAACCGGTGCACTATATCTCCACCATCGGCACGAGCGTCCCGGCCGCACCGGTCACCGGCGAGATCACCGAGGATGTTCGCCTCCGTCCGGATCAGTTGCAGGACAATGGCTATCTCACCTCGAAGTGGGTCGCCGAGGAACTCGTCCGACAGGCGGGTGAGCGCGGACTGCCGGTCGCCGTCTACCGGCCCGGAACCCTCTGCGGCGACCCGAGGACCGGCGTCAACAGCGCGGATGATTCGTTCTGGAACATGATTCGCGCCGCAACGATACTCGGCATGGCGCCCGAGGTCGGCGATGCGACGGTCGCGCTGGTCCCCGTCTGTTACGCGGCCGGCGCGATCGCCGAAATCGCCACCCATCCTTGCCGGAATACCGTGTACCACTTGATAACCCACACCCCGACACGGATCGGCGACGTGCTCACCGCACTCACCGCACACGGATATCCCATCGCCACAGTCGATCTCGATACGGTACGTAGCGAACTCGACCGCCAATCCGCGCACCGCGGCGCCACCGGCGACGACTCCCTGACCCGCGCCGCACTACTGAGCCCGAACGCAGCCATCCTCGCCGGACATCGCGCCTGGGCCGACACCAACACCCGAAACGCATTGGCGGACAACGGTATCGAATGTCCGCCGATCGACCGCGCGACGCTCGACACCTACCTCACCGTGTTCAGGGACACCGGCTTCTTACCTCATCCGGATTAGGTGTACCTCCGCATCCACTCCGGCCATGCGCGATCTGATGACAGCGTCGCCCACAGCGTCCA
This sequence comes from Nocardia sp. JCM 34519.1, assembly GCF_020361265.1. Classification (NCBI taxonomy): domain Bacteria; kingdom Bacillati; phylum Actinomycetota; class Actinomycetes; order Mycobacteriales; family Nocardiaceae; genus Nocardia; species Nocardia sp. JCM 34519.1. The sequence continues at coordinate 140,713 of NZ_JAIRBR010000008.1, forward strand.
CCAGGCGTACCTCGGCATTCGGTCGGGCCATGCGCGGTCTGATGACGGCGTCACCGTCAACGCTCACCACGCGTAGCTCGGCATCCGGTCCGGCCATGCACGGTCTGACGATGGCTTCACCGACAACGCCCACCAGGCCTCGGCATCCGCTCCGGCCATGCGCGGTCTGATGACGGCGTCACCGACAACGCTCACCACGCGTAGCTCGGCATCCGGTCCGGCCACGCGCGGTCTGACGATGGCTTCACCGAGAACGCCCACCAGGCGTACCTCGGCATTCGCTCCGGCCATGCGCGGGTCTGCGGACGGCTTCGCCCACAGCGCCACCAGGTGTATCTCCGCATTCGCTCCGGCCACGCGCGGGTCTGCGGACAACAGCTGGGCGGTTTCTATATCCGAGCCGTCAAACCGCAACCCGATTCAGGCGCATCCGCTCGAGTCCGCCGCGCACCCGAGGCGGCAACTACCCGGCCACCGCGCATACTCGACGCACACCGGATGTCGGCTCAACCCGCGCGCACCATGATTGCGACAAGTGTGCTGATAATCTCTCGACGTGGCGTCGACGACCGACAATACGATCTCTAGCGGGAAAAACGGCAGCCAGCACACGCTGTGGGCCGTCCCATTGGTCGTCGCCATGGGATTGCTGAGTCTCCTCGCCCTATCCTATCTCGCCAGCATCCTCGACCCGCAGCGCAATCTGCACGACTTCCCACTGGTCCTGGTCGACACCGACCACGGCGAGTACGGCAAGCAATTCACCGAAGCCGTCGCCGCCGCACTGCCCGACGAGCAGGTATGGCTGCGGCAAACCGATGCGGCGCAAGCGGATTCGCTGATGTCATGCGGCGAGGTATATGCCGCGATCGTCATCGCCGACGACTTCACCGCCCGCGCGACCGCACTGGAGAATCCGATATCCGACGGCGGCCCACCCCCGACCGTCGAGTTCCGCACCAACCCTCGCGCGGGCACCACGGCGGTCACCTTGGCGACCCAGTTGGTCACCCCGGCGCTCGACCATGCCAGCCGACTACTCGGCATCGGGGTGCGCGCCAACGCCATCGCGAACGGGGTCCAACCGTCCGACGCGGCGCTGACCGCCCTCACCAACCCGGTTCAGATCGCGACCACCCAATACCGCCCGCTGCCCGCGGGCACGGCGAACGGCATATCCGCCTTCTACTACACCCTGCTGGTGGTGTTCGCCGGATTCACCGGCAGCATGATGATCAACCTCGGCATCGACGCCGCCGTCGCCAACCGCCCCGACATCTCCCGCTGGCGAGTGCTGCTCTACAAATGGGCGCTGGCCGCGGTGATGGCGCTGACCATGGCGGGCCTGTACCAGCTGATAGCGACCGCGCTCGGCATGCCGATCGACCACCGTCTGACGCTCTACCTTTACAGCGCGCTCGCCTCACTGGCCATCGGCATGACCGCGATAGCGAACCTGACCCTGGTGTCCACCATCGCGACCATGCTGCGCGCCCCGGTACTGAACACCATCGGCATGCCGATCAACATGATCCTGTTCATCGCGCTCGGCCTACCGTCCTCCGGCGGCATCATGCCCATCCAAGCCACCCCCCGCCTCTACGGCGCACTGGCCCAATTCGAACCCATGCACCAGGTCTTCCTGGGCATCCGCGCAATCCTCTACTTCGACGCACGAATGACCGCAGGCCTCACCCGCGCCCTCACCATGTGCGCGATCGGCCTGGCCATAGCCCTCGCAATCGGCCTCCTAGCGACCATCGGCTACGACCACCTCCGCAAGGCACCATCACCCGATCAATCATGAATCACCCGACACCGAAGCCTCCCCGCCTCATTTCATCAACTCTTCGAACGTGGGCCCCCGGTCCGGAATCCGATGCCACCACCACGGAGCCGAGGACAATTCACCATCCGTGAATCGCCTCATCAACCCATCGTCATCAGCGACGGTAACCGCAAGAAATCGCTGATCATACGTGTCGGCGACCGCGATCACCTTGGCGCGCAACGGCTCCGGCAGACGATCGATACACCCCGCCAAGAAGTCGCGCATGGACATGGCCGCCACGAGATCGTAACCACCCCAAACACGCCGATCGTCCGCACTCCTGAACCGATCGGTATCAATTTTGTCGACATGCAACGCCCAACTGACAAGAAGATCGAGCGTGCCGAAAGATCGGAACTCGTTCACCTCATGGCGGCAAGACGCCAGCTCGCCGAGCTCGTTCTCCGCAAATGCGGCCCGTATCGATACTTCGTAATTTCCGACCCCACGAACCTTCTCGGGCACCACCGAAAGGTCCTGACCAGAGGCTGGGGTCCCCCCGTTGCTCATGGCGCGATCATAGGGCCGACGCCGCTACGCCGACGAAAGGATCTTCATCGACCGGCGGCGGCTCAGATGAGGTGACGCCGCGGGCCGGTCGGCAGCGTCGCCCACACCACCTTGCCGGTCGGCCACTGCGGCAGGCAGCCCCACGCGCGGGCCATCCCGGCCACCACGTGCAGACCGTGCCGCCTCCGGCCCGGATCCGGCTCGATCAGCACCGCCTCCCGCGGATCCCGATCGGCGACGGCGACGGTCAACAGCTGCGTCCGCAGTTCCAACCGCACGACGATCTCGGCGGCCTCGGTGTGCCGCATGACGTTCTCGACCAATTCGGTGACGATCAACTGCGCGTCGATCCGGACATCCGGAATGTTCCAATGGTCGCAGATCTCCCGCACCAGGTACCGCGCCCGTGCCGCGGTGTCGGCGGCCAACACCATCGGCACCACCGTGCGCCTGCGGCGCGGCGGCCGTTCCAGCGCATCCAGTGCGGCATCCATATCCGCGTATATCGCGATGAAACGCTGAATGGCGCTGGCCTGCAGACAACCGCGCAGCCGGTCGCCCTCGGCGACGACGACGATCGGCACCGAGGGCCAGTCACCGATCCGCATCCAGGCGCTGGTGAACGCGGTCAACAGCGGTTCGGAACGCACGTCGAGTTCGTCGACCAGCACGATGATCGCGCGCGGCTGATCCGACGCGAACTTCAGCAGATCGTCACGGAACGACCGATAACTCTCCATGTCCAGCGTGCCGCGCGGCCGCACGACCGCACAGTCCGCCAGATCGGTCAGTTCCCACCGTATCGGGCTGTTCAACACGTCCGATCAAACCTAACCAGCGCTGTCGGCGAAGGCGTCCGACGGCTCACGTACGGCCGGGAGCGAAACCGTCGTGGCCCCCGGCCCTGCTCGGCTGCTGTCCACACGTGCGCGGTACCCCCTCATCGCCGTCCCGAACCTGTGCACGAATATCCGAGGCGGCGCCGGCGTACCGGCGGAATGGTGTGCCGGTCAACATCTTTCGTCGACGGCATCGAGCGCGAGCAGCGGCACGCCGCCGACCGATTGCGCCGTCAGCGCGCCTTGCAGGCATTTGTAGACCCGCAGATGCGCGGTGGCGCCGGACAGTTCCAGGATTCGCAGCAGCGGACGGGCGGTCACCACCAGCTCCACCCGCCGCCCCGGCAGCGCGGCGGCGAGCAGTACGTCCACACCGCACAGTGATAGGAAGCTCACCCTGGTCAGATCGACGACGATCGGCGCGACCGCCATGGATCGCAGCGCATCCCGTAGGAGCCGGTCGTTGCTTACATCAACTTCCCCTCGTACCCGACAAACCTGCACACCAGCCTCGGAAAGCTTCGTGACGACCGTCAAACCCGGCCCACAGTAGGTGAAGCTTTCACCCATGTCATCGCTCCGATCACTCGGACGAGAACCGCAACCCGCCCCAGCCGCGCCGCTCGCGACGAGAAATGCCCGTACGGCTGCCTGCTCAACCGTGGACACGAAGCAGTCTAGCCACAGTCGGCGCATTGATCCGCCGAATTATCGAGTCCGTCTGTGGGCTACCGTCCGTTGCCACCGGGCGGGTACGGTGAATGTGGTTGCCGCCCAGCCACTTTGCGGCACAGCACGACGATCGCGACCGGGGCGGGTATGGCCGAAAATCGCTACGAGCTCCATATAGGGCACTTACCCGATCATGGTGTTCGCAATATTGCGCTCCGGCGAATTCATCTAACGTACAAACCGTTCGGCGTCATAAGCGTTCGAGAACCCCGGCAAGGTTCCGCAGGCTCAACTCGGTGAATTCGGGCATCGCGTTTTCCAAACCGTGCAATACGTCGATCGCCATATCCGCTTTTGTCCAGAAACCGAGTTTCGCCGCGAGCCGGTCGTCGAGCGGCAGCCCCCGATGGCGCTGCACCTTCGCGACGAAATCCGGGCCGAGATCGGCCCACAGGTAGACCAGATCGTAGTCCGGATCGCCGATCGTGAGGTCGCCGAAATCGATGACGCCGCTGATCCGGTCCCCGGTGACGAGCAGATGATCCGGGCTGATATCCGCGTGCGTCAGCGTCGGCCGATAGTCGAAGTTGCGGTCGTCACCGAGGTAGTTCGTCCACGACCGCTCCAGTTCCCGCGCGGACGCGGGCGCGAGCAGCGGCAGCACCTGATCCCGGACCAGATCCAGATCTTCGGTGAAATCAGTTCGCATATCCCGGATTTCGACACCCAGCTGTTCGGCCCGCGGCACCGAGAACGCATGCGACCGGTCGAGGAATTCCGCGATCTGCCCGGCGATGACGGCGGAATCCGGCAGGCCGCGCCGCAGCCAGCGCACCGTCGGGCAATTCGGTATGGCCGCTCATATCCATTCGACGAACGTTAGGGCCGCCGGTCGGCGCCGGCCAAGCGAATTACCCGCCGTCGCCGGGCCGGTGGTCGGCGCTGCGCCAGCGCCACCGGACGATTTCGGGCGGATCCTCGCCGTGCTCGCGAATGTAGACGCGGTGCTGAATGAGCTTGTTCTCCAGGTGATCCCGGGCATGCGCGGCCGTAGGCTGCAGGCGCGCAACCCGATCGATCACATCGATCGAGAGATCGTAGCGGTCGATCTGGTTCAGCACGCACATATCGAAAGGCGTTGTGGTGGTGCCTTCTTCCTTATAACCGCGGACGTGGAAGTTGTGATGGTTCGCGCGACGATAGGTGAGCCGGTGGATCAGCCACGGATATCCGTGATAGGCGAATACCACCGGGACATCGGGGGTGAACAGCGCGTCGAAGGCGCGGTCGGACAGCCCGTGCGGATGCTCCCGATCGTCCTGCAACCGCATCAGGTCCACCACGTTCACCACGCGAATCTTGATGTCCGGGAACAGGTCTCGCAGAATGTCGACGGCGGCGAGCGTTTCCATGGTCGGCACGTCGCCCGCGCAGCCCATGATCACGTCGGGCCGCTCGCCCGCATCGCTGCTCGCCCACTCCCAGATGCCGATCCCCTTGGTGCAGTGGACAATCGCGTCCGGCATGCTGAGGAACTGCGGCGCGGGCTGCTTACCCGCGACGATCACGTTCACGTACTGGCGGCTGCGCAGGCAGTGATCGGCCACCGAGAGCAGGGTATTCGCGTCCGGCGGCAGGTACACCCGGATCACGTCGGCCTTCTTGTTGACGACGTGATCGATGAAGCCCGGATCCTGATGTGAGAAGCCGTTGTGATCCTGTCGCCAAACATGCGATGTCAGAAGGTAATTCAGCGAGGGTATCGGCCTGCGCCACGGGATGCGATTGGTGGTGCGCAGCCATTTGGCGTGCTGGTTGAACATCGAGTCGACGATGTGGATGAACGCCTCGTAGCAGGAGAACAGGCCGTGCCGTCCGGTGAGCAGATAGCCTTCCAGCCAGCCCTGGCAGGTGTGCTCGGACAGTATCTCCATCACCCGGCCGTCGGGCGCGAGATGGTCGTCGGTGGGCAGGGTTTCGGCATTCCAGGCCCGATCGGTGACGTCGAGGACGGCATCGAGCCGATTCGAATTGTTCTCGTCGGGGGCGAACATGCGGAAGGTCGTCGAATTCGCGCGCATCACATCGCGTAGGAAGCCGCCGAGCACGCGGGTGGCCTCGGCCAGCGTCGCGCCCGGTTGACTCACCTCGACCGCGTAGTCGCGGAAATCCGGCAGATCCAGGCCGCGCACCAGGGCGCCGCCATTGGTGTGCGGGTTCGCGCTCATCCGCCGATCGCCCACTGGATGCAGGTCCCGGATGCGCGGCATCGGGGCGCCGTTCGCGTCGAAGAGCTCCTCGGGCCGATAACTGCGCAGCCAATGTTCCAGCACCGCCCGGTGCGCGTCGGCGCGGGCGTCGCCGAACGGCACCTGGTGTGCGCGCCAATAGTTTTCGACCTGTTTGCCGTCGACCGTCTTCGGCCCCGTCCAGCCCTTCGGCGAGCTGAGCACGATCATCGGCCAGCGCGGCCGGGCCGGATCGCCTTCGTGGCGGGCGCGGTGCTGGATGGCCGCGATCTCGTCGAGGCAGTGGTCCAGAGTCGCGGCGAACGCCTGATGCATCGGCTCCGGATCGGAACCCTCCACAAAGTAGGGGGTGTACCCGTAGCCGCGCAGCAGCTGATCCAGTTCCGTGCGCTCGATCCGGGCGAGCACCGTCGGATTGGCGATCTTGTAACCGTTGAGGTGCAGGATCGGCAGCACCGCCCCGTCCCGGCGCGGATCGACGAATTTGGTGGAATGCCAGCTGGCGGCGAGCGGGCCGGTCTCGGCCTCACCGTCACCGACGACGGCGGCGACGATCAGATCCGGATTGTCGAAGGTCGCGCCGTACGCGTGTGACAGCGAATAGCCGAGCTCACCGCCCTCGTGAATGGATCCGGGCGTCTCGGGCGCGACATGACTGGGAATGCCGCCGGGAAAGGAGAATTGGGTGAACAGCCGCCGCATCCCGGCCTCGTCCTGCGAGATCTCCGGATACACCTCGCTGTAGGTGCCCTCCAACCAGGCCGAGGCCACCGGGCCGGGACCGCCGTGCCCGGGACCCATCACATAGATCATGTCCAGGTCGCGCGCGGTGATCACTCGGTTCAGGTGGGCGTAGATGAAATTCAGGCCCGGCGTGGTACCCCAGTGGCCGAGCAGGCGCGGTTTGATGTGCTCGGGGCGCAGCGGTTCCCGCAGCAGCGGGTTGTCCATCAGGAAGATCTGCCCCACCGAAAGGTAATTCGCCGCCCGCCACCAGGCGTGGAGATCGTCGAGTTGGCGCGGGGTGAGCGGTTGCGTTGCCGTCGCGGTTCGTGCGGCGCCATCGGTCATATGCGATTCCTCCTGACAACCGTCGGGTACGGATCAAGACTTCCGGTCGACGACGGAACGTGACAGGGTCTTCTGTCCATCCGTTGGTCACCTGCGGCGGGTTACCCGCGAATCACCGGGATATTCCGCGCCGGAAACTCAACTGCCGGAACCGTGTTCGGCCAGCACCCGGCCCACCGACATCCGTTCGCCCTGCAGCAGGTCCTGCAGGGTGGCGGGGCGGCTGGTCAGGCTGCGCAGCCCGCAGTCGAGCAACCGGCGCAGCACCTGGTCCAGATGGTCGGTGTCCACCTCGCAGTGCACGGTATTGCGATACCGGACGAAATTGTGCACCTCCGCGAGATCCTCGAGATCCGGCGCGGGACAATCCAATTCGGCGCTGACGAAGGTTCTGGTGAGTTGTCGCACCTCGGCGGGCGAGCCCGAGTCGACCACCCGGCCGCGCTGCATGATGGTGATCCGGTCGGCGGCCGATTCCAGCTCGGACAGCACATGTCCGGCGAGCAGCACCGTCTGATCGGTGGCGCGTCGGGTGCGCAGCCACAGGCGCAGCGAATCCTTCTGCGGCTCGGTGAGTCCGGCCATCGGCTCATCGAGCAGCACCAGTTCGGCCCGGCCGGACAGGGCCGCGACCAGCGCCAGCTTCCGGCGTTCCGAGCCGTGATGGCGGTGCACCGAACGGGACGGGTCGAGGCCGAGCAGGGCGAGCAGGCTGTCGCGCCGCTCCGGATCGACCCCGCCGTGTTGTGCGGCGAGCCGCTCGATCGCCGCGCCGCCGGAGAGCGCCGGCCACAGCGCCACCTCGCCGAGCACCATCGCGGTACGCCGATGCACCAGGCTCGGTTCCCGCCACGGCTGAACCCCGAAAACCAGGACCGTGCCCGCATCCGAGGACAACTGGCCCGCCAGAATGCGCAACAGGGTGGTCTTGCCGGCACCGTCGGGACCGAGGACGGCGTGGATCTCGCCGCGGTGCACCCGCAGCCCCACATCGTCCAGCACTCGGGCCCGCCCGATGCTCTTGACCAATCCGTGCACCTTGACGACCTCGTCGTCGTCCGATCCGCCGCGACGATCTTGGAATGCTGTCATCTGCTCACACCGCGATTCTGGGTTCAGCTATGGAGGTAGCCCGAGACCACCGGAGCGAGTCGCATTCGACGGCCGTCGGCTCGGCCGGCATCCCGGATAAGACGCAACGGGAGAAAACACTTGCTGCGCACATGCTATGCAGGGCGCGGCGATCCGGAAAGGGCAATTCGTCATCCCGAGCGGTTCGCCGCGCCGAACCCGCGTCGCGCTGTCGCGGCACAATCGAAACGTGGACCTCACCATCGTGACGTTCCTTGCCCAGCATCGCGTTCCCGCGTTGACCGCCCTCGCGCGGTGGGCGATGGATTTCGGAACCAATGACGCGATCCAGGCGCTCACCGGGTTGGTCGGGCTCGCGGTGGTGGCCGCCAAACGCTGGTGGTGGCAGGGGATGACGATCGGCGCCTCGGTACTGCTCGCACAGGCGCTGGCCCGGGCGCTGAAACTGTTGATCGCCCGGCCGCGGCCACCGGCGGACCTCGCCGTCGCCAACGTCGGCGCCTTCTCGATGCCGTCGACGGTCGCCGCGATGACGGCCGCGCTCGCGGTGGCCCTCTACGCCGTGCTGCCGTGGCCGCCGGGTTACCGAGGCTGGGCCGTCGCCGCATTGGCGGCGGGCCTCGCGCTGATCGGCGTCGCCATGGTCTACCTCGGTGCGCACTGGCCGACCGATGTGCTGGCCGGTTGGCCCCTCGGCCTCGTCGTCGGCGCGGCAGTAGTCCAGGTGACCCGAACCCTCAGGCGCGCAACGCATTAGGTCCATACTGTCATCGAGTCGGCCACATCGGACTCGGATCCCTTGGGCACCAACCGAACAGTGTGATGCACACCACCGGACGCGTTAGCTGGAAGGGTGCGCGAACTCTTTAGCGAAGGTAAGCTATTGGCGAGTGGAAGGTGGTGGTTCGCCCATGACCGAACCCAGCAAACGAATCATCGGATTGATCTGGTCGCAGACCCGCGATCGAGTGATCGCCGCGGGCGGCCGGATTCCATGGCAGGTGCCCGAGATCATCACCCATTTCGACGAGGTGACCAGCGGCCAGATCGTCGTCATGGGCCGCAAGACCTGGGATTCGCTGCCCGCCGACGACCGCCCGCTGCCGGGTAGGCGCACGATCGTCATCACCCGCGATCCGGACTGGTTCCAGCAGGGCGCCGAGCGCGCCGGATCCGTCGAGGAGGCGCTGGCGCTGACCGATCCGGCCGAGGTGTGGATTATGGGCGGCGGCGAAATACTGCGCGAGGCAATGCCTTTCGCGAGCGTACTGGCCGTCACCGAGGTCGGCGCGAAGGTCGACGGCACGGTGCGCGCGCCGGAGATTCCGGCGGGCGAATTCCTGATGAGCTTCACCACGGCCCCGAAGCTCTCCGCAAATGGCAAAGACACCTACATGTTCCGCAGTTACGCCCATAAATAGGCTGCCGCATTACGAATTCTCGACGGTGAGACCGCCGAGCAGCGCCCGCAGACCACGGTCGAAACGTTCGTCCATGGTCGGCGCCACCAGATGTGCGGCGAGCGCGACCACCGACGGAAACTCCTCGGGTGGAAGGGATCTCAGCACGGCAGCGGTCTCCGTCAATACGGTCTCCGGTGCCGCGCCGCGCGCCTCCGCCGCGTTCATCGGCCCGACTTCCTGAAGTACGAACCCGAGCACATATGCGACGACGAGATGTGAAGACTGCGCCGCCGCTTCGGGTTTCAACCCAGCGGAGAGCAGTGAACCGCAGATGAACTCGAGCGCTCGCAGCGTATTCGGACCGAGTACCAGCCGTCCGGCGAGCAGGCGCGCGGCATCGGGGTTGCGCAGCAACCACTTTCGATAGCCGGTGAGCAACTGCTCCAGCCGGGTCCGCCACGGCAGGCTCCGATCGGGCAGCGGGAGATCGCGCAGCAGTTCGTCGGCGACCAGATCCAGCAGTTCTTCCTTGTCGCGGACATGCCAGTACAGCGACGACGCGTCGACGCCGAGGGCTTCGGCGACGCGGCGCATGGTGGTCCCCGCGAGCCCGGATGCGTCGAACACCTGCCGCGCGGCCGCGGCGACGGCGGCGAGTTCCAGCTGATTTTCCTTGCGAGGTCTCGGCATGGCGGTTAGTTTATCCAACCATGTTGGATAATGTTGGAGTCCTACTCCCCCAGCGCGGCGTGCTGCTCGACCGCCTGTCCACCGACGACCTGCTGATGCTGGCTGAAACCATCGACACCACAAGGGGTTTGGACTCGATCTGGGTCGGCGACAGCCTCACCGCGCAGCCGCGCGCGGATTCGCTCACCCTGCTCGGCGCACTCGCGGGCCGCACCCGCCGGGTCCGGCTCGGGGTGGCGTGTATGGCCAGCTTCCCGGTGCGCGATCCGGCCGTATTCGCCTACCAGTGGGCGAGTCTGGACCGGCTCTCCGGTGGCCGGATGACCCTAGCCGTCTGCACGGGTCTGGTCGGCGACGGCGCCAGCGCCCGCGAGGGCGCGCACTGGGGCGTTCCCGACCGCGAACGGGCCGCGCGAATGGGTGAGAATCTGCGGCTCTGCCGCAGGCTGTGGACCGGCGACGAGCTCGACTTCGACGGAAAGTTCTTGCAGTACAACGGGATTCGTATACAGCCAACTCCCGTGCAAGCCCCGTGCCCGGTGTTCATCGCCGCCAATCCATGGCAGCCGAAGTTCGCCGAGCGCGCGCTGCGCCGAGTGGCCGATCTCGCCGACGGCTGGATGACGGCCAGTTCCTGGCCGGGTCTCGTCGCGGGACTGGCGCCGCTGCTGCGCACCGCGCTGATCGACGCGGGACGCGCGCCGGAAACCTTCCCGGTAGCCTTCCTGCACAATGTCGCCGTCGGCCCCCACCGAGCCGAATGTCTCGACGGCGCAGCGCGTTTCATAGCCGAGCACGAGGAATACGAGGGCACTCCAGCGGAGATGGTCGAGGCGTGGACCGCCGCGGGCCCACCCGAGCGCTGCGCCGCCGACCTGCAAGCCCTGGTGGACACCGCCGCCGGCCTCGGCCCCGTCACCCTCGTGCTCCGGCTGACCTCGTGGGATCAGCGCACCCAACTCACCCGCCTCATCGAGGACGTACTTCCGCTGATTCGCATGCCCGCCGCGATCCGCGCATAACGTCTGAAGCTATTCGACCCGGGTGAGCTCCGAAATCTCTTCGACCGATCCGATTTCGGGAGGCGGTCTGTCCGGAGCGGGCGATCGATCGGCCATATTCAAACCCACCGCGCAGCCGACGATGACCGCGCCGCCGATCAGGCCGCTGATCGTCGGAATCTGTTGGTAGAAGATCAATCCGAACAGCAGACCCCAGACGCATTCCAGGGTCAGCAGATTGCCGCCCTGCACCGGGTCGACGCGCTCGAAGCCGTAATTCATCAGGAATACGTTGAGTACGTTCAGCAGTCCGGCGCAGGCGATGGCGGCCCAGAGGACGGCCGCGGAGGCGTGCGTGTGGACGTGCGGCATGCCATCGCCCTGCAACACCGAGGTGAGCGCGACACCCGCTGCGCCCAATCCGACGGTGAGCGCGGTGATCTCGTGATTGTTGAGGGTGCCGTCGTGCCAGTCGCGCCCCAGGTAGCTGAACGACATGGCCAGCATGGCGATCAGCGCGATCAGGTTGCCGATGTTCCACGACCCCGCGCCGACGCCGACCCCGGACAGGATCGCGACCCCCGCCGCCGAACCGAGCAGGAAGATCACCCGCGGCGGTGTCACCCGCACCCGCCGCAGCAGCAGTCCCAACGCCGCCACCAGCGGCAGGGCGGCGATGAACGAGACGTCACCGACGGTGGTGAGCGTCGCCGCCTTCGAAAACAGCGTGGTGCCAACGACATACAGCAGGATCGCGCGAACGGCCAGCACCCCCCATTCCCGTTTGCCCGAGCGCAGCACGGTGCGCCAGCGGATCCAGCGGCAGAAGGCGAGCAGCGCGAGCAGGAAGGCGACGCACGAGCGTAGATAGACCTGCTGGGCGACGGTGAAACCGCTGTCGAGAAAGCGCGCGAACACCGTATTCATCGCGAACGACGCTGTCAGCAACACCAACGCCCCGACGCCCCGCAGGTCGACGACCTTGCTACTGATCGCGGTCCCGTCTATGCCACTCAGGGTACCCACGGACAGGCGCGCGAGACAGGGACCCGCCAGTGCACCGTAAGCCGACAGTGGCTGTCAAGTCCAGCTGGCACCACTTACTTGCACGCATGGCGCGCAGAACAGTACGGGCATCGACGCGGGACCGCTACCGGGATACCGTCGAGTAGCGGACGAGGGTGCGCGTCCAGCCAAAAGGGGAACAGGCCCATGATCTGGAGATGCCGTGAGGAGCCAGCACAGTTTCGCGTGCGGCCGCAAGGTCGCGCGGGAACAAGCCGCCGCCGGAGGTTCGACCTGGGAAACGGTACAGGCGGTTCGATCACATTGCGGGGTTTCGCTGTTGCGCGCGCACCGCATAGCGCACGGCTACACCCTCGTCGAGGTCGCTGAACGATTGCAACCGCTGCTCATCGCGGGCGGTGCGGCGGGACGCTGCTTATCTCATCAAAGCGTTTCGCGCTGGGAGACCGGCCTCGATATGCCGTCCTACCAATTCCTGGACGCGCTGTGCCGTTTGTACCGGACCCGCCCGGACCGGCTCGGCTTCGGCAGCGATTACTCCGAACCGGATACGCCGCCGCTGTCGAAACCCGAACGGTCCCAGGCGATCACCAGCACGACCGAATCGCTGCGCACCCTGGAGGAGAGCGCGGAGCGCAGCGGTTATCTCGTGTACGTGCTGCCGCCTTCGGAATACATTCCGGCGCGGATCCGGGAATTGGCCAGGATTCAGCAGCTGCTGCTGTCCGATCAAACTCCCGAGGTGCAGCGGCGGCTGCGCAGGGTGGAATCCATTCTCGCCGGATTCGTCGCCTTCCGGCTCAACGATGTCGCCGATATCCACGACACCTTCCCGTGGTTCTACAAATCGCGCCGGGCCGCCCGCCGCGCCGGAGATCCGCTACTGGAGGCCTGGTTGGACGGGCATCTGGCGCACGGGCACGAGTGTTACCGGCACGCGCTCGACCAGGGCCTGGCCGCGGCCCGCTCGGCGCAGGCGGCGAGCGGGTCCGAACCAACTCCGGCAACGGTTTTCGGACTGCTGGCCGAGGCGGGCATCCAGGCCAGGATCGGCAGACGCCGGGAGACCTTCGTCGCGATCTCCAACGCCGACCGGCTGTTCGCCGCGCTGCCCTCGGAGTCCACCGCCGACGACAACCTCGGCACCTCCGAATACATCCTGCGCTGGCATCAGTCGCACGCGCTGAGTTCGATCGGCGATTGGCGCGCCGCCGAGGAATTGCGCAACCGGGTGCTGGAATTGCCGATGGCGCAGAAGGATCAGGTCGGGCGCTCGCTGCTGGATCTGGATCTGGCCGCACTGCTGGAACGCCAGGGACAACTCGATCACGCCCGCGAGCTGATCCGCCGGGTCTGGCAGTCGCTGCCGACCGAACTGCGGGTCGGCCAGGTGCGCAGGCAGGTGTCGCAGTTGATCATCGGATTGCCGCCGAGCATGCGGGACGGCATCTTCGAGCACTGACCCGGTTCAGCCGAGCCAGGCGCGGACCCAGCCGCGGGCGATGCGCCGGGCCCGTTCGGGCGCGACCCGCGCGGGCTCGGTGAGCACCGCGATGGCCAACCCGTCCAGCAGCGCCAGCAATTCCGCTGCGGCATCGCGTGATTCGGCTTCGCGGGCCGGGTTGGCGCGGGCCAACACCCTGGCGAGCAGATCCTCGGTCTCCCGCCACTGCTCCCGGTGCACCTCGGCGATCCGCCGGTCGTGCGCGGCGCGGGCGACCAGCGCCAGCCACACCCGGGAAAGCCGGTCCTCCCGCGTCGGCGGCAACAGGAATTCGGCGAGGCCGAACAGCATTTCGCCGGGTTCGAGGTCGGCGATCCCGGATCGGCGCAAGCGCGCGTCGGCCTGGTCGCGCATGTGCTGCCAGGCGGCCATGAGCAGATCGGCCTTGGTGGCGAAGTAGTACTGCACGGTGCCGATCGAGACCTGCGCGCGAGCGGCGAGGTCGCGGATGCTGACGCCCTCGATGCCGCCGTCGGCGATGGCGTCGGCGAAGCGGTCCAGCAGTTGGCCGCGTCGATCGGTCATCGCGCCTCCTCCGCCGGTAGGGTGCCGCGTCCTCCTTTCATACGATCGTATTAGCCGGTCACATCTCCTACCGTCAAATTGTCATACGTGTGTATGAACCAGGAGGAGAACCGATGCGAACCGAACTCACCGGCACACCGGCCGCCGACGGCTTCCGGATGCCCGCCTGGAACGGCTCGACCAGTACCGGGCGCCGGTGGTGTTCGAGGGTGGAATGCTCGATGTCGACGGTTGCCCGCAGCACGGCGGCACTGGAAATTCTCGAACGCGAGACCGATGCGAACGGAAACCCGTTGACCGTCACCAAGATTCCGATTCCCGGCCCGCTCCATATGACCGCCGAGGAGAATTCGGGCACCGATATCGGTACCTCGCGGAACCAGACCGGGAATCGGCTGGCGGGCTCCTACTGCAACTTCTATCTCGCCAATGGCGCGGTACTGGTTCCGCAGCTCGATCCGGCGACCGACGACGAGGCCGTCGCCATCCTCGGCAGGCTGTTCCCGGAGCGGGACACCGTCCCGATCCCGACCCGCGACCTGTTACTCGGCGGCGGCAATATCCATTGCGCGACAAGGCAATTGCCTGCGGCTCTGGTCGGCAGCCCGCGGTGAAACCGGCGGGGTTGCGCAGGATCGCCTGGCTCGCTTTGGATCTCGGCGTTTCACCGGCAGCCTTCTACCTCACCCAGGCGGCGGGTGTCGAGGTGGTCCGCTCGCTCGTCATCGCGACGGTGACCGCCGGCCTATGGCTCGGCGTCGGCATGGTCCGCACCCGCAAGGTGGATGCGCTCGCCTCCATCATGATGGCCACCTACGCATTGATGCTCGCGCTGGCCGCGGCCACCGATGATCCGCGCCTGGTGCTGCTGCGCGACCCGATCGTCAGCGCCGCGGCGGGCCTCGCCTTCCTCGGCAGCTGCCTGACCGCCCAACCCGCCACCGCCTATCTCGCCCGCCGACTACACGGCGAAACCTCCACCAGCCCAAGCCAATTGATCGACCACCGAGTGCAGACCACGGTATGGGGCTGCGCGCTGACGACGGAGTCGCTGGTGCGCGTCGCACTGATCTTCCTGCTGCCCATCCCGCTCAGCGCCGGCCTCTCGCCCGCAGTGGAGCTGGTGCTGATCGCGGTGCTGATCGTCTGGACGGTCTGGTACCGGCGGCGGCGCGCGCGGGAACGGGTCGTCGAACGGCGGTATCGCTGACGCTCGACGAAACTTGTCGGTGGCATCGCCTACGTTCAACGGCATCGCGACCGAACGGGAGGGAAACGATGGTCTCGAATTCGAGTGATGCCGAAGCGGATTGGGCACGTGCGGCGGTGGTGGCGGTGCTGCCCGCCGTCGCGCCGCGCAAGTTGGCGAAGGTTCCGTTCGTCGAGCTCGCCGACGGCAGGCTGCAGGGCGTCGTGTCCAGCGGGTCCGATATCTCACGGGTCTACGTGGCCTCGGTGACCGCGAGCACCCACGGGTTGAGCTGTAGCACCAACAACAATCGGCCGTGTGGCGGTCTGTCCGGCTCCTACACCTGCAAACATCTCGACGCCCTGTGCGACGAGGCGGTGCTGCAGTACGGGTTGGACCGGGTGGCGAAATACCTGCGGGTCGAGGTGCCCGAGGGCGCTCGGCTTGCCAACTGCCTCAACGGAACTCGCGAACCGGCACCGGCGGCCGCGGTATTCGACCGGTTCCTGCGGCATCTGGCCTATCTGGAGCTGCCCGGCGCTGTCACACCCATCCCCGAACTGCATTGGTTCCCGGCCGCGGGGGTGCGCTGATGTTCGGTGCGCAATTGGGCGAACTGCTCGGCGACTCGCCGGAGGGTGTGTCCGCCGCCCAGGATGTGCTGGCCGGATTCGACGACGCGCTGGCCGACGGGCTCGCCAGAGTCGGCGATCGGCAGGCGGCGGCACTGCATGCGCTGGCCGGTGCGGTGGCCGGATCCCCACTGGCCGTTCCGGTTTCGGAGGCGGTGGCGAAGGTGAACGCGGGCGCGATCGGCGCGGATCAGCTGAGCGCGCTGGCCGCCGCGCGCGCCGCCCTGCTCGGTGCGACGCACGACGCGCTGCTGGACCGGTTCGATACCGCACTGAACCGGAGCAGAGCGGCCTGGGATCCTGCCGATCATGAAAGTGGCGGTGTCCCAAGCCAGCTCGCGATCGGCTGCCGGTCGTGGTTGGGCGAGTTGGCCATCACGGGTTGGCGCGGTGTCGACCTGGACCTGGTGTCGTCGGCCGACCAGACCGTCGCCGCGCTGCTCGCCGACCCGACGCGGCACAGGCTCGCGGTGCTGCTCGACGGATTCGCCGCCGAACTCGCCGCCTCCTGCCCGATCGCGACGATGGATCGGCTACCGGCGCGCCGCTGGGCCGACCTATGGGCGCGGGCACTCCTATTGACGTGGCGCAGTGGCGATTCCGTTGCGGCGGAGGCGGTCTCCGGCCGGTTGCTCATCCTCGGCGTCGATATGCACGAGCACGGCACCGCGGTACAGGCCCAGGTATACGGCGTCCTGGAAACCGGCGGCGCGGATTCGCGCCGGGTACGGATCAGCGTCTCGGCCGCCAAGGTGGACACGATCGTCGGGCCCGCCGTCTGGCAGTTGCTCGGCGCCCACCGGAATCTGCGCACCGCGCTGGCCGAACATCGCGCGCTGGAGCTGACCGATATGCCGCTGACGGCCACCGGCGACCTGATCTGGCACGACGACCGGGCACAGCTCGGCGATGCGGCGGACCCGTTCGCGACGGCGCGGATCCAACTCGCGGCCGCCACGGCACCGGCGGCCGCACCGCTGGACCGCGATCCGGTGCACCTCGCCGAGCCGGTACTGGTCGCGGGATACCGAATCGCCGACGGCGCACTGGAATTGGACGAACATCGGCTCGCGCTCGAGCTGGATAGGTTGCCGTCGAGCGGGCCGCTCACCGCCGCGGCGGTCACCGGTTCCACCGCGTGCATCGGCCTACTGCGCTGGGACGGTCGCTGGAGCCTGCGTCCGCTCGCGATCCAGCGCAAGGCGAAAGGCCAACCGGTCGCGCTGCACGGCGGCGACTGGGCGTGCGGGCCGACCGACCCGAAAGTGGCCAAGGCACAGGCCAAATCGGGTGACGCGGTGGCCGTGCTGCGCGAGCGGGCGGGAAGGTTGCTGCGGAAATGAACAGCCACGAAACCCGCCGCCAGATCCTCTACTGGCGCCTGCTGGCAGGCGTATTCACCGGTGACCCACAGCCCACCCTCGACACGGCGAGCGCGGGCATCATCCAGGATCTCGGACTGCCCGTCGCACTGCTCGACCCGAGCGTATCCATCGATACGGTGGTGCAGCGGTTTCCGGAACTCGGACCCGAATTCGAGTCGCTGGATCCCGGTGGTACCGAAACCGACGGTGCCACAACGGAATCAGCAGGCAGCTCGGAGGAGACGTCCGTTGCCGCAGGCGGCAGCGCGGCCGATGTCCGGACCGCGGCGCTCACCACCAAACTCCTGCTCAACATCTTCGCGACCGGCTCGGGCGCGGTGAGCGCCGCCCAGCTGTCCGGATGGCAGGCGGATGCGAACTGGCTGCGGCGCTCGCTCGGATCCGGCAAGGCAGCCGGAATACACGGCGTGCTGGGCGATTTGGAGGCGGACCTGGTCGATAGAATGCGCCTGCGCGAAGTGCTCGCGGACCCGAGGTTGGCCGGTCAGCTCACCCCGAGCATGTCGCTGATCGAACAGCTGCTGCGGGACAAGCACAATCTGTCCGGCGTCGCGCTGGCCAATGCCAAGGCGCTGATCCGGCGTTTCGTCGACGAGGTCGCCGAGGTGCTGCGCACCCAGGTGCGCCAGGCCAGCGCGGGTGTCATCGACCGCTCGGTGCCGCCCAAGCGGATACTGCGCAACCTCGATATCGACCGCACCATCTGGAAGAACCTCACCAACTGGAATCCGGAGGACGAGCGCCTCTACGTGGACCGGCTCTTCTACCACCTGACCGCGAAACGCACCGTGCCCGCCAAGATGATCGTGGTGGTCGACCAGTCCGGCTCGATGGTGGACGCCATGGTGAACTGCACCATCCTGGCCTCGATCTTCGCCGGATTGCCGAAGGTGGACGTGCACCTCGTCGCCTACGACACCCAGGCGCTGGACCTGACCCCGTGGGTGCACGACCCGTTCGAGGTGCTGCTGCGCACGCAGCTCGGTGGCGGCACCGACGGCCGGGTCGCCATGACACTCGCCCAGCCGAAGATCACCGATCCGAAAAATACCGTGCTGGTGTGGATTTCGGATTTCTACGAATGGGAGTGTCAGCAGCTGTTCGAAAGTATGGAGGCGGTGCACCGCTCCGGGGTGAAGCTCATCCCGGTGGGCTCGGTGAACAGCTCCGGACAGCAGAGCGTCAACCCGTGGTTCCGTGAGCGCTTCAAAAACCTTGGCGCCCCGGTGCTTTCGGGACACATCCAGAAACTCGTGCACGAACTCAAGAACTTTCTCGACTAGGAGAGCCACCATGAACGACGTCCTGCGCGCACCCGCCGAAACCAAGTACGCCGAGGAGCTCGACTGGCTGGAGTCCATCGACGACGGCCCCAAACCGTTCGCCTGGCGGCTCAGCCCGAAGATGGTGCGGCTGTTCATACTCGGCTCCGAGCGGTCCGACGGCCTGGACCGGCAGATCGATCAGAAATGGTTCGGCGACCGGAGTTTCGTGGAACGTAGCATCGTCACCCTGGCCTCCGATCGCGGCCTGCTGCTCATCGGCGATCCCGGCACCGGCAAGAGCTGGCTCGCCGAACTGCTCGCCGCCGCGATCAGCCGCAACTCCACCCTCGTCGTCCAGGGCACCGCGGGCACCACCGAGGATCACATCAAATACTCGTGGAATATCTCGATGGTCATCGCTAAAGGGCAGTCGCGCGAGTCGATGATCCCCTCGCCCATCATGACCGCGATGGAGCGGGGCGTGATCGGCCGTTTCGAGGAATTGACCCGCGCCACCAGCGATGTGCAGGACGCGCTCATCTCGATCCTGTCCGAGAAGTACGTGTCGATTCCCGAACTCGACGACGACAACGTGGTATTCGCACAGCCCGGATTCGCCGTCATCGCCACCGCGAACAGCCGCGACCGCGGCGTGAACGACCTCTCGTCGGCGCTCAAGCGCCGATTCAATTTCGTGCGCATTCCGGTGGTGTCCAACAAACGCAGCGAGGCCGAGATCGTGCGCTTCCGCACCGCCGAACTGCTGCGTCGGCATCAGATCGAATTGGACCTGCCGCCAACGCTTTTGGATATCCTGCTGGAAAGTTTCGCCGATCTGCGCAGCGCCGCCGCGGCCGCCACCGGCGACGACGACAAGCTGGAATCGGCGCTCTCGACGGCCGAGCAGATCGGCGTGCTCGAGGATGCGATCCTGCACAGCCAGTTCTTCGGCGACCGGGTGCTACGCGCCGAGACGCTGGCCGGATCGCTGGTCGGATCGCTGGCCCGGCGCACGCCGGAGGATCTGGCCATCCTGAACAAATACCTGCACGGCGTCGTCGAACCGCGCAGCAGGAACGCGGGCGGGGCGTGGACCGAATTCCTCGATGGCGGGCGCGCGGCGATCGCGAGCCTGTCGTGAATGCCGCGACACCCGGGTCGAGCCCGTTCGCGGCGCTGCGCGAGCAGCTGACCGCCGCTGCCGCCGAGTTCGCCGGTGTGCCGGGCGATCTGCTGCTCGGCATGGTCGACGATGTGGACCGGGCGCTCGGCGAGGAGCTGGAAATCTTTCCGGTATGCCATCATTCGCCGGCCTCGGCGCTGGCCATGGTGCGGCGTCTGCACGAAAAGCGGCCGACAGTAATCTATTTGGAGCTGTGCGAGGATCTGCGACCGCTGCTGGACGAGCTGCGGAACTGCCGGCTCCCGGTGGCACTGCAGGCCTTCGCCACCGAACTCGACGGCTTTCCCGCCGCGTGGTCGCCGCTGTCGATAGTCGCGCCGATCACCCAGGCCTCGGCCGAATATCAGGCCATCGCGTACGCGCTGGATTCGCCGGGTGTCGAACTGGTGCTGGTGGACCGTTCGATCGATCACGTATTCCAGTGGGCGCCAAGGGAAGACGACAAGTCGGATGATTCCGCGGCAAAGGACGGCGGGCTGCACGGCGAGGCCGTGGGCATCGAGATCGGGGATCTGCGACCGCGATTCGCCGAACTCGAGCAGTACCTGCTGCACCACGGCAAGGTTCGGCACTGGTCCGAGTGGTGGGATCAGTACGTCGAACAACCACTGGCCGACGCCGATTACCACACCTACCGCCAGGTGATGGTGTTGATCGGCAGCCTGTTCCGCAGGCTGCGCCGCGACAGCACCGCCGTCGACGAGGACCGGGAACGGTACATGTGGACGCGAATGCGCGAACATCTGGCGGCCACCGGCACCGATCCGGCGCGGTGCATGTATGTGTGCGGGGCCGCCCATGCCGCCAGCCGGGTCGAGCAGTTCGGACTGTCCGCCGACGTGCCGTTCGAGATCACGCCGCGCTCGGCGACGAAATGGCACTACGGGCTGATCCCATCCAGTCACTCGGCCATCGAGGCGCAGTTCGGGCTGACCGGCGGTGCGGTGTCGATCGCCGCGGCGACCTGGACGAAGTCCTTGCGGCGCAATAAATTACAACCATTCGAGCTGGTCGGGCAGCCCGGCGGACAGCCGAAGACCAAGCGCACGCGCGGCCTGGTGGCCAACGATACGGAACCGGGCGACCGGCTGTCCGGATTCCTGTCGCGGCCGCCGGTTCTCGATCCACTCGACGAGGCCGAACTGCTGGAGTGGTCGGTCGATATCGTGCGGCTCGCCCGCCGCAACGGGTACCTGGCCAGCACCGCCGACGCGATCGCGGTATTCGAGACATCGATTCTGCTGGCCGGTATGCGCAACCGCGCCCGGCCGACCCCGTACGACTTCCAGGACGCGGCCGTCACCTGCATCGAGAAGGACCGGGTACCCGGCAGGCGCGATGTAGCGCGCCTGTGCGAGATCCTGCTCGGCGGCGACCGGATCGGCCAGGTCGGCTATGCGGCGCTGCCGCCGCTGGCCCGCGATGTGCTCGACCGGCTGCGGCCGCTCGGTCTCGACCTGTCCAAGCGGACCATACAGCGGGCGCTGCTCGATCTGCGCGCCGATCCGGCGCTGCAACCCTGCTCGGATCTGCTGTGGCTGCTGCGAAAGTTGTTGCCGGACGACTCGATTCGGCCGATCATGGGTTCGCGGACGCTCGGCGAGAAATCCATTCAGGAGAGCTGGGATCTCGGCCTCGGCAAATATCAGCGCTCCCTGGTGGAGCTCGGCTACGAGGGCGTCACCGTCGAGCAGGTGCTGGAGCAGCGGTTGCGGCGTGCGGTCAACGAATCCGGCGCGACCGCCGCCATCGCCCTTTCGGCCGTGGAAGACGCTCTGCTGTACCTGAATTCGCCCCGGCTCGCCGATGAGCTCGGCGCCCGCGCCGTCGAATTGCTCGCGGCCGAACGCAGCGTGGACGACGCGCCGCTGGTGCTGCGTCGAATCAGATTGCTGCTCAACTACTTCCGCACCACCGCCGATGGGTTACCGGAATGGTGCGGCAGATTCGTCACCGCGGGGTACGCCCACTACTGCACGCTGCTGCCCACCGCCTTCACCGCCGAGGACACCGGTACCGGTCAGGTCGCGGCCATGCTCGGCTTCCTGTTCGGCATGGAGCATCTCGCCCTGTCCCTCGGCTGCGACCACACGCAGCTGGAACTCGCGGTGCGCCAATCCCATCCGGAGGCTCCGGCCAAGGTCGCCCTGCTCTGGGCGGCCCGTTTCCAACTCGGCCTGCTCACCCTTCCCGAGCTGCGCGAGCGCTGCGACGCCATGCTGGCCAATCCGCTCGTGCTGCCGTCCTTCCCGCAGTACATCGGCGGCTTCGTTCAGGCCATCGATCCGGCTCCCACACTGAAACCCTTTGTCGTCGAGCTTCTTTCGAAAGCCTTCGGCCGCCTCCCCGACCGTGTGCTCCTCCCATGGCTGCCGACGCTCATCACCACACTGCGCGACCAAGCCGCCGATATGGTCCCCGCCCTCGTCCGCGAAGCGGCCCGCACCTTCCCACCCACCGTCACCGCCATCGACACCTGGACACCTCCGTGGTCGGCAAACCCCGAACCCCCCGAACAACTTCCACCCGCACCCCGCGGCCCCGCCACCGACCTCTTAACCACCCATCCCACCACCTGCGACGCCCTGGCCATCCTGCTGGGCCACGAACCCACCTGGTCCCAACCGACCCCCATCACCTCGAACCCCCTGCTCACCACCTACCCCACCACCGCCGAAGCCCTAACCATCTCCCTCGGCCTGAGCTGACCGGCCGACCGTCCGCACCGCAGCGGCCGCAACCCGGGCTCACCGACCGGCGGCCGCCCGCATCTGGCACACCCCGCCGACCCACTGGCGAGCCGCCGCACCCGCGGCCACTCGCCCGGTCGAACCGCATCACGGCGACAGTGTCAACGCCCGCGCACGCGACGGCCGAACCACCTCGAGGTGGGCGATGATTCAGCGTCGCCACCTCGGCAAACCCCATTCGCTCTCCGCACCAGCCACAACCACCGCATCGCAGGCGCCCAGACGGCAGGATCGGCGCACCGCTCGATCGAATCCGCCGCCGCCGAAAGTCGGCTTCGGTCGGATCGACGGTGATGAAATCCCGTTCGCCGACCGACCGCGGAATCGCGACCTCACCCGCGCCCCGCCCAACTTTCCGAGCAGATATCCCACCTCGCCGAGCATTGGCGTCGGCACCAACAGCGACCGATCGGCCAAATGGGTGTCCCGTGCAGAGCTCGAAGTCCCTGGTCGCGGGCGATCGCGGCTACCGTCCGAAATCATCGCCGAACAGCTCTTCGCTTCGCGCGGCAACGGACCTACCGTCGCCCTCGATACTCCCGAACCATGCGGGCGGCCACGTCCGCGGGCCGACTATCCGCAGGTGCCGACTCAGGTCCGATAGTGCGTCCGGCACCGGGTTCTCCGGAATCTCCTCCATCAGGCACCTCCAAGACCGAGTAATGCAGATACGCGGGCCGGTCTACCGATCCCCGTTGGAACGCTGATGGTCGCGCCATGCCTTTTGGGTCTCGGTCAGTTTCGGGCGCGGGGTTCGGGTTCGAAGGAAGTTGACCACCATCAGCACCGGCAGGATGAAGGCCTGGAAGAAGATCAGGTACGAGCCGCCGTCGAAGAAGAAGACGAGATAGGCGGCGTAGCCGAGGTACACGACCCCGAAGATGCCGTTGAGCATGCGCGAAGTCGGGCTTTGCCCGTCCTTGACCAGCGCCATCGCGATCATGACGGTGCCACTGACCGCGAGAAGCGCTACATACCAATTGAACACGGAAGCCCCCCATGTATACCGGCCATACCGGACAGTCCGGCGACGTCGGAACGATAGCACCCCACTGCCACAACCAGCCATGGCTTTCGGGCGCGACCGCAGCCAATGTTGTGTCGTACCGGTTGGTTTGGCGGATTCGGTCCTCGACCGGGAGGGTTGGGTGGGGTTATGGTCGGCGCATGGTTCGCACCGCGGTCGCGGCGACCGATCCGGATGAGCCGGACCGGCCGATGTCGGTGCCGCGGGCCGACCATTTGGCGGTGGTGCCCGATGCGGGCGAACCCGGGGCGGGATCCGGGTTGGGGCCGAATGTATTGTCCGGTGCTGATATCGAGCGGCTGTCAGTGGCCGCGCGGCATCGGGTCGCGGCGTTCGTGCATACCCGGCTCGCGGATCTCGAGGAGTTGGGCGATCCGGAACTGCCGGAACAGCCCGGAGAACTACGGTAACGATTCGGCAACGACCGCCGATACAGTGCGTGGTCGCGCCGCAGGCCCGACCAGGCGCGCGGCCGGATGTGCAGCGGAGCACGGGCCGCCGCCTGCGCCACCGAACACCTTCGATCGAGGAGAGCCCGTGGTATCGCTACGTCCGAGAAACCGTTCGACCGCGCGCGGCGCGTTGGCCGTGACGGCGGCGGCCGCCGTACTCACCACCGTCGCGGGTACCGCGGCGGCGCGCCCGATCGGGCCGTTCGACGTCGGCGGCGCAATCGAGGTGAAATACGACCAGCTCGGTGGTGGCGCGTTCTTCGGCGATCCCACCTCCGCCGAACTCGATGCCGCCGCGGGCGGCCGATTCCAGACCTTCGAGCGCGGCGGCGCGATCTACTGGCGCGGCGACGTCGACGCGCATCAGGTGGGCGGCGCGATCCAGGACAAGTGGCGCGGCCTCGCCGGCGAATCCGGCGTACTCGGCTTTCCGGTGACCGACGAGCAGTCGACGCCGAGGAATCCCGGCCGCTACAACCATTTCCAGGGCGGTTCGGTGTACTGGTCGGTCGGTACCGGCGCGCATCAGATCGGCGGCGCGATCCGGGACAAGTGGGCCGCATACGGCTGGGAGAGCGGTCCGCTCGGCTTCCCCATCTCCGATGAGGCCTCCGCCGCCAATAACAAGGGCCGGTACAACCTCTTCCCCGGCGGCGCGATCTACTGGTCGGCCCGCACCGGCGCGCACGTCGTCTGGGGCGCGATCCGCGACAACTGGGCACTGCGCGGCGGCGAGAACGGTTCGTACGGCTTCCCCACCAGCGACGAGTACGACTACAACGGCGGCAAGGCGCAGGACTTCCAGGGCGGCCGAATCACCTGGACTCCCTGATGTTTCGGCCTAGGCCCCCAAAAATGATGTCGTAACAGTTCATTTCAACTGATCGGTCCTTTAGATGTCGCCGGTTTCGGCGACATGCGGTCGAGTGGCGCTAAATTCGGTCACCGATCGTGCTCGAGGATCGAGGTTGGATTGAGCCCCAGGATAATTGGATATAGCGGAATACGATTCGCCGCGCTGCGATGTATCGGGGTCATCGCATTGGTCGGAATAATGTTGGCGGGCAATGTATTCACAGCCCACGCGGAATCGGCCGAGACCGGTTCGGTCGCCTCGTACGCGCCGGGCGCGAACTGGGGCGGCATCGCCGACACCGCGAAAATCCGGTACGTCACCGAAAGTCCAACCGGCGCAACGATAATCGCCACCGGCATCATCGCCGTACCGGACGGTCCCGTGCCGCGGCAGGGCTGGCCGGTGGTGGCGTGGGATCACGGCACCCGCGGTCTCGGCCCGGCCTGCGGGCTCACCGCTCGTCCCGGCGTCGATGCCGAATTGGTGCGCCGCCTGGTCGATCTCGGTTACGCGGTGGTCGCTCCGGACTATGTCGGCCTCGGTCCCGGCGCGGAAACGGCGCACCCCTACCTGCAGTCGCGCACCGAGGCGACGGCGACGATCGACCTGGTGCGAGCCGCCCGGCACGCCGACCCGAGGTTGTCGAATATCTGGGCGGTGGCCGGGCTTTCACAGGGCGGGCACGCGGCGCTGAACAGCGGATACCTCGCCGACGGTTACGCACCGGAACTGGATTTCCGCGGCATCGTCGCACTGGCGCCCGCATCCAATGTGGAGAATGTGCTGCCGATGTTCGGCCCGCAGGCGCCCGCACTGCCCGTGCTGACCCCGGTGGTCGGGTTGGTGGCCGCGGTATTCGATGGAATGCGGGTCGGCGCACCGGATTTCGATCTCGGACCCTACCTCACCGCGGACGGCGCCGAACTGCTCGACCGGATGGCCTTCAGCTGCGGACCGGAGTGGGCACAGCGGGTGGGCACGGAAACGCTCGGATCGGTACTCGCGCAACCACTGTCGGCGGGACCACTGCGAGACCGATTGCGGCGGTACGCATCCGTGCCGACCGCTGGCTATTCGCGGCCGATCCTGATCGCGCACGGCATGGCGGATATCACCGTTCCGATCGCGGCCAGTATGGCGCTGACCGACCAGCTACGAGCGAACGGAGTCGATTTCACGTTCCGCACCTATCCCGCCGCGGATCACGACGGCGTGGTGGACGCGGCCTGGCCGGATGTCGTCGACTTCCTCGGCCGCGTCCTGCCGAGGCCAACTTAATCACGCACGGACAGTGCGATTTTCGCATTACGGCCGGGTCGCTCACTGGCCGCGGCGGCCTCGCCCGCCGACTCCAGCGGATAGCTGGTCTCGATATCGAGCCGCAGCTCGCCGCGGGCGGCCAGGCCGACCAGTTCGGTGATCAGCCTGCGACGGTTGTCGGCGCCGATCTCCTCGGCCCGCTTGGATCCCCAAAAGCCTTTCACCACGGCCTGTTTGAAGATGAGCCCACCCGGATTGACGATGAGCGGCTTACCGGACAGCGCGCCGAAGGAGATGAGCTCACCACCGGGTGCGAGCAGGGATAGCAGATCGTCGGCGGCGGGCCCGCCGACCTGATCGACGGCGCGGGTGATCGGTCCGCCCGCCGCGGCGGCCTGTTCGAGCCAGTCGGCCGACTCGGTATCGATCACCGGCTCGAAACCCAACTCCCCCAACGATTTCACCGACGCGGGACCACGCACCAGGTTGAGCACGTTGATGCCGCGCTGCCGCGCGAGCACGTTCACCAGACGACCGACCGCGCCGTTGGCCGCGTTGATCACCATCCAGTCACCGGCCGACAGCCGCAGATCCTCCAGCAACATCAAGGCGCTCAACGGCATTGCCAGCAGCTGGCTCGCCGTCTCGTCCGATACCGCATCCGGCACCGGCACCAGCTGCGCGGCCTTGGCGACGAAGTATTCGGCCCACACCGCCTGCGCGCCCGAAACGGCAACGCGCTGACCGATTTCCAGCCCGGTCACGCCATCTCCGAGCGCATCGATCCGGCCGACGCCCTCGGTGCCGGGGATGGCGGGCAGCTGCGGCTTGTAACCGTAGACGCCGCGCACGATCGCGAGATCGTGGTTGTGAATTGGGCTCAGCGCCAAACGGATTCGCAC
The DNA here is from genome assembly GCF_020361265.1 of Nocardia sp. JCM 34519.1. Lineage (NCBI taxonomy): Bacteria > Bacillati > Actinomycetota > Actinomycetes > Mycobacteriales > Nocardiaceae > Nocardia > Nocardia sp. JCM 34519.1. Next base: position 168,027 of record NZ_JAIRBR010000008.1, read on the forward strand.
CTCGCCGGGTGCGGGTTCGGGCAACGGGCGCTCGGCGGTGGTCAAAACCTCCTCGGGTTCCCCGAATCGCTCGATGACGACTGCACGCATGGACGGCTCCTTTTTCAGCTTCGTTCGGCGAGCGCCCGGGTCATCCGCCGCAGCAGGTCGCGCAGCGTGCCGAGCTCTTCGATGGACAGACCGGTGGCCGCGGCCAGCTGTTCCGGCAGACCGCATGCGGCGGCGCGCAGCTCGCGACCCGCCTCGGTCAGGTGGATCTCGACGCGGCGCTCGTCGGCCGTAGACCGGCTCCGCTCGACCAGGCCCGCCCCCTGTAGCCGCTTGAGCAGCGGAGAGAGCGTTCCGGTGTCGAGCCCGAGCGCCGTGCAGAGTTCGCCGACGCTGCGCCCGTCCCGCTCCCACAGCGCGAGCATCACCAGGTACTGCGGGTAGGTGAGGCCGAGCTCGTCGAGCTTCGGACGGTAGGCCGCGTTGATCGCCCGCAGTGCCGCGTAGAGCGGGAAGCACACCTGCGCGTCGAGGGTCAGCGGATCAGCCACGTCCTACAATGTAGTAAACAATAATATTGTGCGCAATATAATCGCCGGTGTTACGAGTCACAGCCGCTCAGGACTGCGTACCCCAGACCGCGTGCGCACCCGAATCGCCGATCCGGTAGACCTGGGCGGTCGCGGCGACGCCCGCGACGATCGCCAGGATCGCGACGGCGACCACGATGGGCGCGCCCAGCGATCTGTCGCGCCGCTCCCGCAAATGGACCACGGCCAGCAGCACCGCGGCGATCAGCAGCGCGATCGTGAAATAGATCAGCGTGTCGCCGAGCTCGGCATGATCCCGAATGGCCGGCGTGCGGCCGATGTGATGCTCCAACCAGTCACCCGCCTCGGTGGTGATCGGCGTGAGCACCGCGCAGATCGCCGCCAGCGCGACGACCAACCAGATGAACCGCTCGCGCGCCGCGCGCCACACCGCGCACAGGATCAGCAGTACCGCGGTCAGCGGCACCAGCACCACAAGTCCGTGCACCAGCAGAACATGCGCAGGCAGACCGTTGATCGTCGTCATGAAAACCTCTCACCGATGGCCACTGCCGAACAGTCTCATCCGGCTCGCTCAGAACTTCCTGTCGATCGGATGCGTGTTCGCATTGAGATCACGGCGAGTCGCGGACCGGGGTTCGGTAGCGGCGGAACTCGGTTCGGTAACGGCGCGCGACCGCTGACCCGTCACGGCATCGAAGTGTCCGCGAATTGTCCGCTGGCGCAGTGGCTTTGCGCGTTCTAGCGTTCGAAGCGGTGGCTGTCGGTTCCGGGGAGAGGGGAACGGCATGGTCGAGCTGTTGAACTGGATGTCGGCGATCCCCGACGAGCTCAGCGTCACCGAGGTATCCATTCCCGGCTCGGATCGCTCCGCGGCGCTGCGCGACGGCGAACCCTTCGGCTATGCCCAGCACCAGGAGAAATCCATCGGATGGCAACTGGCACACGGCATTCGATACCTCGATATCCGCTGCCGGGTGCTGCCGCGCGGCGGGCTGGAGGTGCAGAGCGGCCCGGTCGATCAGCGGCAGACACTGGCCGATGTGCTGGAAACCTGTGCGGCGTTCCTGGATCAGCTGCCGAGCGAAACGCTGCTGCTGCGCATCCGGCAAGAGGGTTCCGGTGACGAACTGCGGTTCTGCACCGCCTTCCGCGACCACCTCGACCGGCGCGGATTCCGCAAACTGTTCCACCTCGCCAGCACCTTCCCCACCATGGCCGAGGCGCGCGGCAAGGTGGTGTTGATGTCCGGCGATCCCTATATCGGTGAGGGGATCCGGTTCGACAAGACCCGCGTCGACCTCCAGGACGACTACGACGATCCGACACCGGAACAGAAGCTGGCCTGCATCCGCCGCCACCTCGACCGGTGCCAGCGCGCACGCTCGACCGCGAAGCTGTTCGTCAACAGCGTGAGCGCCTCCGGCGCCGTTTCGAATCGGTGGACGCCGCTCGCCTACGCCGACGAACTCAACCCGCATGTGCCCGAACTGCTCGGTAAATACGCCAGGCGCGGCCGAGGCGTCGGCGTCATCGTCTGCGACTACGTCAACCGGCTCGGCCTGTCCGAACCGGAGACCGACGAACTGATCACCGCCGTTGTGAGCTGCAACGATCTTCGATGATTCGTTATCAGGGAATGCGGACAGACCCGTCAGCGAGTTCTCAGGAATGCCGCGTTATCTAGAAATATGAGCGAGGATTACCGGCCGCGGCACGACTGGCACTACGCCGGTGCGCCGCAGCCACCAGCACAGCCATCCCAGTTCGAACAGCGCGGTCACCGCACCGCGGGCCTGGCGTTCGGGGTCGCCGCACTGGCGCTGACCGTCGGCGCGGCCGCCGCCGGTTGGGGCTACGTCGCGCACGGCGCACCGCAACAGCCCGGCGCGTACGCCAAACCCTATTCGGCACAGCCGGTGTCGAACGCGCGGACCAATCCGGGCAGTATCGCGGGCGCGGCGGCGAAGGTGGCACCCGGGCTGGTCGATGTCAACACCGAGCTGGGCTTACAGGGCGCACAGGGCGCGGGCACCGGCATCGTGCTGACCTCCGACGGCGAGGTGCTCACCAACAATCACGTCGTCGCGGGCGCGACCGCGATCTCGGTCACCGATATCGGCAACGGCAAGACCTATAACGCGAAGGTCGTCGGCTACGACCGCGCCGACGATATCGCGGTGCTGAAGCTGGTGAACGCGAGCGGCCTGACCACCGCGCCGCTCGGCAATTCGGACCGCGTCGCGGTCGGCGACACCATCGCGGGTGTCGGCAATGCGGGCGGTGTCGGTGGGGCGCCGAGCGTCGCGGCGGGCCGGGTCACCTCGCTCGGGCGCACCATTACGGCGAGCGACGAATCCAGCGGCAGCTCCGAACAATTGAAGGGGCTCATCCAGGTCGCCGCGAATATCCAGCCGGGCGATTCGGGCGGCCCACTGGTCGCGGCCGATGGCACCGTCGTCGGCATGGATACCGCGGCATCGGCCGGTTACCGGTTCCAGCAGGCCGGTATGACCAGCGGCGAGGGTTTCGCGATCCCGATCAACCGGGCGCTGGCGGTGGCCAAGGACATCACCGCGGGCAACGCCTCCGACACCGTGCACATCGGCCCGACCGCCTTCCTCGGCGTCACGGTGAGCGACACCAACGGTTCCGGCGCGCTGATCCGCGGCGTCGTACGCAACGGCCCGGCCGATCAGGCGGGTCTGACGGCCGGTGACGTGATCACCGCGGTCGACGGCAAGTCCGTCGAGTCGGCGACCGACCTGACCCACCTGCTCGACCGCGACCATCCGAATGATTCGGTCACCCTCACCTGGGTCGATCAGATGTCGCAGCAGCAGAGCGGCCAGGTCGCGCTCGGGACCGGGCCGGTCGGCTGAGCGGATCGTCTCGCGCGGGTTCACCCCGCGCGCGGTGGCCGGGCTGCGCGCCGCGCTCACCTCAGATCTCCGAGCCCGAGCAGCGGAAGTCGGGCTGGATCAACGGAATCAAGCGCTGGCAGGTGCGTTTCGACCGAGTGGGATCAGTACGGCATCCGGATCACCCGCGACCAGAAGTCGCAGCGATGGTCGGTGTTGAAGGCGTCGATCTGGATCGGGCCGGAAGTGTTGGGGCGCAACGACATCAAGGAGTTGGTCGAGCGGTCCGGCATTGCGGGCAGGTCCGCCGGATCGGGTGTGCCCGCGATGACGAAGCGACTCCAGTAACGCACCATCTGATCCGACAGCGCCCGCTGTTCCTCGGTCATCATCAGGCTGTCGATGGCGAGGCCGATCACCGGAGTACCGCCGAGGTTCCACAGGTAGGCCAGTTCGCTGGCGTGAAATGCGCCGAGCGGGAAGGGACTCGGCGGCGCGGGCGGATTCGGGTCGGCGAATTCGTAGACGTAGGCCGGGCCGCGCCGGGCCAGCATCGGACCTTCCCGCGCGATCAGGCACGAGGTCAGGTCGCTCCACGCCCGGGTGAGCGCCTCGACCGGCTGCGGATAATCGCTCAGCGGGTATTGCGCTGTCACGGCATCGATTTGGTCGGCGGGCACCCGAAATCCGTTGCCCTGGTCGGCCAGTGCCGTTGTGAGTGCCTGCCGGTATCCGCCGGGAGTCAGCGGGTGGATGCCGTATTGCAGATAGGTCCAGAGGGCGCGCTCGTCGTGGTTCGCGCCGTAGATCACCGGCACCGGCGGCAATTTCGCGCCGCTGGCCCGATCCCACGGGCTCTCCGGCAGGAACGGCGTGCCGACGGTGCCGCCGACCTGATCGTTCACCGCCAGAATCCGCTCCACCGGCAGCGCGCGCAAACAATCAGCGGGGCTCGGCGTTTCGGCGCAGCCGAGCTTCGCCACCGCGCCGGCGCCCTCGGATTCGGCCTGCGCCTTGGTTTTCCACCACATGCACGGGCCGCTCTGCATGATCGCCGCGCGATACAGCCCATCGGAACCCGGAGCGGCGAGCTGGGTGCACACCGACTGCCCGCCCGCCGATTCGCCCGCGATGGTGACCTGATCCGGATCGCCGCCGAACGCGGCGATATTGCGATGCACCCAATCCAGCGCGAGCTGCTGATCCATGAAACCGTAGTTGCCGACATCGCCATTCGGCTCCTCCAGCGATTTGTCCGCCAGATAGCCGAGGGTGCCGAGCCGGTAGTTGATGGTCACCACGAGCAGCGGGCCATTGCCCTTGGTCAGGAACTTCTCCGCACCGTACTGCGCGCCGCTGCCCATATTCAGGCTGCCGCCGTGAATCCACACCAGCACCGGCAGCCGAGCCGGAATATCAACGGGCGACCAAACATTCAGGTAGAGACAGTCCTCGTTGCCGGTCTTGCCCTGCGGACAGTCCGGGCCCGGCCTCGTCGCATCGCGCACCCCGTCCCACGGTGCGGGCGCGACCGGTGGCCGCCACCGCAGCGGGCCGATCGGTGGTGCGGCATACGGAATCCCTTGGAACTGCCGATATTGCGAATTGCCGATCCCGCGCACCGCACCGGCGTCGGTGACGACGACGTCCGGCGCCGGTCGCGCATGCGCGACCGCGGGCGCGATCATCCAGCCGAGAACCACAAGCAATGACGCCAACGCCCGCATGTGCGGACCGAAAGTCCTCATCGGCACGCGAGGGATTGTATGGGGTTACACCGTTTTCGACCGGCGGATCGGGCAACGACGTCAGCGGAGGAGCACCGAGGTCTCCCGGAGTCGGTGCAGGCGAAGGGCCAGTTGGATTTCCAGCGCGCGGTCGGGCTGCTGCCAGCCCGCGCCGAGCAGGCCGGTGATCCGCTCGATGCGCTGGGCGACGGTATTGACGTGGATGTGCAGCCGCCGCGCGCTGTCGCGCAGGCTCGCGCCGGTCGCGAAATAGGTTTCCAGCGTTCGGATCAGCAGCGTGCCGCGCCGCCGGTCGTATTCGAGGACCGGTCCGAGCATCCGGTCCAGGAAGGCGAGCACGTCACCGCCCTGGCCGACGAGCAGCCCGACGAATCCGAGATCGGCGGCCCCCGCGGCCGCACCCCGCCGCCCGAGCGCGTGCAGCACCTCGATGCACCGCAGGGCCTCCGCGCACGCGGACTGCGCACCGCCCGGCAGCTCGACCGGCCCGGAACCGGCTACGGTCGCGGGGTTTTCGAGGATGACGTTCAGTTCGGCGGCGACCTGCCTGGCCGCCGCCGACGCATCTTCGCCGGGTAGCAGCAGGTAGGCGTGGTCGCCACGGGTGGCGGCCAGGCCCTGCCTCGTCACGGTGTATGCCGTCGTCCACGCGTCGGCGCGGCGCTGCCCGCCGTGTTCGGCGACGACGAGCACATGCGGGCGATCGAGATCGATGCCGAGTAGCGCACCCCGGCCGCGCAGGTCGTCCCGGCCCGTCACGCGGCCGCCGATCAGATCGTCGAGCAGTTCGCCGCGCACCCGCCCCTCCGCCTCGGCGATACTGCGCCGGAAGAGCAGCAGCAGCGCGGTGACCAGCGCGGCCCGCTCCAGGATCCGCTGATCCGACGGCGACAGCTCCCCCGGATGGCGCAGGACGAGGGTGCACAGCGGGTCGGTGCCGGTGCCCGCGGGCGCGGCCCACAGCCCGCTCATTCTGGCGGTGCGGCCGAGTCTGCCTGCGGTGGCGACGATTTCGGCGACCAGACGGTCGTCGTCGAGCGGATCCTCCGGGCCGGGGCTCGGCGCGCGCAGCTCGGCGATGCGGCGGCGGTCGGCGTCGAGCACCAGCAGTTCGCCGCCGAGGATATCGACGACGACCGCCGCGATATCGGCGACACCGCCGCCGCGCACCACCAGATCGGTCATCCGGTCGTGCGCCTGGGCCGCGCGTTCCACGGTGTCGTAGTGCGCGTGCATGGCCCGGTTCGCCGCGCTGAGTTCGGCCAGCGCGGAACGGGTTTCGGTGAGTCTGCGGGCGGAGTCGAGCGCGACCGTCGCGTGCGCGGCCAGCGATACCAACAGCGCGATCTCTTCCGGCGCATAGGGTTTCGCGTCTCGGTGCGAGGCGAACAGCACGCCGATCACCCGGTCGCCCAGTTTCATCGGCACGCCGAGGATGGCGACCAGACCTTCCTCCCGCACCGCGGAATCGATTTCGGCGGTGTGCCGGAAGCGGTTGTCGGCGAAGTAATCCGCGCTCGAATAGGGCACGCCGGTCTGGGCGACCAGCCCGCCGAGGCCGTCGCCCATCGCCAGCCTGGTGGCCCGGAACTTCGGCGATCCGGCGCCGTCGGTGACCCGCATATAGGTATCGCCCCGCGCCGGATCCGGCACGGTCAGGTAGGCCACGTCGGCGCGCAGCAGCCTGCGCGCCCGGTGCACGATGGCGGCCAGCACCGCGTCGACATCGCGCAGCGCGGCGAGATCGCTTGCGGTATCGAACAATGCGGCCAGCTCCGCCTCCCGGCGGGCACGCCGCTCCAGCAGCGCGCGCACCCGGAGTGCGGCGAGTTTGGCCGATTCCAGTGCGGCAATGGTGGCGGCGGGCGCACCCGCGGCCCTGGCCTCCAGCAGCGGCGCCTCGAATTCCACGGCGGGCGCTTCCCTTTCGAGGAGCTGCAGGAAGATCTCGCAGGTCATGACGGTCATTGTGGGCAGCGCAACCACATTCGGTCCAGCCGCCGTCCCGGTGTCGACACGCATCCTGCCCACCATCCGTTCCCTCGGGACGCCGAGATGTGATGTGGAACACTAAATCCGCGCGATGCGGCTGGGCGATGTGCTGTGTAGCCATATTTTTGGGCTGCGATATCCGTATCGCACACATATCGAGTCGATGAGCTGGGGTCGAACCCGGCTGTCGCGATGTCTGGCCGAGCCATCACCGGGTCGGCAAATGTGTGGGTGCATCACCTGTTTCCACCGGCGGCAAGTCCGCAGAATTCCGGCATTCCGCCGATAACGAGGAGCCGTCATGCCGCCGTCCCGGCACATCACCACCCTGGCCATCGCCGCCGTACTGCTCTGCGGCGCTGAACCGGCGAACGCCGAACCGCCGCCCGAAAATTGTTCCGCGCCAACGGTTATCGGTGCCGAAATGCAGGTCGCCGCCTGCCTCGCCGATCTCACCACCTCGGGCACCGTCGCCTCCGGTCACACCATCGCGGCCGAGTGGGACGGCCTGCAGCCCGCCGAGACGCGCAACCCCACCGGCGTACCCGGCATCCAGATCGACGGCTACTTCCCCGATAACTCGACGACCAACACCGATCACGGCTGGAATCACGACAGCCAGTTCGTGATCCGGTTACCGGAACGCTGGAACGGCGGGCTGGTCGTGGCCGGAACACCGGGGAACCGCAGGCAGTACGCCAACGATTTCACCATCGCCGACTGGGTGCTCGCGCGCGGCTACGCCTATGCCGCCACCGATAAGGGCAATACCGGCGCCGCATTCTTCCAGGGCGAGGCCGAACCGGGTGACGCGGTGGCCGAATGGAACCGTCGCGTAACGGAATTGACGATCGCCGCACAGACAACCGTCGCACAGCGCTACGGTAGGCCCGCGGCGCACACCTATGTCGCGGGGCAGTCCAATGGCGGCTATCTCGTTCGTTGGCAGCTCGAAAATGTGCCGTGGCTCTACGACGGCGGCATCGACTGGGAGGGTTCGCTGTGGCAGGCCGACGGACCGAACGTGCTGACCTTCCTTCCCGCCGCGTTACGGAATTATCCAGGGAGCCAACATGATCCGTCCGCATACGCCGGAATGCTCGCGGCGGGCTTCCCGGCCGAATCCGAACCGCTCTGGGACTACCACTACCGCAACTATTGGGATCTCACCCAGCGGATCTACCGCCGCGAATTCGATCCGGACTACACCGCGACCGAAAATCCGTTCTGCCAAAAGGGGACTCCCGGCTGCGATGCCGATTACGACTATCTGTCCCGTCCCGCGAGCGTGCGCGCGGCGATGTCGAAGGTCGCGCTGACCGGACGTATTCAGCGGCCGCTGATCACGGTGCACGGCACGCTCGACGCGCTGTTGCCCATCACCGCCGACTCCGATGTCTACGCGGGCATGATCCGCGACCAGGGACGTGCGGATCTGCACCGGTACTACCGCGTCGAGGGCGGCAATCACACCGACGGGCTGTACGACGCGCATCGGGACCTGCTGCGGCCGCTGTTGCCCTGCTTCCGAACGGCTTTCGCCGCGCTGGAGGACTGGACCACCGCGGGGCAGGAACCGCCGGTCAGCGCGACGCTCCCCCGCCCGGCGACCGGTGATCTCGCCAATACTTGCGCGCTGAACTCTTGAAGTCGACGAAATGGCCCGGAACCCAATGGGTTTCGGGCCGTTGATTGTCAGCACCGGCCGTCGGCGACCACCCAGTAGTCGGGGCCGGTTTGGCGCAGGGTGTGGGTTGTGAAGGTATTCCACAGTCCCATCGCGTCATTGGACCCGTTGGCGTAGGTGGAACCGAGGGTGACGTGGGCGCGGCCTGCCTGAACATGGTCGTAGTTCGACGCGGTCACGCAGACGGGGGCCGGAGTGGTGGTTGTCGGCGGAACCGTCGTCGTGGTCGGCGGAACCGTAGTGGTCGGCGGCGGGGTCGTGGTCGGGGTCGTCGTCGGCGGGGTCGTCGTCGGCGGCGGCGTCGAGGTCAGCGCGCCGACCATCGCCATCACCGCCTTCATCTGCGGGCCCGCATGTTCGGCGTAGGAGGCGCCGGTATAACCCCACCAGTCCCAGCAGCCGTTCGGATTACTCGACGACTGCGTTATCGCCTGCGGATACAGCACGATCAGATTGTTGGTGTCGGCGTATTCGTTCAGGTAGGCGTCCTTCATGAAGGTGTCACCGATCGAGTCGTAGCTGTATCCCTGTTTGCAGCCGTGCAGCGTGACGAGCAAGGTGCACGTGGTGCCACCGGCGCAGGCGGACGGCACGTAGGCGAATCCGTGGTCGTCCATGCTGATCGATGCCGCGCTGCCGCCGCTCACATACTGGTTCTGATCGAATTCGATCAGCTGCCCGCCGAGGGCCGAGGTGTTCGGGGCCCGTACGCCGCCGAGCAGCTGCGCGAGCAGATCGTGCTCGGGATCGTTGCCGCAGTTGTTGATATAGGGCGCGGCGGTACTCGCGCAGGCCACCGGGCCGAGCGGACTAACCCACGCATGCCCCGCGCCGGTCGCGTTGTCGTACACCACATTCGCGCCGAGATCGCGATAGTAGGTGGCGAGGTCGTCGTTCACCGCGGCGGCTACGGTGGTGTCGCCGGTGCCGTGGTACAGGTAGACCTTCGAACCGGATAGTCCCGAAACCGGGTCCAGCACACCGGAATTCGCGCGATCACGGGTCTCCTGTTCCAGTTCGGCGGGCGTTTTGCGGGTCTGATAGGTGGCCATGCACGCGTACTGGGCGGTGAAGACGGAGTCCTGCGCGCAGTCGTACGGTCCCGCGGTGAAGATTCCGGCACCCTTGAAGGTGCCCGAATAGGCGACGTGCAATTGGTTTGCCATAAACCCACCCGAAGACACACCGGCCACATATACGGCCCCGACGTGATATCCGGATAACGTCCCCGGAGTCGGCGATGGCACGGCCGCGAATGCGACGCCGGTCGCGATACCCGAGCACAGGGCCGCGACCGCCAGTAGAAATCGTTTCATCGAATGGGCCTTTCATCCGGTGCTGCTATGGGAGGCCATGGTGCTCCCCCGCACCCCGCGAAACCACGTGCCGCAAGCCCACTTCCGCGCCTCGAATTGTGTCCGCCGACAACCATCCGGCCGCGTTCGTCCGGCACGCGGTGAGTCGAAGCCGCGGGCCGCCGCAATATCCACAGGTGCCGCATCCGTCGCGCTGACAAGACCTGGGCGTCGATGCCAGCGACTACGCTCTGATCCATGGCACTTCGGTTCGCGATAGCATTGCCGCAATACTTCTCGCACGGCGAGTTCGAGCCCGGGCGGATGCGCGAATATCTCACGCGCGCAGAGGAACTCGGATTCGAGAGCGCATGGACCACCGAGCAGACGCTCGGGGGCATGCCGCATTTCGGACCGCTGGAGACGCTGGCATACGCGGCGGCGTGCACCGGCACGCTGCGGTTGGGCTGCGCGGTATTCGTCAGCTCGCAGCACAGCCCGGTGCATCTGGCCAAGAGCATCGCCACCGTCGACCAGTTGAGCGGCGGCAGGTTGGAGGTCGGCGTCGGTGTCGGCGGACGCGGCCGGGCACTGGCGGCCTTCGGGGTGGATCCGGAGACGTTGGTCAGCCGGTTCACCGAGGGCATCGACCTGATGAAGGCGCTCTGGACGCGGCCGACGATAGATTTCGATGGACGATTCTGGCAGCTGCAAGGCGCGATGCAGGAGCCGAAACCGTTCCAGCGGCCGCACCCGCCGCTGTGGATGGGTGGTTCGCATCCGAACGCGATCCGGCGCGCGGTGCGCTACGGCGACGGGTTCTTCGGTGCGGGTTCGACGACCACCGAGAAGTTCGCCGAGCAGGTCCAAATATTGCGAAAGGTGCTCGCGGACAGCGGGCGTCGCGATTTCCCGACCGCCAAACGGGTGTACATCGCCGTCGACGACGACGCGTCGGTCGCGCGACGGCGGATCAGCGACGCGCTGGACCGCATGTACGGAACCTTCGCCGCGCCGGGCACTTTCGCGCCGGTCTCGGTGGCGGGCACACCCGACGATGTGGTGGCTGGCCTGCGCGAGGTGGCAGACGCGGGCGCCGAGCTGATCCTGCTCAACCCGATGGAGCGGCAGGCCGAGCAAATGGAACGCCTTGCGGCAGAGGTTATTCCGCGGCTCTGAGGCTCAGCGCAGCCGGTGATACGCGGCCGCATCGTGTGCCGAGAACATCGTCACCTCGCCACCGTGCGTCCGCCGCAGCTCCGCGAGTCGCGCGATATTCGCCCGGTACACCGATGGCAGCGCCGCCATCGGCACCCGCGCCAGCGCGACCAGGTCGAAACGGGAAGGGGCGGGTCCGATTTCGTCATCGGACCAGTAGGAGTCCCCGGCGTCCAACAACCAGCCGTCGCCGGTGTCGACGGCGACCCCGACATGACCTCTGCTGTGCCCGATCAGCGGGACGACCAGGAATTCCGAAGGCAGGCCGGGTAATTCCCGCACCGATTCGAAGCCGAACCAATCATCGCCGCCGCCAACGGAATTCATCTCCCATTTCGGCCCGTGCGCCCAGTGCCGCGGCTGATAGCGGATGCGCCCGGCGAAATCCGGCCGCATCGCCGCACGAAACTCCGGCTCGTGCACGTGCACGGTGGCCCAAGGGAAATCGGCCAGCCCTCCGGTGTGGTCGTAATCCAGGTGGGTCAGCAGAATATGCCGCACATCGGCGGGATCGAAGCCGAGCGCCGCGACCTGCCGCACCGCGGTCTCACTCTCGGCCAACCGCGGCCGAACCACATGCCGGGTCCACCCCAGCCACTGCGCCGGCTGCCGCACACAGTCCAGCCCGTACCCGGTATCCACCAGCACCAGAAACCTATCGGCCTCGACCAACAGACAATGGTCGACAAGCCCACCAACCATCGACCCGCAATTGAGGTGATGCACCTTCACCCGCGTCACCATACCCAGCTGGAACCGTGATTTCACCGAGGAGAATCCGTCGACTTCGCCAGAGCATTCGGCTATGTGTTCGGATGCTCGACGACGATCGCGGCGGTTACGATTGCCGCATGGCCAGCCCACGCATCGAGCGACCTGACCTCCCCGAGTACATGACCTGGGAGGAACTCGAACGACTCCCGGAAGAGATCGCCGAACAGATCGAACTGTGGAACGGTCGTGTGGTGTGGGTACGACGTGGCCCAGGCGAACATCAGTTCTTCTCGAACCTGCTCTGGGCGGCATTGCTCCGCTGCTCGCGGAAAGTGATGTCGGAGGACACCGAACAATGCTGGCGAGTCGTAACGGAAACCAACATCCACTTCGACCCAGCCGGCAAATCCGATTTCGTAACCCCCGACTTCCTGGTCCACCGCTGCCTCGGCCCCTACGAGGACGTCCGCGCCACCGATGTGTTCTTGGCAGGCGAAGTCCTTTCGCCCGGCAATAGGCAGGTCGACATCGAGGCCAAGAAAAGCCGCTACGCCGACGCCGGAATCCCGTGGTACTGGGAAGTCCACTTGGTCAGCGGCGTCAGCGCCGTCGAGGTCATTCGTGCCTACGGCCTGCAAACCGGCGAGGGCCGCTTTCCGGCTGACGTGCACCCACTCCACCGAACCAACTACATCCTGATAGACGAATGGACACCCGAAGACCGCCCGAACGGTATCGAGTTCGGGGAACCTTTCCCTATCAACATCCCGTGGTCCGAACTCGCATTCTGAACGTCCGGACCAGGTGCATCGAATCTTCAACGATACAAATATTCTCCACCGCGCCAGATCCCCGCGATGTCCAATGTGGCGTCGATATTTCGGCACGGATCGCCGCTGACGAGCAGTAGGTCGGCGCGCAGGCCGGGTGCGATGCGACCGCGGTCCGCCAGACCGAAGCGCTGCGCGGGCGCGGCGGTGGCGGCATGTAACGCTTCTGTCGGTGAAAGTCCCGCGGTGACAAGTAGTTTCAGTTCGCGATGTAGGCCGATGCCGTGCGCTGGACGGGATCCGTTGGCATCGCTGCCCGCGAGCAATGATACTCCTGCCGCGCGCAATCGGCCGACGGTATCCGACGCCGCGGCAAGGTCGTTACGGGCCGTTTCCGGGAAAGTGTAAGCGGGCCAGGCTAATCCGGCGCGCGACTGTTCATCGAGGTACGGCGCGACGCGCGGGTCATCCAATAATTCGGCCCCGTCCGGCGTTTCGAATAGATTCCGCAAAGCGATGAGTGTCGGGATGACGAAAACACCTTGTGCGGCAATCATTTCCGGGACTTCCGGACTCGCCTGTCGATCGACGAAAACGTGTGCGAGGCCGTCGATTCCGGCAGCGACCGCGGTGCGGGTATCGGCTTCGGTCAGCGTGTGCGCCAGCGCGAGCAGATCGCGCCCGTGTGCCGCGTCAGTCAGTGCGCGGACGGTGTCGGCGCGCAGGGTTGGGCGTGACGTCCCGACCGTAATACCGTCGTCCATCAGGATTTTCAGGTAATCGGAGCCCTCGGCCACCCGGGCCGCCACGAACGTCTCCGCCTCGTCCGGATCGGTCAGGGTCGGGAACGGTGCGATATATCCGGCCTCGACCAACCACCACGGATATCCGCCGGGCACGGTCGCGCCGGTACCGGCCGTCCGCAGATCCGCCAGATCGGTGCGGCGTTCGGCTTCGGCGCGCAGCTTGGCCGACTCGGTCGGATCGGAAAGCAGGTCGAGCACGGTTGTCACACCGAATTTCAGCGCCTGCTCGAGACTGCCGGGGAAGGCGTGGGCGTGCGCGTCGATCAGGCCGGGCAGCAGGGTGTGCCCAGTGCCATCGATCCGTTCGGCTTCCGGCGACGCGGCGACATCCGCGCCCACCTCGGCAATCCGCCCCGCTCTGACCAGCACGGATGTTGGGGGAAGTACTAGGGCGCCGTCGAATACGCGCACATCGTGGATCACGAAATCAGACAAGATAGGAACCTCAATTTATACATACTCCAGCGCACGTAAATTTACATACGTTCGCGTACGTATGACAAGATGGTTCGGTGCGACGTTCGACCGAAGACGCGGCCCGCACGCGGGCCGCGCTGATCGATGCGGCCCTGCGGGTGTTCGCCGAACGGGGATACACGGCGACCACGCTGGCGGCGGTCTCCGAGCGCGCCGGGGTCACCAGAGGCGCGGCCTATCACCACTTCACGGATAAGGCGGCGCTGTTCCTCGCCACCGTCGAAGAGGAGTGGACGCGGGCCGCCGAACCAATCTGGGCCCACCTGGACGAGCCGAATGTGCCACCGCTGGAACGGATCCGGCGCTATCTGGTGGCGTTCTACACCGCGCTCGAACGCGATCGCCGGGTGCGCGACATCCTGATGATCACCAGCTACCGAGTAGAGGCCCTGCCCGAACTCGACGCGGGCCTACGCGGCAAACGAGATATGATGCGGCGCTGGGTCTCTCAGCTCGCGACGGTACTGAGCGACGCCGAACTGCGCGACGGCGTCGACGCGGATACCGCCGCGCTGGCGATCGTCGCCCAGATCAACGGCGTCATCGTGACCTGGTTCGCGAACACCGATCTATTCTCACCCGCAGCGCGCGCCGACCAACTGGCCGACACCGCACTCAACGGAATCCATTGAGCAAACGCATTCCTCGGCTGTCCGACGGGCGGCGCGGTGGCGGATTCCGATGTGACCGAGATGACGCGGTCGGGCAGACCGGCCCCGCGCATCGCGGTGACCCAGCCGCTTCAGCGTGGCGAGGGCGGTGTGTCCGTCCGGCCCGAGCGCGTCGGCGAAATGACCGGGCGCACAAGAGATCCGGTGGACATGACCGTCCCTAAGCGATGCGGGATCCGGCGAGTGACTGGTGGTGGGCGGTGGTGAATTCGAGGACGCCGTCCTCGATCGCGCCCTTGCGCAGCAGGGTTCGGTCGCGGAAGTAGTTGTTGATGACCTGCCATGGGCCGCGGACGCCCTGGCGGGGCATCACGTCTTCGCCGCGTTTGATGTAGCCGGAGGTGAGGGCGCCGCCCATCAGTGACTGATCGGAGCGGTCGCCGTCTTGGGCCACCGCGACGAATTTCGTGTAGCCGCGCGACCGCATGTGGTTGAGGATGCGGCAGAAGTATTGGGCGGCCAGGTCTGCCTTCAGCGTCCAGGAGGCGTTGGTGTAGCCGATCACCACCATGGCGTTCGGGATGCCGTCGAGCATGACGCCCTTGTAGGCGATGTGGTCGCGGAGGGTGACGGGTGCGCCGTCCACGGTCAGCGTCGCGCCGCCGAGCATCTGCAGCGTCAGCCCGGTCGCGCTGATGACGATGTCGGCGTCCAGTTCCTCGCCCGAGGCGAGCCGGATACCGGTTTCGGTGAACGTCTCGATCCGATCGGTGACGACCGAGGCCTTACCGCGGCGCAGCACCTTGAACAGGTCGCCGTTCGGCACGACGCACAGCCGCTGATCCCACGGGTTGTAGTCCGGCGTGAAGTGCCGCATATCGATGCCGGGGCCGACCTGCGCCCGCACCGCGGCGAGCAGCAGCCTGCGGGAGAGCGCCGGATTGGTGCGGGACAGCTGAAAACTGGCCCGCTGCAACGCGATATTGCGCGCGCGACCCACCTTGTACGCGAACGCGGCGGGCACCCGCGCCTTCTTCAGGCCGACGGCGACCGGATCGTCGGCGGGCAGCGCGGCGATATAGGTGGGTGAGCGCTGCAGCATCGTCACGTGTGCGGCGTCCCGGCTCATCGCCGGAACGAGCGTGATAGCCGTTGCGCCGCTGCCGATTACGACGACGCGCTTACCCGTGTAGTTCAGATCCGCCGGCCAGTGCTGCGGGTGCACGATCTGTCCGCGGAAGTTCTCCTCGCCGGGGAATCGCGGACGGTACCCGTTGTCGTAGTCGTAGTATCCGGTGCAGCCGACGACGAAATCGGCGGTGTAGTGCTCGATTTCGCCGGTCTGCTCGTTGTGCGCCTCGACGGTCCAGCGGTTCTCGGCGGAGGACCAGCTCGCGCCGGTGACCTTACGGCCGAACCGAATATGTTCGGTGACACCGTATTCCGCCGCCGTATCGGCGATGTACGCCCGGATGTTCGGTCCATCGGCGAGCACCTTGGTTCCGTGCCATGGCCGGAAGTCGTAGCCGAAGGTGTACATATCCGAATCGGAACGAATTCCGGGATAGCGGAACAGATCCCAGGTACCCCCGATGGCCGTGCGGCGCTCGAGGATCAGGTAACTGCGCCCGGTCTTTTCCCGGGTGAGATGGCAGGCCATTCCGATACCGGATATTCCGGCGCCGATGATCAGCACGTCGACATGCCGCGTCATTGAGGTACTCGTTTCGTCTGGTCACACCACGGGCGTCGGTGTCCGCGGACATTCGCAGAATACCTGTTATCAGCAGTAACGTCTAGTTGCTGTTGGGTTACGCCGGGCCGGCGTGTACGCCCAGAGCGTAATGGCGGGCCGCCCGCACGACCGGGGCTTTAGGCTCGGATCATGACCGAGCATCCCCGACTGCATTCGATCCCCGGCGGGCGCGACGACCGGCCGAGCCGAACGAGCCAGGACGGCGAACCGCTGTGGCGCGAGGTACTCGGGCACCAGCTGCGGACGCTGCGGAAGGAGCAGCGGGAAACGCTGGTCGAAACGGCCGGGCGGGCCGGAGTGTCGCCGCAATACCTGTCCGAGGTGGAGCGCGGCCGCAAGGAACCGTCCAGCGAGATGATCGCTGCGCTGGCGGGTGCGCTCGGCACCTCGCTCGGCGGGCTCACCGAGCAGGTGGCCGACGAACTGCGGGCCCGCCGCCGGGCCGCCATGCTCCGCTCGATGGCCGCGGGTACGGACCGTGAATTCGCCCGGCGCACACCGCAATCCGGCACCGCGCCGACGCTCATGCTGCTGGCCGCCTGATCGGACGAGCCCAGCGATCCCGTACCCGCTCGGTCGGCGCTCAGCCCAGTGCCCGCGGCTCGAGCACCCGATCCACCAGCCCGTACTCCACCGCCGCCTGCGCGGTGAACACCCGGTCCCGGTCGGTGTCGTGGCGCAGCCGCTCCACCGTCTGACCGGTGTGCTTGGACAGCACCGCCTCGATCGCACCGCGCATCCGCACCAGCTCGTCGGCCTCCAGGATCAGATCCGGAATGGTGCCGCGCCCACTGGCCGCGGGCTGCTGCAGCACGACCCGCGCGTGCGGCAGCATCGCGCGCTGTCCGGGCGCGCCGCCGGCCAGCAGCAGGCCGCCGACCGCGATGGCCTGTCCGACGCAGGTGGTGAGCACGGGCGCGTGGATGTGCTGCATCGTGTCGTAGACGGCGAGCGCCGCCGACAGATCGCCGCCCTCGCAGTTGATGTAGAGGTTGATCTCCCGGTCCGCGCTCTCCGATTCCAGGTGCAGCAGCTGCGCGATCAGCGCGTTGGCCACACCGGAATCGATACCGGTGCCGAGGTAGATGATGCGCTCGGCGAGCAGATGCGAGTAGATATCGGTGATCCGCTCCCCGCCGCGATGCTGGGCGATGACATTGGGAATGGTGTAAGTGCTCATGCCGAGATACCAATCTTGTGGCGCTGGGGCACGACCTGCCCGAACGATTCGACGATGTGATCGATGAAGCCGTATTCCTTGGCCTCGACCGCGGTGAAGTAGCGGTCGTGCAGCGAATCCTCGTAGATCCGCTCATAGGTCTGCCCGGTGTCCGCGGCGATCAGGCCGAGCACGGTCTGCACGGTGTGGCGCAGGTCATCCGCCTGCACCTCGACATCGACGGCGGCGCCGCCGATGCCCGCCGAACCCTGATGCATCAGGATCCGGCTGTGCGAGAGGGCGAACCGCCTGCCGGGTGTGCCGGAGGAGAGCAGGAACTGCCCGGCGCTGTACGCGGTGCCCATCGCCACCGTGGACACCTCGCACGGAATGAGGCGCATGATGTCGCGGATCGCCAGCATCGACGGCACCGAGCCGCCGGGTGAGTTGATCCACAGCGAGATCCCGGCCTCCGGATCCCCGGCGGCGAGCGTGAGCAGCTGGGTCATCAGCAGTGTGCCGTTGTCGTCGTCGAGCGGTCCGTCGAGCACCAGGATGCGGCGGCTGAGCAACTGTTCGCGGGAGCGCCAACTGAATAGCGGAGTCTTATCTTCCTGAGCCATGCCCCTACCGTGCCGTACTTCCACCTGGAAAATCTCGGCACGCTGCCCACAGCAGATCTGCTCACGGCAGCAATCCGGTGGACCGCGGTCCGATTCGTCAATCACCCTGTGCCGCAATCGATCCAATTTTTACCGAGTCATCCCAGCTATTACCGCTGACCAGGGGGTCGGACCGCGTTACATCCCGGTCGGTAGACCTGTTCGCGGCGACGGACCCCGTGCGGCACTGGCATGCTGGACGAGTGAACATCGCGCAAAACGCTGACGCGGCAGGGTTGCCGCGGCTGCTGGAGTCACCCGGACACGGGATTTTCCTGCGGTACGACACCCAGAACGCCGCGGACGATACCGAGGTCACCCGCATCGCATTGCGCGCGATATTCGACTTCGCGGAGCTGTTCTGCCGCCCGCTGCTCGTCGGCCTGTCCACCGCCTATTGGGAGGATGATTTCGACTGGCCGATGAGCAAACCCAAACCCGCTGCACCGTACCGGGTCCTGCGCAGCGCGCGGCCGCCGGAGGGGCTGGAGATCCGCCCGCTTTGGGCCGACGAGCAGGTCACCGTCGCCGAGGAATTGGACTACGACACGGTATCGGCCTTCGTCGCGAACTCGGTGGGGTCCGATCCGGCAGGTGTCCGGATGAACTGGGACTACCTGTGGGTCCGCGCCAGCATGGTGCGGCTGCCGTCGACCAGCCGATTGAACGAGGACGGCTCGATCTCGGTACAGGACCGCATCTGGACCCTGGACCATCCGGTCGAAAACCTCGACGGCGCGCACTGGGTGTGCGGCCCGCGGCGCAACACCCTGGACGCGCCGATCGAATTCCAGCTCGGCAGGCAGTTTTTCGAACTGTCGCTGCGCATCGCGATCCACTGGTCGATCTGGGCGCCCGGCGGCAGTGGCCACCCCCGGATCCACGCGGGTGTCGAAACGCTGCGTGCCGCGGGCTGGACGGTCGGCACCGCCGACACGCCGCCGCGTAAATAGCGGCAAACCCATTGTCCGCGTTACGAACCGGCGGCCCGGTACGTCGCCGCGATCGATGACGCGATTCTCCGCCAAATCGGCGTGCCGGGCGTGACCCGCGGTCATACTGTGATCGTTTTTCGTGGTCCGCCGAATTGTGTTCTACCCCTTCAAATTTTGAAATGAGGTAGCGCAAATGCTGCGCACGTCACGGTCGACGGCAAAATCTTTGCGCCACATAGCCTTTGCCTCAGCTCTCGCGGCGACCCTATGTTCCTGCGCCACCGATTCCGCCTCCGTCGCCGGGACGCTCGACCCCGGATTCGGCAATCGCGGCCGGGTCGGCACCGGCTTCGGTTCGCCCGCCGACGGCGCCGTCGCGGTGGCCATCGAGTTCGACGGCCGCATCGTGGTCGCCGGGTCGACACAGGATCCGGTGCACGGCAACAACTTCGCCGTCGTCCGCTACACCGCGGGCGGAAATCTCGATCGGAGCTTCGGTGACGGCGGCAAGGTATCCACCGACTTCGGCGGCCGATCCGACACCGCGGCGGCGGTGGTCTCGCAACCGGACGGCAAAATCCTGGTGGCGGGCACCAGCCAGGGCGCCGACACCGGCGAAGATATCGCGCTCGCCCGCTACACACCGGAAGGCAACCCGGACACCGGATTCGGTGCGGGCGGCAAGGTCAGGACCGATCTCGGCACACCGGCCGATCGCGGCAACGCCCTCGCGCTCCAGCCCGACGGCCGCATCGTGGTCGCCGGGTCGACCCGGGATCCGGTGCAGGGCGACAACTTCGCGCTGGTCCGCTACACCCCCGACGGAAAACTCGACCCGAGCTTCGGCGACGGTGGCCGGGTTTCCACCGACTTCGGCGGCAAATCCGATGTGGCGGCCGCGGTTACCGTGCTTAGCGACGGCCGGATCCTGGCCGTCGGCACCACCCAGGGCGCCACCTCCGGCGACGATATCGCGCTCGCCCGCTACACCCCGGACGGCAAACTCGACACCGGATTCGGTACCGACGGAAAGGTTTCCACCGATCTCGACACGCAGGCGGATCGCGGCAACGCGGTGGCGGTCCAGCCCGACGGCCGCATCATCGTCGCCGGATCCACCCAGGATCCGGCGCACGGCGACGATTTCGCGGTGCTGCGCTACACCCCGGACGGAAAGCTCGACCCCGGCTTCGGCGATGCGGGCAAGGCGACCACCGATTTCGGCGGCAAATCCGATAGCGCACGGGCGGTCGCGATCCAGGCGGACGGCAAGATCGTCGTCGTCGGCACCAGCCACGGCGCCGGGGACAATATCGCCATCGCCCGCTACAGCACCGACGGCAAACTCGACACTAGTTTCGGTGACAGCGGCCGAGTTTCGACCGATCCGGGCGGGCGGGCCGAGCACGGTAACGGTGTGGCGATCCAGCCGGACGGCCGCATCGTCGTGGCCGGCTCCGCCGGGGATCCGGCGCAGGGCATCGTGGTGCTCCGCTATCGCGATTGATCCATCAGCGTGGATCGATCGGGGTGAGCGCGGGCACACCGGCCTCGACGACGGTAGCGGCATCCAGACAGAGATCCTCGCGGAAGCGCGCCCCGATGAGCTGAATCACCTGCGGCAGGCCGGAATCCGTTCCGATCGGTACGGCAACGGCCGGGAGCCCGAGCAGATTCGCCACAACGGTCGTGCGGATCGTGGTGGGCCAGCCCGCGAGCCATTCCGGGTCGAGTTCCGCAGCCACCGGGAAGGCCGGTGCGGTGGCGATCGGCGCGAGGATCAACGGTGTGGCCGACAGCATTTCGTGCCAGGCGCGGGCGATCTCGGCGCGCTCCAGCATCGGATCGAAGGACCGCCGTCCCTCGGCCCGCTCCCATTGCGGCGTGAAGGATGCCCAGAACTGGATAAAGCCCTGGGAGACAATGGTTTCGATGGGCCGACTCGCGTCGGGCAACCGTCCGTGCGCCAGCATGAGCTGGGTATAGATCTCGGCTGCCCTATCCAGCGCGGGCAATCGGCCTTCCTCGACGACATACCCTGCGGCATCGAGTAATTCACCGGCGCGGGTGAGCGCCGCCCACACCGTGGGGTCCGCCTCGGGTTCGACCGCGAGCAGCACCTTGATCGGCTGAGCGAGCGGTGGGCCCGTCAGCGGCACCGGCACATACCAGCTGTCGCCCCCATCTCGACCGCACATATGCGTATACGCCAGGCGTAGGTCGCGGACACTCCGCGCGATCGGACCGTGCACGGCGAGCAGTTGGAATGCGAACGGAGCCGGTTGCCACGCAACCGATCCCACCCGCGAGACCCGACCCAGCGAGGTCTTCAATGCGGCGACCCCGCAGCATTGGGCGGGCCAGCGCAGCGAGCCGGCGCCGTCGTTGCCCATGCCGAGCGGCACCATACCGGTAGCCACCGCGACGGCGTCGCCGCCGCTGGACGCGCCCGGGGTATGCGCCGCCGACCACGGGTTACGCGTCGGACCGTGCAGGTCACCGTCGGTGTGCCAGCGCATTCCGAACTCCGGCATATGGCCGCGCCCGACCGGAATCGCGCCCGCCGCACGCAATTCCGCGATATGTGGAGCGTCGTCTTCGACAATCGCGTTGCGCAGCATCGCAATTCCATGCGTTGTCGCCGAACCTGCGACATCGATATTTTCCTTCACCGTCATCGGAACCCCGCACAGCGGCCCGGCCTCGGCACCGTCATCGATCGCCGCGGCGGCCCGCAGCGCCGACTCGCTCGGCACCGATGTCACCGCGTTGACCACCGGATTCACCGCGTCGATCCGGGCCAGATGCGCGGCGACGACCTCGCGCGCCGACACCGCACGCGTACGCACCAGCCGAACCAACTCGACCGCGTCCAATGTCCATAACTCCGACATCACCGCCTCCTTCAACCCGAAGCTACGACGGATTTTCCGGAAATCGCAGACTTGTCTTTCCGTTTCCCCTCAGCCGCAACCGCGAAATAGCCTGGGCGACGGCGCGCCTCACCTGGCATGCTGGCGGCGTGGGCTCCGGGGAGATAACGGTCGAGGTGGCGGACGAGTTGCTGGTATTCGTCGGCCAGCGGGGCGGGCGATTCGGCGCTCGGGTGGACGGGGTTTCGACGCTCGGGCATGTCGTCGAGGCATTGGGGATGCCGCTCACCGAGGTGGGCGCGCTCGCCGTCGACGGGGCTGCGGTCGCGGTGTCGCATATTCCGCGCGCCGGACAGAAGGTGACGGTCGGTGCGGTCGCGCGCCCGCAGCGGTATACCGAACCGATCCGGTTCCTGCTCGATATCCACCTGGGGACGCTGGCGCGGCGGCTGCGGCTGCTCGGCATCGATGCGGCGTACGAGAAGCCGGATATCGGCGACGCGGCGCTGGCGCAGCACTCGGCCGCCCAGCACCGGATACTGCTCTCCCGCGACCGCGGCCTGCTGCGCCGACGCGAAATCTACGCGGGCGCATACGTTTACAGCCACCGCCCAGACGAACAGCTCGACGACGTACTCTCCCGATTCGCACCGGAACTACGGCCGTGGACCCGCTGCACCGCATGCAACGGACTCCTGCGCGCCGCCGACAAACACACCCTGCGACTGCCCGACCAAACCGGCCAGACCTACGACTCCTTCGCACAATGCGTCGAATGCGACCACGTCTACTGGAAAGGCGCGCACCACGCGAGCCTGGACTCGATCGTGGCACGCGCCATGGCCAGATACGGCGACTAGGCGAGTGCCTCGCACAGGAGCTCGGCCCGGCGCGGGCTGCGGACGGCTTCGCCGACAGCGCCTATCGGGCGAGGTATACGGGGAAGGCGGCCAGGTCGTTCTGCGTGAGCACCGGCAGGTTCCGCAGTTCCGCGGACGGCACCGCCAAGCGCAGGTCCGGGAAACGTTCGAAGAGCGCGGGCAGCGCGATGACCGCCTCCAACCGGGACAGCGCCGCGCCGGGGCAGACATGCGGTCCGTAGCCGAATGCCAAGTGCCGGTTGGCCGTTGGCCGGGTGACATCGAATTCGTCGGCATCCTCGCCGTGCACGGCGACGTCGCGGCCGATCGCGCGGTAGGACATGACCACACCGTCCCCCTTCGGGATCACCGTATCGCCGACGGTGATGTCCTCGGTGGCGAAACGCATCAGCAGATGGGTGGTCGGCGTATCGAAGCGCAGGGTCTCCTCGACCACCTGCTTCCATTCGACATCGCCCGCGCGGACCTTGGCCAGCTGCGCCGGATCGCCGAGCAGCGCGCGCACCGCGTTGAGGATCAGCCCGACGGTGGTCTCGTGCCCGGCGGCGACCATGGCCTTCAGGTTGCCGATCACCTCTTCCTCGGTCAACCGGGCGCCGCCGTCCTCGGCCTGGATGAGCGCGCTGGTGAGATCGTCGGTCGGTTCGGCGGTCTTCGCCCGCACCAGTTCGGTGAAATATTCGTGCTGCATCTGGATGATCGCCAGCCGCTCGTCCTGCGGCGTGAGCAGCGAGAAGAACTTCTTGTACGAGTCGAGCAGCATCGGGTGGTCCGCGCGATCGACCCCCATCAGCTCGCTGACCACCCGCATCGGCAGCGGATAGGCGAATGCCGTCTTGAGATCGACCACCTCGCCACCAGCCGCCGCGGCAGCCAGGTCGTCGAGTAGTTCGGCGGTGAGCCGCTCGATGGCCGGGCGGATGTCCTCGAGCCTGCGCGGCGTCAGCGCCTGGGTGGTCTTGATGCGTAGTCGCCGGTGCTCGGGGCCGTCGACGGTGAACATGGACCGGCCGGCGTTGATCATGCCGATCAACGGCCACTGCTCGGTCACCTCGCCGCTGGCCCACAGCGACCAGGCGTTGATGTCCTTGACCAGCCTGGGATCCACCAAAAGCTCTTTGGCCAAGGCGGTTTCGGTGATGGTCCAGGCCTGGACGCCGAGCAGATCGATCCGCGTGATGGGGCCGGCGGCGACCAGTCGCGCGGTCTCCCCCGCCAGATCACCCACCATCGGATCGATCGCAATCGGCTCTGCGTGTGGGCAACTTTGAGTCACGGTGTACCTCCGACGGCACGAACAGGGGTGAAACGAACGGGAAGTGAAGTCATACCGCGGAGGAAGGCCGACGGCCGCCGGACCAGATTCTGTGCGGGCACCGCGAGATCGATATCGGGCAGCCGGTCCAGCAGCACCTCGATACCGGTGCGCGCGATGATCTCGGCGATCTGCTGCGCCGGGAACGGGCAGCGGTATTCGCCGTAGCTGAACGCGAAATGCGCGCTGTTACCGGAGCTGATCGCCTCGGCGCTACCGGAAAGATGTTGGCGCACATGTGGATCCGCATTCGCACCGGCCAGGCCGAGCAGCAGCAGATCGCCGGCGCGAATCACCTTGTCCGCCAAGCGGGTATCGCGCGCGGCCCAGCGTCCGGCGAGGATCTGGGTCGGGGTGTCCTCCCACAGCACCTCGTTCATCGCCTCACCGATGCTGCGCCTGCCGCCGCCGAGCGCGGCCGCGAACCGATCGTCGGTGAGCATGAGCCGCACCGAATTACCGATCCAGTCGGAGGTCGGCAGATGACCGGCGGCGGTGATCGCCTGCAGGTCGTTCATGTACTCCTCGTCGGTAAACGGCGCCGGATAGGCGAGCATCCGCGAGGTGAGATCGTTACCGGGCCTTGCCTTCTTGCTCGCCAGCAGCCGCTGCATATGTTCGGTGAAGCGCAGGTAACCGGCGTGCGCGTCGGCGCCGCCGTCGGCGAGCGCCTGCATCGACCAGGCCAGATCCGGCCCGTCCTCGTCCGGGAAACCGAGCACCCTGGCCAGGGTGAGCACCGGCAGCGGCACCGCGAAATCGGCAACCAGGTCGGCCTCGCCGCGGCCGCAGAACGAATCGATCAGCCGATCCGCCAATTCCTCGCAGTCGCGCCGCAATTCGAACGGATCCACCGATTCCAGCGCGGGCTCCACCATCGCGAGATGTCGGCGATGTTCGGCACCCGCGGTGAAGTAGATCGACGGCCGGGGCGTGCCGACCATCGGCAGCAGCGGCCAGTCCTCCGGAATGTTCGGCCACTGATTCCACAGAGCCACATCGCGCGGGAACAGCTCGGGATCGCTTGTCACCTGGTGCAATTCGCGATATCCGATGACCAGCCAGGCCGGGATGCCGCCCGGAAGTTCTACGGCGACAACGGGTCCGTGATCGCGGCGCATCTCGCGGTAGAGGTGATGCGGGTCGGTGTGGAAGCGCGGGCCGCTCAACGGCACCGCATTCCCGTGTGCGACGGGGCACTGCTTGGCGCCCGCCTGCGCGGGGCTCGGCGTTGTCATGAAATCGTCTCCGGTCGGGTGTCGGTGCGGGCCGCGTAGATGTGTTCGACCAGGGTGATCAGTACCTCTTTGCAGGATTCGCGGGATCTGGCATCGCACACCACCAGCGGCACCTGCGGATCGAGGTCGAGCGCGTCGCGCACCTCCTCCGGCCGGTGCGTATCGCCGAAGTTGTTGCACGCCACAATGAATCGCGTCCGCTGATGCTCCAGCCGGTCGATCGCGTACCAGGAGTCGGCGATCCGGCGCTGATCCACCAGCACGATGGCGCCGAGCGCACCGGCGAACAGCCGGTCCCACAGGAACCAGAAGCGTTCCTGCCCGGGCGCGCCGAACAGGTAGAGCACGTTCTCGGCGTCGATGGTGATGCGGCCGAAGTCGAAAGCGACGGTGGTGGTGTTCTTTCCCGGCGCACCCGTCGGATCGTCCACGCCGACACCCATATTCGTCATCGTCGCCTCGGTGTCCAGCGGCCGGATCTCGCTCACCGAACGCACCATGGTCGTCTTACCGACGCCGAAACCGCCGACGATGACGATCTTCAGTCCATTGCTGGTGCTGCTGTGTAGCGGTGCGTCGGCGCGGGCAGGCCGAGGATCAAAGACTGCGGAGTCCAATGAGCACCTTCTCGAGTGTCGATGCGTCGGGCAGCGTCTCCCACGGCATGCCCGGTGAATTCACCCGGGCCTGCGGATGGCGGGCGGAGATCTTGCCCGCGTGCAGCAGATCCGACAGCAGGATGGTGGTGATGCCGACCGGCAGCCGCAACTCGGCCGCGATCTCGACGACGGCCGTCGGGGCCCGGCACATATCGAGGATGGCGACATGTTCGGATTGCATGCCCGGCACCGGTTCGCATTCGCTGACCACCAAGGTGACCAGGTCGAAGGCATCGGAGTCCGGCCTGCTGCGGCCGCCGGTCAGCGTGTAGAGCCGGTCCGGGTCGTCGTCGCGCCCGGGTCTGCCCCTGGTCACGGCATACTCCCGGTCACCGGGTACCCGCGCCGGTCACCCGAGGCGCGGCGGACAGGTGGTCGCCGAGCTGTTCCACCAGCTCGCGCATATTGTGCCCGACCAGGCCCGCATCGGCATCCTCCGCGGCGATCACCGCGATATGCGCGCCCCTACCGGCCTCGACGATGAACAGGATGCCGCCGTAGAACTCGGTCATGGATTGGCGGACGCCGCTGCGGCCGTCGCCGAATTCCACCGACGCACCGTGCGAGAGGCTCTGGATGCCCGCCGCGATGGCGGCGAGTTGGTCGGCCTTGTCGATGCTCAATTCCGGTGTGTGGCAGATCTTCAGGCCGTCGCTGGATAGCAGCAGGGCATGCCGGGCGTGCGGAGTCCGGGTCAGCAGTTGTTCCAGTAGCCACGTGAGTTGGGCCGGTGCGGACGTTGTCATCGATCGTTCTCCACGGTCGGGGGCGGGGCGGATGGCGGCGGATCGCCCGCGTCGCGGCGCGCCATGGCGCGCTGGAACGCGCCGAGCGCCGCGGGTTTCGCGGGCGCGTCGACCGGGTCGGCGACGGCGCGCGGCGTGGCGAGCCCGTCGGGGTGCACCGCGGCCAGCGTGCTGCCGCGACGGCGCTTCGGCAGCGTCGATTCGGCGGTGGCGAGGGCGGGCGCCGCGACCGGTTCGGGGGCGGGCGCCTGCGGCGGCGGGGTGAGCGCGGCCATCGGACCGGTCTGCGAACGATCAAGGCGCGCGGTGAGATCCCTCGGCACGACGACGACCACCGCGGTGCCGCCGATCGCGGAGGGCCGGTAGGAAACGGTGAGGCCGTGCTTGCGCGCGAGGTGGCCGACCACCGCGAGCCCGAGCCGAGTGCCGGTGAGCGAGGACAGGTCCGATGCCGCGGCGCCACCGCCGGACACCGCCGATTCCGCACGGCGCAGCGCGGATTCGCTCATCACCAGGCCGCTGTCCTCGATGGTGAGCACAACGCCCGCGGGCACCTCCGCGGCGTAGACGTGCACCTCGGTGGTGGGCGGCGAGAAATTGCACGCGTTGTCGATGAGTTCGGCGAGCGCGTGCATGACGCCCTCGGCGGCGTGGCCCGCGATCGCGATCTCGGCGATGGCGCGCAGCCGGACCCGCTGATAACCGGCGACCCGGCCCATCGCGCCGCGCAGAATCGATTCCATCGCAATGGGTTTGGCCCAGCGACGGCCGGAGCGCGCGCCGCTGAGCACCGCGATGCTGTCGGCGAGGCGTCCGGCCTGCGCGGTGCGGTGATCCAGGTGCAGCAGATCCGCGAGCACCTTGGGGTCGGCGTGCCGGTGCTCCATCTCGCGCAGTTCGGCGAGCATGCTGGTGGTCATGGCCTGCATTCGGCCCGCCGCGCCCGCGAACGCGGCCATTGCGGCGGCCCTTCGGCTTTCGGTGTCCTTGGCCGCCCAGGCGTGCGCCTCGGCCGCCTCGTTCGCGGCGGCGATCGCCTCGTAGGCCGCGGTGTTCGCGGTGGCGATGGTCTCGTTGGCGGCCGCGACGCTGCTGGCGGCCTCCGCGACCGATGCGGCGGCGACCTGTTTCGCCCGCACCGCCTCACCTCGGTAATAGACGGCGGCGGTTATGGTGGCGCACAGCACAATTGCGGCAATCCCCGAACCGATGGCCAGCGGTAGGCGAAAATCGACCGGTGCCAAGAACACCGAGACCAGCACGATGACCGCGGTGACGGCCGCCGTCGTCGTCAGCACCGAATAGGGTAGGCGCGCGGCCGGCTCCCCGGATTCGCCATCCGGCGGATTCAATGACTGTGACAAGTTCCGCACTTCCGCACTCGCGCGCACCAAAGGAAAACGGGTAATCCCTTGGGCCCGTTCCAATTTCCCGGGTCAGCTCGGCAGCCCACGCCAAATACGCGGACCGACAGGCAGTTTCGAATCTCGCGCAAGAGCATAACGTTTCGGACACGGCATCGCCACTTGGGTTCTTCCCACACCCGGCGTGGCGCACAACTTTTACGTCAACGGTTCTTGCGACGCACCCAGCCGAAGGTGAGCGCGACCGCGCGCTGCCAGTTCTCGTATTCGTCGGCGCGCTCGCGCGGATCCATCCGCGGCGTCCACTGCGCGGCGGGCCGCCAATTGCGGCGCAGCCCCTCCAGATCCGGCCAGTAGCCGACGGCGAGTCCGGCCGCGTACGCCGCGCCGAGCGACACGGTTTCCGCGACGAACGGGCGCACCACCGGAATATCGAGTACATCGGCGACGATGCGCATCAGCAGATTGTCCGCGGTCATCCCGCCGTCGACCCGCAGCGTGCGCGCCTGCAGCCCGGAGTCGGCGTTCATCGCGTCGACCACCTCGCGGGTCTGCCAGGCGGTGGCCTCCAGCACCGCACGAGCCAGATGCCCCTTGGTGATATAGGAGGTGAGCCCGACGATCACGCCGCGCGCGTCGCTGCGCCAGTGCGGCGCGTACAGCCCGGAGAACGCGGGCACGATATAGCAGCCGCCGTTGTCTTCGACCGTCGCGGCGAGGGTTTCGATCTCCGGCGCGCTGGCCACCAAACCGATATTGTCCCGGATCCATTGCACCAGTGAGCCGGTCACCGCGATCGGCCCCTCCAGCGCGTACACCGGTTCCCGTTCGATCTGATAGCCGATGGTGGTGAGCAGTCCGTGTTCGGAACGCACCAGTTCGCTGCCGGTGTTCATCATCAGGAAGCCGCCGGTGCCGTAGGTGCATTTGGTTTCCCCACGCGCGAAACAGGTTTGCCCGAACAGCGCGGCGTGCTGATCGCCGAGCGCCGCCGCGATCGGGATACCGGGCACCACGGTGCTCGTCTTTCCGTATGGCGCGGTGGAGGCCTGGATTCGCGGCAGCATCGCCTCCGGAATTCCGAAGAACGCCAGTAATTCCGAATCCCACTGGAGGGTGGACAGATTCATCAGCAGCGTGCGGCTGGCATTGGTGACATCGGTCAGGTGGACGCCGCCGTCGACGCCGCCGGTAAGGTTCCAGATCAGCCAGGTTTCCATGGTGCCGAACAGCACCTCGCCGCGTTCGGCGCGGTCCCGCAGCCCCGCGCTGTTGTCCAGCAGCCAGCGCAGCCGCGGCGCGGCGAAGTAGGTGGCCAGCGGTAGGCCGCATAGCTCCCGGATACGTTGCGCCCCAGGTTTTTCCGCGAGTTCGCTGACCAGTTCCTCGGTGCGCACGTCCTGCCAGACGATGGCGCGGCGGATCGGGACGCCGGTGCGACGGTCCCACACCACGGTGGTCTCCCGCTGATTCGCGATACCGATGGCCGCGACCTGATCGGCGGTGATCCCGGAATCGCGCAGCGCCTGCGGCACAATGCGTTCCACATTGCGCCAGATCTCCATCGCGTCCTGCTCGACCCAGCCGGGCCGCGGATAGCGCTGCTGATGCTCGCGCTGGGCCACGCCCGCGAGGCGGGCGCGTTGATCGAACAGGATGCACCTGGTGGAGGTGGTGCCCTGATCGATCGCCAGCACATACTGTTGCGCCATCTGTTTTTCGCTGCCTCTCTATCGGCGATCCCGTCGTCCCGGCTCGGTGGCGATCCGTCGTTCGGATGTCGTCCAGTCGGCTTGGTCACAATTCGGCCAACTCGGCCGAAATTCCGCTATACCGAAGCTGTCACGATTCCGTGGTTCGTGCGGGCACAGGGGCCCGGGCGATTTCGTTGGGAACTATCTGAAATTATTTGCTGGCCAACTGGTTTCGCCTGTAACTCCGAATTCGCCGGAAGGACGGTGGTTGCGCCGATGCGATGCGCCGTCACTGCCCGGCACCGAGGTCGCGCGAAATCGACTGTGCCGCACTGCGGACCTGGCCGATCAGCGGCTGTCTGAATCGTAATTGACTGTCGCACAAACGATCTACCGTTCCACTGATACCGATCGCGCCGACCACCAGACCGCCGTGGCTGCGGATGGGCGCGGCGATTCCGGCCTCGCCCGGC
Source organism: Nocardia sp. JCM 34519.1 (assembly GCF_020361265.1). Classification (NCBI taxonomy): domain Bacteria; kingdom Bacillati; phylum Actinomycetota; class Actinomycetes; order Mycobacteriales; family Nocardiaceae; genus Nocardia; species Nocardia sp. JCM 34519.1. The sequence continues at coordinate 198,500 of NZ_JAIRBR010000008.1, forward strand.
CGGAATTCCTCGGTATCGCCCGCCCAGCCGGACTGGCGGACCGCGTCGAGCGCCCTCGTGAGCCCGGCCCGATCGACGATGGTGCGGCGGGTGAGCCGGACCAGTTCGCTGCCGCGGACCGCGGCGGCCAGTTCGGTGTCGTAGGCGAGCAGCACCTTGCCGAGCGCGGTCGCGTGCGCCGGAAGCTCCTCCCCCACCTCCAGCGCCTGTTCGCTGTTGTCCGGCCGGAAGACATGGTGCACGACGACGACCGCGTCGGCCACCGACGCGGCGATCCGCACCGCCTCGCCGGTGCGCGAGGCGAGGGCATCGGCCCAGTTCAGCGCCCGGGACCGCAGTTCGTTGGCATCGAGGTAGCTGGTGCTCAGGCTCAGCAGGGCGGTGCCGAGCCGATATTTTCCGGTGCCGGGGTCCTGGTCGACGAAGCCGACACCCTGCAAGGTGCGCAGGATGCCGTGGGCCGTGGGTTTGGCCAGGTCGAGCGCGGCGGCGATATCGCCGACACCGAGCCGGCCGGAGCCGCGGGCGAGCAGCCGCAGCACGGCCGCGGCCCGTTCGATCGATTGGATCGGTCCAGGCATGAGCGGTCAGTGCCCCCGGATACGACAGGAGGCGAAACCGAACAGCATGTGCGGAAACATAGCCGGATCCTGTTCATTCGACAATGTCGAACACGCGGTAACCGCACAGCAACACATTCGATACCACCAAACACAGTGTGAGCCACGCCATAGGCGACTCCAAGAGTCCGGACTTTAGCGGGCCATACATCCCACCTCTACCGAAAGCGTTCGACATTGTCGAACGTGCCCGCTGTCCGCACCGGTAATCCGGTCGTAACGTCAGCCTCGACTCGGCCGCGATGGTGCGGCTGCTTTAAACGGAGGCTCAACGGTGAACTTCGGCTCGATCTTCCTGAGCGAAACACTAGGCACGGGAATCCTGCTGCTGCTCGGCGCCGGCGTGGTCGCGAACGCGTTGCTGAACAAGTCGAAAGGTTTCGACGGCGGCTGGCTGATGATCAATTTCGGCTGGGGGTTCGGCGTGCTCGCCGGGGCCTACGTCGCCTATAAATCGGGCGGCCACCTCAACCCCGCGCTGACGATCGGCATCCTGGCCAGCGGCGCGGATCAATACGCACCGGGTATCGACGTCACATTCGCCAACACCGTCGCCTATCTCGGCGGGCAAATGTTCGGCGCGTTCCTCGGCGCGGTCGCCGCCTACCTCGCCTACAAGCGGCACTTCGACGCCGAACCCGACGCCGCCAAGAAGCTCGGCGTCTTCTCCACCGGCCCCGAGATCCGGGCGTACGGATGGAACTTCCTCACCGAGGTGATCGCCACCTTCGTGCTGGTCTTCGGCATCCTCGCCTTCGGTCACACCCAGACCGGTCTCGGCCCGCTCGCCGCCGCACTGCTGGTGGTCGGCATCGGCGCCTCGCTCGGCGGACCCACCGGTTACGCCATCAACCCCGCCCGCGACCTCGGGCCGCGCATCGCGCACGCCCTCCTGCCCGTCAACAAGACCGCGCCGCAACGGGTTCCGGTCGCCGCGGGTGGGGCGGAGCTGCCCGAGAACCCGGGCGCACCGGGCCGCAAGGACTCCGACTGGGGCTACGCCTGGGTACCGGTCCTCGGCCCGCTGGCCGGTGGCCTGCTGGCCGGCCTCGCGGCACACTTCTTCTTCTGATTTCCCTTCTCTCCCTTTGCTTTTCCTGAAAGGACTCGAGTCATGAGTCGGTATGTCGGTGCCATCGACCAGGGCACGACCAGCACCCGTTTCATGGTGTTCGATCACGGCGGCAACGAAATCGCCCGCCACCAACTGGAACACGAGCAGATCCTGCCGCGCGCGGGCTGGGTCGAGCACAACCCCACCGAGATCTGGGAGCGCACCCGCGCCGTCATCCAAACCACCCTGACCAAGGCGAATTTGGATGCGAGCGACCTGGCCGCGGTCGGCGTCACCAACCAGCGCGAAACCACCGTGGTGTGGAACCGCAAGACCGGGCGGCCGTACTGCAACGCGATCGTCTGGCAGGACACCAGGACCGACAAGATCGCCGCCGAACTCGAGCGGGCCGGCCACGGCGAAACCATCAGGCGCAAGGCCGGTTTGCCGCCCGCCACCTACTTCTCCGGCGGCAAGCTGCGCTGGATCCTCGACAACGTCCCCGGCGTGGCCGCCGACGCCGAACGCGGTGACGCCATCTTCGGCACCACCGACAGCTGGCTGCTGTGGAACCTCACCGGCGGCGTCGACGGCGGGGTGCACATCACCGATCCGACCAATGCCAGCCGCACCATGCTGATGGACCTGGAGACCTGCGACTGGGACGACGAACTGCTGGCGATCTTCGGGATCCCGCGGTCCATGCTGCCCGCCATCGCACCGTCATCGAATCCCGGACTGTTCGGCACCACCCGGGCCGACGGCCCGTTCGGCGGCGCGGTGCCGCTGGCCGGCGTGCTCGGCGATCAGCAGGCGGCCACCGTCGGCCAGGTGTGCTTCCGGCCCGGCGAGGCGAAGAACACCTACGGCACCGGAAACTTCCTGCTGCTCAACACCGGAACCGAAATCGTGCGCTCGCAGCACGGCCTGCTGACCACCGTCGCCTACCAGTTGGGCGAGGCCAAACCGGTCTACGCGCTGGAGGGTTCGATCGCGGTCACCGGTTCGGCCGTGCAGTGGCTGCGCGACCAGCTCGGCATCATTTCCGGTGCGGCACAGAGCGAATCGCTGGCCCGGCAGGCCGAGGACAACGGCGGCGTCTACTTCGTGCCCGCCTTCTCCGGACTGTTCGCGCCCTACTGGCGCTCGGATGCGCGCGGCGTCATCGTCGGACTGTCCCGGTTCAGCAACAACGCCCATTTGGCCAGGGCGACACTGGAATCCATCTGCTACCAGACCCGCGACGTGGTCGAGGCGATGCAGGCCGATTCCGGTGTGAAACTCGAGACGCTGCGGGTGGACGGCGGCGTCACCGCCAACGAACTCTGCATGCAGTTGCAGGCCGACTTCCTCGGCGTTCCGGTATCGCGGCCGGTGGTCGCCGAAACCACCGCGCTCGGCGCCGCGTACGCGGCCGGTCTCGCGGTCGGGTTCTGGCGCAATACCGATGAGCTGGAACAGAACTGGCAGGAAGCCAAGCGCTGGGAGCCCACCTACACCGAGGAGCAGCGCGAAAAGGGCTACGGCCGTTGGAAGAAGGCCGTCGAACGCACCCTCGACTGGGTGGACGTCGACGACTGACCGGAAATTCCACGGGGATGGCAGGAGGCGAAGCCGACGGGGTGGGTAGGCGGAGCTGGCCCGGAACGTTCTATTGATTACGAAGCAAGGAGATCACAGTGTCCGCACGATTGGACTCCACTTACCGCGCCGCGGCGCTGAACGCGCTGGGTGACAACGAAATCGATGTGCTGGTGATCGGCGGCGGCGTGGTCGGCGCCGGCGCCGCACTCGACGCGGCGGCCCGCGGCCTGACCGTAACCATGGTCGAGGCAAGGGATTTCGCGGCGGGCACGTCCAGCCGCTCCAGCAAACTGATCCACGGCGGCCTGCGCTACCTGGAACAGCTCGACTTCTGGCTGGTCCGGGAGGCGCTGCAGGAGCGCGGCCTGCTGCTGCGCAAGCTGGCCCCGCACCTGGTGCGCCCGGTGCCGTTCCTGTTCCCGCTGCAGCACCGGGTGTGGGAGCGCGCGTACATCGGCGCGGGCGTCGCGCTGTACGACACCATGGGCGGCGCCAGGGCCCTGCCCATGCATCGGCACCTGACCCGTTCGCGCGCACTGGAATTGGCGCCCGCGCTGCGGCACGACGCGCTCACCGGCGCGATCCGGTACTACGACGCGCAGGTCGACGACGCGCGCCACACCATGACCATCGCCCGCACTGCCGCACGGCACGGCGCGACCGTACTCACCCGCACCAAGGTGACCGGCCTGCTGCGCGAGGGCGAGCGAGTGGTCGGCGCGCAGGTCACCGATCTGGAGACCGGCCGCGAATACACCGTGCGCGCACGCAGCGTGATCAGCGCGACCGGCGTGTGGACCGATGAGATGAACCGGATGACGGGCGTCGAATTCCCGTTCCACGTGCGCACTTCCAAGGGCGTGCACATCCTGGTGCCGCGCGAGCGCCTCGACCTCGACAGCGGCCTGATCATGCGGACCGAGAAGAGCGTGCTGTTCGTGATCCCGTGGGGCGCGCACTGGATCATCGGCACCACCGACACCGACTGGGCGCTGGACAAGAACCACCCGTCGGCCAGCCAGGCGGATATCCGCTACATCCTCGATCACGTGAATTCGCTGCTGCGCGAACCGCTCACCGAGGCCGATATCGTCGGCACCTACGCGGGGCTGCGGCCGCTGCTCTCGGGCGCCTCGTCCAGCGACACCACCAAGCTGTCGCGGGAACACGCTGTCGCCGAACCGGCTCCGGGCCTGTTCGTGATCGCGGGCGGCAAGTACACCACCTACCGGGTGATGGCCGCCGACGTCGTCGACGCCGCCGTCAAGGGCTTCGGCCGCGCGGTCGCGCCGTCGGTGACCGATAAGCTGCCGCTGCTCGGCGCCGTCGGCTACCAGGAACTGGCCGAGGACGTCGCCGGTGTCGCCGCGCGCGCCGGACTGCCAACGGCCACCGTCGAACATCTGCTCGGCCGTTACGGTTCCGCGATCGCCGACATCTTCGAGCTCATCGAGGGCGATCGGGCGCTGGCCGAAACGCTGCCCGGCGCCGAGGAATACCTCGCCGCCGAGGCCGTGTACGCCGTGACACACGAGGGCGCACTGCATCTCGACGATGTGCTGACCCGGCGCACCCGCATCTCCATCGAGGTGGCCGATCGCGGTCTCACCGCCGCGCCGGTGATCGCGGAGCTCATCGCGCCGCATCTCGGTTGGGACGCAGCGGATGTCGAGCGCGAGGTGACCCGCTACCGGGACCGCGTGCAGGCCGAGCTGGCCGCCAACGAGGCGGCCGACGACGTCACCGCGAATCAGGCCCGCTTGGTCGCGGTAGCCTGACGCCGTGCCCGATCCCGTTGGTGGTCAACGGGATCGGGCCGGTTTCCGGTCAGATCTGCGGTTGCGGTTGATGCGCCGCGATCCCGTGCTCGTAGTCGAGCCTGGCCGAAAACTTCGCTATCTCATACGGATTCGTGTACACCGCGAGGGTATTGTTCTGCGCCTTGAATCCCGGCGCCTGCTTCGTCTTGCCGAGGCCGATGCCGATGCCCTCGCCGGAGCTCGACCAGTTCGTCGAACCCTCGAAGGCGACGATCCCGTCCAGCACACCGCCTTTGGTGTGGCTGATCTGATGGGTCGCCGACTGTCCCACCGCGAAATCCGCCGCGAACGCCGCCGGATCCTTCGCCGTATCGGAGGCCAGGATCTGTTTCTCGTGCACCCCGTTGGCCTGTGACTTGTCGAGGGTGACCTGAACCATCACCGTCGGATCCTGCGCCAGCCCGAAGATCAGATCGTTCAGCTCGTCATCGTCGTAGCCGAACATATTCATCTTCACGCTCAACCGCACCCGGCTGAACAGGTGCACCAGCACCCCGTGCACATCGTCGCGGCCGACATAGAAGACCCGGAAATCCGGGCTGGCCGTCGCCCCGAACTCCCCCTCCCGCGTGTACTGCGCGAGATCGTCCAACGTGAACGTCTGCAGCGTGCCGCTCCCCGCCGCCACGCCCTGTGTAGTGGCCACAGCTGTACTCCTGTCGAACTCCGACTGTCCCCACCGCATCAGCGATCACCCGGCACGACCTTCGTGTGCTCAGGTATCGCCCCCCACCCAACCCGCGTTAACCAGCCGGTTCGGTTCCGCCGATGGGATCTTGCGAGATCATTCCCCGTACCGAGGCAAACAGCCCGTATCGAGAGAGAACCCGAACGGTGACGGCAACTCGATCGGGTCACCATAGGTCCCGTGCAACTTGCCCTGATAGATCCCGTCCTTGGGATGCGTGTAGAGCGTCCAGTTCCCGTAGCGCGGATCGATAACAAGTAGCATTCGCACACCGGCCACGCTGTACCAACCGTTTTTGCCGGTGATCTGCTTGGTCTTCTCGGACTTGGAAATCACCTCGACGGCCAGTTCGACCTCGGCGGGATCCGCTAGCCATTCGTCATCCTCTTCCCAGTCGTCGGGAAGGACGATCAGGTCCGGTGTGCAGTAATCGTCCTCGTCGTCGGGCATGGATATCGACGAGACTTCGTAAGCGCCCAGGCCAGTAGGTATTTCTGCTTCGAGTTGGCTGCGCAGTCTTCGGATCGTGCCCGCGTGCTTGCCACGCGGCGTTGGCGACATCACGAGCGTTCCTCCCAGAACCTCCACACGCAATCCCGTGGCTCGCTCGATCTGCTCGGCGACTGCGCGCAGATTGCCGGGGCGCGGGTGCATAGCAGGAACTGTCACGGACGATCACTCCCAACCCATATGGACGACCCATCTAAACATAGCTCGAGCAGGCACGAACCGTGCCTGCTCGAGCTGCGACCGCGCCGTTCAGGCCGCGAAGAAGGCTGTGAGTAGGGAGACGCGGAGGCTTTCGCGGTTTTCCTCGGGGGTGGCCCAGGAGCGGGTGGTGGCGGTCATGGCGTCGGGGGGCGGGTTGCCGATGCAGTAGGGGGCGAAGCCGGCGAAGAAGTCCTTGGGGTCGAGGAGGGTTTCCGGGGTGTGGACGCCTGGTTTGGCGTCGGTTCGGTCGGCAAGCAGCAGGGCGGCGACGGCCAGCGGGACGCCGGTGTTCTCGGCCATGCCCGCACCGGGGGCCTGGGCGAGAGCCGTTGCGACAGTGGCTTTTTCACCACCCTTTAGACCGGTGGCCACGGCGAACAGCGGGGGCAGGGCGCCGGGTTTGATGAGACCCGATGCGGGCAGTAGGGGGACGATGCGATGCGCGACGGCGGCGGCCCGGTCGACCGTGAACAGTTTCGCGCCGACCGCCCAGCGCAGCAGATGACATACGCCGATGAACAGGTTGTCGGCGACGATGGCGTTGGTGTTGCCGCGCAGTTCCGGGAAGGCCCGGTCGAGGGTGACCGCCTCGGGATGCCCGAAGCTCCATGCCACTCCGCGCCCGATGCCCGGGTAGTCGATCCGAATCCGTTCCAGCGCAGGGCGATCCACGTGTACACCGTCGCGCACCACCCTGATGCTGCCGCTGATCTGGTGCATGCCGTGCACGAAGGCGGCGCTGGGCGTGCCGTCGTCGGAGACCGCCGTGCGGGCGTCCTCGGCGCTCCACGCGGTGACGATGCTGTCCACGGTGTCGAGCTCACGCGCCGCGCTCACCGCGAGCATATTGGCGACGCCCGGACTGCTACCCATCCCCACCAGCGCGTAAATACCTGCCGCACGAGCCTTTTCGTCCATCGCCAGCATGGCCAGCGTCGGCTCCCAGTCGTCGCAGATATCGATGTAGTTGCGTCCGGCGGCGATGGTCGCGGCCAGAATCGGTTCGCCGAAGCGGAAATACGGGCCGACTGTGTTGAGCACCAGATCGCAGTCGGCCAGTGCGGCGCGCAGCGCGAGTTCGTCGGTGACGTCGAGCCCGATGCCGGAAGCCTTGGGGCCCAAGGTTTTCGCGAAGTCCGCAGCACGCCGAGCAGAAAGATCGGTGACTACGAGCCGATCGACCGCCGGCGCGGCGGCGAGTATCTGCGCCGCGGACTGCCCCATCTGCCCGGCCCCGCCGAGCATCAGGATCCTGGTCATCGCGCCACCTCGTTTCCGGCCAGCGGCGAACAACAGCCGAGGCGCCCGCGGGGCCGGACCAGCAGCACGTCGGCCTCGGAGTGGTTTGCGACGGCGTGACCGACCGGTCCGACCCAGTCGCAGACCGCGCTCGGGCCCGCTTCCCTATTTCCGATAACCATCAGGTCCGCCTCGTAATCCGTTGCCACACTGAGCAATCCGTCACGGGGTGTGCCCGGCACGGCGAACGGCGTTATCCGTTCGACCCCCAGCGCCTCGGCATGCCCGACCGCCGACTGAAGGATGGTGTCGACGGCCGCGGTGACCTGTAGTAGATGTTCAGCCTCCTTATACGATCCGATCGGGGAATGTCGATCCGCCCCGTATGCCCGGTCGTACGCGCAGGCGATGACCAGTTCGGCCCGCGCGACCCTGGCCAATATCGCTGCCCGCCGTAGTGCCGCGAACGAACTCGCGGAGCCGTTGGCCCCGACGACGATCGTGCGGTACGGGTTAGAAGATTCCCCTGAAATCATGCCGCCACCCCAAAAATTTAGACAGTGACTATCACGTAACCGGTGACTCTACGCCTCCGGCACCGTAACCTGCAAGTGACTTTCAGGATTGTCCGGGAGTGTCCTTCGGCCCCAGTTCGGGCGGCGGAAACGACAGGACCGCCTCGGCACTGCGGGTGAGCGCCTCGATCACATAGGTCAGCGCATCCGCGAGCGGCAGTTCGAAACCCGTTTCCCCCCAGTAGTCGAGCGCGGCGTCGAAACCCCACGCCGCGATGGCCGCGAGCAGCCGGACATCCAGATCGCCCGCGCCGCGGCCGATGCGCTGCGCGATCACCGCGCGCAGCACCCCCTCCAGCTGCCTGGTCTGCCGGGCCAGACCGTCGCGCACATCGGGTTGACTCACCACATATCGCATCCGGCGGCGGATGCGCTCCTCGTCAGCGGCCAATTCCTGCACCAGCGCGGGCACCGCCGCGCGAATCATGCCGACGAACTCCGCCGGCGTCACCACCTCGCCGCCCTCCTGGGCGAGCAGCTCGATGAATTGCGGATCGTATTCGTCCCACAGGATCAGCGCCTCCTTCGTGCCGAAGTAGCGGTAGATCGAGCTGGGGGACACATTGGACGCGGTGGCGATCTGCTCCACCGTCACATTGCGAAAACCGTGCTCGTCGAAGAGATCGAGGGCGACGCGCTGGATCTCGCGCATGGCGTGCAATTTCTTGCGCTCCCACACCGAACCGGTCGCCTTCGACGTGGGCGCGTTCAACTCTGAACGGGTCACCTGCCACAGCTTACCCAGCGCTCCGGCGAAACAGAAAGTGACTTGCAGGATTCCGCGGACCGCTCGTAGACTCGCGGACAGCTGGGAGTCGCTTTCAGGCGGGAGATGTGCGATGGCACAACTGGATTCGGTACTGGAGCGGGCCGAATCGGCACGCCGGCTGGGCTTCGGATATCGGTGGGGCGCCTTCGTCGCGGCACATTGGCGTGTGGCGCTTGGTATTTGGGCGGTGCTGCTGGTCGCCTGCGCGATTTGCGTTCCCATTCTCGAAAACCGGCTGCGGGCACCGGATTTCACCGTCGATACGGCGGAATCGGCGGCCGCGCGCACGATTCTGACCGATCACTTCCCGAGTATCGGCGCCGAGCAGGACGTCATCGTCTTCGACGGGCACGGCCGCGCGGTCGAAACGCCGGAATATCGCGAGCTGATCACCAGGGTGCTCACCGCGGTCCGCACCACACACGGGGTTTCGGACGCGATCGGGCCGCTCGACGGCGCGCCGCTGCATCTGATCGCCGACGATCACAGCTCCGCCATCGCCATCGTCAGCCTCGACGGCAACGAGACGCGCCGCGGCGAGATCGCCGAGGAGCTGACCTCGAAATTGCGCAAATACAGCTCCAGCATGATCTACGTCGGACTCACCGGGCACTCCCCGCAGCAGAACGATCAGATCGAGGTGGGCGTCGAGGATACGACCAAGGCCGAATCCATCGGCATGCCCGTCGCGCTGCTGCTGCTCGTGCTCGCGATGGGTGCGGTGGTCGCGGCGGTGGTGCCGGTCGGTGTCGCGGTGGCCGGTATCGCGGGCGCGTACGGGCTGATCTTCCTGCTGTCCACGCTGCTGCACTTCGACACCCTGGTGCTCGCGGTCGCCACCATGATCGGCACCGGCGTCGGCATCGACTATTCCATGTTCCTGGTGAGCCGGTTCCGAGAAGAGTTGGCGCACAGCGAGATAGCGGACAAACGCGCGAAGATCACGCACGCCGTCGCGGTGACCATCGATACGACGGGCCGCAATATCCTCGCCTCCGGACTGATCGTGATGATCTCGCTCGGCGCGCTGTTCGTGGTGCGGGTGCCGATTTTCCGCGCCGTCGCGGGCGGTGTCGCCGCCGCCGTGGCCGCCTCGCTGCTCGTCGCGCTGACGCTGCTGCCCGCGGTGCTCTCGGCGCTCGGCAACAGAATCAACGCGGGTTCGCTGCCCGCCGCCTTCCAACCGCCCGACACCCGCGACGGGAAATCACGCGGCGGCTGGGAGCGCTGGGCGCACGGCATCATGCGGCGGCCGGTGGTCTTCGCCCTGGCCGCGACGGCCGCGCTCGCGGTGCTCGCACTGCCGCTGACGGGGGTGAAGTTCGGCCTGGACGCGGGCGTGCAGGCACTGTCCCAGCAGCCGTCGGGTAAGGCGACCCAGGTGATCGAGCAGAAATTCGCGAGCGGCCTGCTCGCGCCCCTGCAAATCGTCGCGACCACCGCCGACACCGGCCCGCTGAACGCCGATCAGGCGCAGCGCGCACAGGCGTTCTTCAACAAATTGTCAACGGATCCGCGCATCGCCCAGGTGCTGCCGGAAACCGCCGACGGGCGCACGGTGGCCACCGTCATCCTGCGACCGGCATTCGATTCCCCGGACGCCACGAATCTGGTGAAATCACTGCGCGCCGACGCACGGAAGGTCGCCGATAACGACGGGCCGACACTGCGGGTCGGCGGCGCGACCGCCGAATACGTCGACTTCAGCGCGGAAATCACCGATAAAACGCCGCTGGTATTCGGACTGGTTCTGGCGATGTCACTGATATTTCTGATCATTGTTTTCCGCAGCGCGCTGCTGCCCATCGAGGCCATTGTGATGAATTTGATCGCCATCGCCGCGGCCATGGGCACGACCGTCGCCGTATTTCAATGGGGTCTCGGCGAATCTCTATTCGATTTCCACAGCCGCGGATTTATCCAGGTATTCCTGCCGACCGTTGTTTTCGCGACACTCTTCGGGCTGTCGATGGATTATGAGGTTTTCCTCATAGGGCGCATAAAGGAAATATGGGACAGGGACCGGGACAACGAGCGCGCCGTCGCCGCCGGACTGTCCCACACGGCCCGGCCGATCAGCACCGCCGCCGCCATCATGGTCGTCGTCTTCGGCAGCTTCGTGACCGCACATGTGTTGGAGGACAAGCAGATCGGCTTCTCCCTCGCGGTCGCGGTCGCGATCGACGCGGTCTTGGTCCGGCTGGTGCTCGTGCCGGCGCTGCTGCGGCTGTTCGGCCCATGGAATTGGTGGCTACCGCGACGGCCGAGAAAAGGATTCTTCTTGCCAAGTGGAACCGTTAACCGGAAAGTTGTCTTGCTGAAACGGAAATCCGAGCACGTGTGATCTTGTTCACATACGGAACGGTTCGTTGTCCAGCGCATTTCGCATATCCTGAGCTGACTGTCACGTTTGTGCACGTTTCCTGGCGTCGCCGTAATCAACATGCAATAATTCTTCACGACAGCGAGTGACGAGCGGTTCGGCCCACCGGGGTGCCCACGTTGTGCTTGAGCTCGGTCTTTTCGATCTCTCGATGAGATACGACTGGGGCGTGTGGCGAAAATGGCTTGCGCGCGCCCGCGCAGGGGTGATTCAGCATGAATGGACAGTCAGCCGGTACCGGAGGACGGCAACCGGCGGGGCGGATAAATGCTGGTGTCGTCGATTATCGTCAAGCGATCGGCAACACCGTTCCGATTACCGTGAACGGAATCTCCGACGAGGTGGTGGAGGTTCCCGTCGAGGCAATCGAAAGCAGCGAGTTTCTGCGGGTACGCGCGGTGGACAGCGGTCACGCGGAGCTGCTCGCGCAAACCGATGGACCATTGCCGCCGATCGTCGTCCACCGCGACACCATGCACGTCATCGACGGCCTGCACCGATTGCAGGCCGCGAAATCCAAGGGACTGCGCGCGATTCCGGTGCGCTTCTTCGAGGGCAGCGCGGAGGCGGCGTTCGTGCTCGCGGTCCAGTCGAATATCGCGCACGGACTGCCGCTCTCACTGCGCGACCGTAAAGTCGCCTCGCTGCGGATCATGCTGATGTACCCGGCGTGGTCGGACCGCAGGATCGGCGTGGTGACCGGGCTCGATCACAAGACCGTCGGCGCCATCCGCCGCCGCGCGGCTGGGGAAATTCCCCAAACACCTACCCGGTTGGGCCGCGACGGACGGGTTCGCCGACTTCGCGAGGCCAGCGCGTCCCGATCTGGGGATCAGCGGCGCGCCGGCGGACATCACCCGAGCCGGGCACGCGCCGAATCCGATGCGGATGCCGCGGCCACCTCGCTCATCGATCGGCTGCGCCGCGACCCGTCGCTGCGCCTGTCCGAGACCGGGCGTCAGGTGCTGCGCTGGCTCGACGCCGCACCGCGCAGCAAGGCCGAATCCGTGGAGCTGGCAGGACAATTGCCCGAGCACTGCCTGAACCTGATTCACGAGATGGCCCGCCAGAACGCACAGAGCTGGCAGGGTTTCGCGGCCATGATCGGTGACCGGCTGGAGGCCCGGCTCAGCGCGATCGCGCCGGCCACCGGCTCATAGGGGCCACCGGCTCATAGGAATCAATTAATCGAAGGCGCGACCGATCGATGATCGGCCGCGCCTCTCGGTAATTTTTCCGGTCCGACGCGGAGAATATCGTCGCGATCCGGTAATTCGCCGTGCGCGGACCATAAATTCTCGATGGTCGGCACGGCATTTTCGCATACCCATCGTATAGAACCATGAAAAGGACTTTTGTCACATCGAAAGTTGACTGTTCTCGCGGGCCCGTTGAACGATTGCCCAGAAGGCCATCGAAAAGCCTGGAATGGAGCTGCACTGATGCCATCGGTAAAAGAAAAGAACACCAGGATCGAATCGATCGGAACCTATCTTCCGGCAACCTCGGTCTCGACCGCCGAACTCCTGGACAAAATCGAGACCCGCGCCGCGCCGCCGATCGAGGCCCTCACCGGCGTCCGGCAGCGCCGGGTCTACGACCGTTCCGCCGACGGCTACGAGGATTCTTTCGTACTGGCCACCCGCGCCGCCGAGGATGCGCTGACCCGATCCAGGTACCGCGCCGAGGATCTCGACGTAGTGATCTCGACCTCGATAACCCGCCGCAGGGGTCCGGACCGGTTCAGCATCGAACCCGCCTTCTCCGGCCTGATCGCCGACGGTATCGGCGCGAAAAAGGCGGCGACCTTCGATATCGGCAACGCCTGCGCCGGCATGGTCACCGGGGTCATGGTGCTGGACCGGATGATTCGCCAGGGCCTTGCCCGCACCGGGATGGTGGTGAGCGGTGAGCAGATCACCCCCATCGCCGAGACCGCCGTGCGGGAGATCACCGAACAGTACGATCCGCAGTTCGCCTCGCTCAGCGTCGGCGACGCGGGCGCGAGCGTGGTGATCGATACCGCGACCGATGACGCCGACATCATCGATTACGTCGACCTGATGACCTCATCCGGTTACGCGGAATTCTGCCTCGGCAAACCCAGCGATAAAACCGAGGGCGTCGCGATGTACACCGACAACAAGTCGATGCACACCGAGGAGCGTTATTTGCAGGGGATTCGCTGGTATCTCGATTACCTGCGTGCCCGGGGCACGAAGATAGAAGAAGAGAAATTCGACTTCATACTCCATCACCAATTCAGCAGCCGGGCGCTGGACTATATCAACGCGCTGCTGGAGCGGGAATCCGGCGTGCCCGCGCCGACCAGCCTCACCGTCATGGAGGACTTCGGCAATACGGCGTCTACCTCCCATTTCGTGGCACTGCACGAACATTTGAAACGGGGCACCATCGCGCCGGGTTCGAAAATTCTGGTCATTCCGTCCGCGTCCGGGATGGTGTACGGCCACATGTCCCTGCGAGTCTCCGCACTGAGGAGCTGATCATGCGCATATCCATATTCGCCTCGGCCGTCGTCCCCGAATCCGACGCGCTCGGCTCGATCGACCGCTCGACGCTGGCCGTGCGCCAGTGCCTGGCCAGGGCCGGTGTCGACCCGAGCGAGGTGGATCTGCTGGTGAACACCGGCATCTATCGCGACGACAACCTGATGGAGCCGGCCATCTCGGCGTTGATCCAGAAGCACGCGGGCATCAACCTGTCCTATGTCGGCCAGCCGGCGCCCGCGCTGTCCTTCGATCTGATGAACGGCCCGTGCGGATTCCTGGACGCCATCGAGGTGACCACCGCGACATTCGGCGCCAAGGATGCCGGGGTGGGCGTCATCGTCTCCGGCGACGGGCATCCGGCCCGCACCACCCCGCAGGACGTCTACTTCCCCTATCTGCCCGCAGCGGCGGCCGTACTGGTGAAGCCGAGCACCGACGAATCCGGCTTCGGACGGGTGTACCGCGCGAGATCCGTTGCGCCGCAACGTCCGCTGGGCTTCATCCCGCTCACCGCGATGGGCACGGAGGGCCGCAGGACGGTGACGGTGATCCCGCCCGAGGAGTCGGCGATGGAGCGCGGGCTCGAGATCGCGATCGATGCGGCGCAGCGCTGCCTGACCGAGGAGCGGATCGATCCGGCGCGCACCGTGCTGCTGTCCGCCGAGCCCCGGCCCGGTTTCGCCAAATCCGTTGCCGCCGCTGTCGGTATCGATCGCTACTTCACCCCGGAAACCCCGGGCAACCCGCACAGTGCGGCATTGCCCTTCGCCTACCGCGCCTGGCTCGACGAGGACGCCCCCGGCACCGCGGAACACGCGCTGTTCCTGGCCGCCGACGGTCACTCCGTCGCAGGCTGCGCCCCCTACCGACTCCCTTGAACCGCTTGAACTTTCAGGAGATAGACGACAATGTCGAATGATTCGCGGAAACTATCCGACGCGCTGACCAAGCCGGGCCTCGCCGCCGTCGAAGCGGGCAGGCTGCTCTGGTGGACCGGATTCTACGGCGCGCGCTACGCGCTGAGCGGCGCCCGCAAGAAGGGCGAGACCGGCCAGGTCACCGCCGCGAAACTGCTGCGCGGCTACCTGCTCAACATGGGTCCGCTGTACATCAAGGCCGGACAGGTGCTCGGCACCCAGACCGGCCTGCTCCCCCGCGACGCCACCGAGGAATTCCGTTCCTTCTTCTCCAACCTGCCGCCGATGAGCCGCAAGGATCTGGAGGAGACGCTGCGCACCCAGCTGCGCGCACCGGTGAATCAGCTTTTCGCACACTTCGATTGGCAGCCGGTCGCGGTCGGCTCGGTGGCCCAGGTGCATCGCGCGGTGCTCAAATCCGGTGAGACCGTCGCCATCAAGGTGGTCAAACGCGGTGTGGCGGAACGACTTCAGGCCAGCGCCACGGTGCTCGGCGCGCTGCTGAACACCGCGCACGCGCTCATTCCCGCGGTCCGAAAGCTCGACGGCCCAGCGAATTTCAACGAGCTGCGGCCCTTCGTCACCGGGCAGTGCGATATGCGCGCGGAGGCCAAGCGGCAGCGCGCCATCGCGGAGAACTTCAGCTCACATCCGTACCTGCGGGTGCCGCGGGTGCTCGAGGAGTTCTCCACCGACCGGGTGCTGGTGATGGAGTACATCGACGGCATCTCCGGTGAGGACGTCGACCTGATCTCGCCGGAACTGCGCCCGGATCTGGCCCGCCGCATGCAGGACGCCTTCGACACCATGGCCTACTTTCACGGCCTTTTCCACGTCGACCCGCATCCGGGCAATGTCATGTTCCGCGAGGGCGGCGAGATCGTACTGCTCGACTTCGGCCTGGTCGGCGAGCTGAACGAGGACGACAAGTGGGCGCTGGCCGGGTTCTACTTCGCCTGCACCCGCGAGGAGTGGGACAAGGCCGTACTGCGGTTCACCAACGCATTCCTCGAGGAGCGCGGCGATCTCGACAAGCACTGGGACGCCTACGCCGAGGATATGGCGGGGATCCTGCGGCTGTATTTCCTCGAGCAGACCGACAAGTGGTCGACGATGTCGTTCTTCGACGACGCCATCGCGCTGCTCAACAAGTACGGCGCCCGGCCGACCACCCGGTTCACCCTGCTCTCGCTGGCCTTCCTGACCGGTGAGGGTTTCGTATCCGTCGTCGACCCGCAGATCGATATCTGGGCCAACGCGCGCCGCTTCAACGACCGCTACTCCCCCTATATGAGCGAGGACCTCGCGGCCCGCTTCGAGGAGGAGATCGGGTCGATGAGCCCGGCGTCCATCGCGATCAAGGACAACCCGGAGCGCGCGCTCATCGCGCCGACGCATTTGGACCGCTACGTATTCCCGAGCCAGTTCCCGATGATCATCGAGGAGGCAAAGGGTTCCAAGGTCCGCGATATCGACGGCAACGAATACATCGACCTCTCTTGCGGTTACGGACCGCATATCCTCGGCTACGCACCCGAGGTCGCGGTCGAGGCGATTCAGAAGGCGGCGGCCAAGGGCGCGGTCAACGCGATGGGCAACCGCGGGGAACTCGATCTGGCGGAACTGATTTCGGACGCCTTCGACCCGCTGACCAACGTCATCCTGTGCAACTCCGGCACCGAGTCGGTGCAGGTCGCGCTGCGGCTGGCGCGGGCGCACACCCGTCGCGACCGGATCGCCAAATTCGAGGGCCACTACCACGGCTTCACCGATCAGGGCACGGTCAGTTCGTGGTTCGTGTTCAGCGGCGAGAAATACAAGCCGCGGCCGATCAATTCGGCGGGCGCGCAGCGGGCCGTCACCGATCGCACCGTGCTGCTGCAGTACGGGCACCCGTCGGCGTTCGAGACCATCGCCGAGCACGCGGACGAACTGGCCGCGGTGATCATCGAGCCGATGCCGGGCGCCACCCTCGAATACGATGCGGTGTTCCTGCAGCAGCTGCGCGATGTCTGCACCGCCAACGGCATCGTGCTGATCTACGACGAGGTCGTCACCGGATTCCGGGTGCATTTCGGTGGGGCACAACATCTTGCGGGTGTGCGGCCGGATCTGACCTGCCTCGGCAAGATCATCGGCGGCGGGCTGCCGTGCGGTGCGGTGGTCGGGCGGCCCGAGGTGATGGAGCGCGGCCGGACCACCGGCGATCCGTTCACCGATATCGACGAGCGCGCCTTCGTCGGCGGCACCATGAGCGGTAATTCGATCACCACCGCCGCCGGCCTCGCGGTGCTGGAATACCTTGGCGGCCATACCGAAATCTACGCGGAGCTGGACGCGAACACCCGCAGGCTGATCGCCGACCTGAAGGCGACCACCGACGAGCGCGGTATCGCCTGCAAGATCAAGGGTTCGCATTCGATGTTCAACATCGCCTTCGACTACGCGTCGCCGAAGCTGGTGCGGGACAAGATCGCCGGCACCAATATCAAGGCGAGTATCGCGCTCGCCTACTACATGCGCCCGCACGGCGTGTACTTCCCGGAACTGCACGGACTCTTCCTGAACGCCGCGCACACCTCGGCCGACCTCGATCACATCGCCGAGGCCTTCGCCAAGTGTGTCGGTGAGATGGAAGAGCACGGGCTGTTCCTGGCCTGAGCACGGAGCGAAATATGTTGATGGAACGAATCGAACCGGGGGGCGGCCGCGGTCTGGTCGCCCCGCCGGGGCCGTGGCTGCCGTGGCCGGTGCAGACCGCGATCTTCACCTGGTGGCGGCATCTGTGGGCGAAGAGCCTGCGGGAGAAGTACGGCGACGTGATCGCGCTCGACATCTACCCGTGGCGCAAGGTGATCCTGCTCTACGATCCCGCGCACATCGGGGCGATGTTCACCTCGCCGCCGTCGAGATTCAATGCCGGAGAAGGCAATCGGGTGATGTCGCCGGTGATGGGCGAGCAATCGGTGTTCATGGCCGACGGCGCCGAACACCGGCGGCTGCGCAGGCTGATGGCGCCGCTGTTCGGCAAGACCGCGGTGCGCGGCTATCTGGAAACGGTGCAGGAGCTCACCGAGAAAGAGGTCGACACCTGGCCGCTGGCAACGACTTTCGAAAGCCACGACCGGATGCGCGAGCTCACCCTCGACATCATGTCGCGGGTCACCTTCGGAATGGCCGACGGGCGGATCTTCGACGAATTGCGCGCACAGCTCGGCAAGCTGCTCAGCATGGACCTGGCCGTACTGATGGGCCTCAACGTGCCAGCCGCGCGCCGCTACGGTCCGTGGCGGCGCGCGCTGGAGCTGCTGCACAGCATCGACGTGCTGATCTACGCGACGATCGAGGAACGCCGCGGCGTACCGGATCTCGCACAGCGCGACGATGTGCTCTCCCGGCTGCTCGTCGCGGGCGAGGGTGATGATCGGCTGAGCCCCAAGGAGATTCGCGATCAGGTGATCACGCTGCTGATCGCCGGACACGAGACGACGGCCACCGGATTGGCTTGGGCGCTGCACGAATTGGCGCGCAACCCGCGGGTGGCCAAGGAGGCGACCAGGGCGGCGCTCACCGACGACACCGCGTATCTCGATGCGGTGGTGAAGGAATCGCTGCGGCTGCATCCGGTGATCTTCGAGGTCACCTGGACACTGACCGAGGATGTCGAGCTGGCCGGATTCCTGCTGCCCAAGGGTGCGACGCTGATGCCGATGATCGGCATCGTGCAGAACGATCCGGCCAATCATCCGGCGCCGGACGAATTCCGGCCGGAACGCTTTCTGGGCCCGGAGATTCCGCCGTCCACCTGGATTCCGTTCGGCGGTGGCGCACGCCGCTGCGTCGGGGCGAATTTCGCGATGATGGAGGCCGTCGAGGTGCTGCGCGTGCTGCTCTCGCGCCGCGCCATCACCACCGACCGGCGCAAACCGGAGGCGGCCAGCTCCAAGCACGTCGCCTTCGCGCCGGCCCGCGGGGCCAGGATCAGCGCGCCGCCGCTGGCCGAGATAGACAGGGCGATGCGATGACCGAATTCCTCGGTAAGACGGTGGTGGTCACCGGTGCGGGTTCGGGTATCGGACAGGCGCTGGCCAGACAGCTGGCCGCGTCCGGTGCGCGGCTGGCGCTGTCCGATATCGACCAGCCGGGCCTGACCGAAACGGTGCGCCAGGTGCGGGCATTGGGCGCACAGGTGCACGGCGACGTCGTCGATGTCGGTGACCGGAATCGAATGTTCGCCTACGCCAACGAGGTTCGATCCCGGTTCGATGCGGTGCACGTGGTGTTCAACAATGCGGGCACCACGTTCACCGGATCGGTCGAGGAGTCGGATCTCGACGATTTCGAACGTGTGCTGCGCGTGAACTTCTGGGGTGTTGTCAACGGGACCAAGGCGTTCCTGCCGCACCTGATCGCCTCCGGCGCCGGACATGTCGTCAACGTCTCCAGCGTCTTCGGACTGGTCGGATTTCCGGGCCAAAGCGCCTATACCGCATCGAAATTCGCGGTGCGCGGGTTCACCGAGGCGCTGCGGATGGAATTGCGCGAGCAGCACCGGCCGGTCAAGGTCACCTGCGTCATACCCGGCGGGGTGAAGACGGGCATCGTCCGGAATTCGACCGCCGCACGCGATATCGATGTCGACGCGCTGGTGGCGTCCTTCGACAAAGACCCAGGCGTTTCGGCGGTTTCGGCCGCGCGGACCATCCTCGCCGGTGTCCGCGCGGAACGCGGCCGGGTGCTCATCGGCCGGGACGCCTGGCTCCTCGAGCTGGCGCACCGGCTGCTCGGGCCCGCCTATCAGCGGGTGGTCGGACCGATCGGCGCGCGCTGGCTCGATGAGATCCGCACGCCGCGGCAGGCGGCGCGCGTCACCCTCAGGGAGGTGAAATGAGCCCCGAGACAACGGAAGCCGAATTCGTCGAATTCGTGGCCAAGGCATCCGATGACGAACTGACCGCGCTGATGGTCGATCCGGCGCAACGCCGGGCGATCCTGGAGCGGATATTCGAACTCTGGTGCGCCAGCGTCAATGTCCGCAAGACCAGACGGGTGGATTCGGTGCTGCGCTGGCAGATCGGCGCGGCCCCGGATATCTGGGATATGCACGTCTCGCACGGGACGTGCACCGCGACAACGGGTCCGGCGGGTCTGCCGCCCGATGTCACGGTCACCATCGACGATGTCTCCTTCCTGCGCGTCATCACCAGGCAGGCCAGTGGTTTACAGCTGCTGGCCACCGGCCGGATGGGGATTCGCGGGAGCATGTCCACCGCGCTGCGGATGGATGGGTGGTTCGACTGAGCCCGATGTACCGGCCCGGATGCGTTCCTGCTCCGTGCAACGCGTCCGGGCGGGCCGTCGGCTACAGCGTCGGCGGATGCCGGATCCACAGTCGGCTCGCGGCCTGATCCGTCGTCGCCAGCAGCACCGAACCGCTCAGCAGTGCACCGATCCTGGCCTCCGCGGCCCGCACCGGAATGCGGAGGTCATACCAATGGGTGCAGTCGTAGTTCATCTCGACCAGGTGAGCGGTGCCGTCGATCCGAATGACAGCCGCAACCGGCCCGACCGGTAACGGGGCCCGGAAATCCGGAACCAGTACCTGCGAAATATCAAGGCTGGGACCGTCCAACCCGGCTACCGGAGCCGAATCCATTGTCGGCCAGCAAAGTGCATGCGGCCGATCCCCGAATGTCTGACCGAGCAGCACACAGTGGTCGAGGCCACAGCCTGCCCGCTGCGCGACCGCGCCGGAGCCTTGGAGCGCGATCCGCTGCCAGGTGGCGCCGTCCCGCGATGTCCAGGCCAATGGCTCGAATTCGCCGTTGCGCTGGGTGTTTCCGACCACAAGGAAGCCGGGCGGCCCGGTGGCCACTCCCACTGCGGCCGTCTGCTCGCCCACCGCCGAGGACAGTGCCGGATCGTCGGCCGAACGCTGCCAGTTCGCGTTGTCGGGTGAGGTCCACACCGCCGCGCCGTACCGGTGACTGCTGCCATCCCACTGGCCCACCAGCAGCCCCGTACCGCTCAGCGCCGCCGCGGCGCTCACCGCGATCGAGTGCGGTCCACCGAAAAGCTCGAAGGCCTGCGGGAATTCGACAAGCTTCGTGGTATCGCCGCCCCATACGGTCATGCGCGGATTACTGTGCGCACCGCCGAATGCCTGGCCCAGCACGGTGATCCGATCGCCGATTCCGGCCGAGATCAGCTCGGTCTGAAAGGCATAGGGACTGTGCGGCTCCACCGCGACCGAACGCCATTGGTGGCCATCGGATGTCGTCCACGCCGCGGGCGCACGACCGTCCGGTCCCGGCACCGAACCGAGCGCGAGCAGTCCGCCGGGGATCGACGTGAACGCCAGTATCCGCGCATCCTTTGCGGGCAGCGGTAATTCGGCCCAGGGGCTGCCGTCGTCCGACGCCTTCGAGCATGCGGTCAGGAATGCGAGCAGCGCCGTGCAGACGACGGCCAGCGATCGGCCCATCCGCCAACTGTGCCAGAGCGAAACGGGTTTGCGGCCCGAATTGCCGGGTTCACACCTCGAACGCGCCCTCCAGCCTGCTGCGCGAACCCGGGTGCAGCAGCCGGGCCGAGCTCACCAGTGCCGTCGCGGACCAGGTGCGGCGGCAGATCAGCAGGCACGGCTCGGTGCGCCGGATGCGCAGCAGCGCACACTCTTCGGCGCTGCCCGGTACGGCCTCCACCACATGCTCGCCCCGGACCAGCGGCGCGACCTCGCTGAGGTACCGGTTCGGGGTGATCGCGGTGAAGTCCTGGTCCAGATAGCCCGGCGCCGCTTCGGGATTCACCAATCGGTCCTCCAGCTGAATGGGTGACTCGTCGTCGAAATGCACCAGCAGCGAATGGAATACGCGATCGGTGGGCCACTGCGCGGCATCGGCGGATTCGCTGCGCAGGAACACCACCTCGGTGCGGTGCCGGTGTCCGCGCCGCTGGATCTCGTCGGCGATATTGCGCACCTCGAACAGCGGTGAGGTCACCTTCGCCGGTGCGACGAACGTTCCGACACCCATATTCCGCACCACGACGCCCGCGGCGGTCAGCTCGCGGAAGGCGCGGTTGATGGTCATCCGGGAGATGCCGAGTGCGCGCACCATTTGCGGTTCGGAGGGCAGCTGATCGCCGGGGAGCCAGCGCCCGGCCCCGATCTGGGTGCGGATCAGCCTTTTGATCCGCTCGTACGCGGGCGTCGATTCCGGGCCCGCGGCCGCGAACAGCTCGGCCAGGTCCGCATCGCTCGCGCACCGGTCCATGGCAACCGCCTCTCGCCTGTGTCGTGCCGCCTGTCGAGACTAGCGGTTGACAGCGACTTGTATATACAGGACTATGCATTCGGGTTGTTCCAGTGACCCGGAGCACAAGCGAGGGCGCAGAGCCGGGCTCTCGGCGAAACCGCACTTCCGTAGCTGCTCTTCTCTCGACGGAAGGCGGAAAACCGTGCCGCACAACGAGCCCGACGCGGGCCACACCATCGAACGCCGCACCATCGAGGTCATTCCCGACGCCGAACGCCACGGCACCCCGCGCAGCCAGTTCACCCTATGGTTCGGGGCGAATATGCAGATCACCGCCATCGTCGACGGCGCGCTCGCGGTGGTCTTCGGCGCCGACGCGCTGTGGGCGATCATCGGCCTGCTCATCGGCAATGTCCTCGGCGGCATCGTGATGGCGCTGCATTCGGCGCAGGGGCCGCGCCTCGGCCTGCCCCAAATGATCTCCAGCCGGGCACAATTCGGCGTACTCGGCGCGGTGCTACCGCTGCTGCTCGTCGTCGTGATGTATCTCGGCTTCGCCGCGACGGGCACCGTGCTGGCCGGGCAGGCGGTGAACAAGATCCTGCACATCGATAACGCGACCGTCGGCATCGTCGTATTCGGCGTGCTCACCGCGATTGTCGCGGTCACCGGCTATCGCCTGATCCACCTCGTCGGCCGGATCGCGACGGTGATCGGCATCCTCGGCTTCACCTACCTCACCATCCGGCTGTTCGTCGAATACGACGTGACCGCGGTGGTCGGCGCGAAATCCTTCGACGCGGTCACCTTCGTGCTGGCCGTATCCCTCGGCGCCGGTTGGCAACTCACGTTCGGGCCGTATGTCGCCGACTATTCGCGCTACCTGCCGCGCTCGACCAGCGAGCGGGCCACCTTCTGGGCCACCTTCGCCGGCAGCGTGCTCGGATCGCAGTGGGCGATGTCGCTCGGCGCGCTGGTGGCTGCGGTCGCCGGAAAGAAATTCCTCGGCAACCAGGTGGGGTTCATCGGCGACCTGGCAGGCCCCGCGACAGTGGCGCTGCTGATCTACCTGGTGATCGTGGTCGGCAAGCTGACCATCAACTGCCTCAACGCATATGGCGGTTTCATGTCCATGCTCACCTCGGTCACCGCGTTCACCGGCCGATCCCGCATCAGCACCGCGGCCCGCACCGCCTACATCGTCGGGTTCACCGCCGTATCCGTGCTCATCGCGTTGGCCGCCAGCGCCGACTTCCTCGACAACTTCAAGAATTTCGTGCTGGTGCTGCTGACCGTGTTCACCCCGTGGAGTGCGATCAACCTGATCGACTACTACCTGATCTCCCGCGAACGCTTCGACATCCCAGCGCTTTACGATCCGAAGGCGCGCTACGGACGCTGGAACTACATCGCCCTGGCCTGCTATGTCGTCGGCATCCTGGCGCAGATCCCGTTCCTGGCGCAGAAGTTGTACACCGGGCCGGTCACCGATCTGCTCGGCGGCGCGGATATCTCCTGGATCGTCGGCATCGTCGTGACGGCCGCGATCTACTACCCGCTCGCCCGGCGCACCGCTAACCCGCCCGCCCGGATGATCTATCCGGCGGATGTCACCGAATCGCCTGCCGAAGCGGGTATCCGGCTCAGGTGAGGTTGCCCTCGTAGCACAGGCTCCCGGTGCGCCAGGTCGGCTCGGGACGTTCGGCGGCGGAGTCGAACGTCCACTGCCCGATGGGCGCCGCGGCCTTCCAGTAGATCGAATTACCGTGGGCCACGGCCTGATACACGTCCTCGGTACCCGCGATCAGCTGGCCACCGACACAATAGTCGGTGTAGGCGGTGCCCGGTTGACGCGCACCGGGGCTGAAAAGCCCGGCGGGGTTGGTGCGCGCGCCCGGGTTGGGGACAGTACTCGCACCGGCCACCCGTTCACCCTGGAACCAATACGGGCCGCCGTTATCGGTGCCGCAGTGGAAGTTCCAGCCGCCCGCGCGCACGGTGTCGCCCTGGCGGTAACCGGCTCCCGCCCAAAGGCAGTTCGCGGCAGCGGATTTCGGGTCGGGCTCGGCGACCGCGACGCCATCGGCCAAGCCGAGCACACCGACGCCGATCGCGGCGACCGCAAGTGACTTCATCGTCATCTACTCCTGATCGTTCTTCGGGACAGGGATTTTCGCCGCGGCGAGTCAGCACCAGCTGGCGAGCGCCGGGCACACCGTCCAGGCACTACCGTCCGGGCGCGTATTGGCCGTCCAGGTCTTGTCCGCGTTCGGATTCGTCGTCAGCACGTCGGCCCGCGGTCGCCGGTTCTCCCGAATGTGGTAGTCGCGCAGCGTATTTCGATGCTCCTGTGCGAGCAGCGGATTCGAGTCGACGTGATTGACGCCCATCGGGTCGCTCAGGTGCGCACTCCAATCCGTGAGCCCCGGATCGGTGCTCGAGGTATGAGACCGCCCCGACGATTCGGCGACCGAGATGCCCGCGGCGGCGACCGTGCCCGCGGTGAGCACGCCGAGCAGCAGCGCGACCGCCGCGGTGCGGGTCGCCGTCCGGATCGAGCCGGATCGGGGATGCGGTGGCGTGGCGGTTATGGGTCGGGGAAATCGTCGCGTCATGGGGCCCCTTTGCCTCGTCATCTACTGAGATCAATAGTAGATGAAGAATCCGCGACACCTGGATTCCAGTGACGGAAACCACTGGTTAACCCACGAGATGTCGATCAGATCGCGGTGATCAACCGGTCGAAATTACGCCCACACTCCGTAGCTTTATGGCCGCGCGACCCGGATCGTCCGCCCGAGCAGCATGCGGGCGAGCAACCCGGCGAACCTCAGCTGCCCGAGCAAGGCCCGCCTGCCGAACGTCACCGACCAGACCGTCTCGGTGCCGTGCGGCGCGGGCGGGCGCCCGGCGAAGCGGTCCGCGAGCCAATCCACCATCACCGGCAGCCCCAGGTATTGCAGCAGCAGGTGAGTGCTGAGCCGGTCCCGCAGATACCGGACCCGCGCGCCGGCGGCCCGGTACCGCTCGACGTGCGCGTCCACATCGGCGACGGCGATCACCTCGTCGTACACCCCCTGCAAGACGAGCATCGGCATACTCGGTGCGCATCCGCCGGGACGGATATCGTCGAGGATGGTGCACACGCCCGGTTCGGCCAATAGCGCGGCCAGCCCGGAACTGCTGTACCGGTTGATATCCCGGCGCGCGAACCGGTACAGCAGCGGAAAGGTCGCGGCCGATTCGATATCCCGCAACCAGGTCAGGTATCGCATGTCGAGCGATTCCGTCAGCAGGCGGTCCAGATCCGGATACGCCTTGCGCAGCCCTGCGGTGAACACCGCGGCGAATCCGGCGAACATCGTCCCGTTCATCCGTACGAATGCCGCGGCCGGATCCCCCACCGGCGATGCGGCGACCGCGCCGACGATCCGCAGTTCCGGCGCGTACTCGTCGGCCATCTCCGCCGCCCACGCCGTGGCCAGGCCGCCGCCCGAATAACCCCACAGCGCAACGGATGTCGTCGCGCTCAGGCCGAGCGGCGCGAAGGTCAG
Organism: Nocardia sp. JCM 34519.1; assembly: GCF_020361265.1. Taxonomy (NCBI): domain Bacteria; kingdom Bacillati; phylum Actinomycetota; class Actinomycetes; order Mycobacteriales; family Nocardiaceae; genus Nocardia; species Nocardia sp. JCM 34519.1. The sequence goes on from NZ_JAIRBR010000008.1 coordinate 224,183, forward strand.
GCAGGCCCTGATCCCGTCCAGCGCCCGATATCCGGGTTCCCTCGGCACCCCGAACCGCCCGCCGGTCCCGCCGTGATCGGGCACCGAGACGGCCCAGCCGCGCGCGAGCGCACTGGCGATCAGCGGCAGCTCCAGCTGCGGGATCGAACCGAGCGCCCGCGCACCGCGACGCAGCGCGTACGACGGAAAGCATTTGGACGCAACGGCATCGATCGCACACTGGAACGAGACCAGCGGTCGCGGCTCGGCCGGATCCGCACCGGGCGGCAATAGTACCGTCGTCACCGATACCTCGGGCACACCGTGCAGATCACAGGTGCGGTAGAGCAGCTGCCAGGCCGGAATTCGCTGCGCGACAAGGCCGAACAGCGCCACCCGCACCCGGCGGACGCGAATCGTCGTACCCGGCGGCAGGTGCCGGATGCCCGCCGGCGGGTAGTAGAAGGGGTCGAATTCCGGCAATTGCGGCCGCCCGGACGCGATTTCCTCGACCGGCGGGACCGGCGCCACCTCGGATGCTGTGCCCATATTTCGAGTCAACGCGGCCTCCATTGCGAAAGGAATTGTCACCGAAGCCAATTCACCCGTTCCGGGTTCTCCGCTGCGTGCAGCGACAAATCTGCCGTCAGATGCTCCCGCCACCACCGACGAACCACGGGTTGAAGGCGCAGTCCAGCGCCGGATACACCGCCGGGTCGAGGGCGTGTAGCGCGATCGATGCCGATCGCGGCGAGTACATGATCGTCAAATGGTCGGACATATCCTGCCCGCATCCGTCCTGCAGGGTGACGTTGTCCACGGTCGCGCCGGGACCGGCCTGCAGGAAGGTCCACTCGTACGGGTTCATCACCTCGTCGAAACGGGATGCGACCGAGGTGTAGTCGACGCCGGAAACGGTGTCGCCCAAGGCGTTCAATCGCGAGTAGAACTCCGAGCCCACCGCCTGCTGCACATTCGCGTAGCCGATGACGGGTTGGTAGAAGCCCATGATGTCGACACCCAGGTTGTTGATGAGCCTGTCGAGCGTGGCGATGCCGTCGAGCGTGGTGCCGTGGAAGGTCGCGCCGAAGCTGATCAGCTTGCGCACCTTCCCCTGTCCGCCTTCGAATTTCAGATACTGATCGGCCACCGTGCCACCCTGCGAGTGCGCGACGATATCCACCGCGTCCGCACCGGTGGCCGCCAGCACGCGGTCGATGAAGCCGCCGACCTGGCGCGCCGAATCCTCGATCCGGCCGACTCCGTTGCGGCCCGGCAGGATCGGCCCGATCCCGCCGCCCTCCAAAAGACCCGAGCGACCGTAATTGACCGCGAAGACGCAGTATCCGGCGCGCATCAATCGCGGCGAGAGGTAGGCGAACGAGTCGTAGGCGTTCAGCCACGTGCCGTGCAGCAGCACAACGGGGCGGGGATGTTCGGCGCTCGGCTTGCAGTCCCAGCGGTTCGCGCCCGGCGGCGCGGCGTCGGGATGGGTCAGGCCGTAACCGAATGCCGCCAGGTAGGCCGACACCTCGGGTCCCTCGCCGATGGCGTCGGATGCCCGGCTGGTCGCGGCGCTGCCGGTGTCGACGATCGCCCTCGGCTGCCTGCCGTCCTGCGCCGCGACCAGGCCCTGGTCCAGTTCGGCCGCGAGTCGCGTTGCGACGGAATCGGTTTCCGCGGCAGGCGGATCCGCTGTAGCGAAGCCCGTGCCGGACATCGCGATCAGCATCATCGCGGCCCCGATACCCCCGTACCGGGCGACCGCACGAATCCGCCGACTGCGCCTCTTCGCAAACATTCCGCTCACAACCTTTGCCGTCGAGTGCTGCGGCAACGTGTCGAATAGCCCGGTACCGCAACATGTTTCCCAACTCACATCGCGAATCCGATGTGACGGCCGCCATATCGGCCCGCCGCTCGAATCTATTGCGCGGCCTGCCGGATCGTCACTGCACGTCGGAGAGTGATTTGCCGTCGCAACCTTGTTGTCGGCGACAAGATTTCGGCCGATCCGACGGTATTGTTGTCCGCCACCCGGTGGTCGGAAACAATCGGAGCATGTCCACCAGTCCGCCGCAGTTGACCGAGGACACGCCACTTGTCGCTCGTTTGCTCACCCGGTGGCCGCAGATCGCCGAGCGGATGCTGGCCGCCGGCCTCGGCACCACCCAACCCACCGCCGACCTCCCGCAGGAGCATTTCACCGCCGAGGTGCTGCCCGCGATCTACGCCTGCGGGCGCGCGGTGCTGCAGGCCATCGGCCAGCATCGGACGCTCACCAGGGCCGAGGTGGCGACGTTCGTCGTACCGGTGGCCGAACGGCATGCCGAGGACCGCATTCCGCTGCCGCTGCTGCTGGAGGCCATTCATGGTTCGGCGCAATCGGTGCTCGCCGAGGCCGCGGCGCTCGCCACCCCGGCCGAACTGGACGAGCTGGTCACGGTCGGCAGCAGGCTGCTCGATCTACTGCGCCAGATCACCATCACCGTGGTCGAAACCTATACCGACGTCGAACAATCCATCTACAACGTCGAGCGGGAGGCGCGCCGCGAGCTGTGCTCGGCGCTGCTGCGCGGCCTGCCCGCCGACGAGCTCGCCGCCCGCGCCGACACCACGCTCGCCGAGCGCTACACGGTGCTCGCGATCCGCACCGCGCCGACCGATCAGCCGAGCGCGGTCGCCAATCTCATTGCGCGGCGGCGCATCCGGATCCTGCAGCGCTGCCTGGACGGTTTGGCGAGCACCACCGCGCTGGCCACCTTCGACGGTTCGACCGGCATCGCCCTGCTACCCGCGGCCGCCGAATCCGATGCCGACGACGCCCGCCACCGCGAATTGGCCGCCGAACTGACCGGACACTTCGGCGTCGACGTCTTCGTCGCCGAAAGCCGCTGGGTCGCTCGGGAATCCATTCCGGCCACCGCGCACGACGCGGCCGGACTCGCCGAACTGGCCCGCCTGGCCGGACGGCCCGCCGGCCTCTACCGGCTCGACGATCTGCTCCTGGAATACCAGCTCACCAGGCCGGGACCGGCCCGGGACCGGTTGGCGGAGCGGATCGCCCCGCTGCTATCCAGCCCGCATCTGATCGAGGCACTCGACGCACATCTGCGCCACGGCGCCGACCGTAAGACCGCGGCCGCCGAAATCCATGTGCATCCCAATACTTTCAGCTACCGACTGCGCCGCGTCGCCGAGCTCACCGACCTCGACCCCACCGATCCGAGCGAATCCCGGCTGCTGGCCGCGGCTTTGACGATCCACCGCATCTATCCGGCTCCGGATGAAGCCGCCCCCGCATAGTGCTTCACTCCGTCTCGGTCAGCGGCAGCGCGGCGGCGGTGTTCAGATCCGCGGGTGGCTGCGGCATCAGTTGCAGGTCGCGTTCCTGCGTCCAGGCGTAGCGACGCAGCGTATTGAACTGGGCGACGAAGTGATCGCGCCAGTCGGTCGCCGCGAAATTCATGGCGGTATTCACCTGTAGCCAGCCGGTGCTACTGAAATTGACCGACCCTTCCCAGCATTGCGGGCCCGCCGCGGTATCGACGGCCAGCCCTTTGCTGTGGCAGATATATCCGGCGCCGCTGGTGCTGGTCCCGATGGTGACCTCGATACCCGCCGCCACCAGCCGGGAAATAACCGGATGCTCCGCCGTTCCCGTCGATTGCGAATGATCCAGATATAGGTGCAGCCGCACCCCGCGCCCATGTGCGGCGATCAATTCGTCCACCGCCGTCGCCAAGGTGAAGCTGTAGGCGATGAGCCACGTTTCGCCGGGCGCGGCCACCAATTCCAGGAATCGCCGTTCGGCCTCGTCATGGTCGTCGGGCATGAGATAGCAGGTCACGGAGCCATCGATGACGAAAGGCATGGGCGCAGGCTAATCGATGGCGGACACGCCGGGCGGGTTCGCCATACCTTTCGATAACTAATGGTTTGCTGTCTTTCGCTCCGCATATTGGACAAATCCGCCATATGACGCGAAAGGCAAATTGATCCATGTCGCGCTCGAAACCGCCCGGCCGACGATCCGCCAGGATCGCCGTCGTCACGGCGCTGTTCGGCGCGCTCGCGATCAGCTCCGCGCCCGTGGCAAACGCGGACGACGACCCGGATGTCCCGGTCACCCTCGCGTTTTCGGCGGTATTGCCCGGCCTGTCCGATATTCCGGGTCCCGGCTATTTCCTACCGATCTTCGGCGCCGCACCGCGAGCCATGGCACGACTGGTGGTTCCGGCCAGTCAATTTCCGTCGTTCGACAACATCATCACCAGGGAAAGCGGCTGGAACACATTCGCGATCAACCCGGTCAGCGGCGCATATGGCCTCGGCCAGGCCCTACCGCCGGAGAAGATGGCGTCGCACGGGCCCGATTGGCGGGTCAATCCACTGACCCAGATCCGCTGGGCATACGACTATATGAATCACCGATACGGCAGCCCCGACGCGGCCTGGGAATTCTGGCAGCAGCACCACTGGTATTAGATGGGCGTCGGCAGGTCGCCGGCGAGCAGCAACTGCGGCACCTGAGTGAAGGTCCACCGGTCACCGGGTGAATTGCGGGTGAGCACGAATACCATATCGAAACGGTTGTCCGGCCAATTCGCGGGTGGCGTCGGATCGGCGGGGCCGAGCTGCGCGAGAATCGCCCCGATCTTCTCGTGCTGCCAGCTGATCAGGACCGGGCCCGCCGCGCCGGCCAGCCCGGCGACGAGTTCGGCCTCCTGCCCCTTGGTGTACTGCTGGTTGGGGGTCAGCCCCAGCGCGGCGGCGAGCGGCGTGATCGTCTCCAACGGCCGTTTACTTCCGTCCCCGTTCGCATTGGACGCGAAAATCGTTGCCGGCCGGAACAAATGCGGCCGCAGCGGGGCGGGAGAACCGTCCGCCGCCCGCGGATCGAACAGCGCCGCGAGCGCACCCGCTCGATTCCAGCCGACGACCGTCAACGACTTGTCGTCCTTCTCCCCCGCCTCGGTAATTCCGTACGGCGCACCGGATCCCGTCGGTTTCTCGCCGTGCCGGATGATCATCACCGTATCCGGCATCGCACCACCGTGCGCCGGGGGCGCTGCGGGCGCGGGCGTCGCCTTGTCGTGACTCTTCTTCTTGTCCGACCCACAGGCGTCGAGCAGCAGGGTCGAAGCCCCGGCGGCACCGAGCGCCAGGAGCGATCGTCGAGCAATCGGCATGTCGTTCACCGTAACCGACCAGCACGCCCGCCGAGGCTATTACGCGGCAACCACTTGCCGGACCGCATTCGCCGCGGCACGCCAGGTACCGCGGCGAAAGGTCGCTGCCTTACGGCATTACGAGATCGGCACGCACCTCCTCGCTATCGCTCGGACGGCGATCCAGGGTGTCCAGGAACCGGTCGATGCTCGCCGCTTTCGCCGACGGTGCGGCGAGGCGCTGACGGACGAGGTGTTCGGTGCGGTCCAATACCGCGGTCCGCATGGCGCTCTCTAGTTCCTGGGTCAGCTCACGACGCAGGCGCGACACCCGGTCATGGCCTCGGCGGCGAACCAGGTCCGCCTCATCCGCGGCCTGCGCGGCGAACCGGGCCGCGACGCGGTCCGCGGCGGCGAGCGCGTCCCGCCGCACCCGCTCGGCCGCCGCGGGCGCCCCGATCGCCGACTCCGCCAAAGCTCGTTCCGCACTTGCCAATTCGAGCTTGGCCTGTTCGCTCTCGGTCAATTGGGTGCGGATCGTCGCCTGTGCCCGGGCCATCGCCGCCCGTGCGGGCGGCAGCACCCATTTCACTACGGCCAGCACGATCACCCCGAAGCCGAACAGCTGGCTGAGGAAAACCGGCCAATCCCAGGTGATTTCGTAGAGTCCGTGCCGTTCGGTCATCGGTCCGCCACCACTCGGTCGGCCAGGCGCCGGGCCAACGGTTCGACCACGGCATGCAGTTCCTCCTCGGATCGCGCTGCCCGCGACCGCAATTCGACGACCGTGCGGGCGACCATCTCGTCGGCCTCCGCCTGCGCGGCCTGCCGGGCCGCCGCGACCGCGGCCTGCCCGTCCAGCCGCGCCCGCCGCCCGATCTCGGCCGCCGTCACCCGTGCGTCCGCCAGCTCGGACCGGTACCGATCCTGCGCCGCCGCAGCCGATTCCGCGGCCCGCAGCCGGTCCGCCGCGGTCTCGGCGACCCGCGCCGCCCGATCCGCGAGCACCTCGCGGATCGGGGGCACGACGAACAACCAGATGACCGCGAGCACGATCAGGAAGAGCAGCAACTCGACGAGTATGGTCCCGTTGGGGATCAGGAAGTTCTGTCCCGCAAGGTTGTTCGTCGCCATGGCGCTACTTCCCCGGTGTCGCGAAAGCGAACAGTGCCATGAACGTCAGGTTGATGAAGTACACGGCGTCGACCAGGCTGACCGACATCAGGAAGTTGCCGCGCAGTTTGCCTTCCGATTCCGGTTGCCGCGCAACGCCGTTGATGAGCGCCGAGGCGGCCATGCCGTTACCGAAACCCGCGCCGATCGCGCCGCCGACCATCATCAAACCGCCCGCGAGGAGTGCGGCCGCCTGGACGATCGCCGCCGAGGTGATATCCGTCATTGTCATCACTGCCTTTCTTCATTGAAAAGGTGAACAGATCGGTTGCCGGTCAATGCTTTTCGTGCTCGAGCGCGGTGGATTGACCGAAGTAGAGGATGGTCAGCAGGGCGAAGATGAAGGCCTGGATGAGACCGACGAACAGGTCGAACAATTTCCAGACGGCGTTGGGCCCCCAGCTGATCCAGGACGGCAGCAGGGTGATCACCGAGATCATCACGCCGCCCGCGAACATATTGCCGAACAGCCGCAGTGCCAGCGAGAGCGGTTTCGCGAACTCCTCGATGACGTTGATGAAAATCATCGGCCCCCAACCGGTATGGCCCTTGAGCAGCTGTTTGACGTGTCCGAACGGACCGCGCCGCACGATCCCGGCGCACTGGTAGCAGCCGAAGACGAACAGCGCCAGCGCGAAGGTGAAGTTGACGTCGGTGGCAGGCGGTTTGATCAGCTCACCGGACCCGTACTGGACCGGCAGCACCGACAGCCAATTGGACAGCAGGATGAAGACGAACAGCGTCACCGCGAGCGGCAGCACATAGGGCGCGATCCGCAGTCCCACCGCGCTTTCCACTTGTCCGCGCAGCTGCACGGTCACCGTCTCGAAGAACAGCTGCACCCCGTTCGGCACGCCGCTGGTGAGCCGGGCGCGCAGATAGAAGGCGATTCCGAGCACCACCGCCGCGGCCACCGCGGTGGACAGGATGGTGTCGACATTGAAGTCCATACCGAACAGGTGGGTCGTTTGATGTTCGCCCACTTCGATTTTCGCGCCCGCGCGCACCTCGGCGCTCATTGCCGCAACCTGCGCGGCGCGGGCAACCCCATGTGCAGCGCCATGGTGACGTGAAATGCGCTGAGCCCGAAGAAGATACCGATACCGTCGGGACGAACGAAGTAGCCGATCACCAATGAAATCACTGTTACCGCAAGTAATCTCAATGCTGATGTGGCGGCCAACCGCGATCGGTCGAGATCACCGGATACGCCCCACCGGGTGATCAACGCATTGCCCAATCCCAATATCAGTCCGGCACAAAGGAATCCACCCAACAGCGGCCGACCGATCGATCCGGTGACCGCCGACGCCAGCAGCCCGAATGCGGCGGCGGCAAGAACTGGACGTCGGTCCACACTGACCGGCATACCACTCTCCCATTCATTTTTGATGGTATATACATACCATAACAGCAACATCGAAGGACGTCGAAAGCGCAGCGGCTGGACGTCTCGCCGCAGCCTGAACCAGCCCTGCGGCGCGCATGCGCGCGAAGGCTAGAACATCAAATGCAGCAAGGTTTTTGGGCGAAAGCCCGAGCTAGAACGAGAATATCCGGAAGAAGTTCCGTACCCCACGCGGCACGGGGACACCGGATTGCCCAAGATTGACTGCGAAGATCTCTGTGATCGTCATGTCGCCCTCCCATGGTGCGGCTCTGACAACACACACAGTATCTACTACAAACCGTAGTGTCCACTACTTCGGAGATAATCCCCCAGAAGACGGAGGTCGGCCGGGTTTGGTCCGAGCGCCCAAACGTCCGCGCACGAAGAGTTATTCTGAGCCAGGACATCGCTGTTACGGACCACAGCCCACACCTGCACGTGGGTATTCGAGGTGACCATGAGCACGCCCGGCGTGACGCTCGAGCAATTCCGGCACGATCTTCGCACCTACGCGGACCTGGCCGAGGTCGAGTACGACCCCGCGGTCATGGACCCCGTATTGGAGACGCTGGCCGACCTGTGGACCACCTCGGTGGTCGGCGTTCGAACCACAACGCATCCGGTGGCCGAGCGCGAGCTCAACGTGCGCATGATGCATTCCAGCGCACCCGATCTGGTGCCGCGGCTGCGCAAAGCCGGACTGCTCACCTACACCGGCCACCCGATGGAACAGCTGCTCACCGCGGTCGGCGACGCGGTGCCGGTGGCCTGGGGCGTCGACGTCGCGGTCGCGAGCGGCGTGCAGAAGATTTGGACCGTCTTCCCCGAACTGGTTCCGGTGACGCGGATGCTCGAATTCCCGGGTATGCCGGACAGCGCCCGCGCGCATGCCGCGCATCTCGACCGCTACGGCGGCGAAATCGGCATCATGGCATTGGATTTCGCCAGTCGCACGATGAACCTGTATTCGAAGGTGTTCGCGCCCGGCGAACTCCCGCCGGACGAAATCTCCCGGATACTGGCCGATCTCGACTTCGTGCCCGCCTCCGAGAAGGAGCTGCGGCTGCTGACCGGCACCTTCAACCTCTACCGCACCTTCTCCTGGACCTCACCCCGCATGCGCCGCATCTGTTTTCCGCTGCGCTGCGATATCGACAACTTCCCGACGCATCTGCACCCGGTGCTCGATCGCTTCGTCAAAGGCGCGCCCTACTCCGGACCGGGACGCCCGAAGGGTTTGGTGTTCTACGTCGCATACGGCCCCGACGACCGCTACTACAAGGTGCAGGTCGGATATACCGACGCCATCGGCGCGACCTATCCGGGCGGCACTGTCCCGCAGATGAAGTAAGCGATTCCGTTGCAGGACCACTAGTGTGGCCGGGTGGATCGCGAGGAGTACGACTGGCTGGAGCGGATACTTACCCGGCCCATCGCCGAACGGGCCGCCGCGCCAGCGGGATTCCGGAATCGGACCGAACTCATCACCCTCAGCGACGGTGCGCGCGTTGTGCTGCAACGCTATCGGAGCCGGGTGGATGCCGAACGCAGAGTCCGGGTGATGCTCGCGCTGCTGGATCCGGCCGCGCTGCGCGGTATCGCCATACCGCGAGTCCGGCACTTCGATCTCGACGCGGATCCGGCGTGGATCGTCTTCGACGCGCTGCCGGGCGTTCCGGTCTCGGTCAGCGACGAAATGGATTCCAGCAGTGTCGAATCCGCGCGAATGATGGGTGAACTGCTCGCCCGTTTCCGGCGGCTGCGCCCGGCCGGACTCGGCATCGACGATCTGTGGGCCGATCCACGCAGGCTGGTGGCCAGGGCGAAAAATTGGGCGACGCAACTGGATCCGGCGCTCACCGACGCCGAGCGGGCGGCGCTCGATCGGCTGCTGCGCGCCGTGCCCGACCTGTTCGCGAATCGCAAGATCCGGCTGGCACACGGCGATTTCGCACCGGACAACATGCTGACCAACGGCGCCGCGCTCACCGGCCTACTCGATTTCGAATCGGTGCGGCTGGCCGATCGACTACTCGACCCGGCCTGGTGGGCCTGGTCCGTCGGCCTCTCGGGCCCGCGAATCGATGACCCGGCCTGGCTGGAATTCCTGGTGAGCGCCGGTATCGATCCCGCGGAACCCGAGCTACCGCACCGTGTTCACGCACTACAGGTGCTACGCGCGCTCGAATTGCTCACCGCACGCGCCGATTTGGATCCCGATGTGCTGGACAGTACGCGAAAACGCCTGTCCCGATCGCTGACCGGCTGATCACGAGCCGAACCAGGCCACCGCCCGATCGAAGGCCGAATCGCGATCCTGTGCGAATTCCTCGTCGGTGAAGACGGGTTCGGCCAGCTCGGGCGGTATTCCGGTGCCATCGAAGGCGCGACCGTCCTCGGTCAGGAAGATCTCGTTGGGCAACGCGAAGGCCCAATCGTCGTGACCCGCGCCAGGTAGCTTGCGCTCCAGCACATCCGAGAACACGCCCTGGGTCGGTTGGCCGATCCGCACCGTCTTGGCCGGCCGTTGCATCATTGCCTGGGTGAACGTTTCGCCCGCGCTCACGGTGGACCCGCCGGTGAGGATGGCGACCGGCCCGGTATAGCGCGTACGTCCCGGTTCGACTGAAAAGGTCCGCGCATCGGTGCCCGCGGTCTTCTTCGTATAGGCGAAATACGCTCGGTCCGTGAGCCGTCCGGCCAATTGCAGGCCGAGGCTGTCCGCGCCGCCGCCGTTCACCCGCAGATCCAGGATCAGCCCGCGCATCCGGCCGAGTAGGTCGGGTGTGAGGATCGCGTCCATGGCCCGGTCCAATTCGGCGCTGTCGGCGGCGAAGGTGTGCGCGGCGGTATAGCCCGCGAAACCGGAGACGCGCAGATACCCGTACTCCGGATGGCCGGGCAGCGTGGCGAACGCGATCCGGCCACCGGCGAATTCGGTGAACGGCTGATCGCCGAGGTCCCGGTGCCGAATGTGGTCGCGCACCTTGGTGTCCAGATCTCGGGTCGGCATCTCGGTGCCCGGCCTGACCATGGTGAACATGCCGAGATCGCCCGCCGACACCATGACGTGCATATCGTTCAGCGGCGCGACCATATCCCGCAGCGCCGCGAACAGACCCGGATCGTCGGCGGTCACCGCGCGCTCCCGGAACCGATCCCGAACCTGTTGCCAGTCAACGCCTTTCATCGCGAAGAACGGATAGTGTTCCCGGAAGGTCTGCCAGAAGACGTCGAACGCAGGTGGCGGCGGCGCGTCGCATGTCGCGGGCAGCCTCGGCAACCGGCGCAGCGCGAGGTCGCCGGGCGAACCGTCGACGTGCAGCAGCGCCCGGTCCGGACCGGCACCCGGCCGCACCGTATACACATCGGAGCCGGGCAGCGTGAAGCGATGGTCCGGTCCGGTCCCGGCATCGCCTTTCAGGCAGCTGATCGACGTCACCTGGTAGGTCTGTAACCGGTCGCCGCGCACATCGAGCACCGTGCCGTAGTCGGTGACCTCCCAAACTCCGTCCGGCGCACCGGAACCGGGATCCGCGGTGCCGCCACAGGCCGTACCGGTCGCGAGCACCATGGCGAGGGTCGCCGCGATCCCGCTGTGCCGCATGCTCATTCGCCCAGCATCCCGCATCGGCACCGCCCCGTCCATGGGGCTCATACGGCCGAATGCGGTGGTGCCAACCCCACCGCCGGGTAACGGGCGGTCTGCCGTTAGCCTCGTTAAAGACGGCGGAAACCGTACCGGTAAGATCGCCGCCGTTGTAGCACGCTGAGATTCACCGTCAGTTCGACCGAGCAGTTTGTTTTGTGCCGCGCACCGCGCACGACATTGCCACCGTTGACCGATTCAGAATCAGGGCACATCCATGACGAATTCGACCGCCCAGGCCCCGGCACCGGCGCCGGACCTGGTCGCCGGTGAGCGGGCGGCGCTGTCGCACCGGCGGATCCTCACCATCCTGTCCGGGCTGCTACTCGGCGTCTTCCTCGGCGCACTGGACCAGAACATCGTCAGCGTCGCGATCGTCCGGATCGCCAACAGCCTGCACGGATTCGACCAACAGGCATGGGCGACAACGGCTTACCTGATCACCGCGACGATCGCCACGCCGCTCTACGGCAAGCTCGCCGACATATACGGCCGCAAACCCTGGTATCTCATCTCGATCGGGCTGTTCGTCATCGGATCGATCGCCTGCACCTTCGCGACATCGATGTACGAGCTGGCCGGATTCCGCGCCTTCCAGGGGCTCGGCGCCGGTGGGCTGATGTCGCTGGCGTTCACCATCATCGCCGATCTTGTTCCACCCCGCGAAACCGTGCGCTACCAGGGTGTTTTCATGATCGCATTCGGTAGCGCGACGGTGCTGGGGCCGGTGCTCGGCGGCCTGCTGTCGAACTACGACCGGCTCTGGGGGCTCGACGGCTGGCGCTGGGTGTTCCTGGTGAACGTGCCGATCGGGCTGGTGGCCCTGATCGTGGTCGCGCGGGTGCTGAACGTGCCGCATCAGCGGCAGCGCCAGCGCATCGACTGGCCGGGTGCGCTCGCGCTGACGATCTGCGTGGTGCCGCTGTTGATCATCGCCGAGCAGGGCCGGGATTGGGGCTGGCGGTCGGATCGCGCGCTGCTCTGCTACGGGATCGCGGCCGGCGGGCTGCTGCTCTACCTGCTCGCCGAATTCCTGATGCGGGACGCGGCGCTGATCCCGCTGCGCCTGTTCCGGAATTCGACCTTCAGCGTCGCCATCGTCGGCGGATTCGTACTCGGCGTCGCCATGTTCGGCGCGATCGTCGTCGTGCCGCTGTATCTGCAAGTGGTGCGCGGATATTCGCCCACCCGGGCGGGTCTGCTGATGCTGCCGCTGGTGGTCGGCATCATGGCGGGCGCCCAATTGGGCGGGATGATCACCAAATTCAGCGGACGCTACAAACTGCTCGCGGTATTCGGCTGCTTCGTCGTCGCGGCCGGATCGGTGCTGTTCGGCCGGGTGCACTACGACAGCCCGCTCTGGCATTCGCTGGTGTACCAGGGTGTGATCGGCGCCGGGCTCGGCGCGTGCATGCAGCCGCTGATCCTCGCGGCGCAGAACGCCTGCCCGCGCCGGGATATGGGCGTATCCACCGCGGCGGCAACGTTTTTCCGGCAGATGGGCGGCACGCTCGGTGTCGCGATCTTCCTCACCATCCTGTTCAACCTGTTGCCGCACAAGATCGTCGACGCGTTCGGCGGGCAGCTGCCGCAGGGACTCGACGCGGCGCGGCTCGGCCAGTTGCAGAGCAATACCACCGGCATCGCCGAGCTGCCCGCCGATCTGCGGGCGCCGATCCTGGTCGGATTCACCGATTCGATGGACTGGGTGTTCTATGCCGCGGCGGCCGTCGCCGTCCTGGCGGGTGCGGTGCTGCTGTTCATGAAAGAGATTCCGCTGGAAGACATTCCGGTCACCTTCGAGGGTGCGGAATGGCCCGAGCGCTTCGAACCGGAACCCGAAATATACAGCAGCGCAACCACTTCCGATGAACACTCACTGACGGGCCGAATCCGGCACGCGGACGGCCGCGCGGTGCCGGGCGCGGCGCTCACCCTGATCGATAAACGCGGCCACCAGGTGGCCCGCGGGGCGGGCGACGCCGACGGCGAATATGCGATCGACGCGCCGGAGGCGGGCAGCTACGTGCTGATCGTCTCCGCGGGCGGTCATCAACCCGCCGCGATCAGCGTGGTCGCGGGGCCGTGGCCGCAGCAGCTCGACCTCACGCTCAGCGGGTCCGGCGAGGTGTCCGGGGTCGTCAGATCGGCGGTGAGCGGAAATCCGTTGCCCGGCGCCACCGTAACGCTCACCGATCCGCACGGCGAGGTGGTCGGCGCCGCGGTCACCACCGCCGACGGCGGCTACGCCTGCCACGGCGTGGTGTCCGGCACGTACACCATGGTCGCCGTCGCCGACCATATGCGGCCCGCCGCGACCACGCTCACCGTGACCGACAGCGGCCTGCTCCATCACGACATCGAACTGGAGCCGATGGCGGTGCTCGCCGGAACCGCTTGGGCCGAGGGCAGATCCGTACCCGATGTGCAGATCATGCTGCTCGACGCGGTCGGCGACCTGACCGCGACCGCGCAAACCGACGACACCGGCCGCTATCTCGTCCCCGATCTGCCCGAGGGTGAGTACACCGTCGTCGCGCGCGGCTATCCGCCCGTCACCAGCCGCGTCACCGTATCCGGCGGCCGGGCCACCCACGACATCCGCCTGGGTTACGGGTTGGAGGAGTCGGCCGGGCGAGCATGACCGCGGGGCCGTGATCAGAACAGCGTCATGGGTTCGACCGGCGCCGGTTCGGGCAGCGGCGTCAGCTCCGGCACCCGCGCCCGCACCTCGTCATGGAACCGGCGCGCCAGCTCCAGCGCCGCGGCATTGTCGGGCGTGTGGATGAACACCGTCGGCGAGCGCCCCTCACGCAGCCAGTCGGCGACGACATCGATCCACGGCCGCCACCCCGCGACGGTGCGTTCCTCGGCGTCGCGGCCGTGGAATCGGACGATCGGGTGTTCGGTGAGCGCGACGGTGCGCCGCGGCACCCTCGGCTTCTTCGACCACGCCTCGCGCTCGGCGGGCGAAATCGGCGCACCGTCGAAAAGCAGTGTGGTGTCGAAGGTTATCCATTCACCGCCGACCCGCCCGAGCACGCTCTCCAGCTGCCGCGCCGCCCGCTCGTCCTCGAAGAACGCCCGGTGCCGCACCTCCACCGCGGGCCGGTAGGTGCGGGGCAGCCCGCGCAGGAAGGCGGCGAGCACGCCCAGATCGGTCGGGCCGAACGAGGCGGGCAGTTGCGCCCACAGCGCGTGCAGCCGCGGGCCGAGCGGTTCGACCGCGTCGAGGAAGGCGCCGAGTTCGGCGTCGGCCCCCGACATCCTTCGCTCATGGGTGACCGTCCTCGGCAGCTTCACCACGAAGCGGAAATCCGAATCGGTTTGCCGCGCCCAGGATTCGACGGTGCGCCGGGCGGGCGTCGCGTAGAAGGTCGTATTGCCCTCCACCGCCGTGCACCGGTCCGCGTAGGATCGCAGCCGCTCGCTGGGCGCCTGCCGCCAGGCCGGGTGCGTCCACATCGCACATCCCACGTGAAGCCGCATATCGCCGACGCTAGCGCACCGCCCCGACCGCACCTCACCCCTGCCCGCGCAGCTCCGCGTTGTGATCGCGCAGCCGGACATTGTCGGCGTGCAGCTCGGCGTTGTCGTCCTCCAGCGCGAGGATGCGGCCGATGCCCGCCAAATTCACTCCGGCCGCGACGAGTTCGGCTATGCGGCGCAACCGCGTGAGATCGTCGCTGCTGTAGCGACGCGTACCGCCCGCGCTGCGGGTCGGGTTGAGCAGCCCGTGCCGCTCGTAGAGGCGCAGCGTCTGCACCCCGACACCGGAGAGTCCGGCGGCCACCGAAATCCCGTAGACCCCTTCACCGGGGTCCGGGTGCCGTGGCGAACTTGCCTGGTCACGGCTCATCGCATTCTCACTTCCCGCATCTAGCAAAGGTTACCTGCCAAACCCACTTGCGATCTCCTATGGGCGGTGATATAAGAAATATGTGTCCGATGACATAGATTATCTGACACCAGTCGAACCCGATACGAGTGAGTTGGAGGTGGCGACCATGCTGAGGCATCCCGATTCGTTCCGCAGTCCATTCCGGCGCACGCCGCCGCTCTGCCGCACGGAACGGCTCGCCATCCCCGTCTGATCCACGGAACCAACACTTTTCGCGAAGGAAGTGTCGGATCATGTCCACCGAAGCGATCAGGCCGCTCGCGGTGCTCGACCCACCCGAGGTCACCGAGCTGTATGCCGAAATCGACGAGATCCTTTGCGCGGCAATGACCGTATGGCGAGTACGCCGGTCACCGCCACTGCGCACCGGTACGTCGCGGCAACCGGGGACCGGACCGGCCGATGGCGAGCTACCGACGCCCGGTCGGCGACCGGCGTTACCGGTCGTGGCCACCGAACGCGCACCTCCGAGAGCCGGAGGCAGCGGGCGCATGAATCGAAACTTATTGCAGTGCAGTTGATTCACATGAAGGGTAGGTGATGCCAGTTCATGCTCGAAGCCACGCGACAGCGTGCGGGGAACGGCCAGATCAGGCGCATCGAATGAACCGGAGACCAGCGCACTGCCACACGATGTGGCGTCGGAACCGGCCACCGCATCGCTGGAGCGGGTGACCCCTCGAACAAAGTCACATCTTCCTCCCTTTCCACCGCGAGTACGGTGCTCCCCCCGTGCTCGCGGTGCTTCATGCTCGCGTCACCAACCGCAGAGAGTCACGTCATGCCCATTGCCGAACAGCACCCACTGTCGACCTCCGCGCGCACCGCGCTGCCGCAACCCGACAGCGCGGACGAACCCATCCGATGGCCCGATCCCAGCCCACTCGCGAGATGGTGGCAACAGGTGATGTCACCCGACACCGAACCCACCCCGGCCGCAACTTCCGCATGATGCCTGCCGTGTCTTCCGTAACCGCGCCCGACGCCGCACACTCCAGTGCTATGACGACACCGTGGCACCGGGGGACGGTGCGCTGGTTCGACGCCGAAAAGGGTTTCGGTTTCATCGATCCCGACGAACCCATCGGCCAGGTATTCGTCGATTACACCGCCATCGTCACGCCGGGATACAAAACTCTTTCCACCGGACAGCGCGTCGAATTCGTCTACGAACGGAAACCACGCGGACTGGAGGCCACCGCCGTGCGCTGATTCACCCGCCGGCGGGTCACTTACACCTGGTAGCGCACACCATACGGTCGGTACCCTTGCGCCATCGCGTCGGATAGTTCGAGTTCCACCAGGCGAAGGGCAGCAATCCGGATGAGCACCGAGCAAACGACCGAAACCGAGCGAGGCCCCTGGATCCGCGTGGCCAGGGCCGCGCTACTGCTGGCCGCCGTATTGCTCGGGCTGTTCGTGCTGATCGGCCAACTGCTCGCGGTGATTCCGGTCTCCTGGACCATGCCCGCGCTGCGGCACACGTTCCCGCAGACGACCATCCTGATGATCGATTCGCTGCGCGACGGTCTCGGCTCGTGGATCGTGCCGCTCGCGCTGCTCACCGTGCTCGTCGCCCTCTTCGCGCTGCGCCTGAGCGACCGGAAGCGGCTCGCGGGCGCGGTGACCGGCCTCGCCGCGCTCGCGCTGACGCTGTCGCTGGTGACCAGCGCCGTGCTCGCGTTTTCGGTGCACAACGCCACCGGCAGCTGGGTCGCGTTCGCACCGGCCGCGCCGTTCCGGCAGACCGGTAAGCCGCCGACGCACACCGTCACCTACGCGACGCTGGACGGCCAGCCGATGCGCGCCGACCTCTACCTCCCCGAAAACGGCTCCGCCGCACCGCTGGTGGTGAGCATCCACGGCGGCGCGTTCATCATGGGCAGCCGCGGCACGAACCCGTACACCACCTGGCTGGCCCAGCAGGGTTACGCCGTCCTCGATGTCGATTACCGCCTGGCCGACGAGCAACACCACCGGTGGGATACCGAGGAGGGCGATGTCGGCTGCGCGCTCACCTGGGCGAGCGCCCACGCCGCCGAATACCGCCTCGACCTGAGCCGGGTCGCGACGCTCGGCGGCTCGGCGGGCGGCAACCTGGCCGTCAATGTGGCCAACAAGATCAATTCCGGTGCGCTGCAACCCACCTGCGGCGCCGCCGCCGAACTGCCGCGCATCCGCGCCGTGATCGCGCTCTACCCGGCGGTCGACCTCACGGCGTCGGGCACCGAGACCGCGGTGGGCGTCGACGCGGCCCGCAAATACGTCGGCGGACCGCCCGCGCAGTACGCCGACCGCTACGCCGCCGTGAACTCCGACCCCTACATCACCAAGAATTCCCCGCCGACCCTGATCATCCAGGGCGGCGGCGACCATCTGGTGCTCGCCGACCACACCGCCGCATACGCCGACAAGCTGAGCGCGGCCGGCGTGCCGAACCGCTACGTCGAATTGCCGTTCCTCGACCACGGTTTCGGCGGTGTCTCGATGGACACCGGCGCCCATGTCCTGCGCGAACTCGGTCTGCCGTGGTTGCGGCAGTACCTGTCCTAGATACTTTCCAGGGCGTTCAGGAGGGTGTGGAAGTCGTCGGTGGGCACCATGGTGATGCCGTCCTCGTTGCTGAACGTGGTGGCGGCCAATTGCACCCGCCCGTGCCAGTGGTAGACGAATTGGCTTACCGGCCAAGGCTGTTCGGCATAGCCGTGGACGGCGAGGCGGGCCAGGATCACCGCGGCGCGCAGCACGTCCAGATCGTTGATCGGATAGGTGTAGAGAAAGCGCTTGGACGGGATGATCAGCAGCGCCCCCGCCCGCCCGGTCACCGGGTATTCCGCCAGCCAGAGCGCGTGCGCCGTCGTGTATTCCGGGCCGAACAGGATGGAGAACGGCAGCCCGGCCGCCATCGGATCGTCGAATTCGGTGGTGAGGGTGTCCAGCGGTCCGTCGGCCCTGACATTGCGTTCGGCCAGCTCGAACAGGTCGCGCTCGCTGATCGGCCAGTCGCGCAGCATGTCGTAGGTCACCGTGCGCACGGCATGCACGTTGTCGAGCACGATGCGCTGGGTCAGGCCCGGTGCGACGAAGCGGCGGACCGCGCCGCCCGCAGCGGCCGTGCTCGGATACAGCCGGGTGCGCACCAGCCCGCTGACATCGCCGAATTCGCGGAAGTCGAACGGATTGCGCTGTTCCAGCTCGAAGCTGGCGATGCCGGTGCTCAGGTGGTCGGCCACCATGGCCCGCCACTCGTCACGCGGCTCGCGGGCGATCAACCTGCGCAGGTTCACCAGCGACATGGCGAAGCTCGCGCCACTGTGCGTCAGGACCAATTCGTCGCTGGCGAGCACCCGGCACGAATATCCGTGCCGCCGCGCCTCTTCCGCGATCATGGCCAGTAACGGATCCGCGCCGCCCATGGCCTGCCCCTCTCGCCACATCTCGGGAAAACAAGTGTAGTGACCTACGCCACCGAACGGGATCGGGAATACCCCAATACCTTGGTCGGTTCAATTGGTTGCCACATCCACCAAATGGGTGGCAGACTACTTCATCAAGGAGGGTGGCGTGCAGTTCGGAATCTTCACCGTCGGTGATGTGACGACCGATCCGACGACCGGTCGGACGCCGACCGAACACGAGCGGATCAAGGCGATGGTGACCATCGCCCAGAAGGCCGAGGAGGTCGGACTCGACGTCTTCGCCACCGGCGAGCACCACAACCCGCCCTTCGTACCGTCCTCGCCCACCACGATGCTCGGCTATATCGCCGCGCGCACCGAGCGTCTGCAGCTTTCCACCGCGACCACCCTGATCACCACCAACGATCCGGTGAAGATCGCCGAGGATTTCGCGATGCTGCAGCACCTGGCCGACGGCCGGGTCGACCTGATGCTCGGCCGCGGCAACACCGGCCCGGTATATCCCTGGTTCGGCAAGGACATTCGGGACGGCATCGCGCTGGCCATCGAGAATTACCAACTACTGCACCGGCTTTGGCGCGAGGATGTGGTGGACTGGGCGGGCCGGTTCCGCACCCCGCTGCAATCGTTCACCGCGACACCGCGCCCGCTCGACGGCGTAGCGCCGTTCGTCTGGCACGGTTCCATCCGCAGCCCCGAAATCGCCGAGCAGGCCGCGTATTACGGTGACGGCTTCTTCGCCAACCACATCTTCTGGCCGAAAGAGCACTTCCAGCGGTTGATCTCGCTGTACCGCAGGCGTTACGAACACTACGGGCACGGCTCGGCGGACCAGGCGATCGTCGGGCTCGGCGGACAGGTGTTCATGCGTAAGAACTCCCAGGACGCGGTGCGCGAATTCCGGCCGTACTTCGACAACGCACCGGTGTACGGGCACGGGCCGACGCTGGAGGAGTTCACCGAGCAGACACCGCTCACCGTCGGCAGTCCGCAGCAGGTGATCGATCGAACGCTCACCTTCCGCGAGTACTTCGGCGACTATCAGCGCCAGCTGTTCCTGATGGATCACGCGGGCCTACCGCTGAAAACGGTGCTGGAGCAACTGGATCTGCTCGGCGAGGAGGTCGTTCCGGTATTGCGCAAGGAGTTCGCCGCACGGCGCCCCGCCCACGTTCCCGACGCCCCGACCCATGCGAGCCTCGTTGCGGCGCAGAAGGATTCGGTGATCGCATGAAGCGCATCGCGGTGATCTCCGCCGGGCTGTCCGAACCATCGTCGACGCGGTTGCTCGCCGACCGACTAGTGGCAGCCACCGAGCGAGCGCTGGCCGATCGAGATATCCGGGTAGACGTCATCGAATTGCGCGACCACGCACATGATTTGGCCAACAACCTGCTCACAGGCTTTCCATCGGCGGCGCTGCGCGCGACCATCGAGGGCGTGACGACCGCCGACGGCCTGATCGCCGTCACGCCGATCTTCAACGCGTCCTACAGCGGGCTGTTCAAGACGTTCTTCGATGTGCTCGAACCGGATTCACTGACCGGTATGCCGGTGCTGATCGGGGCCACCGGCGGCACCGCACGGCATTCGCTGGCCCTCGAACACGCCGTCCGTCCGATGTTCACCTACCTGCGTTCGGTGGTGGCGCCGACCTCGGTATTCGCCGCATCCGAAGACTGGGCCTCCGCGACGACGGACGGGTTGAACGCCCGGATCGCCCGCGCGGCAGGCGAATTCGCCGGTGTCCTGAGCGGTGACCGCCCAGGACGTCCGGCGGATCCCTACGACGAACCCGTGCCGTTCGCCCAACTGCTGGGTGGCGGCGCTGCCTGATCGTTCGGCAACGACGCCGAACCTCCCTGTCCGACAACCGAATTGTTCAACACTCGAGGAGACCGCATGTCCACCGACACCACCAACAAGCTGACCGCGGGCACCTGGGTCATCGACCCGGCCCACTCCACCCTCGGCTTCTCGGTCCGCCACCTGATGGTGAGCAAAATCCGTGGGCGCTTCACCGATTTCAGCGGCAAGCTGGTGATCGGCGAGGACGGCAGCGCCACCGCCGAGGCCGAGATCCGCGTCGATTCGGTCACCACCGACAACGAGCAGCGCGACGCGCATCTGCGCACCGCCGACTTCTTCCACGTCGAGGAATTTCCGGTGGCGACCTTCAAGTCCACCGGATTCCGGGTGAACGGCGCGGAATTCGAGGTCGACGGCGAATTCACCATCCACGGCGTCACCAAGCCGGTGACGCTGCAGGTGGAATTCCTCGGCGTCAACCCGGGCATGGGTCACGGGCCGGTCGCGGGCTTCGAGGCCAAGACCGTGCTGAACCGCCGCGACTTCGGCATCACCATCGATATGCCGCTGCCGGACGGCGGCGCGGTGATCGGCGAGAAGATCAACCTGTCGCTGGAGGTAGAGCTCGGCCAGCAGGCCTGAGCGACGCCACCTGAGCGCCCGTTCCCGGTCCGTGCGGGAACGGGCCTGCGGCGCACCGTCATCCGGGCGTCAGAAGTCCATGCCGCCGTGCTCGTCCGGCGTCGACTCGTCGCGCTCGATGGCATCGGGCTGCGAATGTTCGTCGGCGTGGGTCGGTTTCCGGTGCTCCTCGGCGAAATCCGGATCTTGCTGGCGCGATTCGGCCGTCGTCGGATCGATCTCGGGTGTGCTCATGGTCGCCGGGTACCCGCTGTCAGCGGATCGAACTATCCGTCGAAGGCGACGTGCGGCGTCCACTCCGCGTCGGGGCGGATAGCCGCCGCGTACAGGGCTTCGGCGACCCGTTCCCTGGTGAACGTTCCGTTGTCGAGCACGCCGTTCACCTGCACCGCCACCGCGCGCACACCCTCCGGCGCGAGGGTGATGTCCAGGCTGGTGACGAGGTTGCGCACGGCCGCCTTCTGCACCCCGAGCGAGGCGGCCCGGTGCCACGGCTTATCGGCCGCGGCGCTACCGGTGACCAGCACCCGCGCACCCTTCGGGAAGTAGGCCTTGGCGGCCTGCACCGCGGGCAGCAGCGCGGCGGCGCCGATCGTGAAGTCGGCGATCAGCTCGGCCACCGTCAGCTGGAGCGGATCGGCTTCGCGGAAGATGCTGGGGTTGAAGTGCAGGACATCGATGCGCCCGTACCGCTCGCCCACCTCGGTCACCATTCGGGTGACGTCATCCGGATCGGCGAGGTCTACGCCGAGGCCATCGGCCGTGAAACCGCTGTCACGCAGGTCCTTTGCCAGCGGCTCCGCCTCCTCGGCGAACCGGGTGGCCACTGCGATCGAATAGCCGTCGCGGGCAAAGCATCTGGCGACGGCCAGGCCGACGCCCGGCCCTGCGCCCAGCCCGAGGAATACCGGTGCGGTGGTGTCGCTGTCCTGCATGACCGCACGCTATCAGGCGATGCGGGCCGGACGGCGGCCGAGACCGCCCGGTTACCATCGGGCATATGATTCGCTGGTCGAACCGGAGGTATAGCTAGCCGTGCCGTACGCGAAGGCCGCGGACGGGGTCCGCATCGCCTACCAGGTCTCGGGTGCGGGCGACCCGCTGATCCTGCTCGCCGGACAGGCGAACAACCATCACTGGTGGGACGGCATCCGGGACGACTTCGACACCACGCGACGCACCGTCACGCTCGACTGGCGTGGCACCGGTGACAGCGACCGGCCCGATACCCCTTACAGCACAACCGGATTCGCCGACGACGTGGTCGCGGTACTGGACGACGCGGGCATCGCGCGAGCGGATGTGTACGGCACATCGATGGGCGGCCGGGTGGCCCAGTGGCTGGCCGCCCGGCATCCGGATCGCGTCGGCGCTTTGATCCTCGGCTGCACCTCCCCCGGTGGCGCCCACGGCCTCGAACGCGGCGAAGACGTGAAAAAGTCACTCGCCCAACGCAATCCGGCCGCCGCCCGGCAGGCCCTGCTGGAGCTCATGTACACCCCGGCCTGGCTGGCCGCCGAACCCGGCCCCTTCAACACGCTGGGCGACCCGACCATGCCGCCGTACGCACAGCGCTGGCATCGCGTCGCCAGCGCACAGCACGACGCGTGGGATGCCCTGCCGCATATCCGATCCCGCACCCTGGTGGTCCACGGAACGGACGACATGTTCAACCCGACCGCCAACGCCCCGTTGATCGCCGACCGCATCCCCGGCGCGCGGTTGCACTTGATCCCCGGCGCACGCCACGCGTACTTCGACGAATTCCGCAGTGTCGCAACACCGCTCGTCCTCGACTTCCTGAACTCCGGTTCGTAGGCGACCAGCGATTCGCGTCCCGCGCAGACCATCGCAAGCGCGGGGAACCTACGCGGCGTCAGGAGAATGCGCGAGCCACGAACGGGACGCTGTCGGGAAGCGATCCCGCGACGGTCGCGCTGTGGTCGAGCCCCGGGTAGAAATGCACCTCGGGCCGAACGCCGTTGGCGGTCAGGTCCGCGACGAGTTTGGTGGTGAGCGGGGCCAAGACGTCGGTGTCGTTGGTGCCCTGACCGATGAAGAGCGGACGGTCGTAACCGGTCAGCGGCACGTCCATCACCGAATGCGCGACGGTGGCGAAATCGCCCTCCGAAAGCGGCCGGGAGAACAGCTGATTCACCGTCACGCCGCCGATGCGATCGGCGAGCGTGGTGAAACATTCGGTCTGCGCGGCGGTTACGAGGTCTCGGCCGACCGGTGTCAGGTAGCTGTCGAGGTCGAAGTCCGGCCGGGACGCTTGCAGCCCGTTCATCACATAGGTGGCGTACGCGGTGATGTGCGCGGACGGAATCGGCGGCGTCCGCGGGCCGATGAGCATGGCCGCCTCGACAACGTTGGAGGCGGGCCCGGTGGCCACCGCGCCGCGATAATCGAGTTCCGGCGCGTATTTCGTGGCCAGCGAGGCGGTGAACACCGCGGCGCCGCCGCCCTGCGACTGGCCGATGGCCACCCACTTCGCCGCCAGTGCCGGTTCCACCGCGCGGGCCGCGCGCACCATATCGATTCCGGCGTGCGCCTCGGCCCGCCCGTCGAGGTAGGTGTGCACGCCCGGCGTGCCGAGGCCGATGTAATCGGTCGCCACCACCGCATAGCCCTGCTTCATCCAGGTGGCCAGGTATGCCATGTCGCGATCGGAGCGGCCGGCGATGGATGGCGCGCACTCGTCGGCCACGCCGACCGTGCCGTGTTCCCACGAAACGACGGGCCAGCCACCGGCGGGCGGTGTGCCCGCCGGAACGAAGATCGCGCCGGTGGACAGCGCGGGCCGTCCGTCGGAGGTCTGGGTCCAGTAGGTCAGGCGGCGGGCCGATCCGGTCCCTGCGATCCAGAGGTCCGCGGGTAGCGCCTCGTCGCGCACCACGGTTCCGGGGTCCTGACCGGCGGGTTCGGCCGCGGCGGTGGCGGTGAGCGGTCCGGCGAGCAGGCCGGCGGCGGCCAGGGCGAGCACTGTGCGTCGCAGTTGCACGGCGCATTCCTTTCGCTTCAGTGGTGTCACATTGAGACACTTTGCTCCCGCTATCCTAGAAAGTGTCACTTTGAGACACCATTGACTGTGACGCGGATAACGGGAGGGGTCGATGACGGATTCGAACGGGCTGCGCGAACGCGAGAAGACCCGGGTGCGCGGGGAGCTCATCGATACCGCGCTGCGCCTGTTCGAGCGGCAGGGCTTCGAGCAGACCACGGTGCAGCAGATCGCCGATGCCGTGCAGGTCTCGCGCCGCACCTTCCACCGGCACTTCCCGTCCAAGATGGCGGTGATCTTCGCGCACGAGGAAGATCTGATGGCGCAACTGCTTTCGGCGCTCGACCGCCGCCCGCCCGGCGAATCCGCGCTCACCGCACTGCGGCACGCGGTGCGCGACCTACTGCTCGACACCGACGACCGGCAGCGGCTCGACCGGCAGGCCGACACCGCGCGCAGGGCGAGACATGTGCTTGTCACCAATCCGCAACTGCGGCAGGAGAATTTCACCGGTGCGATGAGCCGCAAACACGCGTTGACCCAGCGCTTCGCCGCCCGCTCCGGACTACCGGAGACCGATCTGCGCCCGCAGCTCGCCGCCGCGACCAGCTTCACCGCATTCGCGGTGGCCCTCGACAATTGGACGCTCGGCGCCGATCACTCCATCACCGCGCTGTACCGGATCCTGGATACCACCATCGCGGCCCTCCAGCACGGCCTCGACGTCTGAACTCCTACCGCGCCGACGGATTTCAGCCGCAGAGACGTTCCAGGCGAATGGGCAGTCCGTCGCCGGGCGTCGGGCCGGTGGTCGCGACGAGCGGAACCCGATAGCCATCGGGCACGCTCCAGCGGTAGCGCAAAAGCATCTGGTGCAACACCGCTTTCACCGTCATACCGCCGAAATACATACCGATGCACTTGTGCGCGCCGCCGCCGAAGGCCGCCCACGCGAACCGGTGCGATTTGTCCTCGCGACGCTCGGGTGCGAACCGCTCCGGATCGAAAACGGCGGCGTCGCGCCAATATTCGTCGCTGCGCATCATGGCGTACGAGCCGCACATGATCAGCGTCCCCGCGGGTACGTAGTGGCCGAGCAGGTCGGTGTCCGCGACGGTTTCCCGAACCTGCTGTCCCACCGGCGAATACATGCGCAGCACCTCGCGGAAGGCCATATCCAGCGCGGGCAGCCGATCCAGATCGCTGTAATCGAGCGCGGGTTTGCCCAGCGCGCGCGATTCCGCGCGCAGGCGATCCTGCCAGTGCGGATGCCGCGCCAGCTCGTAGATCAGCATCGAGGTGGCGATCGTGCTGGTGTCGTGCGCGGCCATCATCACGAAGATCATGTGCTGGACGATTTCCTCATCGGTGAAGGTATGTCCCTCTTCGGTTTCCGCCCGGCACAGCACGCTGAACAGATCGGCGCCCGCACCCGCCCGCTTGGCGGGCAGCTCACGGCGGAAATGCTCCTCCAGCACCCGACGGCCGCGCATGCCGCGGGCCCAGATTCCGCCCGGCATAGTGGTCCGGATCAGCGCCTGGCCACCGCGCACCGCATCCTCGAAGGCGCGTTCCAACCGCGCGGCTTCGCGACCGAGTTCCGCACCGGCGAACACCTCCGTCGCCTGCTCCAACAGCAACTGTTTGATCGCTCGATAGGCGTGGAAATTGCGGCTCGGCCGCCAGCCCGCGACACCCGCGGTGATCCGCGGCGTGGTGAGCTCGAGATAGCCGACCAATCTGGTCCTGGTGAACGCCTGCTGCATGATCCGGCGATGGAACTGATGTTCGTCGAAGTCGCGAAGCAGCAGGCCGCCGCGAAAGAACGGGCCGATCAGATATTCCCAACCACGCTGCGCCGAAAGGACTTTCGCCCGGTCCAGGTACACCGCCTCCAGCGCTTCCGGGCTGGCGGCCACCACCACGGCGCGGCCGAGCACACCCATCCACTGCACCGGGCCGTAACGGCGCACCCGCTCCTGGGAGAACGCGATCGGATCGGCGAGCACCTGCAGGGTGTAGCCGATACCCGGCGGCCCGGAATCGCCTGGCACGGGCCGTAATCCACTTCCCGGTGGCGGTATGGCGAACGGTCGCGGCCGAACGGGGTAGTGCCCGGCGATACCGGCGCCCATCCGCTGCGCTCGCCAGGCCAACATCGCCCGCGCCTGACGGGCGCCGCTGGTCACCGCATCGATCGATGGAGGCAGGAGAAGCGTCATGGTCGATCCCTTCGCGGCGGTGCGATACCTCCGACAATACGGGAAACGCGCGTTTCCGTAAACGGTTGTTTCCCGATTTGGTCTACGCTGAACCCGTGACCCGAGCATCCACCGGCACCTACCGCGGGACATCCACCGTCGAGCGCCAGGCCGACCGGCGGCGGCGATTACTCGACGCCGCATTGGAAATTGGTGGCACCCAGGGACTTTCCGCCCTGACGGTACGCGGGGTATGCGAGCAGGCAAAGGTGGGGCCACGCTTCTTCTACGAGGCCTTCGCGGATCTGGACGCGCTCGCGGCCGGACTGCTGCTGGAGGTGCAGCGCTCCGCGCTGGAAAAGGCGCAGGCCGCCATCGCCGACACGCCCGGCGAACCGGCCGACCGGATCCGGGCAGGCGTCGCCGCGCTCATCACCGATCTCACCGACGATCCGCGGCGCGCGCAGATCGCCTTCGCGCAGGCGTACGGCAGCCCAGCGCTGATGCGCAGCAGATTCGACGGGATGCGGCAGGTCGCGCAGGTGATCATCGAGCAGACCCGCCTGGTCCTGCACCTGCCCGATGGGCAGGACCGGGCGGTCGCGGCGACCTCGCAGCTCATTACCGGCGGCGCGGCCGAACTCGTCCTGGTCTGGCTGGATGGCGGGCTGGACATCGGCCGGGCCGAATTGATCGATCTCGTAGCCGATTTCGCCATCGCGATGGTGGATCGGTTACCCGCCGTCGCGGCGCGTATCGAATGATTTCCATGCGGGTCAATGTTTTTCGGAGATACCCAAAACCTCCATGCCGATTTCGCCCGCGAGCACCTCGGTCGAGTAGGCCATGAGCTGTCCGGCCTCCGCGTCGCGCAGATGTCGTTGGATCGGCGACTGTTTCAGGTAGCCGGAGGCGCCGCCGACCCGGACGCCGAGCTGCGCCACCTCCACCGCGACCTTGTTCGCCAGATACTTCGACCGCACCAGCGTCGGGAAGAAGGACGGCAGGCCCTCGTCCGCCTCGGCCAGCCCGCGATCGTAGAGTGCGTGTGCGGCAGCGAGTTTGGTTTGTACGTCGGCCACTTCATGCTGCACCCACTGCTGATGCGAGAGCGGTTTGCCGAGGATGACGCGCGAACGGGCGTGCTCCACCAGCGCGTCGAGCGCGGCATCGGCGATACCGAGCGAAATCGCGGGCAGCCCGGCCGGAATCACCGCGAAATCGCCGGGCCCCGGAGCGCGCCCGCGATATTCACCGGACAGCACCGTATTGTCGAAGGCCAGCAATTGACTTCGGGTCGCGCGCAGCCCGAGGGTGTCCCAGATCGGAATCACCGAGACCGTCGCGTCCGGCACCACGCCGAAAAACGTTGGCACACCGTCCACCAGCGCGTTCACCAACAGGTAGTCGGCGATCTCGGCACCGGAGACGAACCGCTTCGCCCCGTTCAGCCTCCAGCCGCCGTCGACGGCGAAGGCCTCCTGCTGCGGATTGAGAAACCGGTTGCCGCTGGCCGGTTCGGACAGTGCGTTGGCGAATCGTTTGCCCGCCAGGAATTCGTCGGCGAAGAACGAGCCGCGCGTCTCGTAGGTGATCTCGGCGAGGGCGACGCCCGCCCCGGCATGCATCGTCCAGATGGTCGCCGTCGGCGGGTCGGCCTTGGCCAGTATCCGCACCAGTAAACCGTATGACCGATAACTCAGCCCATCCCCGCCGACCCGCTCGGGCAGCACCGCCCGGTTCACCCCCGCGGCGTGTAGCGAATCCAAATGACCCACCGCGATTTCCGCGCGCTCATCGTATTCGGCGGCCACCGCCGCGAATCCGGACGCCAACTCGCCGACGCGCTCGAGCACCCGTCGCTCGCCATCGCGAACCGGAAATGAGAACTGGGCAGTCGTCACGAAACACACTCCGCTCGAAGGGATTCGGCACAGATAACTTGCCAAGCCTACGTACCGGAACCGCATCGGCTCACGAAATCGACCAATTCCTGTGACACGGCATCCACTCGTGGAAAGGCCACGAAATTGTGGGTCGATCCGCTCATCCGGCGCGCCCCCGATCATCGGCGGCGGGGGTGAAACCCGACGCCGATCCGCACTTTTCCCGGCAGATGCACGTATTCGCACAGACCCCGTGCACGGCGGCGGCGAGCGGAGCAGACTCGTAACCGGCCCGATCCCCTAATACAAACCCGGACAACGATCACGGCCGCGGACCGGCTGGTCAGCTGTAGATGTGCTGTCATGCGGCCCACAGTGCTCAGGAGGACAGACCATGCCCACACGTGACTCCGCTTGGCCCGAGGGCACACCGTGTTGGGTCGACTGTCAGGTCGACGACACGAGCAAGGCCCGCGAGTTCTACACCAACTTCTTCGGTTGGGAGGTCATGGACAACCCGCCGGAAGCCGGCGGTTATCTGATGGCCACGATCAACGGCAAGCCCGCCGCGGGCATCGGCCCGAAACCCGATGGCATGCCCATGCCGTCGGTCTGGACCACCTATTTCGCCGCCGACAGCGCCGACGCTATCGCGGGCAAGGTGACGGCGGCGGGCGGCCAGGTATTCATGCCGCCATTCGATGTCATGGACGTCGGCCGGATGTTCGTCGCGGGCGATCCGACCGGCGGCATCTTCGGCGTCTGGGAAGCCAAGGCGCACAAGGGCGCAGGCGTCTACAACGAGCACGGCGCCTACTGCTGGAACGAACTGCACACCGTCGGTTACCAATCGGCGCAGGAGTTCTACAACAAGGTATTCGGTTGGGATTACACCGAAATCGGCGATGGTGAGCGCTTCGTGTACTCGACCTTCGCCCCGGGTGGCGGCGAAGGCGTCGGCGGCATAATGGATTCCACCAAGGTGCCCGGTGAGGATATGACCTACTGGCTCACCTGGTTCCAGTTCGACGACGTCGACGCCGGTGTCGCCCGCACCGAACTCGGCGCGACCACGCTGATGGGCCCGGACGACAGCCCCTTCGGCCGCATGGCGGTGCTGCGGGCGCCGCAGGGTGAGATCTTCGGC
Source organism: Nocardia sp. JCM 34519.1 (assembly GCF_020361265.1). Taxonomy (NCBI): domain Bacteria; kingdom Bacillati; phylum Actinomycetota; class Actinomycetes; order Mycobacteriales; family Nocardiaceae; genus Nocardia; species Nocardia sp. JCM 34519.1. Next base: position 253,554 of record NZ_JAIRBR010000008.1, read on the forward strand.
ATCATCGACACGAACAAGAGGGTCGGCTAACGAGCCGAAATAGTCTCCGGCACAACATGTTCAGCGGCGCGAGCGGCGAAACCCGTTCGCGCCGCCACGGCAATCCCCTACTGCCCGAACATCTTCCGTATTTCCTCGGGTCCGGCGGCGGCCGCGGCGAGATCCGGTGTCGCGGGTGTTACTTCCGGCAGGTGGATGACGGCGTCGTAGGCGTCCAGCGGGCTCACCGCACCGGAGATATTCCCGAAACGCTGCGTGGTCACCGCCCGGACGGTCGCGGTATCGGCCGCCGACAACCGGCGCAGATCGACCGCGAACGGGCCGTCGTGGCTGGCCGCCATCAGCGCGTCCAGGCAACCGGGCTCCGGCGGCTGGAGCTCGGTGAAGATCTTGCCCTCGTAGAATTCGGCGCCCGCGTTGAGCGTCTGCCCGGCCCCCGCGGTCATACCGATCACCCGATAGTCGTCGCCGAGCCGGTCGGCGAGATGCAAACCCATCGGATCCGATGGCGGCATACCGGGAAACGCCGACAGCGGCCAGCGCATCACATGTCCGTTGTGCGCGGCGAGCACGATCCGATCGGTGCGGTTCAGCAGCCATTCGACATTGTCGGCGATAGCGGGATCGCGGAAATACAGCGCATCGCCACGCCGCCCCTGCGCGGTCACCCTGCCGATCATGTCGATGGCCATCGTGCAGGCCAGCGCCCGCACCGCCCGGCCGTACTCGTCCACCGTCGCGCGGGCCAGGTAGTCGAGCCTGCGGCCGTGCAACCGCGCGGCCAATTCGGCGAGCCCGGCGCTCAGCGCGTCGCGGCGGTCCTGGCCGAGTTCGAGATACGCGGTGATGGCGGGAACCACCGAGAGCGCCGAATCCGCCGCGAAGATCGCGGCCGTCTCGCGCAGCCCCGGATCGATCTCGAACTCCGGGTCCACCGCCGCGAAATAGCCGATGACATCGTCCAATCCGGGCAGCAGCGATACGTTCGACCCCGATAGATCGATGCCGTAGAACCCGACCCGCCGCTCCGCCGTGCGATTGTATTCGTGCAGCCAGGTCAGCAGGTCACGCATCTCGGTCCACAGGCCCATCATCGAGCTGATGGCATTGGCCAGCAGGTCGTCGAGGTTCGCGGACGCGCCGTGCAGCCAATCGTCGACCCGCCACCCTTCCACGAAGCCACTCTCCCAGCCGAGCGCGCCGAAGCCGTGCCGTTCGACCAGGTACCGCAGCACCCGGTGCCGTACCAGATAGGACTCGCGGTTGAAGTGCGCACTCTCGCCGATGGCGACCACCCGCGCGCTGCCCACCACCTCGTCCAGCCATCGCAGGTCGTCCAGCGGCGCGGCCGGATCGAGCGTGTGCAGTGGCCGCACCGCGGCATCGCTCAGCCGGATCGTGGTCGAGGTATCAGCGGACACGTTCCACTCCCATTCATTGATTCCAACTTTGGAAACAATACCAACTATGGGATCATTTGGGAATGGAGAAGGACACACTCGATCTGCTGCTGCATCCGGTCCGGCTGCGCATCCTGCACGCCATGTCCGGCGGACATATCCGCAGCACCGCCGAGCTGTGCGAAACCCTGCCCGATATCCCGAAAACCACGCTGTACCGGCACGTCGGACTGCTGGCGGACGGCGGCATCCTGGAGGTGGCCGACGAACAGCGGGTCCGCGGCACCGTCGAGCGCTACTACCGGCTGCGCCCCGACCGAACCCGGATCGAGCCGGAGGCGGGCGCGACGATGTCGGCCGAGGAACACCGCAACGCGTTCGCCGCGTCGATGGCGGTGCTACTCGCCGAATTCAATGCGTACCTGGACCGGCCGGGCGTCGACCCGTACACCGATTCCGTCACCTATCGACAGGGCGTGGTCTGGCTGAACCAGCACGAACTCGCCGGACTACTCCGCGAAGTCGGCGCGGCCGTCGGGCGCCTGATGGGGAACCGGCCCGAGTCCGGCCGCACGCCGTACACGATGAGCTCGATCATGTTCCCGAACGTCCATGCGGCCGACAGTGCGCGGATCAAGCCCCGAGCTGATCGGCCAGATCGAGGAAATCCGCCGCGTTGACGTCGAATTCGTCCGAGTAGGCCGTATCGGCCAGCGCCGGATCACCGAATTCCATTGGCCTGGCGACGAATGCGGTGCGCAGACCGAGCTCGGCCGCGGCGCGGATATCGTATTTGTGGCTGGCCACCATCATGATCCGGTCCGGCTCCAGCCCGAGATAGCGGGCGGCCATCAGATAGGTGGCCGGATCCGGTTTGAACGCGCCCGCCATCTCGGCGGTGAACACCGCATGCCACGGCAGATCCCCGTGCGCGGTGATGTTGACGACGGCCCGCACATCGGCGTTCGACAGCGTGGCCAGCACGAAATGCTTTCGCAGACGGTGCAATCCGGGCACCACATCCGGCCACGGGTCGAGCTGCTGCCAGGCGAAGGTCAACTCCTCGCGCTCGGCGTCGCCGAGGCCGATGCCGTCCGCGGCCAGCAGCTCGTCGAGTGCGGTGCGATACACCGAATGCACTGTGCGCCAACCATCCTGCTGCGGCGCCTGCTCCAGCGCGGCGCGATACGCGGCGCGCCAACGGTTTACGAAATCGCTCGGATCCAGATCGGGCCGGTCGCCGATGACGCGGACAACCGCGCGCCGTACCGTGCCGAAGAAGTCCGTCGCCGTGCCCTGTACGTCGAAGAGCAATGCCGTAGGCCGCATGGTCGCATTATCACCACGCCGATCCGCGCCCGGCTACGCCGAATCCGTCACATCCGCGGCGCCGGTCCAGTTTCTCCGGAGTGGACGCCGACAGGCGCCCGTCACCGCTCGTACTGTCCGACTGGGGGTCATCCGCCGTCGGCCGACAGCCAGAGGAGATGCCATGGACCGCAGACTCGCCGAGGATCTCATCGAACTACCCGGCCTGCTGAACGAGGTGAGCGGCGCGGCGGGCGATCTGCTGGCCGGATTGGCCGGGCGCACGGTTGCGGTCCCGCCCGGCGAGGTGCCGCCCTCGGCCATGCCAGAATCGGGAATCGGCCTGCGCCAAGCGCTTTCGGAATTCCGGCGACGCTGGGAGCCCGGCTTCTCCGGTAGCGCGGGCCCGCGCTACCTCGGCTTCGTCACCGGCGGCGCGACACCCGCCGCGATCGCGGGCGACTGGCTGACAAGCACATTCGACCAGAACGCCATGAGCGGCGAGGATTCCGTTGCCGACATGCTGGAGCGGGAGACCCTCGGCTGGATCGGAGAACTGTTCGGGCTCAACGAATTCCGCGGCGCGTTCGTCACGGGCGCGACCATGTCGAATTTCGTCGGGCTGGCCATCGCGCGCGAATGGCTCGGCGAACAGCTCGGGGTCTCGGTGGCGCAGTCCGGGGTCGGCGCGCTCGGGCCGGTGCACGTACTCTCCGGCACACCGCATTCCAGCATCCCGAAGACGCTGTCGATGCTGGGCATCGGCCGCGACCGGTTGACGCTGGTGCGCACCCGGCCCGACCGCGAAGCCATCGATGTCGACGAGCTGGCCGCGACACTGGCCGGACTCGACGGTCGGCCCGCCGTCGTGATCGCCAACGCGGGCACCGTGAACACCGTCGACTTCGACGACCTGCGCGCCATCGCGGAGCTGCGGCGGCGGTATCCGTTCTGGCTGCACGTCGACGCCGCGTTCGGCGCGTTCGCGGCGCTGTCGGACCGGCCCGAACTGGTCGACGGTCTGACGGCCGCCGATTCGGTCTGCGTCGACCTGCACAAGTGGCTCAACGTCCCCTACGATGCCGCGGTGCAGTTCAGCAGGCGGCCGGATCTGCAGCTGCGCGTATTCCAGAACTCGGCGGCCTACCTCACCGCACCGTCCGCCACCCCGGACTTCGGGCATCTCGTTCCGGAGAACTCCCGGCGCCTGCGCGCGCTGGCCGCCTGGTTCACGCTGCGGGCGTACGGCCGCGACGGTTATCGAGAAATCGTGCGCCGCAACGTATCCTGCGCGCAGCGGCTCGGTGCACGGCTGGCCGCCGGCGGAACGCTGGAAATGCTTGCGCCCGTTCGCCTCAACGTCGTCTGCTTCACCCTGGCGCAGCGCCCGACCACCGAGCGCGTACACGCGCTGATCGATGCGGTCGCGAAATCCGGCGAAACCTTCGTCACCCCAACGGTTTACCGGGGCAAACCGGCTATTCGCGCCGCCTTCAGCAATTGGCGCACCGCCGAGGCCGATGCCGACCGGGCCTGCGACGCGATCGTCGCGGCCGCCGAAAACCTCGCCACTACGTGATCTACGTCACCCCAGCTGACTGACCTCCGGCCGACGGGTGTCGGCTAAGCTGTCGCAATAGATGCGATTATGCGCATATGTTCAGGCTGTATGACGGACGGGAAGATTGGGCGAACCATGGGACATGACCACGGGCACGAGCACGGCCACGGGCATGAGCACGGTGCGGGCCACAGCCACGGCGTCTCGAGCGATGCGGACAAGCGCTGGCTGAGCGTCGGCCTCGCGCTCATCGTCGGATTCATGCTGGTCGAGGTGGTCATCGGCGTGCTGGCCAACTCGCTGGCTCTGCTCTCCGATGCCGCGCACATGCTCACCGACGCCGCATCGATCGTGCTCGCGCTCACCGCGATTCGCATTGCCGCGCGCCCCGCCCGGGGCAAATACACCTACGGCTTCAAGCGGGCGGAAATCCTGTCCGCACAGGCCAACGGCATCACCCTGCTGGTGCTCGCGGGCTGGCTGGCCTACGAGGCGGTCCGCCGCCTGATCGAGCCGCCGCAGGTCACCGGCGGGCTGGTGGTGATCACCGCGCTCATCGGTATCGCGGTGAACGTGCTGGCCAGCTGGGCGATCAGCAAGGCCAACCGGTCCAGCCTGAATGTCGAGGGCGCGTTCCAGCACGTGCTCAACGACCTCTACGGCTTCATCGCCACCGCCGTCGCCGGTGGCATCGTGTTGGTCACCGGTTTCGCCAGGGCCGACGCGATCGCGACGCTGATCGTGGTCGCGCTGATGGTGAAGGCCGGGCTCGGCCTGGTCCGCGAGTCGAGCCGCATCTTCCTGGAGGCCGCGCCCACCGGCGTCGACCCGGATGCCGTCGGCCGCAGGCTGGTCGCCGTCGACGGCGTCGACGAGGTGCACGACCTGCACATCTGGCAGATCACCTCGGGCAGCATTGCCCTGTCGGCGCATGTGCTGGTCCGTCCGGGGGCCGACTGCCACGGCCTGCGCCAGCGCATCGAGGACGTGCTCCAGCACGATTACGGCATCACGCACACCACGCTGCAGGTCGATCACTCGACGACGCTCACCCCGGGTTCGACCGCCGATGCGGAACGCCTGCTGCCGATGCTCGAGGACCACTGCGACGACGCGCACGGCCCGGTCCACCGCGTCGGCCGCGGCAACTGAGCAAAGGGGCGGGACGGCGTCCCGCCCCTTTTCACGCGTCGACGGTGTCCGGGAACGCCGTCTGCTGGTAACCGCCGCGCAGCGTGCCCTCCAGATAGGCGGCGCGGCAGGCGCGTCGGGCAATCTTGCCGCTGGAGGTGCGCGGAATGGAGCCGGCGGGCACCAGCAGCAGGTCGCGCACCGTCACACCGTGCCGCTGGGCGATGGCCGCGCGCACCGTATCGACGATCGGGCCGGGATCCAATTTGCCCGCGCCGGTGCCGCGTTCGGCGACCACCACCAATTGCTCCGAGGTGTCGTCCGGATCGAACCGCAGTCCGGATCGGCCGCCCTGCTCGAAAACCATCGGCGGCAGTTCGTTCGCGGGCACCGAGAACGCCGCGACGAAACCCGGCCGCAGCGCGGTACTCGCCTCCTGCGCGGACAGTTCCAGATCCTGCGGATAGTGGTTGCGCCCGTCCACGATCACCAGATCCTTGACCCGGCCGGTGATGTACAGCTCACCGTCCAGATAGGCCCCGTAGTCGCCGGTGCGCATCCAGTTCGCATCCGGGTCGGCGCCCTCGGCGTGACTGCCCTCCGGTTGCCGCACACGCAGTTTCGCCCGGAAGGTGGCCTCCGATTCCGCGGGCCTACCCCAGTACCCGCGGCCGATGTTGTTGCCGTGCAACCAGATCTCGCCGACCTGGCCGTCGGGCCGCTCGGTTCCGGTCTCCGGATCGACGATGACCGCCCACTGCGACAGCGACACATAGCCGCAGGAAACCTGTGCCACCGCGTTGTCCCCGTGCTGGTCCACCTCGACCAGGCGCCCGGAGTTGAGCGCCGCGCGGTCCACATAAACCGATTTCGCCTCGTCCTCGCGCTTGGTCGCCGAGACGAACAGCGTCGCTTCGGCCATGCCGTAACAGGGTTTGATGGCGGTCTTGGGCAGACCATACGGCGCGAACGCGTCGTTGAACTTCTTCATCGACGACACCGAAACCGGCTCGCTGCCGTTGATCAACCCGATCACATTCGAAAGGTCCAGCGTCTCACCGGGTTTCGGCAAGCCACGGGCAGCGGCGTGCTCGTAGGCGAAATTCGGTGCGGCCGAATAGATCTCGGCGCCGTCGGCCTGCGCCGCCAATTCCTTGATCCAGCGCGACGGCCGCCGCACGAAGGCGCTCGGCGACATGACCGTGATGAATTTGCCGCCCATCATCGGCAGGATCACGCACAGCAGACCCATATCGTGGAACATCGGCAGCCAGGTGACACCGCGCGCCTTCTCGGTGATTCCGATGGCGTCGATCATCTGCAGCAGGTTTGTACCGACCGCCCGGTGGGTAATTTCGACACCGGCGGGTACCCGCGTGGACCCTGATGTGTACTGCAGGTAGGCGACGTCGTCCATATCGATGTCCGGATGAACCCAGTTGGCGCTCAAGCTGTCCGGCAGCGCCTCGACCGCGATGATGCGGGGCCGCTGGGCGGCGGGCAGGTCCCGGAACAGGCTGCGCACTCCGCCCGCGGCGGAGCCGACGGTGAGGATCGCCGAGGGCGCGCAGTCGCCGAGCACCGCATGCAGGCGATCGGTGTGCCCGGCCTCGTCCGGGTCGAACAGCGGGACCGCGATATTGCCCGCGGCAACGGCCGCGCCCATGGATACGACGTAGTCGAGACCCTGCGGGGCCAGGATCGCGACTCGGTCGCCGGGTTCGGCCACCTGCTGCAGCCGGGCGGCCACCGCACGGACCCGGACGTTGAACTGATTCCAGGTGAGATCGATGTACTCACCGTCGCGCTCGCGGGAGTAGTCGATGTAGCGGTACGCCAGCTCGTCGCCGTTCTCCGCCGTGTGCTTCTCCAGGAAGTCGATCAGGGTCTTGTCACCAGGGATCCTGATGTTGCCCGTCTCGTCGAGATACTCGTCAAAGGTGCTGCCGATCATTCCTTATCCCTTTTCAAGGCGCGGCCGCGCGGGCCGCGCAATGACAACTGAACACAGAACTTCAGCTCGACCCCGGGGGACGGCAGCCGGCGGAGCCGGCGGGGTGGGCATATGCGGAGCGCCGGGAAGAGTAACAGCTGTCCCGGCGCCCGCGGATCAATATCGGCCGAATGCGAGCGCTACATTATGCCCGCCGAAGCCGAACGAATTGTTGATGGCGTAATCGATCCGGCCGACGCGCGCCTGACCGTGGACGATGTCGAGGTCGATCTCCGGGTCCTGGTTGTCCAGGTTCAATGTCGGCGGGACGACGCCGTCGCGGATGCTGAGCACGGTGAGCACCGATTCCAGCGCCCCCACCGCGCCGATCGAATGGCCGAGCGCGGATTTGGGCGCGTACACCGAGGCGTGGGTGCCGACGGCCGATTTGATGGCCAGCGCCTCGGCGGTATCGCCGATCGAGGTGGAGGTGGCGTGCGCATTGATATGCGAGACATCCTTTTTCGTCAGGCCGGCCCGTTCCATGGCCCGCGTCATCGCACGCGCCGCGCCCTTTCCTTCCGGATCGGGGGCGACCAGGTGGAACCCGTCGGAGGTGAGGCCGGCGCCCATCAGCCGCGCGTGGATCGTCGCGCCGCGGGCCTTGGCGTGCTCCTCGGTCTCGATGAGCATCATCGCGCCCGCCTCCCCGAAGACGAACCCGTCGCGGTCCCGGTCGAATGGGCGCGACGCGGCTTTCGGATCGTCGTTGCGGGTGCTCATGGCGCGCATCATGGTGAACGCGGCGATCGGCAGCGCCTGGATGGTGCCCTCGACACCGCCGGTGACAACCGCATCGGCATCGCCCATCACGACCATCCGCCAGGCGTTGAAGATCGCCTCAGATCCGGACGAACATGCCGAAACCGGCGTGCACACACCGGCCTTCGCGCCGAATTCGGTGCCGACGATGGCCGCGGCGCCATTGGGCATGATCGCCTGCACCACGAACGGCGAGATCTTGCGGTAGCCGCCGTTCTCCATCTTGAACCGGGAGTCGACGATGTATTCGCCGCCGCCGAGCCCGGTGCCGATGGAGACGCCGAGCCGCTCCTTGTCCACTTCCGGATTGCCCGCGTTGCGCCATACCTCGCGGGCGAGCAGCAGCGCCATTTGCTGCACATATGCCAGACGACGCTTCTCTTCGACGGAGAAGCTGTCGCGCGGGTTCACCTTCAAATGTCCGCCGATGCGAACCGGCAATTCGTATTGATCGATGAACCCGTCATCGATCACATCGATACCGCTTTCCCCGTTCAGCAGGCCCTTCCACGTCGAATCGACGTCCCCCGCGATCGACGTCGTCGCCGCGACGCTCGTGACGACGACATCGGGAAAGCCGCTCTTCCGCTGGCCAGAACTCGCCATTCTTCGCTCACTTTCCGTTATGTGTGTACATCCGGAAACACTGATCGAGATCGCGCAGGAGGTCGGGTCGTGGAGCCGGGACCCGGCGTGATCGGCAAAGCTACATTATCGGACGGTTCCCAGTGAGAATACCGAGCGGACGGCGCGTCCGCCGCTTCGCCTCCGCTCGATCGGCGCACCCGGCCGCGGTGATCTTCAGACTCTTTGGCGGCCAACGGAATCTCCGAGCCGAAATATCCGACAATTTCGGTATCGGCCGATGTGCGCGCCGATCCGGCATCGCGAATTTCCCGGACGCCGAGCGCTCTCCGGTAGGCGCATACACGGACCGAAATAGGATGCCGCACTTCGGATATCGCCGAACGCAATCCGAGCGACGGTGAAAGCGGGTTGTCCAGCGGGATGCTGGATATCCGAACGACCGTCGTGCGGCCCCCTCCACGGTCCGCACGACGGTCATCGAACGCGTCCGGCCCGGTGGAACGACGGCCGACGAGGTGTGTGACACCTGCGAAACGGCTGTGAGCCGAACTGATGATCCAAACATGGGATGCCATGCGCCGCAAGCCGAAACAAATCGTGGCATAGGCGATCACAACCGCCGGCTAGCCCCAATTCCGGCGTCTGGCACCGGGTGCGGAGTCGGATTACCTTTCCGGTCATACGGTTTTCGACCGCGACCCCCGGTGGTCGCGGGAGTGCCCGCCGGCCCCTGTCCGGGCGCACCTGTTGGCCCATTGAGGGGCGCGTCCGAGCCGGCGTGCGCGCACCCCGCGAACCACCGGGACCGCACCCGCCGACCCGGCATCCCCACCGGGCGGCGGGCGGCGGAGCCCCGGTCAGCCCAGCACCACCTCATGTCGGCCTGCCCGGTGTGAGCGGCGGTACTCGCTCGGCGAGATGCCGACCTCGCGCCCGAAATGCGCCCGCAGATTCGCCGGGCTGCCCAGGCCGCACCGCTCGGCGACCGCGTCGACCGGTAAATCGGTGCCCTCCAACAGTTCTCGTGCCCGGTTGATCCGCTGGCCGAGCAGCCACTGCAGCGGTGTTCCGCCGAGTTCGGCGTGGAAGCGGCGGGCGAGGGTGCGCTCACTCAGCCGTGCGTGCTTTGCCAAATCGGCGACGGTCAGCGGTTTTTCGAGTTGGGTGAGCGCCCACTGCAGCGTCGCGGACAGACCGGAATCGGTGACCGACGGCACCGGCGAGTCCAGGTACTGCGCCTGTCCGCCCGAACGATGCGGCGGTACAACCATATTGCGCGCGGCGGCATTGGCGACCTGTGCGCCGAGATCCTTCCGGATCAGATGGATGCACAGGTCGACTCCCGCCATGGTGCCCGCGCTGGTGAGGATGCGACCGTCATCGATGTAGAGCACCGACGGATCGACATCGAGCCCCGGATAGCGTTCGACCAAGGCGGGCAGGTGTTTCCAGTGCGTCGTCATCCGTCTGCCGTCCAGCAGTCCGGCCGCGGCGAGCACGAACGCGCCCGAGCACAGCGAGGCGATGCGCGCGCCCCGCTCGTACGCGGCGCGCACCGCATCGATCAGGTCGGCGGGCGGATCCTCGCGCACGTTCGGGGTGGCCGGGACGATGACGGTGTCGGCGGCGATCAGGTCGTCGTAGTCGAAGTCGGTCATCGCGATGAACGGATCGCGCAGCGTCACGTGCCCGTTCGTACGGGGGCCACACAGCTTGAACTCGTACCACCGCGACCCGTCGATGCCGGGCGGCGGTTCGAAGAACACCTGGTACGGGATGGCGACCTCGAAGAGCGGCAACCCCGGCGCGACCGCGACCGCGATGATGCCGGGGCGGCGGGGTGACGTGGACAACTCCATGTCAGAAATCTAGCGCATATTGGCAATCCTGCCACTCGTTCGGCGAATCCCCAGCTCGCATAGTCGAACGCATGCAAACGATCATCGCCGAGCCGCGCACCGAGACCGCGAACCCGCGCCGCTGGCGGGTGCTTGCGGTGGCCGGCGTCGCGCAATACCTGGCCATCCTCGACCTCTTCGCGGTCACCGTCGCGTTCCCGACGCTGCAGCAGTACTTCGGCAACGCGTCGGTGAGCTCGGTCTCCTGGACCCTCAACGCGTACACCATCGTGATGGCCGCACTGCTGGTGCCCGCGGGACGATTCGCCGACGACACCGGACGCAAGCGCGGATTCCTCACCGGCATAGCGCTTTTCGGCCTGGCCTCGATCGCCTGCGGCGCCGCGCCGACACTGGCGACGCTCATCGTCGCGCGGGTGATCCAGGCCATCGCGGCCGCACTGCTCATCCCGACCGGACTCGGACTCGTGCTGCCCAGCTTCGAAAAGCGGGAGCACGCAACGGTTATGGGCATTTGGACGGCGATCGCGGCCGCGGGCGCGGCGAGCGGCCCGGTGATCGGCGGACTGCTGCTGCAGGCGGGCTGGCGCTGGATCTTCTTCCTCAACGTCCCGTTCACGGTGGTCGCGTTCGTCATCGGGCTGCGGATACTGCCGGATATCCGCCAACAGGCCGATCGGAAACTCGATTTGCTCGGCGCCGCAATGATTCTCGGTGCGACCGCCGCGCTGACCACCGCCTTCGTGCAGGCCGCGGACTGGGGTTACGCCTCGGCGGGCACCCTCGGCTGCCTCGTCGCCGCGATCGCGCTGGCCGGACTGTTCGCGGTGCACGCGCGGCGACATCCGGATCCGGTCGTGAGCCCGGTTGTGTTGCGGCACCGGCTCTTTCGCATCGCACTCGGCGGCATCTTCGCCTACTACCTGGCCTTCGCGGCGATGATTCTGGCCGCGACCCTGTTCCTCAACGGAGTATGGCACTACTCGATGCTGCGGGCGAGCCTGGCTATCGCGCCGATTCCGCTCAGCTGCCTCGTGCTCTCGCCGCTATCCGGCCGGTTCGTCGCCAGATTCGGCGCGACGGCGTCGGCCGCGCTCGGCGGGGCCGCCATGGCCATCGGTTGCGGCTGGTGGATCGTGTTCGCCGGCGTCCAGTCCTACCCGCTGATGTTCCTGCCCGGCGCGATCCTCGCGGGCGCGAGCACCGCCCTACTCCAGCCGCCGCTGTTCGGCGCGTCGGCGCTGCTGCCCGCCGACCAGCTCTCGCTGGGCTCGGGCGCGACGATGATGGCCAGGCAGACCAGTTCGGCGCTCGGCGTCGCCATCCTCACCGCCATCCTGGCCCGCACCGCGCATCCCGGACTGCCCGACTACCGGGCCGGTTGGCTGTTCATGGTGGTCGTCGGCCTGCTGGCGATGCTCGCCGGGCTGCGGTATCGGCCGCACGCGCACTGACCGGACGACACGCTAGCAATCATTCAGCCACCTGAAATTCGACCGTGGCGGATGGACCCTACTGTTAGGGGATCGGAGGTCGCGGGTTTCACCGGCACAGACGGGAGAGTTTTGACTCGGTTCGCTGTTCGCTCGTTAGTTGCCACCCTGGCACTGATCGCGCTGGCGGTTCCGGCGTGCGGCGGCGATCGGCAATCCGATTCCGGCACGGATCACTCGGTCGCCGTCCGCGCCACCGCGGACGGTTTCCGGCTGCGCGACAAGCTGTGGTGGCCGTCCGGATTCGACGCACCGCAGCTCGGCACCAACTGGTCGCTCAACTACGGCTGCGGCGCACAGGTCGATCTCGACGCGTACTTCGGCAGACTGCCGCCGGACGCGCTCACCCGTTTCAACGTCTTTCAGGCGCTCGCGGTCGACAAGACAACGGACGCACTGGATTTCCGCGCGCTCGACGCCGTTTTCCGTGCCGCGGAACGACATCGGCAACTGGTTATCGCGGTACTCGCACCACAGGACGGCGGCTGCGACGACCAGCAGTTCAAACAGCGGCAGTGGTATGCGGACGGGTGGACCCGAGCCGACCCGCAGCCGGGCCGCGCGGTGATGAGCTTCCGCGACTGGGTCGGCACGGCCGTCGCACGCTGGCACGACGTTCCGGTGCTCGCGGGCTGGGAGCTGGTGGGCGAACCCGAGACCAGCGTCTGCACCAACGGCGCATGCGATCTGGTGCACCGCACCTGTCCCCCGGACGCGGCCAGGGTGCTGCGGCGGTTCATCGACGACGCGGGCGCGATCATCCGGGCGAAGGATCCCGGCCGCCTCATCTTCGCCGGGTTCACCGGCGGCGGCCAGTGCGGCACCGCGGGCGACGACTACCGGTTCGTCGGCGCCTCGCCGCATCTGGATGTCCTTGATTACCACGACTATTCGCCGAATCTGGATACGCTGCCCGGCGATGCCCACGACGGGCTCGCGGTACGCCTGCGGCAGGCCCGCGAACTCGGCAAACCGCTGCTGCTCGCCGAGGTCGGCATGCGCGCCGGATCCTGTCGCAGCCTGCTCGACCGCCGCCGCGACCTCGAAACCAAACTCGTCACCGACCGCAATGCGGGCGTCGACGGCGCGCTCATCTGGGCCTATGTCCCCGACCCGCGCCTGGATGAGTGCAGCCTCGACGTCGGGCCCGACGACCCGCTGTGGTCACTTGTCGACCAGCTGATCACCGTGCGCACGATCCGCTAATTAGCGCCGAGCACCTGGTAGAGACGCCAGTTCGGTTGCCCGGCACCGTCGTTCGGGATTTCCATGGCCAGTGTCGCGACGCCCGCGCCGTTTTCGTAGATGGTGGGATAGCGGCGGTTCACCGCGTCGGAGGTGCCGCGGCCCTCGTTCGGCACCGCCAGAATGTATTTCACGCCGCGTTCGGCGGGGCGGTTGAGCACCCGAACGAAATCTCGGTCCGATGGGATGACGAATTGATCCGGGTGCCGCGATGCCGCCGACACGGCGAACCCGTACACGGTGTCCATCAACACCGCGCCACGCGGCAAATGCTGTGCGTCAAGATAATTCGCGATTTTGCGCTCGGTGGAGAAGGTGGCCGCGATCCGGCGCTGATCGGCGTTGTACGGCGTGGCATTGTCCGGCTCCGGGAAGAGCACCTCCTTCAGCGCGTACTCCTGTACCGCCATTTTCTGACTGGTCATCCCCCATCCGGTGAGCGGCACCGATACCGCGATCAGGCACATGGCCAGCGCCATGGCCAGTTCGGGCAGCCCGACGGCCGGGCGGGCCGCATGTTTACCGGCCGGGAAAGCCCTTGTGGGCGCGGACATTACGGCATGGCGGCCGGGCCGCCTGCTGGGCGGGAAGCCGCGCGCCGCGGTGATCTGCAGTGCGAGCACGGCGGCCAGCGGAATCGCGGCGACGTAGAAGCGCAGGAATGCGAAGGTCGAACCACTCGCGTAGCTCAGCGCCTGGAATCCGAGCACCGCGCCGCACAGCAGCAGCGGAACAAGCACCTCCGGATCGCGCCTGCGCCAGGCCAGCGCGGCGACGATCGGGATCAGGATCGGCAGCGCCGGACCGAGGATGAGGATCGATCCGACCGAATACTCCAGTGCCGCGGCGAGTTCCGCCTCCCCCTGCGCGCCGGACTGCGCGAGGATCGACGAGTTGCCGTACTGCGAGGTGAACTGCTGGAAGGCCTGTCCGGTGATCAGCCAGCTGGTCAGCGCCCAGACGAAGAAGGCGAGCGCACCCGGCGCACCGACGAGCACCAGATCCATGAACGCCGAATACCACCGATTCCGTTCGCCTTTGCCGCGCAGATAGGTCAGCACAAAGACGATCCCACCCGCGACGACCGCGGGCGCGACCGCGTCGTAACGGGTCAAATAGGCCAGGCCGAAGGCGATTCCGCAGGCGGTGAGATCGTGCGCGTCATCGGTGCGGACCCATCGGATGAGCCGCCGCATCGCCCAGCACAGGCAGAACAGGAAGGGCGCCTCGCTCATCCCGTTCGCGCCGTAGAACACCACCATCGGATTCAGCGCGAACGCCGCCGTGATCCCGGCGACCATCCACCACGGCAGCCCGCGATCGGTGCCGATGCCGAAGATCATCAGCACCGCGCCGCCCATGAACAGCGCCGACATCAGCGCGCCCGAGATACCCCAGTGCGTCATCCACGGCAGCAGCGGCGCGAACGCGACGAACGGCAGCTGCGCCAGCGAGGTGAGCGGGGTGAAGACGAAGCCGATGGCCGAAAGGTGCGGATCGCGGCTGAACAGCGCGGCCTCGGTGGCCTGCACCCGGCTGAGCGCGTCGCCCATCAGGAAGCCGTGTCCCACGCTGAGCAGCACGCCGAAGACGAGGTAAAGCAGTGTCGCCGAGCCGAATACGTACCAGCTCACTCGGCGCGGCACCGGGCTGCCGTTGCCGGGATCCGGATGGGTATTGCCGCGATCGTCGCGTTCCACCGGTGCCATGGCATCCACCTCGGTCAATTCGCCGCCTCCGCAGTGGTTTCCGGTTCCGCCGTGGTACCGAGTCCGTGAAAGGTCTTCTCCCAGTAGGACGGTTGCCGGATGAGCTGATAGCAACCCTTCGTCGACGCGACGCTCATCATGATCCAGTAGAGCGGCACCGTCAGGCAGGCCCAGATCAGATCGGGACGATTGTTCTCCCGGCAGGCAAGCAGATTCATGTAGATGGTCGCCGAGTTTCCGATGATCAGCGCGACGAGCGCGGGAAAGTAGACCGCAGACGGGAACAGGTGCCCGATCAGACTCGGCTGTCCGAGGAACCAGGACAGCGAGATGAACCAGAACACCAGGTTCAGGCAGGCGATCACCGGCGTACCCGCGAGGAAGAGGGTGAAGCGGATGAAGCTCACCGGCCCGATCTCCCGCCACAGCCGCACCGGCCTGCGGGTGTGCACCAGCCACGACTGCAAATAGCCCTTGTACCAACGGGATCGCTGCCGCACCCAGTTGATCGGGTCCGGGTTGGCCTCCTCCAACGTGGTCGAATCGAGCACGGCCGTCGAATAACCCACCGCGGCCAGCCGCACGCCGAGGTCGGCGTCCTCGGTGACGTTGTAGGGATCCCATGCGCCGATGTCCTCCAGGATGCGGCGCTGGAAGTGATTCGAGGTGCCGCCCAATGGAATCGGCGCCGCGCTGCGCATCAGGCCCGGCAGCAGATAGCCGAACCACAACCCGTAGTCCATGGTGAACCAGGCGGTGAGCAGGTTCTGGCGGGCGTTGTGGAAGGAGAGCTTGGCCTGGATGCATGCGACGGTGTCCGGCAATTCCCGGAAAGCCGCGACCACCCTGCGCAATTGGAGCGGATCCGGGATGTCCTCCGCGTCGTAGATGGTGACGATGTCGCCGGTGGCGAGGTGCATACCGTAGTTGCATGCCTTGGGTTTGGTGCGCGGCTGCGCCTCGGGCACCAGAACCATTGTCACGTAGTCGATTTCGCCGCCGATCCCCGCCTTGCGGGCCGCATCGATGGTCGGGGCGTCGTCCTCCTCCAGCAGCAACAGCACCTGCATCCTGTCCCGCGGATAGTCCAGCCCGCTCAACGCGCCGATCAGATCGCCGACCACCTCGGGCTCACCGTACGCCGGGACCAGGATGGTGTACGGCGGCAATTCGTCGTCGGTGAGCGCGAGCGCGCGCTCGTCGGTGACGGTCATGATGGCGTCGCGCGGCATGCCCCGCTTGAAGATCAGGACCCGATCCAGCATGCCCGCCAGGTAGATCAGCGTGCACAGGCCGACGAGCACGGTGCAGGTCCCCATCGGCCGCAACGCCGCGCACGCCGCGACGAGCAGTACGCAGCCGATCGCCGTATTGCGTTGCCACGGCAGGAAAGCCACCGAGGCAGACATCATCGGATCGTTCTCGCGCAGCCCGTGCACGGCGTAGTGCAGCGCCCGCGCCGAGGCGGACTCCGGCTCGACAGTGCCTGCGCCCGAATCACTTTCGCCGTTCACGAGCGCAGCCCAGCCTGGATGATCTGCTTTGCCAGATCGGTGACCAGATCCTGGTCCTTGGGCTGGGTGTCGGCGTCGACCACGTGCGCGTCGGAATCGAGCACCACCGCATTGCCGCGGAAGAAGATATTGATCACGTTGTCGAAGATCCCGAACACCGAGGGCTGTGGCTGCGGGAATTCGGCATCGGGCAGGTGATTGTCGGCCGCGATCAGGCTCACCCGCTCGGCTCGGTCCCCGTCGCGCCAGTTCCAGCTCAGCCAGGTCCAGCTGAGCAGTTTGCGGTCGTCCAGTACGACATTGAGCCGCGCGGTGATGCCGTTGCCGAGGTCGAGCCAGGTGGCCGGGCCGACGCGGGGTTGGCTGAGGTTGTAGAGCACGAACTCCGGGAGCCGGTCGATCGCGTAGCCGTCCGGCGCGTCGACCGTGTCGACCACCACTCGACGACGCCGGGATTCCTTGTCCCACTGCGGATTCGGACGCTCGGCCCGGATCAGATAGCGGGTGAGCACCGACCTGTCACCGAAAAACCGGTGCGACCACGAGTATTCGCGTTCGGCGAGCAGGGTCCAACCATTGGGCGGCACGTGCGGCCGGTTCAGATCCAGTCCGGCGACGAGCGGGAACTGCCGGTCGTAACCGGGCGGGATGGGCAGCACCGTCAGCGCGCACGCGGCGACGACAACCGCCGCGACCGCGCTGAGCACCTGCTGCGCCTTCAACGGCTCGATGGGCCGGTCCACCGGCTTGTACGAGGGACCGCGCCGCCGCACGTCGAAGTACATCACCAGGCCCATCACGAACACCGCGAGCAGCGAGGGGATGGCCTGATAGGCGAAGATCGGCGCGTCCGGCCAGAAGAAGCGCAGCGCCGCCAGTACCACCGCGCCGACGAGGAGGGTGCCGACCGCGCCGATCAATGCTCGAATCCTGGTGCGCCCCATGGCGATCGCCGCGGCGAAGGCCGCGAACGGCAGCATTGCGACGCCGGTGTCGAAGCCGCTGCCGCCGATCGCGGTCCGCACCATCCGGTACGGCACCGGGAAGACCGCGAGCAGCAGCAGCCAGGTCGGCCAGAACCGCGTCGTCGGCCGCAGCCCGAACAGCAGCACGCAGGCGCCGAACAGGAACAGCCAGGCCGCGAGCAGATCCAGGTGCAGCATCTCGTAGAGGTAGCGGTAGCGCGGCAGCAGCAGTCCCTGCACCGAAATCGCCGCGCCCAGCGCCATCAGCCCGACGATCACATCGGTCTGCCGGTCGTGGATCGGCAGTTCCCGCCGCGGCCGCAGCATGGTGCCGATCGCGGCCAGCATCGCGAGCGCCAGCAGCACGTACGCGTGGCCGATGCTGGAGCCGTGCGCGGCGTCGTGCACCAACCGCACCCAGGTTTCCCGGAACGCGACACCGGTGGCGACGGCAATCAGCAACAGCCGCAACGAGATCCGGACAAGGGTCCCGCGGACGTGGCCGCGCGTCTCGGTCGGCGCGGACATCGTTACCGGGTACCGCGTCGGCGCAGCAGCAGCACGACCCCGGCGAGCACCGCGACCGCGGCCACCGCGGAGCCCGCGATGACGAGTTTGCGGGCCACCGAAATCTCCTGCGGGGCTTTTGTATTCGTACTCAGTCCGAGTGCGGCGTTGGGGTCGAAGAATTCCGGATCCCGATCGCCCGCCTGGAACAGGGCCGCGCCGTGCAGTTGCTGCCAGCGATCCGGGTCGGCGTTGAGCCAGTCGAGCGCGCGATCCAGGTGCCCCGCGGCATTGGTCGAACTGGCGACGACCACGGTGCGCCCGCCGGACCAGGTGGTCTGCAGTGAGCCGAACGCGACGGTGGGATCTATTCTGACAACGGCCTTTTCGCCGCCGGTCCCGGTCTCGGTGACGGTCAGCTCGTCGTTCTCCGGATCCAGCGGCAGCTCGATCGAATTCGGCACTCCGCCACTGGCCGCGATCAGCAGGGCGGGCCCGCCACCGCTCGCCGCCCGATCGAACGGCACCACCTCCGGACGCATCGGAACCACCGAAAGTCGTTGCAGGCCGGTCAGAATCGTCACGGCCCGCACGGTGTCGCCGTAGCCGGGATCCTTCATGCCCACCTGCACCCGCGGCTGCAACCCCTGCGGCAGCGCGTCGAAGCCGCCCGGAATCGGCGGCAGCGCGGCCTTACTGGTGATTTCGGTATCGGGGTCGATGGTCAGCGTCACCGGCCGCTCCAGACCGCAGCCCTGGGTGAGCCCGGTCTGGTGCATGGTCACCGAGATCGTGGTGAACCGGGTGAGATCGGCGTTCGGGATATCGATCCACCGATCGATGCGCCCGCCGCTGTCGACCGGCCAGCCGTCCACGTATTTTCCGTTGGCCTCCACCATGATCGAGCCGCTCATGGTCTCCGGCAGCGGGGTGTAGCTGCCGAGCAGACGCACCCGCATATCCCGGGCCGGCCTGCCGATCCGGGACTGGTCCGCGCCGAAATCCACCCGCACCTGCCCGATCGAGGTGGAGCTCAGCTGGGTCTGTCCGAGCTCCGCGAGCGTCACACTGTCCGGCGCCATCCTCGGCGCGCTCGGCAGCGAAACGGCCGTCGCGCCCGAGGAAATGGCCACCTTGGTCAGGTCGCTGGTCAGTAGCCGGGTCTGGTCGGGCAGGGTTTTCCGGTCGCCGGTGAGGCGCAGGACCGGGGCCGGGCCGATATTGGTCAACCGCAGGCCCGCGTCCGCGGATTCACCGATCACCACCTGCCGTTCCAGAAAGCCCGGGTTGTGGTCGGGTATCTGAGTGTCGGGGACGACCCGCCTGACCTCGACGACGACCGGCTGGCCGCTGTAGCGCGCGATGATCGCGGTGCTCAGCGACATCGCCGTATTGCTTTCCATCTCGGTCGGTTTGGCGGGCAGGTACATGGTCAGCTTGTGCAGTATCGGCGGCAGGAAGTCGGCGATCGTGGTCGGCTGGATCTCCTCGCCGCTGTAGACGACGTTCGCGTCGGCCAGCGTCAGCGGGCGCCCCCACCAGTCGGTGACGCACCAGCCGGGATCCGGCAGCAGCGACGAGGTGAGGGTCAGCGCGACCGCGTTGTTCTTCACCTCGGCCCCGGCCAGCGACAGCCGGATCGGGGCGGGCGGGCCGATCGGCAGGTCGATCCGGTCCACCAGCCGGTCGCCCGAGGCGACCTCGATGGTGCCGCGCGCGACGTGCGGCGGTAGCTGGATGGTGCCGATGAGCGCGGTCGGCGACAGCCCGGGCAGTACCGGCAACACCAGCGACACCTGGTGCTGACCACCCGGGAAGGTCAGCGATTTGCCCATGCCGAGCGCGGGTAGCGCGAGCGGGACGTCACCGGATACCGCGGTCGCCGAACCGGGCGCGACCGTCCCGGGCAGGACGGCGATGAGGCATGCCGCACCGAGCAAGCCCATCTTCTGTAGTCGCGCACGCAAGGCCATCGGCGGTCTCCTGGTTCGTCCCGCGGCAGATGGCCCGAGCACGGGTCCGTCCAGCACCGCGCATGTGAATTTCCCGACGTACGAGCGCCGATCTTATAGCGGACACGAATGTCTATTTATTGCGACACGCTAGGAGCGAATCATCCGGCCCGCCGCCGGTATTCGGCGACGTGCACCCGGGTCGAGCAGCGCGTCGAACAGAAACGCCGCCTGCCGTTACGCGAAACATCGACGAATACCTGCGAGCACCCCTCCCGCGCACAGGTGCCGATCCGCCCCGGATCCTCGCAGAAAACCGTCGCGAGACCGACCGCCGTATACGCCCGCACCCGCTCGTCGACCGGTGCGTCGGCCTGTGCGAAATGCAGGTGCGGCGCCCGGCCGTCATGCGTCGAAATGTACGGCCGGCTGGTCGTTTTCCGCAGCAGTGCGTTGATCCGGTCCACCGTCGGCGCGCGGAACACCTCCGCCAATTCCACGGTCCACCGGCGCAGCCGGTCCACCTGGCGCGCGTCTAGTGGGCCGAGCGGTTTGTAGTTGGCGTCCGAAAGTACCTGCCAGACGGCATCTTTCGGATTCGCGTTGACCAACCGGACGGCGAGTTCGGCCGCCGCGCCACCGTAAGGGTTGAAATGCACTAGACCATTACATCAGTCTGGGGAGTATGTCCGCCATCTGCCCAGCATGTTCCTGGCCGAAACCGGCAACCGTGTCCGCCCACGGGGGCGTTCGCTATCTGCGCTGCGTCTGCGGGCTTTGGCTGATCGAGGAATACAACTGTGTAACAGCGTCCATAGGTGACAGTGTTTTCGGAACAACACGCCTTTTCGAAAATCCCAGGAGCGCATCGGATTCGAGCTAAATTCGAGATGGATTCGTGTTTAACGAACAGTCCGGCCGGGACGATCTCATCGGTGGAGGACAGATATGACGACGGCGACCGTCATTCGCCCGCTCGCCCCCAGCGAGGAGATTTTCGCTCCCGGTGAGGTGTACGTGGGCTACTGCGTCCGGGTTTCGGGGCGACTGGAGTTGTCCGCGCTGGCGCGCGCGTACGAACTCCTCCTGCGCGCCCATCCGATCCTCGGCGCCCATCTGGAGGCGGCTGACGACCGATATGTGCTGCTGGAGCCGTGCGGCCCGGCCCCGGAGATCTCGGTGACCGAGGGCGATCCGGAACTGCTGCTCACCGGCGCGGTGATCGACCAGCGGATGGCGCTCAGCACGGTGTGTGTGGTGCGCGACGGCGATTCGGCCAGCGTCACCCTGGTGACGCACCACTGCGTCGCGGATGCCTACCATTCGCTGGCTCTGCTGCGCGAGCTGTGGGGGTATTACCGCGATATCGTGCTGGACCGTCCGATACCGATCGAGGTGCACGATTATCCGCGCCCGGTCGAGGAACTGCTCGCCGCCCGCGGTATCGAGAAGGTTTCGAACCCGATCACGGTGCCGCGCGCCATGGTCTCCGAAAACGTTGGCGCACAGCGAGATTGGGATAGCATCGGATACGTGCTGCCGCGTGCGACCCGCTGCCACCTCAGCACGGCCGAAACCGCCGAGCTGGTCGCCGTCGGCCATCGGGAGAAGGTCACCATCAACGCACTGGTATCGGCGGCAATCCTGTTGACCGAGGCCGAGATTCGCAACCTACCGCTGCCCGAGCTGATATACACCTACTCGGTCGATCTACGCACCAGGATCACCCCGCAGGTCGGCTATACGGACGGCACCAATATCCTCGGCTTCGCCAACTACGCGCCGGGGCCGAATACTCCGGCCACCATGCTCGGACTCGCCCGCGATATATACGGAAACCTATGCACCGAGCTGGCATCCGGTGTGGTGCAACAGACTCCGCTACACATTCCGGACATCTCGGCGGCGGGCCCGCCACGCATACCCGGAATCGTGTTGGCCACCAACTGGGGTCGCATTCAGGAGCCGCCGATGCCCCCATCCCTCCGTATTACCGATTTCCGCTCGACCATGATCGGTAAACCCGATCGCACCGGGCGCCGCCCGGAAAAGCCGGACGAGGGCACCTGCATCATCACCACTTTCCGCGGCAGGCTGAGCATCGAGATCCACCATCCGGAATCCACTACACCGCAGCATGTCCGGCGGGTGAAACTGCTCACCGCACATCTACTGTCCGTCCTCGACTCAGCGCAGCAGTGAGCGTTCCGTAGGGGCGAGCAGGTGCCGTTCGATGGGCGCGGCCAACCACAAGGTCAGCTCCGGAACCACCTTGTCGGTCCAAAGAGCCGATCCGGCAAGGGAATTCAGGTGCGCGTCGAGCGCGGTCCGGTTGTCGAACCTGGTGAAGGTGACGAATACCGAGTCCGGGCGATTCGGCAACTGCGGGAAGCTGTTCGGGGACGGATCGGTCACGTAGGCGGCGGAAGGCGGCGAATCGACGGGATCGAATATCGGCCGCACCCAACCGTCGAAGAAGTCGGTGAACACCTCGGGCGATCCGGCGAGGTAGTACACGGTCACCAGGATCCGGGTGTCCGGGACTTCGGTCGAGCCGCGCCCCGGGCGGGTATCCGGGACCGTCAGTGCGGAATGCGTTGTCGCGGGCCGTAAAAGCAATGCGTTCGTAGAATCCAGCATGGTCGCGTTGGCCGCCGCCCGGTTGGCGCGCCAGGCGGCGCCGTCGACGTAGAAGGCGGGCAGCGCGGTATCCCTCGTCGCCAGATCCGGATAGGCGCGCAGCCAAACGAACAGGTCCGGGTCGAGTTCGTCGCGGAACTGGCCCAACAGCCGAATACCCAATTCCTCCTGGGATTCGATGAATTCGCGCTCGAAGAGGCCGATCATTTCATCGCGCAGGCCGGGCCGCAGAGTGTAGCGCCTGAGTTCGAGCAGCGGCCACTGGTTCAGGGTCATCAGCCAACCGTGCCAGCCGGGCCCCGCGCCGACGAGCCGTCTGTCAGCCGTTTTTCGGACAGATCCGGCCACGGACCGGGCCCGCGCTGCCGGGATTTGTTGCGGTACATAGCCGTATCGACGGCGTGCAGCAGTTCGTCGACCTCGGTCGGACGGTCCGCGACGAAGGCGGCACCGATGCTGGCGCCGACCGTGACGAGCGTGTCGCCGATCGTCATCCGCGGCGCGAGCGCGGCCGCCAGCTCAGCCGTCACCTCGTCCAATTGGCCTGGGCCGGCGCATTTTTCGATCAGCACGATGAATTCGTCGCCGCCGATGCGAGCGACAAGTCCGTCGAGCGGGCGCACCGCGGCGCGCAGCCGGTCGGCCACCAGCCGCAGCACCTGATCGCCGACGGCGTGACCCCAGACATCGTTGATCTCCTTGAAGCCGTCCAGATCCAGGTAGCACACGCCGACCGGGGGTTCGGCCGCGGCGAGGCGGTCGAAGAACTGGCCGCGGTTGGGCAGGCCGGTGAGCATATCGTGGTTGGCGTCGTGCCAGAGCCGGTCGGCGAGCTGTTTGCGCTCGGTCACATCGACGGCCACGCCGATCAGGAAGCGCACCTGCCCCTCGGCGTCACGCACCGCCGACATCGACAGGTCGATGCAGGTGGTACTCCCGTCGGGGCGCAAATGGTCTGTCTCCAAACGGAATTGGTCCACCTGCCCGGCGAGCAGGAGCTCCAGTTGACCGTAGGCGTGGCCGATATTCTCCTGGCCGATCAGCTCGGCCACCGCGCGACCCGGCATCGATTCGGCTGGGAGACCGAGCATTTCGGCGAACGCGGCATTCACCTCCAGCACCTGCCCCGCGGTGTCGACGGTACCGATGCCCACCGAGGCGCCCGCGAAGATCGCCGCGAACCTGGCCTCCGACAGCTGCCGACGCGCCTCCGCCTCCCGTGCCGCCGCCAACGTCGCCACCAGGGTGGTCTCCTGTTCGGCCAGCGCCACCGCGCGCAGCGCGCCGGTGAATCCGGCGGCGAATTCCGCGGCCACCGTCAGCGCACGGTCGCGCACCGCGTCGCAATCGGCTCGATCCCGGCACACGTATTCGGCGATGTCGTCGCAGATGATCCGGATCGATCGGCCCACCGCCACCGGATCCCGGTAATTGGCCGCGACCAGCGCCACCGCGGCGGTGTGCGCGGCCGTGAGCGGACCCGTTCCGCGCACCGCCGCGATCAGCTCGTCGGCGAGCCCGCCGAGCAGCGCCTCGATCTGGGTCCGCGTCAACGTCGGCGCGACGACACCGTCGAGCGCATCGGCCCAGCGCATCGCGACCTCGTGCGCGCCCACCGGTCAGACACCCCCTGCTCGGGGATACCTGGCGAGGACCGAGCGGGTGGACATCGGCTTCAGTTCTTGCGGCCGACCCCGGCCAGCCCGAGCGAACGGCCCGGCGCCTCGTGCTGATCGCGTTCGGACTCGGGCCGCCATGCCGGCAATTCCACGACGCCGGGATCGACCAAGTCCCATCCATCGAACATAGCCGCGATGCCGTCCCGATCCCGGAAGTGGATACCGATTCGATCCACATTCGCGGCGTTTGCGCCCAGTTTTGCGGCGTCCTCCGGCCGCGAAGCCGAGGTCAGATGCGAAATCGCCACATAGCTGCCCACGGGCAGTGCATCGCGTAGTTCCGCGACCTTCCGCGCCGGGAGGTCGTTGTCGGCGAGCAGGTGCAGCACCGCGACCAGCAATAATCCGACCGGCTGACCGAAGTCGATCAGCCCGGACTGCCGCACCTTCACCAGCAGGGCCGCGGGGTCGCGCAGGTCGGCCTCCAATGCGGCCGCCCGCTCGTTACCGCGCAGAATCGCCTTGGCGTGCGCCACCGCGACCGGATCGATATCCAGATACAACACCCGGATCTCCGGATCGATGGCCTGCACCACCTCGTGCACATTGCCCGCGGTCGGGATGCCCGAACCGATATCGACGAACTGCCGCACCCCGGCCTCCGCCAAATACCGCACCGCCCGGCGCAGGAACGCGCGATTGCTCAGCGCGAGCCGCGGCAGATCGGGCACCAGCTGCCTGCCCATCTCCGCCGCCTTGCGGTCGACCTCGAAATTGTGCGAGCCGCCGAGCAGCGCGTCGTACATGCGCGCCGGGCTCGCCTGCCGCATATCGACGCCATCGGGCGCCCAGGCCGGCCTGTCCATCGGTAACCCCTTCAGCTAGCTACTCGCCCGTTCCGACGGCCCCCTGAACGGCGCAGTCGAATAATAATCGGACAGTTGATCTTCCGCCGATCACGAACCCGTCATCCTGGCCAGCGTCTGCAGCGGATCCGAAAGCACCTCGGCGAAGGCCAGTTCCGCGGCACCGATCAGCGTCGCGTCGCCGACCAGCGCCGACGTCCGCAATCGGACCCGCTCGCGCACCGCCTGCAACCCGTCGAGCGCCACCCGGCTGCGCACCTGCGCCGCCGAGGCCAGATAGATCTGGCGCAGCACACCGCCGAACACCACCATCGACGGATTGAAGATATTGACCAGGTTCGCGACGCCCCTGCCGAGCCAATCGCCGACCTGATGCAGCGCATCCCGCGCGGTGACATCGCCGTACGCGGCCGCCTGCACGATCGCCTCGACCGCCGCGCGTCCGGCTAGATCGTCGCGACCGGCCGCCGCGATCAGCGCGAGCTCACCCGCCTCGGCCTCCAGGCAGCCGCGCGAACCGCAGGCACACGGCCTGCCATCCGGATTCACGATCATGTGCCCGACCTCGCCGCCGTATCCGCCCTCGCCGCCGAGCAGCTGCCCGCCGACGATGATGCCGCCGCCGATGCCGACATCGCCGTGCAGATAGATCAGGTTCTGCAGGCCGAGCCCGACGCCGCGTTCCCGCTCGGCCAGCGCGCCGAGGTTGGCGTTATTGCCGACCGAGACCCCGACGCCGAGCCGTTCGGACAGAGCCGCGCCGAACGGCACATCCACCCAGCCGATATTCGGGCCGTAGCGGACGACACCGTCCTCCTGGCGCACCATGCCGCAGAAGGCGACGCCCGCGCCGAGGCAGCGGGCATTCCCGTCGAGCATCGCCCGCGCCATCCCGGCCAGCGTCTCGATAACGTCCTCCGGATCGAAAGTGCCACTGGGCCTCGCGGTTTCGGTGCGGTCGAGGACAATTCCGCCCAGCCCCACCCGGGCCGCCGCCAGCCGGTCGGCGCCGACGTCGAGCGCGAGCACGTACACCCGCTCGGATTCCGGCCGGACCACCAGCGATGGCCGCCCCGCCCGGCCGGTCTGGCCCGGCAGTTCCTCCCTGACCAGTCCGGCCGCGACCAGATCGGCGGTGAGCGCGAGAATCGTGCTGCGGTTCACCCCCATGCGTTCGGCGAGGGTGGTGCGGGAGACCGGTCCGCCGCTGTGCACATGCCTGAGCAGCACCGCCAGATTCTGCCTGCGGATCTCTTCGGGTGATGGCGCCGCGCGCATCGTGTCATCCCCTCTCCGCGAATATTGTTCAGCCGCACCGGTCTTCGGCACCGGACGGCATTCGGATCACCTTCCTGGTGGTTTGCCTGGCTCCTCGGCCGCCGCTAGCGCTGCATGGCGCGGCGGCGCGACAGCGCGTCGACACCGGCGGCGAGCAGCAGGACGAATCCTGTCACAACGAATTTCGTGCCCGCGCTGTAGCCCATCAGGCCCATTCCGTTGTTGATCACCGCGACCACCGCGGCGCCCAGCACCGCGTCGCGCATCCGCCCGCGCCCGCCGAACAGACTGGTCCCGCCGATCACCGCGGCGCCGACCGCGGTGAGCAGCACATCGCTGCCGCCGGTATTCGGATCGACGGAATTGGCCCGCGACGCCGCGATGAGCCCGCCGACCGCGGCCATGGTCGAGCACAGCACGAACGCGGTTATCTTGATGCGGTTCACCGCGATACCGGCCCGGCGCGCCGCCTCGGTATTACCGCCGACCGCGTAGATATGCCTGCCGAATTCGGTGCGGTTCAAGACGAAGGTCCATACCAGCAGCAGTATCGCGATGAGCGGCACCACGATCGGCATACCCTTGAGCGAATGCAGCTCCGGATTGCGGCTGCGTTCACCGTTGAGCACCAGCACCGCGACACCCGTCACCACGGCCACCACCGCGATGCGCACCGCGATCACCGAGCCGGTCTCCCCCGTGAGCCCGAGTTTCGTTCGCGCCGTGTACTTCCGGTATTGCACGGCCGCGAAACCCGCGACCAGCAACACCCACATGATCCAGCCGAGCATCGGCGGCACATTCTTGTTCGCGATGGCGAGCACCGTATTGTCGTGGATCGAGATATTGCGCCCGTTGTCCATGATCTTCAGCGCAACCCCTTGCAGCGCAAGGAAAGCCGCGAGGGTCACCACGAACGACGGTATCCCGATCCGCACCACGATGGTGCCGATGGTCAGCCCGATCACCACCCCGGTGAGCAGCGAAACCAGCACCGCCGCATACCAGGGCCAGCCCTTGTCGGTGAGCAACACCGCGAGCACGGCCGCGCATACACCGCTGGCGAATCCGGCGGACAGGTCGATCTCACCGAGCAGCAGCACGAAGATCAGGCCCATCGCGATCACCGCGATGGCCGCGCCCTGGGTGAACAGATTCGCGAAATTGGCCTGGGACATGAACACCGGCCGCGCGATCCAGAACACCACCGAGAGCACGATCAGCGCGAGCACCGAGGGCAACGCCCCCATATCGCCGCTGCGCACCCGGCCGACGTAGTTGTTCATCATCTCCGAAACCGGTGCGGCCGTGGGTTTTTCGGTCAACACGGCAGCCATCACTTAACTCCGTTTGCGTCCAGGCCGAGGTTCCCGCTGCGCCCGGCTGTGATCAATTCGACGACCTGCGCGTGCGTCACGTCGGAGGTCCGCACCTGCGCCGCCATCCGGCCCAGGTATAGCGCGGCGATCCGGTCGGACACCGCGAACACGTCGTTCATATTGTGCGAAATCAGCACCACCGCAAGGCCTCTGTCGGCCAGCGTGCGCACCAATTCCAGCACCTGCTGGGTCTGCGCGACCCCGAGCGCGGCCGTCGGCTCGTCCAGGATCACCACCTTGTTGTTCCACAGCACGGCCTTCGCGATCGCGACCGTCTGCCGCTGGCCGCCGGACAGGCTGGACACCTGCTGACGCACCGACTTCACAGTGCGAACGGACAAGCCCGCCAATGTTTTTCCGGCCAGCTCCTCCATCGCGTACTCGTCGAGCACAATGCCGCGCTTCTTCTCCCGGCCGAGGAACATGTTCTGTACGACGTCGAGGTTGTCGCAGAGCGCGAGATCCTGGTAGACGATCTCGATGCCGAGCGCGGCCGCGTCGCGCGGGTTGTGGATATGAACAGGCTTGCCGTCGAACAAGATTTCGCCCGCGTCGATCGGGTAGATGCCGCCGATGCATTTCACCAGCGTCGATTTGCCCGCGCCGTTGTCGCCGACCAGCGCGGTCACCTCGCCCGCGTACGCCGCGAAACCGACATCGTGCAGGACATGGACCGGGCCGAAACTCTTCTCTATGCCGCGTAATTCGATAACGGGCGTCTCTGTCATGGGTGGAGCTCCTGGGAATTCGAGGGGTCAGAGCGGGCACTGCGTGTGCGAAATCCCTTCCGCGGCCCCCTCATTCGAAACCGCGGAAGGGATGGCGGAGCTCAGCTCACACCGTTGTCCGCGCACAGCTTGGCGTAATCACCCGTGCACAGTTCACTCTTGGTGACGTAGCCGTCGGCCACCACGTCCTTGACGTTTTCCTTGTAGATCGGCTTGGGCTCCAACAACACCGACGGAACGTCGGACTTGGACTCCGGATCGGTCACCGCTCCGTTGGTCTGCCCCTTCTCGCCCTTCACCAAACCGATGGCCAATTTCGTCGCGGCATCGGCCTCCTGTTTGATCGCCTTGTAGACGGTAAGGCACTGATCGCCCGCCAGCACGTTCTGCAGGCCCTGCACCGTCGCGTCCTGCCCGGTGACCGGGACCTGTCCGTTGAGCTTCTGCTTCTTCAGCACCGCGATGGCCGCGTTGCCGAGTCCGTCGTTGGCCGCGACGACGCCGTTGATATTCGGGGTGCCGGTCAGCATCTGCTCGAAGATGGTGCCCGCCTGGGCGTTATCCCATTCCGGCACCGCCTGGTCCGGACCCTTCACGAACTCGCCGGAATCGAATTTCGGCTTCAGCACGCTGTCGTAGCCGCTCTTGAACAGCGTCGCGTTGTTATCGGTCGGGGCGCCGTTCAGGTATGCCACAACGGGTTTGACGATCTTCTTGTCGGTCAGGCATTTCGCGATGCCCTCGCCCTGCAGCTTGCCGACCTTCACATTGTCGAAGGACACGTAGTACTGCGCGCCGCCGCCCAAAGTGAGCCTGTCGTAATCGATTACGGTGACGCCCTGCGATTTCGCCTTCTGGATCACCGCTTTACCGGTGCCGCTGTCCAGGTTGGTGATCATCAGCACCTTCACCCCGCTGGTGATCATCTGGTCCGCGAGCGTCTGGAACGCCTGCTTATCGCCCTGCGCGTTCTGGATATCGGCCTTGATGCCCGCGGCATCGAACGCCTGCTGCAGGTATTTCCGGTCCGCCGTCTCCCATCGCGCCGAGGTCTTGCTGTCCGGCAGGATCACCCCGACCTGCGCCTTGCTACCGGAATCCTTGTTGTCGTTACCGCACGCGGTCAACGAAGCGAGTACCGCGACAGAGACGGCCGCGACGCCGAGTACGCCCTTACGCATGAGTGGGCCTTTCGTGGAACTACCGCCCCGGCGCACCGGGGGTCGAGCGAATGTTGTTCGGCACAACATACGACACCCCGCCCCACCGCACTGCGTTTTCGCATTTATTTGTTGTCCGCCGTAACAATCGAGCCACACCCACCCACCCTCCACTCACCACCCACACGAAAAGTGCTGGTAAACAAGGGTTTTGCGCGGCACCACACGCCCGCCACGCTGTCAGCCCCACTTGCACTCGTCGAACTCCCGGCCGATACACCTACAGCTTCGATCGCGTTGCCGAGCTCCATGCCAACCAACACCCGATCGGGCCTTCGAGTCGGGCGAAACCCGCGTCCCATCCCGCTCGCTTTGATACCCTCTGTGCGCCAATCGATTTCGATGCGGTGAGGGGAAAAATGGGGGCGAGCCTTTCTGCCGAAGCGCAACAACCGGCGCGGCAATTCCCGATGGGCCAGTTGGACGACGAGGCGACCAGGTTTCTCGCATCAGCAGTACATCTCGACGATGTCTTGGCCGATGTGTTGATCGACGAGTTCCTCGGCGAGCCGAAACGAGCGATACCTCCGTCTCCAGGCGTGCGGGCCGAAGTCGTGCTGGGCGAGGCACTGGTCGCCCAATCTCGCCGCCGCACAATCAACACGATCCTGCTGGTGCTCATCACCATGCTGACGGTCATCGCGTTTCCGTTGGTGGTGGCATGGCTTGTCTCTGGACTCGTCTGGCGATTTTTCTCGGTGGTTGTGACTCGCGTCGCACTCGCCACCAGCGATTCACGTTTCGCCAACGCCCTGGCGACGAACCGACAGCGTTGGTGGGCAACGGCTTTCCTGTGGTCCCTCTTGTCCATTGTCTGGATTTCCATCCCAGCGTTCGTACTGATTCCAGTCGCGATGGCGTCTTCGGACAAGTCGACGGTCTCATCGATCGGCGCGGCCCTGTTCATCATGGGTCTCGGTGTGCTGACGATAGCGATGTACGGCGCCCTTGTCGCAAAGCAATATCTGCCGCGACGAACGGTCGACATCTGGTACTCGTTCGGGAACTACCCCGCGAACGTGCCACCGCGCAAATCTCTTGTCAAAGCCTGCAGACGGTACTCGGATCGACTACAACGAATAGCGCACAACGGAACTCGCCGAAATCAACGAAACTCCGGCGAGGTCGTAGTCTATCGAGGCGGAAACCCATTTGTCGGAGCAGGCATACGTGCCAGGTCATGGTCGGCGGCCATTGAGCTCCGACCACGCAGCACCGATTCGGAGGGTCCGATACCGCGGTTCGAACCCCATGATCTGTACCAGTTCGTTTCCGAGGATCTGGCAACGCTGAGAAAGGCGCCACATCTGACGCCGGGCCAGCGGTTCGCGGATCTCCGTATCACCAACTTCGCAGTTCTGTCGGCTAACAGTCTTCCCTACATCCCCGAAGCCGGGCACCTCCTGGCCCAGTTGACGGCCGGAATGGATCCAGAACTAACGGAGGAGAACTGGCGCGATCTGGCGAACCAGCCTCCGGAATGGTTGCGGTACTACCAATGTTTTCGTCTCGAGGGCTGGTCACGTCAGCTCGCCGTATCGGGCTTCCTCCACGTTGGTTGTGACGAGCGAATCTTGGTCCTGGAATGGTTCGGCTTCGTTTTGCCACCGATCGCTCCAGAGCATCGTCTCGTCGATCTACCTCCGACATGGCTCGAGCTGCGCGCGATGTGGAAAGCGCTAGCCGATTTCGCATTGTTACCGACGACGGTACCGACTCGTCTTATGGATGTCGTCCGAGGAATGCGGGATACCGCAAGGGTTTCGGGCGGCAACTGGGCGACACCAACGCAAGCCGCACAGGTCTTCGGATCGGCGGCGAGCATGCGGGAACTGGGTGCCGGAACCCGGCTGAACACACTCCTCCAGATATCGGACAGCGATCGTTACTTAAAGATTCTGGAGCGCCGAGTCGTTCATGCCATCCACCGCTTCCTCGAGTCTGTGGGGTTGTCCGCGGCAGAATTTGATGAAATCGTCAAACAAATCAATGTATACACCGTGTTCAACAACTCTGAGATCAATGCCGGAAACATTGGTGGACAAGGAAATACAGGCACGATGTCCGTGAACACATCGGACACCGTCAATTCGACTGAGTAGGAGATCGTGCTATGCCGAAAGACCATTCGAACAGCGGTGTCGAGATCAGCGGAAGTCAGGTCGTCGCCGGAAACATCGGAGGCACCGGTAATACCGGGACCGTGCGCGGACGGGTCACCATGCGCGGAACGCCGCACCCGGACGAGCTCGCAACGACGCTCGAGCAATTGCTTGCCGAGCTGGGGAGACTCCGGACGCAACTCGTGACCGCCACCGGGCCCGACGCCGAGCCCGGTGATGTCGACGATGTTATCGACGCATTGAACAGGACAGAACCGGACGTCGAGCGCGCGGCTGGCAGATGGGCACGCCTTCTCCGGCGAATCCCGGAACCGCTCAGAAACCTCGACACGGTTACGAAGATCGTCAACCTGTTACAGCAAGTGCAAAACCTGACGTCTTGATGCCGAACTCGGTGTCACGCGATAAGAGCCGCGGCCAACTTTCGGGCGGCCTGGAGCCAGGCGATTCTGGAGTCGTCGGTCGAATCCTTGACTGTGCGGAAGACGACTCGGTGTAGTTTTTCGACGCCTACATAAGGGAGGACGCAGGCGGTCCAGATTTGTTCGAGGGGGTCGCCGAAGGTGGTCTGTTCACGCGCGAGTGGGGTGTCGGAAGTGTTGAGGACCAGGGCCCGTTTGATATTCAGTAGCGAAAGTGGTTTGGCTTCAGGGGTTTCCAGTTTGTAGGCGACGGTCGGCGCCAGGACGCGCTGCACCCAACCGGTCATGATCGCGGGTGGCATGCCCCACCAGTTCGGGTGGATGAAGACGAGGGCGTCGAGCTCGGCAAGTTCGCGCTGATGATGGTCGACGAGGCCGTCCACGGTCGCGCCTTCGACGGTGTCGGTTTCGGCGGCGGACAGTACGGGATCGAACCCCTCGGCGTAGAGATCGTGCGGGCGGACATCCGCGCCGTGTCCCGCCAGTTCATCGACTACGGCGTCGAACAGTGCCCGGTTGAAGCTGTCCGGCCGCGGATGGGCCAGGTAAACCGCGATACGCATGCATCCAACTGTGCCGGACACCGGCGAACTACCGGCCGCTGGCCTCCCTGGGCCACCTACATCTCGTGGCACGATCAGCGCGCCCGAGCCGGGTTCGTCGAACGGTGACGCATCCGGCAGGGTGATGGGGTGGAACTGCGGCAGTTGAGGTATTTCGTGACCGTGGCCGAGGAGCTGCATTTCGGGCGGGCCGCGGAGCGGTTGCATATCGTGCAGTCGGCGGTGAGTCAGCAGGTGGCGCGGTTGGAGCGGGAGTTGGGGGTGGAATTGGTCGATCGGTCGCCGCGGCGGGTGCGGTTGACCGAGGCGGGGACGGCGTTTCTGCCGTTGGCGCGGGAGGTGCTGGCGGCGGAGCAGCGGGCCAAGGCCGGGATCACGGAATTCCGGACGCGGCAGGGGACGGTGCTGCGGATCGGGACGAGCAGGGGGATGGGGCAGCGGCTGGAGCTGGTGTTGGAGCTGCTCCGGGTGCGGGAACCCGGGTTGGAGCTGGTGCTGGGGTCGGCGCCGATCACCGAGCGGGTGCGGCGGGTGGCCGATGAGGAGTGGGATGCGGCGTTCGCGCGCGGCGAGCTGGATATCCCGGCCGAACTCAGGCAGGTGCCGGTGTGGCGGGACGAGCTCGTGGTGGCGCTGCCCGCGAACCATCCGATGGCCGGGGCCGCGCGGGCTGATTTCGCGCAGCTCGCCCAACTACCGCTGTACCTGGTGTCGAGACAGGACAACCCGTCGCTGGTGTCCATTGTCGAAAAGGCTTGTGCGGAAGCAGGTTTCGATCCGAAGCTGAGCCCTGCGAGCTCACTGCAGGATACCCTGGCCACGCTCGCCGCTGGTGTCGCCGGTTGGACGGTGGTCTACGCGGAGCACGCGAAACAGCTGCGGGGCGGCAAGGTCGCCTTCCTGCCGACCGATCTCGCACTGCCGACCGCGCTGATCCTGCTGGAGCGCAACAGCACTCGGCTGCGTCCGCTGATCGAGGCGTGCGCGCAGGCCGCCCGCACCGATTCGGGACGTAGCGATCTCGATTCGTGATCGCTACCTGCGCGGTTTGCCGCTGGTTCGCGGACAGCCCTCCGGATTGACTGAAGACCCGGCGAATCCACGCCGGGGATTCGGTCTCACGAGGAGCGGTCATGACTCTGGTCGAGGTGCGCGACGCACCACCTGCGGCACCCGAAAAGCGTTGGCGCGCAGCGGTTCGGTTCACCGGTATCGCGGCGGGCAACTTCATGATCACGATGGATGCCACGGTGCTCAATGTCGCGCTGCCGGATATGCGGCGCGAACTGCACGCGCCCGCGGCGGCACTGCCGTGGGCGGTCGACGCGTACACCGTTGTGCTGGCGGGCATGCTGCTCGCCTCCGGCGCGCTCGCGGATCGGTGGGGGCCGCGCCGGGTGTACCGGGCGGCACTGGCCGCCTTCGCCGCGGTATCCGTGCTGTGCGCGGCGGCGTCGAATGTCGGTGTGCTCATCGCGGGCCGGGCGCTGCTCGGCATCCCGGCGGCCGGCCTGGTGCCCGCGTCGATGGCGCTGCTCGCGGTGCTGTACCCGGATACGGCGGTGCGGTCGCGGCGGATCGGCGCGCTGATCGCGATCACCGGTGTCGCGATCGCGGCCGGTCCGGTTTTCGGTGGCGCGCTGGTGGCGCTCGACGGCTGGCGGCTGGTGTTCCTGGTGAACCCGCCGATCGCGCTGCTGGCCTTCCTGGCCGCGCGCGGACTCCGCGAGCATCCCACCGGTATCGCGAAACCCTTTGACAAATACGGCATTTCGCTCACCGTGCTGGCGCTGACCGCGCTCACCTTCGGACTGGTCGACGGCGGGACCGGCGGCTGGGCCCGATTCTCCCCTATCGCGGCGTGCGTCGTTGCCGCCCTTGCCTTTTCGGCCCTACCTGCGGCCCACCGCCGCGCGGCGGCTCCGGTGCTGCCGCCCGCGCTGCTGCGGCTCACCAGGGTGCGGGTGGATCTACTGGTCGCGATCGTCGCCCAATTGGTTTACTACGGGCTGCTTTTCAGCATGTCGCAGTGGATGGTCGAGGCCAGGGGTATGACGGCACTCACCGCCGGACTGGCCTTCCTGCCGATGACCGTGCCGATCATCCTGGTGCCGACGCTCACCGGTCGTCTCGTCGCCAGGTACGGCGCGCGGCCGCTGATGATCGCGGGTATGGCGGTAACCCTCGCGGGGGGTGTCGTGCTGAGCACCTGCGGCACTTCGCTGTGGGTGTTGTTCCTGGTCGAGGTGCTGATCGGGGTCGGCGGTCCGCTCGCGACACCCGCGTATATCGCCGACATGTCGGCCGCGGTGCCGCTCGAATTCGCGGCCACCGGTCAGGGCGCGCTGAATGCCGCGCGGCAAACCGGCACCGCGCTCGGCGTCGCGATCTTCGGCACCCTGTCGGGGCTGCCCACCACGGGTGTGGTCATTACGGCGGCAGTGGTCGTCGTCCTGGCGGTCCTGGCCAACACCCGGCGCGCGGCCTGATTGTGCATTAGCCCAGAACGCCGCGAAAACCACTGTGACGGTGGCCTATTCGAAAATGCCCCGGCACCGGATTGAATGGACGATGACGCGCCGATGACGCCGCGTCATCGTCCGGGAAGTGACGGGCAATCCGAGGCGCGCCCGTTCACCTCGACGGTGCGGGACCGGGACGGCGCCCAGTCGGCCGTTCCGCCGCCCGATCGAGTAAGTCCGGGGCCGGGTTTCGAAGGGTGTGTCGAAATCCGGCCCCGGCATTCGTTTGACCTTCGAGTTACTTGAAGCTCCAGAATGTCGATGTGGCAACTGACGAGCTGATAACCATCGGTGCGCTGGCCCGCTCGTGCGGGCTCACGCCGAGCGCACTGCGGTTCTACGACGACTGCGGCCTGTTGGCGCCCGCGCGGGTCGACGCGGCGACCGGCTATCGGTATTACGCCGAATCGCAGCGCGAACGGGCCGTGCTCATTCGGCAGCTCCGCGAGATCGGGCTGCCCCTGGAACAGGTCGCGCGAATTCTGACCGGAAGCGCTGCGGATGCCGAGAAATTGCTCGACGATCATGTCGCGGAGTTGGCCCGCAAGGCGCGCATTGCGGCGGAGCTCGCGCCCACGCTCAAGGGGTTGCTCGGCTCGGCGGCACGACACCGCATAAGAGTGCCGGGTCCCGCCCTGGCCCACGCCATCGAACAGGTGTGGCCCGCGGCCGCGCGCGACCCCGAAATACCGGTGCTGACCGGAATTCTGGTCGAAGCGACCGCCGATTCGCTGACACTGACTGCGACCGATCGCTACCGGCTGTCCACCCGGGGCATCGCGCCACGACCGTCCGCCGCAGACGCCTGGACGCTGGTGGTGGCGGCGGGCGAGCTCGCGGCGATCACCGCCTGGCTACGCTCGGTTCCCGAGGTCGAATTGGACCGGCGCGAGACCGAACTGCTGGTGACCGACGGTTCGGCCACCCGCGGGTGCACGGTGATCGACGAACCCTTCCCTGACTATCGAGCGATGCTCACGGCATTGGCTCCGGTGCGAACCCGCGTCGTGCTGGCCCGCGAGCTACTCATCGAGGCCACCGAAACCCTTGGGCCCGTGCCCTTTTCGATCGACGAGGCGACGCAGTCACTCACCGCGGGCAAGGCCGGGCGGCTGCCCGCCACTGTCACCGGCCCGAGTATCGACATCACCTTCGATTCGGCACTGCTGCGTTCGGCCGTCTCCACCGCACTGGGACCCGAAGTGATGCTTGATATTTCGGCCGCCGATCAACCGGTCGTCGTCCGTTCCGCGACCGACGGCGAGCTAACCACGCTGGCCATGCCGATTCGCAACAACGAAGGAGAATCATGACTGTCACAACCGAATCCGACGCCACGATGGCCGCGATCACCAACGCGGTTGCCCGAGGCCGCGAGGGCGACCCCGACACCGCGCGACGCGAACTCAACGAGATCTGGCAAACCCTTAGGCCGCAAGGCGATCCGCTGCATCGCTGCGCGCTCGCACACTACCTCGCCGACCTGTACGACGATGCGGCGCAGGCACTCGCCTGGGATATCCGCGCCCTCGACGCCGCGGACAGTCTCACCGACGAGCGCGCCAAGCGGTATCACGAATCACTCAGCGTGCGCGGGTTTTACCCCTCGCTGCACCTGAATCTGGCCGACAACTACCGCCGTCTCGGCTCGTTCGACGCGGCGGCCGAACAGCTCGCCGCCGCACGCACCGGCCTCGACGAACTCCCCGATGACGAATACGGCAATGTCATCCGCACCGCCGTCGTCGAGGTCGAGCAGGCGATCCTCGCGCGCGACACCGAACCTCGCGCGTCGGCTCCGACCGGACGGCCGAGCTAGTCCTTCTCGAGTTCGAGCACCACGACCGGAATCACCCTGGTCGTGTTCTTCTCGTAGTCCGCGAATCCGGGCATGACGGAAACCATTGCGGCATAGAGCCGGTCGCGTTCCGGCCCGCTGGTGATCGGCGTCGCGGTGGCCCGGAACCGCTCGGTGCCGATCTCCACGGTGGCCTCGGGGTTGGCCAGCAGGTTGTAGTACCAGTCCGGGTTGGTGGGCGCGCCCGCCTTGGACGCGATGATCACGACACGGTCGCCGTCGCGGATGAAGGCCAGCGGGTTGGTCCGCGGCAGACCGGATTTCGCGCCGGTGCTGGTGAGCAGCAGCAGATCCTTCCCGGCGAAGGGGCCGCCGACCTTGCCCCCGTTCGCGTGGAATTCCGCGATGATCTTGTCGTTCCAGTTGTCCGCCACGCACCTGCTCCTCCGGTCGGGGGTCGCCGCGCGACCCTCTTCGCTGAGATTAGTTCACGATGACGCCCCGGCCGGGCAATTGATCATCGCGCCGCGGACAGCTCCGGCTCCCGGACACCTGAACGCGGCACCGGCATAAGGGTCTTGCTCAGGTCGGTGCGCATGGTGGTGGCCGAATCGAGCAGATAGTTCTGCCGCACCTTCCACGGATGCCTGCTGCCCTGGCGCGGGAAATCGCCGATCGAGCGCTGGATATAGCCGGAGGTCAGATCCAGCAGCGGATGTTCGGTGAGTTTGCCCTTGGGCTCGGGCACGACGGCGGCGAAACCCTTGCGGTCCATATAGTTCAGCACCTTGCACACCAGCCGCGAGGTCAGGTCGCCGCGCAGCGTCCATGAAGCGTTGGTGTAGCCGACGCAGATGGCGAAGTTGGGCAGGCCGGACAGCATCGTGCCCTGCCAGACGAATCGCTCGGACAGGGTCACCGGCTTACCGTCCACCCGGAGTCCGATACCGCCGAAGGCGAGCAGATCCAGCCCGGTCGCGGTGATGATGACGTCCGCCGCGAGCGTGCGCCCGGATTCGAGCCGGATCCCTTCTGGCACAAAGGTTTCGATTCGGTCGGTGACAACCTCCGCCTTACCCTTCTTCATGGCCTTGAAGAAGTCGGCGTTCGGGACGGCGCACAGGCGCTGATCCCACGGGTTGTATGTCGGCGTGAAATGTTCGGCGACCAGCTTTTCGTCGCCGAGAATTCGAGTCGTCAAGCCGGTCAACAGCTTTCGCGCCGCTTCTGGACGGCGACGGCAGTACTGGTAGAAGCCGATGCCGAACAGGATGTTCTTGGTCCGGATCACGCGGTGGGCC
This sequence comes from Nocardia sp. JCM 34519.1, assembly GCF_020361265.1. NCBI lineage: Bacteria > Bacillati > Actinomycetota > Actinomycetes > Mycobacteriales > Nocardiaceae > Nocardia > Nocardia sp. JCM 34519.1. Next base: position 292,000 of record NZ_JAIRBR010000008.1, read on the forward strand.
AGCTTGGGCGGCAGCAGTTCCCGGATCCGGTCGGCTTGCTTGTCGCGGCCGGGCACGGCGCTGATCCAGGTGGGTGTGCGCTGCAGCATGGTCACCAGCTCGGCCTGCTCCGCCATGGCGGGGACCAGGGTCACCGCGGTGGCGCCGCTGCCGATCACCACCACCCGCTTGCCCGCGTAATCCAGATCCTCCGGCCAGAACTGCGGGTGCACAATGCGACCGGAAAACGTTGCCGCACCCGGGAATTCGGGCGAGTATCCGCGTTCGTAGTTGTAGTAGCCCGCACACGCGTAGATGAAGTTGCAGGTCAGCTCGCTCCGTACCACCGCACCGGAATCGTCGCGGCGCGCCAATGTCAGTGTCCAGCGGGCATTTTCGGAGGACCAGTCGGCCGCCTCCACCTTCGTGCCGTACCGGATGTGCCGGTCGATATCGTTCTCCGCGGCGGTTTCCTTGATGTACCGCAGAATCGACGGGCCGTCGGCAATGGATTTGGCGTCGCGCCACGGTTTGAACGGATAGCCGAGGGTGAACATATCCGAGTCGGACCGAACGCCGGGATAGCGGAACAGATCCCAGGTGCCGCCCATCGAATCGCGAGCTTCGAGAATGGCATACGACTTACCGGAGCATTCGGTCTGCAGCCGGTAGGCGGCACCGATTCCGGACAGGCCTGCGCCGACGATCACGACGTCGAGATGTTCGGTCATGGTTCAAGTGTGCGAGCATGTCAAGCACCATTCTTGACTTTGCGCGACAACTATTTGATTCTGGACGACATGACGGTGATTCGATCGGCGGGCCTGCGCGGCTTCCGTGCCACCGTCGCGGAGCTGGGCGGCAACGCCGAGGAACTGGCCGCGGCGTGCGGGCTGCCGCTCGCCGCACTCGACACCGACGACCTGCTGGTCCCCGACCGCGCGGTGGGCGCGGTGCTCGAGCTGGCCGCCCGCCGGCTGCGCTGCCCCGACCTCGGCCTGCGCATTGCCGAGCGGCAGGATCTCGACATGCTCGGGCCGCTCGCCCTGGCGATCCGGAATTCGCCGACGCTGGCCGACGTGCTGGAATGCTCCGCACGGTATCTGTACCTGCACGCGCGGTCCATCAAAGTCTCCGTCGAACCGGACCCGTACGGCGATCGCGGCGTGATCGCGATCCAGTACGGCCTGACGCCGGGGTTGCCGCCCGAAGTGCAGGGCATGGATCTGGGACTCGCGTTCGTGCACCACATGATTCAGCGCCTGGTCACCGAGAATTACGGACTGCGCTCGGTGGAACTGTCGTATCGCCCGCTCACCGCGCTCACGAGATACGAGGATTTCTACGGTGCGCCGGTGCGTATCGAACGTCCGGCGACCGCCCTCAGAGTTCCGAAAAGCCTGGCCACTCAGCAACTTTCGGGTGGCGACGAGAAGCTGCATCGGCTGGCGATGGCATTTCTGGCCCAGCAATCCGGCGGCCGGGACGCCTCCATCGTCCCGCAGGTACGCGCCGCCGTGCAGCAGCTCCTCGGCACCTCGCCGCCCGAAATAGGCAGTGTGGCAGGGCTTTTGATGATTCATCCGCGTACGCTACAGCGCCGCCTCGCCGCCGAGGGCGCCTCCTTCGCGGTGATCCTCGACGACACCCGGCGCGACGCCGCCCGCCGCTACCTGACCACAACCGATATGCCGATGAGCCAGGTCGCGTCCCTGATCGGCCTCGCCGAACAGGCAACCTTCACTCGATGCTGCCGACGCTGGTGGGGCACAACGCCTTCCGCCATCCGCCGCGCCGGAATTCCCGCAACCAGCTGATTCTCCGCTGAACGGCCGAGCCCCGGACACCGTGTAACTCCCATGGGTACCAGCCCAAGGACCGGTCAGCTGGTCCAGACGTACCTTCGGAGGGCACTGTTCATGCAGGGACACGCGCGGTCCGGGAGCACGCCGGACCCGAGACCCGGGCGAGAGCTGCGGGTGGTGGCGGCGGATGCGTACGCCGACTGGAACGCGGTCTACCAGGATAATGTCGGCTGGGTGTACCGGTTGATGTTCGCCAAGGTCGGCAACCGGCCCGATGCCGAGGACCTGACCGCCGAGGTTTTCCTCGCGGCATTGCGCCCGCTGCGGGTTTCGGCGAGCATTCCCGAGGTGCGGACCTACCTGCGCGCCACCGCGAAAACGGTGCTGGCGCAACATTGGCGCCAGCGCCTCGGCGTCGAACTCACCGCGATCGAGACGGATCTGCCGATGACCGACGAGCCGGATCCGGTGGTGAGCGACGCCCCGGAGCGCGCGCGGAAGGTACTGGAACGGTTGCCCGATCGCTACCGTCGAATCCTGGAATTGCGCTTCCTACAGGCATATTCGATCAAGGAGGCGGCGGCCGAGCTCGGCGTCACCATGGTCAACGCACGGGTACTGCAGCATCGGGCGCTGCGGATGGCGGCAAAGGTCGAGGAGATGGGTTAGATGAGCGAGCGGGATATGCGCCGATACGTCGGCGCACTGCTGCGCGGGCGCAGGCCGCACGACTTCCGGCCCGATCCGGCCGAGGCCGAGGAGCTCAGGGCCGCAATCGAATTGCGGGCCGCACGCGGTGACGACACACCGGACCCGGACTTCGTCGACCGGCTCGGCGACCGATTGGCCGAGTCGCTCGATCCGCCGGATACGTTGCCGGTCAAGCGATTCAGCGGAAGGCGCAGGCAGTTCATCGCGGGAACCTCGATCGCGGCGGCGGCAGCGGCCACCGGGGTCGTAGCCGACCGGGTCGTCACCGCGTCGCCGGGACCGTCGCGGGAGGTCGCGGCATCGCTGGTGCCGACCAACGGCACCTGGCTGGCGGTCGCGGCGAGTTCCGATGTGACGGAAGGCATGACGCGCCCCTTCGACGTCGGCACCGTGACCGGATTCGTGCGCAGGGTGCGCGGCGCGATCGTCGGTGTCTCGGGTGTGTGCACCCATCAGGGCTGCCGCTTGTGGTTCGACAGCGGCGACGACAGGCTGCGCTGCCCGTGCCATTCCACCTCCTTCACGGTGACCGGCCAGGTGCTCACCCACCAGCTGCCCGTCTCCCCGGCGCCGCTGCCGCAGCTGCAGGTCCGCGAGAACGCCGGCGTGATCGAGGTTTTCGCACCGGCCAAACCCGCATGACCGCCGTGTAACACCCGCTCATATCTGTCACCAAGAGGTCCGCGCGCGGACCGAGCCCCTAGCACAGAGCTGGAGACCAGGTGACATGACACCCGTTCGCACCCGATCACGGATCGCCGCCGCCGCATTCCTCGGCGCATCGAGCATGCTGCTCATCGCCGCGTGCGGCGGCGGATCGACGCCGGACAAAGATGCGGCGCCCACCATCGACTTCCACCAAACCGCCGGTCCGACACCGGGATTCCCGGGCCACGGGATGACCGGCATGGCCCCGCCCACGGCGACCGTCGCGCAGGCGCCGAGCGGCGCGGCAAGCCCCAACCCCGCGACAAGTCCCAGCCCCGCGACAAGTCCCAGCCCCGCGACAAGTCCCAGCGCCGCGCCGACCGCGGCCAACGCGGTGAACATCCAGAACTTCGCATTCGCGCCCGCGAAGCTCACTGTGCCCGCCGGCACCACGGTGACCTGGACCAATAAGGATGAGGAGCCACACACCGTCGCCGCCAACGATGCCAGCTTCCACTCCCCCGGCATGGGCACCAACGCCACATACACCTTCACGTTCACCAAACCCGGTACCTACGAATACATCTGCACCATTCATCCGTTCATGCACGGCACCGTGGTGGTGACCAAATGATCGCCGAGGACAACGATTACGACCCGCGCGACCCGCATGCGATGACCCGGCGCCAGCTGCTGCGCCATTCCGCGTGGTTCGGTGCGGCAGTGGGACTTTCGGTGATCGGCGGCGAGGTGATCTCACAGATCGCCGGCGCACCGCCCGCCGTCGCCGCCCGGCCGGATCTGCGTTTCGCGCAGATCAGCGACAGCCACCTCGGCTTCGACGGCCCGGCGAACACCGATGTCACCGCGACATTCAGCGAGGCCATCGGACAGATCAATTCACTCGGCTACACACCGGATTTCGTGATCCACACCGGCGATCTCACCCACCTGGCGACCCCGGAACAGTTCGATCAGGTGAAGCAGATGCTGATGGATACCAATACGCCGCACGTGTTCACCGTTCCGGGAGAACATGATTCGATCGACGACGCGGGCCAGAAATATCGCGCGGCGTTCGGGGCGGGCACCCGGGGCGACGGCTGGTACAGCTTCGATATCGCGGGCGTGCACATCATCGGGTTGGTGAACACGTTGAATATGAAGCTGCTCGGTCATCTCGGGCAGGATCAGCTGGATTTCGTGCAAAAGGATGTGGCCGGGCTCTCCAGCGATACGCCCATCATCGTGTTCAGCCATGTGCCGCTGTTCGCGATGTATCCCGAATGGGGTTGGGGCACTGACGATGCCACCCAGGCGCTGAGCTACCTGCGCCGGTTCTCGTCGGTGACCTGCCTCAACGGCCATGTGCACCAACTGTTCACGAAAACCGAGGGCAACATCACCTTCCACAGCGGCACCACCACCGCCTATCCGCTGCCGAAGCCGGGCGACGGGCCTGCGCCCAAACCGGTGACGCTGCCCGCGGGAAAGTTGCACGACGCATTGGGGATTCGCGAGGTCACTTTCCTGCGCGGCAGCAAGCAACTGGCACTCAAGGAGGCGCCGCTGCGATGATCCGGGACGGCGGCGCCGACGGGGCGGACAATCCACGTCAATCCCTCTGTCGGCGCGGCCCCTCGCCAGCACAGGTGACCAACCCTTAAACTTCTGAACTCGAAATCAACGACGAATAGTCGGTGAATGAACGAGCCGGATATACCGGCAGCACGTAAACTGCCGTTGTCCGGGAGGTCGATTATTTGCGTTTCGTAGTTCTTGGCGAGGTTCAGGGTTGGCGCGGGGAGGCGCCGCTGGATCTCGGACCACCACAGCGGCGCGCCGTATTGGCTGTGCTGTTGCTGCGCGTCGGCAAGGCGGTGGCGGCGGCGGAATTGGTCGAGGCGATCTGGGGCGACCAGCCGGTGCCGCGGGCCATCGCGGCACTGCGCACCCATGTCGCTCAGTTGCGGCGCGCGCTGGAACCCGACCGCGCCGCGCGCGGCCGGTCGACGCTGCTGGTTTCGGTCGGCGACGGCTACGCGCTGCGTATCCCGCCGGAGTCGATCGATGTCGCGGAGGTCGAGCGGCTGGTCGCGGCCGCGCAGCGGCTGCGACCCAGCGATCCGGCCGCAGCGCGCGACGCGCTGGTCGCGGCGCTGTCCGCCTGGCGCGGGCCGGCGCTGAGCGGGCTGCCGGGCCCGTTCGCCGAGCGGCAGCGTTCCCGGTTGGAACAGTGGCGGCTGGCGATCCTGGAGGACCGGCTCGCGCTCGATATCGAGATCGGGCGCGATGCGGAGGCCGTCACCGAACTGGGTCCGCTCATCGAGGTGTATCCGCTGCGGGAACGGTTCCGGGCGCTGTTGATGACAGCGCTGTATCACAGCGGCCGCCAGGCCGAGGCACTCGACGCGTACGCGCACGCCCGCCGGGCGCTGGTGGAGGGCATCGGCGTCGAGCCGGGCCCGGAGCTCACCGCGGTACACGAAAAGATCCTTCGCGCCGAAATGCCCGCGCCGGGAACACCATCGCGACAGGCCGAACCGCCGCCCGCCCAATTACCGCCCGATATCGCCGATTTCACCGGGCGCGAGGATATCGTCGAAGCCCTGGCCGCACAGCTGACCGATGATGGTGGGGCAGTGGCGATTTCGGCGGTCGGCGGGATGGGCGGCGTCGGGAAGACCGCGCTCGCACTGCATGTCGCGCACAGTATCCGCGACCACTTCCCCGACGGGCAACTGTATGTGAACCTGCACGGCGTCGATCCGGTGCCGACACCACCCGGCGACGCGGTCGGCGGTTTCCTGCGCGCGCTCGGCGTGCCGGAGGGCGATATTCCGCCCTCCGTCGACGAGCGCGCCGCGCTGCTGCGCACCCGGTTATCGGGCAAAAGAATGCTGCTGCTGCTCGACAACGCAAGGGACAGCGCCCAACTCGCCCCGCTGCTGGCCGGGACGCCGGGCACCGCGGTACTGATCACCAGCCGCTCCACACTCACCGAACTGCCCGCCGTGCGGCGCACCCGCCTCGACGTCCTCGCCGCCGACGAGGCGCTCACCCTGCTCACCCGGATACTCGGCGCGCAACGCGTCGCGGCCGAGGCCGATGCGGCGCGTGCGATTGTCGCGCACTGCGGTTACCTGCCGCTCGCGGTGCGCATCGTCGGCGCCCGGCTCGCGGTGCGGCCGCGCTGGACCATCGAATCGTTCGCGAACCGGCTCGCCGACGAACGCGGCAGGCTCGCGCTGCTGCGCACCGGCGAACTCGGTGTGGAGGCAGCCTTCCGGCTCGGCTATGGCCAGCTGAATGCGAAGCAGGCCAAGGCTTTTCGCACACTCGCTTTGGCCGAGGTGCCCGACCTGCCGGTGGAGGGGGTCGCCGCAATGCTCGACGTCGCAGTCGACGAGGCCGAACAGGTCTGCGAATCCCTGGTGGATCTAAGCCTTTTGGAGACGACGACGCCGGGCCGGTACCGATTCCACGACCTGCTGCGGCTTTTCGCGCGCGAAGTGGCCGACGAGGACGAATCCGATGTGCTGGTGCGGCTGCTCGGGTACTACCTGGCCAGCGTCAAGAACCTGCTCGGGGTCATCGACTTCAGCAACACCACCCGCCTGCTGGTGCCGACCGCGGTACCGGGACGCGCCTTCACCGACGGCTCCTACGGGCAGGCGTGGAACGACACCGAGCGTCCGGTGGTGATCGCCCTGCACAAGCAGGCCGCCAGAATCGGCGGGCAGGCGCTGGCGGTGGCGGCCGACCTGGCCTGGGTGATGGCCGAGCTGATGGATGTCGGAACCGCGGCGCGTGAGCTGGCCGGCGCGCTGGAATCGCTGCTCGACGCGGCCGTCCGCGCCGGAAATCCGGCGATCGAGCGGCGGATCCGGGTGGCGCTCGGCGCCATTCTGCAGGTCGGGCTCGGCGAGGTCGCGGCGAGCCTGCGTCATCTGCGCGGGGTGGCGCGGCTGCCGGTGCGCGACGACGCCGACCGCAGGCTCTCGGTGCTCACCGACATCCTGCTCGCCATCGCCGAACGCAGGCTCGGCAATATCGATGCCTCGCGGGCGCACTTCGCGGACGCGCTGCGGCTGGCCGGCGTGCTCGGCGACCGCTCGATGACCGCGCTGCTACTCGCCCTGGTCACCCGAACCCATTGCGAGGCAGGACAATACGATGACGCGATGGCCACCGCCGAACAGGCGATCGCGCTCGCGCGCGAAACATCCAATCCGGTGGCGCTCGGCTGGGCGCTGCACGAATACGCGGCGACCATGTCGATGCGCGGCGAACACGTCAGGGCCATCGAACTCGGCACCGAAGCAGTGCGAACAGCCCAGCGCAACGGTGTCCGACTCTGGGAGGGTTGGGCGCGCACCCGCCTGGCCCAGGTGTATCTGCAGGCGGGCGAGCTCACGAAAGCCGAGGAACAGGCCGACGCGGCACTGCGCCTGCTTGCGAAGGCGGCCGATCCGATCGACCGGGCGCGGGCCATGGCATTGCGCGCGATCGTGCTGTCGCGCCGCGGTCTGATCGGGCCTGCGGAGCGGGAATTCCGGGAGGCCGCGGAAATTTTCCAGCGGGCCGGGCTCACCCCGCCTACCATCGGAAGCCTGTTCAGCGCGGGTTCGCCGTCATCCACTCCCAAATAAGCGAGCGTTTATTCGCCACTTATCGCCCGCCGATCCGCGGGCGGCACCATCCGTTGTCGATGTGCACCACGCATCGCCAGTGGTGGGCCAGGAGATAGGCCGCGCGCGGACACGCCCCGCCGGTGACGGCCGGACCGGGTCGTCTTGCGTTCGAGGGGTGCGTGAGCGATGTGGTCAGCCGCATTGCCGCCCGAATCTCCTGCCCACCCCGTCGCCTCGTGCGACCCTGAATGTTCCGCCACGTGCGGAACCGTCGAGCCCGATCCATCCCCTTCGGATCGGGCTCGACCCGTGTTCGGCCGGATCGGTATCGAAACCCTAGGCTGGCCAACGTGATTCGATGGGTCCTTGTCCTACCCGTGGTGTGCTGGCTGATCGTGGCGCGAACGCCCCGGACCCGTCTTCGGATCGGTGCGGTCCTGGTGGTGATCGCGGCCGTCGAAGCGGCGGTTTTCGAGGGATGGATCCTGCGGGACCTGTTGATGACCGCCACCTTCGCGTTGAATGCGGCGGTTGTGGTCGTACTCCTCTGGGGGCTGATCGCCGAACAGGATGCGGCAGCGGCGACGCCGATTCGGCGGTTCATCGGTTGTGCGCTCACCCTCGGCCTGTGCACCGTCATCGTGCTCACGAACGCGATAATCGCGCTGGCGACGAAGGGCCAGCGCGCCTCGACACCGTCCAGCCGGGAATTTCTCCCCGTGCCGAGCGAGCTGACGGTCCGCACCGACGAGAACGGCGGCTGCGGTGGCGGCTCGGCGACGATCTGCCTGCGCAGGTTCGAAATCCAAGGCGCCTCCGGCGCGCCCACCGCCGAGGTCGTCGACACCGTCCGCCATCACCTCGGCACCGACCACGGTTGGTCACTCACCTTCGACCCGCGCCGAAAAACCTGGTCCGAATGCCGCGACCACGGCTGGGCCCTGGACCGAAACAGCCTGTGCGTCAGCGTATTCGCCCACGACGACCTGGTCGTCGTCGAATTCGAAGAATCGGCCGACAACTGACGCCACCCTTGGCCCCTCGATGTCGGCCGACTACTGTCCGACCATCCGGTCCTGGGAGTGGACCGAGTCGGGGGCACCTGGATAAAGCCGTGGTGTTGCTGCGCAATCGGATCATGCATCACCTAGCGGTAGTCGGTGAGTAGAAGGGCTGCGGCGGCGACGGATTCGACAAAGCAGTAGAACCAATTGGGGTAGAAGGGGGTTCGATCGCCGAGCAGGGCGGACATGAGACGGCCCAATGCCATGCCGCCGAGGGCGGCGGCGACGGTGACCGTGATGCCTGTGCGCAGCGAACCGGGGTGGAATGCGGCGAGAGCCAGAACGGCCGCCATCGCGAGGCCGAATCCGCCGTAAACGGCGCGCACTTCGGCGCGGGACACCGCCTGATCCAGGCGAATTCCGAAGGGCCGGACCAGTATTGCGGGTGCGGCGATGGCGTGGATGCCCATTGCGAGGAAGAACAGGCCGACGACGGCGATGACGGCAATGGTCACGATAGCCTCCAGTACATAGTGAGGAGGACATCGTGACGGATGCGGACGGGTGCGCGCTTCCGCGAACCTGCTACCCGGCGGTGTGGATATGGCCTGGTCATGCCCTTTATGCCGGGCCCGCACTCGATCTGGCCCCGCATTCGGGATCGGTATGGTGTCTCGCCGTCGGCGTCGACGGGCCGATCACGGTGCGCGGCGCGGGCGACGAGCAGACCGTCCGCAGCGCGTTGATCCCACCCCGATTGACCCATCAACTGGTCTGTCACGGCGGCAGGATGGTCTTCTGCTATCTCGACCCGAGCTCCGATCGCGCGGAATCCGTTATCCGGCAAATGGTTCGGCAGCACACGAAGATCGGCACACAACACGGTCGCGAGGCCCTGCTGATCGCCGGTGCCGGGGCGCTGTGCACGCGCGGCTCCGACGCAGTGGCGCGACGGTGGCTAGAGCTGGCCGCGCCGACAACCGCGCGTCATATCGATCCGCGGATCGACGAGGTTATCCGGCGTATCCGGGAACGACCCGCCGACACCGCCTCCGCACGCGAACTCGCGGCAGGCGTAGCGCTTTCGGAATCCCGCTTCCTGCACCTGTTTCGCGCGGCGACGGGCACGAGCCTGCGCCGATATCGGTTGTGGCACCGATTCCTGTTCGCCGCTACCCATCTCGCCGATGGACAGACATTGACCGCGGCGGCCGCGGCGGCGGGGTTCGCGAGCCCATCGCACCTGGCCGACCGCTTCCGCACCACCTTCGGGCTCGCCGCCACCCAGTTGCTCGGCACGGGTGTCACGCTGCGACCGATGGGGGACGAAGTATTGTGCAGGGACGAGTGGGAGCGGTGATGGTGGAGACGGTGACGATCGGGACGGCGGCGCGGGGGCGGCATGCGGAGCATGAGGCGTTCCGTGGGGGTGTGCGGAAGGCGGAGTTGCCTGGGGGCGAGCAGGCTTGGGTGATCGCAGGTTATGACGACGTGGCGAGATTGCTCGGCGATCCCCGACTGAGCGTCGACAAAAAGCATTCCGGCGGTGGGTATTCCGGCTTCACGCTGCCCCCCGCGCTGGACCGGAACTTGATGAATATGGATGGCGACACCCACGGTCGGGTACGAAAGCTTGCCGCACCGGCATTTTCGCGGAAGTCCGCAGAGATCCTGCGCGCGTCTGTCGACCGGGTGGCCGCGGATGTATTCACCGCCCTGTCCGAAAAAGATGGCGACACAGTCGATTTGATGACCGAACTGTGCATGCCGGTATCCGCTCTGGTGATCGCCGAACAGCTCGGCGTCCCGAGCGATCTGTACGCGGGTATGCGCGAGGCCGCGACGGCCATGATGACCTTCGATGCGCGATCGAAGGCATCGGGACAGCGGCTGATGGCCGCGATCGGTTGGTACACAACAACAATCGCGGAACTCATCGCGGCCAAGCGGTCGACGCCGGGCGAGGATCTGCTCAGTTCCTGGATCAAGGCACGCGACGACGAGGATCGACTATCCGAGGACGAACTGGTTTCGCTGGCCTTCCTGCTGATGCTGGCGGGACTCGAGAATGCCGCGCTACTGCCGGGCGCGATGATCGCCGCCCTACTCGACACCGAAGACCGCCGGACAATCATCGCCGACTGGCCGAACCACCGCGCCGGACTGATCGAACGGCACAATCCGCTCCCCTTCGCGATCCGCCGATTCGCCGTCACCGACCTGACTTTCGGTGATCAAACCATCCCGAAGGGCGACACCGTCCTGCTCTCGCTGTTCGGCGCGGATTCCGATCCGGCTCGAAACGGCCGCCCCAGCTTGATGTTCGGCCGCGGCCCGCACTACTGCCTCGGCGCGCAGGTCACCGATCTGATCGTCGATGCGGTGGTGCCCGCTTTCTGTACGCGCTATCCCGATGCGCGCCTTGCGATTCCGGCCGCGAACCTGGTGTACCGCGAGTCGTGGCGCTCGCACGGCCTCGCGGAACTGCCCGTTCGGCTCAGCACCCAGCCCTAGTCCGAGGCCGGCCCCGCGATCCGGCCGCGTTGCCGTTCCTGTAACTCGCGGCTGCCGGACAGGAAGGCGATGATCGTCTTCAGTTCCGCCGCAGTGTATTTCGCCAATTCGCGCTGCCCTTCCTCGACGATCGGGCCGTACATCCCCCACAGCCGGGTCTGGGTGTCTGGGGTGATCTTGACCAGCACCTTACGGCGGTCCCCCGGCTCGGGGTGGCGCGCAATGTAATCCAGCTTGGCCAAGCGGTCCAGCATCGTCGTCACGCTGCCACTGGTCAGCCTCAGTTCGGCGGCCAAGGCACCGGGCGTCGCCCCGCCCCGCATAAGCACCTCCAGGCAGCGCAGATCGGTCCGATTGACGCCGAGCGCGGTCGCGACCGCCTGATCGAAGTCGTCGACGGCCGCTTGGAACGCCTGCGACTCGAGTCCGACCCGCGCCCGAAGCTCGTCCAAATTTTCTCTTGACATTCAAACCTCTCGACGCTCAAGATATATATGTCTTGATCACCAAGATACATCACAATCGAGAGATCGAAGCGGAGAACCACCATGAAGAAGGCCCTGATCATCGGCGGCGGCATCGCCGGACCCGTGACCGCGATGGCACTGCAGAAGGCCGGACTGGAGCCGATCGTCTACGAGGCGTACCACGAGGTGGCCGGTGAACAGCTCGGCGCGTACCTGACGGTCGCGGTGAACGGGCTGCAGGCGCTGTCGCAGATCGATGTCGATCCGGTCGTCACCGGCATCGGCCACCCGACCGATACGCTGTCGTTCTTCACCAGCGCCAACAAGCACATCGCCGATGTGCCGGTCGGCGGCACCCTGCCCGACGGCACCGTCACCCACAGCGTCAAACGCCGGGACCTGTACCGGGCACTGACCGACGAGGCCGTGCGCCGTGGCATCCGCTTCGAATTCGACAAGCGGATGGTCGACGCGCGGCCCACCCCGGACGGAGGCGTACTCGTCACCTTCGCCGACGGCTCGAGCGCGACCGCGGACCTACTCATCGGAGCAGACGGAATCCGTTCCCGCACAAGGGAAATCATCGATCAGACGGCACCGAAGGCACATTTCCTCGGCATTTACGGGCTCGGCGGGTTCGTCACCGACCGCACCCTGTACAAGAAGCTCGGCCTGCGGCTCGGCGACTACAACATGGTCGTCGGCAAACAGACGTTCTTCGGCTACCACGTCGCACCGGACGGTGAGATCTGGTGGTTCACGAATATCCCTGCCACCGACGAACTTTCGCGGGAAGAGCTCGCCGCGTCCCGTCCCGGCGACTGGCGCAAGCGGCTGATCGAGCTGGTCGACGTCGACAACACACCGGCCGCCCGGATCGTCGCGGCCACCGGCGACGAGACCTTCGTGCCCGCCTTCAATCAGTACGACATGCCGTCCGTGCGCAAGTGGCACAACGACAATATGGTGATCGTCGGAGACGCCGCGCACGCCGTCGCGTCATCGTCCGGGCAGGGCGTTTCGCTGGCGGTCGAGGATGCCGTCGTCCTGGCCCAGTGCCTGCGCGACATTCCCGACACCGCAAAGGCTTTGGCCGCCTTCGAGGCAAGTCGCCGGGATCGCGTCGAGCGGATCGTCAGGCACGGGGCGGCGACCAGCGCCGCGCGCTCGTCCACCAATGCCGTCGGCCGCTGGGTGTTCCGCCAACTGATGCCGATATTTCTCCGGAAGGCCGCGAAGCAGGGCATCGGCAGCATCCAGTGGATGTACCAGCACCGCGTCCACTGGGACGAGACCCCCGTGCCTGCCAGCCGGTAATTCGGGACCGAAACGCGCGCGGTCCTCATCGAAACCGTCCGGTCTTTGGCATAGGCTGCGGCAGGTGAACGAGCCAACCGGTGCGCATCCGCACGAACCGCACGGCGAGGGTCTGGCCTCGCGGCTGAACTGGCTGCGCGCGGGCGTACTCGGCGCGAACGACGGCATCGTGTCCACCGCCGGCCTGGTCGTCGGCGTCGCCGCGGCGACGACCAGCACCAACGCCATCTTCACCGCGGGCATCGCCGGGCTCAGCGCGGGCGCCATCTCCATGGCGGTGGGCGAATACGTCTCGGTCAGCACCCAGCGCGACTCCGAGCGCGCGCTGCTGGCGAAGGAGCGCAGGGAGCTGCGCGAGGAACCCGACTACGAACTGACCGAGCTGGCGGGCATCTACCGGGACAAGGGACTGTCGGCGGAGACGGCGCGCAAGGTGGCCGAGGAACTCACCGCGCACGACGCCTTCACCGCCCACGCCGAGGCCGAATTGGGTTTGAACCCAAACGAATTGACAAACCCATGGCAGGCCGCGTTCTCCTCGGCCGTCTCCTTCACCCTCGGCGCGCTGCTCCCGCTGCTCGCCATCCTGCTGCCGCCGGTCACCGCCCGCATCCCGGTGACCTTCGCGGCAGTCCTGATCGCACTCGCCATCACCGGTTCGCTGAGCGCCCGTTTCGGCGGCAGCTCCCGCGGCCGCGCGGTACTGCGAGTAGTGATCGGCGGCGCGCTGGCCATGGCCGTCACCTACGGCATCGGCCAGCTCGCCGGGATAACGGGAATCTGATCACGACAGCGGCGCATCGTCCGGAAAACGGTGCACCACCCGCGACCAGCGCCAGCTCCGCCGGACCCGTCGGCCGCCAGAGCACGGTCACCGCATTTTGCCCCATGATCACCACCCCTTCCGCCGTCATCGTCGCGCATGCGGCCATCGCGCGCATCCGAATTGCGGAGGGCTCAGGCAGAGCGCAGGTAGGCGCTCGGGCTGACGCCGCGGACCCGCTTGAACGCTGAGCTGAAGCCGAAGGCGTCGGCGTAGCCGACCCGGCGGGCGACCGAACTCACGGTGGCGCCCGGTTCGTCGAGCAGGTCGGCGGCCACCGTCATCCGCCAGTCGGTGAGGTAGGCGAGGGGTGGTTCGCCGACTGTGTCGGTGAACCGCTTGGCCAGGGTGGTACGGGAGACACCCGCCTCAGTCGCCAACGTGGCCAATGTCCAAGGCGCTCCGGGTGATTCGTGCATCGCCCGCAGCACCGGCCCGATCACCGGATCGCTCAAGGCCTGGTACCAGGCCGGCGCGGTCGCGTCGAACCAGTCGCGCAGGGTGCAGACCAACCAGTCGAGGAGTCGATCCAGCACGATCTGGCGGCCCGGATGTCCACCCGCCAGTTGGCCTTCCAGATACTCGCGCAGCGGTGCGCAATCCTCGCCGTCGGGCACCGTGAGCAGCGGCGGCAGCACGCGCAGCAGCCGGGCGGGCACCGCGCGGCGCACCTGATACGTTCCGGCCAGCAGCACGGTGTCGCCGGTAGGTTGCTCGGCCGCCCATCCCGCGATGTCGGTCGGCTCGTCGCCGCGATCCGGATCGTCGGTGAAGACGAACGGATCCGGGCCGCGCACGATGGCCACCTCCCCCACCTCGATGCGTTGCCGCTGGTCGGCCGTGACCAACCAGCCCGAGCCACGCAGCGGAACACACAGCGTCAGCGCGGCGCCCTCGGTGAAGCGCAGCGCGAACGGCGCCGAAAGCACCGGTTTGCCGAATATCGCACCGTCGGCGCGCACACTGCGCAGCAGATCGTCGAACGGGTCCACCCAGCCACTCTAGGCGTACCTCCGCATCCGCTCCGGCCGTGCGCGTCTTGGGACTTCGCCGACAGCGCCCATTCGGCGGACGAATGGACATGGATCGAGGACGTTCGCCGATGGTTCGCCGACGGCCGCCGCGATTGACTCGAAGCATGACAATTCTGGTATTCGGCGCGACGGGTAAAACGGGACGGCGCGTGGTCGGACGGCTGCGCGACGGGGGCGAAAAGGTGCTTGCCGCATCGCGATCCGGCGAGGTGCGCTTCGACTGGTCCGAACCCGATTCGTGGACTGCGCCGCTGGCGGAGGCGGACGCGGTCTATCTGATCGCGCCGGAAGATCCGGCGCCGGTGTCCCCCTTCGTCACTCGGGCGGTGGCGAGCGGTGTGCGGCGGTTCGTCGTGCTGTCCGGACGTGGCATCGAACACACCGGCGGACGGTTCGGCAATGGGATGACAGCCGCCGAGGACGCTGTCCGCGCCGCGGGCGTGGACTGGACGATCATCCGCGCCAACAACTTCGATCAGAACTTCGATGAAGACCTTTGGCACGCACCATTGCTGGCGGGACGACTAGCCCTCCCGATCGGCGCGGTCGGCGAATCATTCATCGACGCGGAAGATGTCGCCGACGTGGCCGCGGCGTTGCTCACCCGCGATGGGCACGCCGGACAGATCTATGAGCTGTCCGGCCCACGCGCCATCACCTTCGCGGAGGCCGTGGCGGCCATCGCCGCGGTATCCGGGCGCACCATCGAGTACGCCGAGCTGACACCGCAGGCCTACGAGGACGAACTGCTCGCCGCGGGTTATCCGGCGGCGGTCGCGACCGAACTGGGCGTCATGTTCGAGCTGATGCGCACCGGGGCAAACACTCCGCCGACCGACGGCGTGCAGCGCGTACTAGGCCGTCCCGCAAGGGATTTCGAAGCCTATGTGGATCGGGTCTGGCGCCGGAAGTAGGCACCGGCCATCCCGGGATGCGACGATGGCCGGGTGATCGAGGTATTCGATACCAGGTTCGCGGCGGATCCGTGGGCGACGCTGGACCGATTGCGGGCCGATGGGGGTGTGCACCGGATACGGACACCGGATGGGCCACCCGCGTGGCTCGTCACGCGGTACTCGCAGGTGCGGGCTGGGCTGCTGGATGAGCGGCTGTCCACCCATGTGCGGCACGCGAATTCGGATGACTACCGCGGGTTCGCGCTGCCGCCGCAGCTGGAGGTCAACTTCAATAACGCAAACCCCGAAGAGCTCGCCCGGTTCCGCCGGATAGTCACCGGAGAGTTGTCGCCACGACGGCTGGCCGAATGGACCTACCGTGCACCGGGTTTGGTGGACTCCGTACTGCGCGAACTGGATTCGGAAGACGAGGTGGATCTGGTCGAGCGGCTCGCGGTGCCGCTGCCCGCCGCGGTGCTCGGTGAGCTACTCGGGCTTACCGGGCCAGCGCGGGAAGCCCTTGTGGCATGGTCGAATTCGACGCTGCTGCCGTCAGCGGGCGCACCGAGGGCCAGGGACACCCTAGGCAACATGGTGTCCGCCATCACGATAACGAAGGAGCGGCCGCGCGGCGGTACCGTCCTCGGCCGTCTCGTCGCGGCGCACCACGCCGGTCAACTCGACGACGACGAGCTGACGGGCCTGCTGTTCTATCTGCTCTTCGTCTGGTATGAGGTGCTCGCCGATCTGATCGCGGGCGGGATACTCGTCCTGCTGAATCGTCCGGACCAGCGGCCGCTGCTGGGTGATCCGGCGAACTCTCATCGGGCCGTCGACGAACTACTGCGCCACCTGTCCCCGCAGGTGCTGGCCGGGCCGCGCTTCGCCCTGACCGATCTGACCATCGGCACCCACACCATCAAAGCGGGCCAGACCGTCCTGCTCTGCCTCGCATCGGCCAACCACGACCCGGACATCTTCGATGCGCCAAGCGAATTGGATCTCACCCGAAGCCGGAATCCCCAGCTCGGCCTCGGCTACGGCACCCACGCCTGCCTGGGCACCGCGCTGGTACACACCGTCACCGCAACCACCATCGACCAGGTTTTCACCCGCTGGCCCGAGATCGCACTCACCGTCGCGGAATCGACGCTCGGCTGGCGTTCCGGATTCCGGCATCGCGGCCCGCTGACCTTGCCGGTGCGCCTCGCCTGATCTCACCACCGCTGCGCGAGTCGTCGGCGCTCGTCCCTGGTGAGCCGATTCGGCACCAGCTGCCACCAGGTGAGGCAGCGCCATATCCATTCGAGCGGACCGTAGCGGAACCACCGCAGCCACCAGTAGCTGAATACCGTCTGTACCACGATGATTGCCGCGGCCAATGCGAGCAGCATGCCGTAGCGGGTCGAATCATGTAATCGCAGATAGTGTTCGGCGATCAGCACCAGCGCGGTCGCGGAAAGGTAGTTGGTCAGCGCCATCCTGCCGAGCGGTTCGAGCAGCTCGCTGAGCGGCTCGCCGAATTCGGTGCGCAGCAACAGCAATAGTCCGCTCAGGTAGGCGAGCGCGCCGATCAGTCCGGCGACGGCCGGGGCCGGACTGCCCAGATCGAGTAACGGCGTGCGGTACTGCCAGATGCCCGCCACGACGGCGGCGGGTGCGGCGACCACGAAAATCAAGGCGACCAGCCAACTCCGGCGGTTCAGGTTCGGCACGACGTCGAAGCGGGCCGCGGCCAGCCCGAGCAGGAAAAGTCCGGGCACCAAACCGAATCCGCCGCCGAGCAGGAGCGGTACCGCAATGGTTCCGCTGAGCCCGGCCAGCAACACCACCCACCGTGGCAGCGCGGTGGCCGGCAGCAGGATCATCAATCCGACTATGGCGTAAGGCAAGAGCGCTTCGCCGGGCTGGAAGATGTGGTGGATCAGGCCGAATCCGGCGAGCGCGATCAGCCTGCGCACCAGCACGACTCGCGGACGATCGGTGCGGTCGGCGGCCCGCTCCAGGAATAACGCGAAGCTCAGCCCGAAAAGGAACGAGAAGATCGGGAAGAAACGGCCCTCGAACAGCAGCGAAAGCACCTGCCGCCGCTGGTCGAGCACGCCGGGCGCCTTGGTCTCGCGCATGCCGGTGAGCTGCCAGATATTCACCACGAGGATGCCGCACAGCGCGAACCCACGAACCGCGTCCAGCTCGTGAATGCGCGGGCGGGCGGCGAGTTGGGACCTCATAGCTCTCACGGTATCCACCGGCGACCCGACCGGACGGTTCCCGCGGTGCGGTGTCGCACATAGTTCCGCGGGCCCGCCCGTTCATTCAGTCGGGTGGGGCCAACCGGATGCCGAGCACGGCGAGCCGAACCCGGTTGGTCGTCCCCGTTTTCGCCAGCAGGTTGGCGACGTGGGTCTTCACCGTGGTAATGCCGAGATGCAGCCGCGCGGCGATCTCGGCATTCGACAGACCGGCGGCCACCAGGGCGAGCACATCGGCCTCGCGCGGGGTGAGTCCTTGCGGCGCAGCGGGTTCCGCGGGCAGATCCCGTGCGGCGACGGCGGCGTCGACCAGCCGGTGCAGCACGGCGGGGGCGAAGGGCCGTTCGCCGGAGGCGGCCCGGCGGATGCCGTCGAGCAGGTCGGTGGGCGATGCGTCCTTGACGAGAAATCCGCATACGCCCGCGTTCAAAGCCGGATACAGGTGGTCGTCATCGTCGAAGGTGGTCAGCGCGAGCACTCGGATGCCGGGCCTGGCCGCGAGAATCCGTTCGGTGGCCCGGATTCCGTCCATGCCCGGCATCCGCAGATCCATCAGCACCACGTCCGGAATCAGCCGGTCGGCGAGCCGCACCGCCTCGTTTCCGTTACCGGCCTCCCCCACCACCTCCAGCGTGGCGTCGGTATCGCACAGCATGCGCAGACCGGCCCGGACCAGCTGCTGATCGTCGACGAGCAATACCCGAACGGTCATGCCGCACCCCGGACCGGTGCGGGTAGGCGCGCCGCCAGTCGCCACCCGGGATCGGTTGGGCCCGCGTCGAATTCGCCGCCGAGCAGTTCGACGCGTTCACGCAGGCCGATCAGCCCGAGTCCGCCGCCCGCGACGGCCGATGCCGCACGCCGAGACCGGATTCCGTTGTCGCACAACGAAAAATCGATCCACCCGTCGGGTGCGACGGCAATGGAGAGCCGAGCGACGGCGTCCGGCGCATATTTCACGAGGTTCGTCATACCTTCCTGGGTGAGCCGCAGCAGGGTGAGGGCGCGCAGTGCGTCCGTGCCGGTCACCGCGTCGTCGATCCTTACGTCGACGGTGTGGCCGAGTTGCCGGGCGCGGTCGGTGATGGCGCTCAGCGCGTCGGGCAGATCGGCTGGGGCGGTGAAGGATTCGCCGGTCATGGCCGGGTCGCGCAGCACCGAGACGAGCAGCCGCAGATCGGCGAGGGTCTCGGTGCCGCTGGCGTGGATGTCGTCCAGCACCGCGCGCACCGCGGGCGGTGTGTCCGGTACCGCGTGCCGGGCCACGCCGACCCGCAGCACGGTGGACGAAACATGGTGGGCGATCAGGTCGTGCAGTTCGCGGGCGATGGCGGTGCGCTCGACGGCCCTGGCCGCCGCGATATCGGCTTCGCGCCGCTGCGCGAGTTCGTCGGCCGCCTGCCGCGCCCGGTCGGCGCTTTCCCGCGCGGTCCGCAGCAGCCCGCCGATCAGCAGCGGGAAACCGGCCATGACCAGCGCGCGATATCCGTCGGCGGCGAATTCGCCGCCGTGCAGCA
The DNA here is from genome assembly GCF_020361265.1 of Nocardia sp. JCM 34519.1. Taxonomy (NCBI): domain Bacteria; kingdom Bacillati; phylum Actinomycetota; class Actinomycetes; order Mycobacteriales; family Nocardiaceae; genus Nocardia; species Nocardia sp. JCM 34519.1. The sequence continues at coordinate 311,601 of NZ_JAIRBR010000008.1, forward strand.
GGTAGGCCCCGGCCTGCGCGGCCGCGGCCAGCAGCGGCGGCCAGCCGCCGCGCCGGGCGGCCAGTTCGGTCAGCGCGATACCCGCGCCGACCTTCGCCACCAGCGGCCCGGCATTGCCGACCGTGAATCCGAGCACCAGCAGCCCTGATTCGATGAGCGCCGTGGTCAGCGGCCAGCGCACGCCACTGGCCGTGACCAGCACCGCCACCAGCCCGATCCCCCAATCGACCGGTCCGGCATCCTTCGAGAGCAGCGCGAGACACCCCACCGCGAGCAGCATCAACACCCCCGTGCGCGCCGGCAGCGAGCGCCCGTCGAGCAGCCAATCGACGCCACGCGTCACCCCGGAATCGAACACGCGCCCAATAATGCCCGGCCAATAGCACCTCCGGTTCCTCCCATCGGACGAGATGTCCGGCCGGACGAACGGGCGAATACCTACTGAGTCGGTTCGCCCTGTTCCTGCGGAACGCAGACCAATTCGCCGTTGCGCAGATCCCATTGCGCGACGATTCCGTCGTGCGAGCAATCGTCGCCGATTCGGCCTGCGGGTAGCGGCGGCACGACCGGGGTGGGCGGGGTGATCGACGGGGGGATCGGGGGCGGCGGGCTGGTCGGACGCACTGTCGGGGAGACGGTGACGCCGGTCGGGATCGGCCAGGCCGGGGCTTTGGGCGGCTCGTTGTCGGGGCGCAGCATCAGCGCGAGCGCGACCACCAGCGCGAGGACGGCGACGACGACCGCCGCGATGGCCAGTATCCGGGTGGTATTCGGATTGCCCGTATCGGGACCGCCGGGTTGCGTCATCGCCTGGCCCTCGTTTCGCAGTAGTAACTACCGTAACGACAAGCTCATCCGTCACAACCTATCCAATTGCTGAACGTTTGCTCCTATTTGATACGAAGGTGTTATCGCGGCCTATTTGACGGTTACCCGCACCTTCACGGCGTCGTCACCGGTCTGCTGCAGCGCCTGCGAAATCAATGCGCTGATATCGAGCTGCGGCCCGGTCGCGGTAATCGCGTCGGTCAGCGGGCGCAGGCCGGGCAGCATTTCCTTGATATCGGGCCCCACCTTGTTCAGCCACTCGGTCACCTTCGCCAGAAAAGGCGCCAGCCCATTGCCCTGCAAATAGACGTCCGGATTACCCGGCGTATTCACCAACCGGCCGACCGCCTCGACCAGCGCCGCGAGCGATTTCTCGAATTGCACCAGATTCGGCGCGGCATCCGATGTCGCGGGCCCTGCCCAGTCGATATCGCCCGCGGCCTGCTGGAAACTGTTGAACAGTTCGGCGATTTTGGGCGCGCGGCTCATGATGGTGGAGGCGAGCAGGTCGCCGGAGCGCGCGAGCTGCGGCATCGTCGCCTCGGTGCCGGAGATGGCGCGGCCCATGGTGTCCACCAGCGAGCCGACCACCTTCGGATCCAACTGGTTCATCGTCTTGGTGACCAGCCTGGCCACCTCCGGAATCGACAGCGGCGCGGTGACCGACTTGGTGTCCAGCCGCTGACCGTCCTGCAGATACGGCCCGCCGTCGCCCTTGGGCACGAACTGCACATACGGCTCGCCGAGCGCGGACAGCTGCTCGATGGTGATGGTGCTGTCGGTGGGCAGCCGCTGTTCGCGCTTCACCCGGAACCGGACCTCGACGCCCGATGCGGTGTTGTCGACGGCGGTCACCTTGCCGACCGGGATGCCGGTGAGCAGAATCGGCGAGCCCGCGCCCAGCCCGCCCGAATCCCGCAGCACCATCGAGGCATTCGTGTATTCGGCGAACGGATCGGCGCGCACCACACCGAAGGTGAGGTAGCCCGCGCCGAGCACGGTGATGGCCGCGATGCCGCCGAGGGAGGCCAGCGAACCGACTTTCATCGCACGGCTCCGATCATGCGCAGGGTCTTGATGATCCGGTCGATCTGGTCCTGCTCGGGCATCGAATTCACGGTCGCCCCGGTGAGATTCACCTTGGGTCCGTGTTCGGCGAACGGAATTATCTTGTCCCGCAACAGCGCGACCAGCATGGCCAGATTCGACGGCTGTCGCAGATCCAGCTGGCCGCCGGTGAGCAGCGGAACCAGCGCCTGCAGCGCGGCATCCTGGCTCTGCAGCAGCGGGGCCAGCCAGGCCAGCGAGTCGCCGACCGGACCGAGCGCGCCGAATACCTTGGTGACCCCCTGGATGGATTGCACGGCGCCGGTCACCTGCTGCACCGACTCGGGGCGCAGGATCCGGTCCAGCTCCGGCCGAATATCGTGCAGCACTTCGGCATTCGTGGCCAGCCCGTCGATCAGCTTGTCCACCTGGTCGAGATTGGCGGCCAGATCGGCGGCGTCGGCGCCCATCACGCCGGAGATGCGCGCGGTGTCCTTCGGATCCTTCGGCAGCACCGCGTTGAACCGGGTCATGATGTCCTGGATCTGCCCGACCGCGCCGCCCTGCACGAAGAAGGCCAGCGCGGCCATCGTATCCTCCAGCTGCACCGGCGGTTTCGTGCGATCGATGCCGATGGTGCCGCCCGGGGCGAGCAGCGCACCGAAACCGTCGGGCGGCGTGGTCAACGCGATGTGGATATCACCGAGCACGGTGTTCTGCCGCAGCTCGGCGACCGTGTTGGCGGGTAACCGCGCCGAGGACGAAATGTCGGCGTCGACAACGACATAGCCGCCGCGCGCCCGGCTCGACGGCACCACCGTGACCTTCTCGACGGTGCCGACCTGCGCGCCGTTCGCGATCACCTTGGCCTTGGCGGGCAGGTTCAGCACATTCGCGAACTCGATCTTGATCGGATAGGTCGGTCCGGAGACGTCGGTGCCGGGCACCGGCACCGACGACGGATCGAACGCGCATCCGCCGGCGGCCAGACCGACCGTGGCCGCCAGCGCGAGCACGGTGCGCCGCAATGGATTACGCCTCATCGCGCACCTGCCAATCCCAGCACCAGCTGGACCAGTTCCACATCGACCATGCCATCGCCCGCGCCCGCGCACCGGCCCGGCGACACCGCGTTCACCGCCGCGCAAACCTGTTCGGCGTTCTGCGCCGGAATCCGCACCCGCGGTGGGGCGTAGGTGATGCCCGGCGCGCCGGTGGACGTATCGGTGACGGACTGGAACGCATTGGTCAGCACCGGCGTCATCAATACGATGTCGCGCAGCGATCCGACGTTGGCGCGCAACAGTTTTATCAGCGGCACCGTGGCGTCCAGGCCCTTCAGGATGGTGTCGCCGAACATGGTGGTGATGTCGTTGAGCACCGGCAGCACCTGGCGCAGCGCGTCGAACAGTTCCGCGCCGGGCCCGAGCAGTTCGGTGCTGGCCTGGTTCAGCGCCGGACCCATTCGGGTGAGCATCGACCGCAGATCACCCCAGTGCTCGTTGACCTTCTTCGATACCGAGGAGAAGGTGTCGAAAATACCTGCCAGATGGGCGATATCGGCGTCCGGCGACTGGAGGGCCGAACCGAGTTTGCGCACCAGCTCGTTGAACTGCGGCCCGGTGCCCGAGGTCGCGGCGTCGAGTGCGGCCAGGCCGTTGGACAGCGAATTCTGCTGTGCCGCATCGGGGCCGTTCAGCTGATCGGCCAATTGCGCGAGCGCGGTGAGGGTTTCGGTGAGGCTCTTGGGCGTCAAGGTATTGGTGATGCACTGGCCGCCGTCCCAGCGGCGCAGATCCTTACCGCTGTTGAGCACGGCCAGATTGCGATCGGCGACAACGGTATCCGAGACCGTGGTGGCCGCGGCATCGGCGTACACCGGATATTTCGCGTCGACGTCGAAGTCCACCCGCACCTGCTTGCCCTGATTGCGCACCGAGGTGACGCTGCCGACCACGATGCCGCGCATGGTCACCTGGTTGCCCGGGTAGAGACCGATGCTGTCGGACATTACGGCGCAATAGGATCGGGTTTCCTTCAGCGGATCGAAGACGATGAAGTATCCGGCCACCGCGACCGCGGCGACCACCACCGCACCGGCGATCGACATGAACGCCCGCGAACCGAGTACCCGCTTCAGCATCAGCACGCCTTTCCGGGCAACGGGACGCAGACGCCTGCGGGGGCCTGCACGGTCCGACCCGACTGATCGACCACCACCCCGCCGTCCGGCAGCCACTGGCGCACCTTCGCCTGCAGGTCGTGCACCGAATCGATCATCGGCTGCAACTGCTGTCCGAGCTGTTCCAGCCGGGGCAGTGCGTCGGCTAGTTGCTGTGCCAGCGGTTTCAGCTTGTCGTCCCAACTCGGCGCGAGCGCGGCGACGCGCTGCAGCACGCTGGTGAGCAGCGCGATGGATTCGCGCAGTTCGGCGCGCTTGTCGAGCAGTACGGTCTCCAGCAGATTGGAGTTGTCCATCAGCCTGCCGAGATCGGTTTTGGCGCCGTCGTAGAGCGAGATGTATTCGTCAGCCACCGCGACGGCATTCGACACCTGGGTGCGCTGCCGGTTGATGGCGTCGACGTAACCGCCGAGGGTGTCCAGGGTGGTGCGCAGGCTCTCCGGCGCCTTGGCCAGCGAACTGTCCAGCGTGGCAAGGTTTTTCCGCAGGGTGCTGCCGTCGATCTGGTTCAGCGGTGTCGTCGCGTCCTGGAAGGTCTGCACCAGGCTGTAGGGCAGCCGCACCCGGTCCGCCGGAATCACCTTGCCGCCGAGCGGTTTCGCGCCCGCCGGGAACAGCGCGACGTAGTGTCCGCCGACCACCGTGAGCATCCGCACGTCGAGCGAGGATTCGTCGCCGACGAACACACCGGAATCGACGGTGAACTTCATGATCACCCGATCCGGTTTCAGCTCCAGCGATTTCACCGAACCCACCGTGATACCGGCCAGCCGGATGTCATCGCCCGCGCGCACCGACTGCGCCTCGGAAAGCTCCGCGGTATAGGTGGCCTTGCCGAACGGCACCACGTACAGCACCGCGGCCGCGGCGAGCGCGATCACCACCAGCACCGCGCCGACGATGCCGAGCCGCACCTGTCTGCGCAGCCGGGTCGGCTCGTCCGTCACCGGCCGATCACCACCGAACCAGTTGCGCCACTTGGTCATCCGTTGCACAGCGTCACCTGCTGTCCCGCGATGAGCATCCGCAGCGGCGCGGGCGCCTGCATGGTCCCCTTACTGCACTCCGGCTGCCAGCCCGCGACGGTGCGCGGCAGCGAGGCGTCGATCGCGCTCAACAGGCCGGGCAGCCTGCCGAATACCTCGACGGCCTGCTTCGGATCCGGAAACAGGCTGCGGATCAACGCATCCAGATCCTGTCCGCTGTCCTTGGTCAGCCCGATGGTGGACAGCAGCCGGTCCACCGGTCCGAGCACCGACGGCGCGCTCATCGCGAATTCCGCCAGGCCGCCGATGTTCTGCTGCAGCGCCTGGAAGATATCGGTCAGCCGGGCCAACAGCGGCACCAGATAGTGCACCCGCCCGCCGACCTTGTCGGCGAGATCGGACATATTCCGCACCACGGTCCCGATCACCGCCTGCCGGTCGCTCGCGTACTTGCTCAGCTTGCCGATGGCGTCCAGCGCCGGGCCGAGCCCGTTGCCGTCGCCCTGCAGCACCGCGAGCATGCTCTCGGTGAACTGGTTGACCGTTTCCGGAGACATGGTGGCCAGCACCGGTTTCAGACCGTTGAACAGGCTCGTCACATCGAACGACGGCAGCGTCATCTTGGCGTCGATGCGCGCGTTCGCGGGGAGCCGGACGCCCGGATTCGGTTGCTGCTGCAGGTCGATATAGCGCTGGCCGGTGAGGTTCTGGTAGCGGATGGCCAGGGTGCTGTTGTCGTAGATCGGCGTCGCGGTCTTGACGGTGAGCCGCACTTTGGCCTTGTCGCCCTCCAGCGATATGCCCTCCACCTTGCCGACCTGCACGCCGTACATACGCACGTCGTCGCCGACCTTCAACCCGTTGGCGTCGGTGAAGATCGCGTCGTGCGCCTCGGTGTCACCGGCGACGGGCCGCTTGATCGCGGTGAGCACCAGCGCGAGCACCACCATCATCACCGCCGCGAAGAGTCCGAGCCGCCATGCCGCGCCGCGTACCGTCATCGGGCACCTCCGGGAATCGGTGCGCCGAGGCCGAGCAGCGGCACCGAAAGTCCCGGCACCCCACGCAGATCCGCCTCGACGTTGAGCACGGGGCCGTCCGGTGTATCCGGCATGGCCGCGCGCAGCCGGGTGAGCAATTCGCGCAGTTCGGCGGCCGACTGCTGCGGGCGGGGCACCATCTGCGCCAGCACCCGCAGCACCGGCGCGAGGGTGTCGGCGCCGTCGCCGAAGTATTTGCCCGCGGTGTTCCCGGTGGTGGCCAGGCCGGGCAGGATCTGTCCGGTCATCGCCGCGACGCCCGAATCGTAGTGCGCGCGATCGCCTTTCAGCACGTTGATGTCGTTGATCCCGTCCAGGGCCTGGATCACCGAACCGGCGAAGCGGCCGCCGCCGTCGAATGCGGGCCCCAATTTGCCCGCCAGCTCCGACGGTTTCATGGTCTGGTTGTCGGCGATGGTGCGCGCCACCGTGATCAGCGCCTGCACCAGCGGGGTGAACGCCTGGAAGTCCGAGGAGACCTGGGCGATCACCTGAACCATCTGCGGGGTCAGCACGCTCGCGCCGACCTGGGACAGGCTGCGCAGGATGCTGCCCATCGTCGCGTCGTAGACATCTGCGGCGCGGCGGCCGGTCAGGTCGATCACCTGATCCGCCCGAAGCGGGGAACCGCCTGGACCGCGCCGCAATTCGAGTTCGCTGATGCCGAACAGGTTGGCGGGCGCGTAATCGACCCGCAGGCTGTCGTCGATGCCGAACAACCGAGAACTGTCCAGCTGCAAGGTGATTCGCTGGGTGCCGAGCACATCCGGTGCGATCCGCGCCACCTTGCCGACCAGCACGCCGTCGAGTCGCACCTGGGTGCCCTCGGCGACGCCGTCACCGATCTGCTCGGTGTGCAAGGCGATTCGCAATCCATCCGCGCCGCGTATATCGCGGTAGACGACCGTCGCGACGGCCACCGCCACGACCAGCGCGACGATCAGCCCGCCGACCGTGCGCGCCCGGCGGCGGTCGGCGGCGACTCCCGGCAATCCGTATTTCGGCATCCGCTACCCCGTGAAACTGATGGCCGCGTTGAAGCCCCACAGGGCGATGGACAGCACCATGTCGATGGCGATGATGGCGACGAAGCTGGTGCGTACCGCGCGCCCGGACGCGACGCCGACGCCCTCGGGCCCGCCGGTGGCGAAGAATCCGTAATAGCTGTGCACCAGGATCACCACGGTGCCGAAGATGGCCACCTTGATCACCGCGGCGATCACGTCGAAACCGGAGACGAACTGGAAGAAGTAGTGGTCGTACACGCCGGCGGATTGGTTGTGCACCAAGGTGATCAGCCCGCGGCACGCCGCGTAGCTGAGGATCAGCGCGATCAAAAAGGTGGGCACGATGGCCAGCGCGCCCGCGACCACCCGGGTGGTCACCACGAACGGCACCGAGCGCAGGCCGAGCGCCTCGATCGCGTCGATCTCCTCGGAGATGCGCATGGACCCGATCTCCGCGGTGATCCGGCAGCCCGCCTGCGCGGCGAAGCCGATGGCCGCCGCGATCGGCGCGAGCTCACGCGTCGTCGCATAGGCCGAGACGACGCCGGTGACCGGGCCCATCCCCAGCATGCTCAGTGTCGCAAAGGATTCCACGGCCACCGAGGCGCCCATGACCAGGCCGAGCACGATCATCATCGGCACGGTGCCGCCGCCGACGATGACCGACCCACGCCCCCAGGTCATATCGGTGATGGCGCGCATGGTCTCGCCGCGATACCGCTTGAGCGTCAACGGAATCGCCGAGAGCACCTGCCAGACGAAGATCGCGACGAAGCCGAACGAATCCACCGCGCGCAGCACCCGGCTGCCCCGCCGGTAGTAACGCCGGAGCCAATGAAACCCCTTGGGGGCGTAGGACGTTGCCATCAGGCCAGCCTCGTCGGCAGGAACATGGCGGTGATCTGCGCCGCCACCAGATTGACGATCACGATGGATACCACCGAGAGCACCACGGCCGCGTTCACCGCGTCGGCGACGCCGCGCGGGCCGCCCTTGGCCTCCAGGCCCCGCTGGCAGGCGATCACCACCACCAGGAAGCCGAAGATCAGCGCCTTCACCAGCGACACCCACACATCCGCGGTGGTGGTGAAGGATCCGAAAGTGGCCCAATAACTTCCGGGCGTCACGCCCTGTCCGCCGATGGCCACCGCATAGCCGGCCAGGATGCCGACGAAGATGATCAGGATATTCAGCAGCGGCGCGACGATGAGCATGGCCGCCATCCGCGGGACCACCAGCCGGTGCACCGGGCTGATGCCCATCGTATTGAGCGCGTCGATCTCCTCGCGGATGGTGCGCGCGCCGAGGTCGGCGGCGATCGCGGCCGCACCGGCCCCGCCGAGTAGGAAGCCGGTGGCCAGCGGGGCGCCCTGCTTGATGACGCCGAGCCCGCCGGTCGCGCCGAGCAGTGAATCCGCGCCGAGGGTGTGGATCAGATTGCCGACCTGGATGGAGACGATCACCCCGAACGGAATGGCGATCAGGATGGCGGGCAAGGCGGTGACGGTCACCAATCGCCAGGCCTGCAGCAGTGTTTCGCGCCATTGGAAGCGGGCGCGCGCGATATCGCCGATTCCGCCGGTCACCGCCTCCTGCGCGAGCCCGACCGCGCGGCCGAACGTCCGCAGCGAGGAGACCACGGTGTCCGAGAAATTCTTCCGAACGACATCGACCGCGGTTTCCGGAGCTTGCGTCCCGCTCGTCATGGACGAGTTCCCTGAGTCACAGCGCGTGCTGTGTCCAAAATCATGACGCACTCTCCGATTCCGGCACCACTGCCCGTTTTCGCCAAGCTAATCGTTACCTATGGTCACTACAAAATCGTTTTGGCGTGATGCTGACCACTTATTCGCGGAATCGATCATGTGTATTTGTTATTCGTGAGCGATATCACGCACATTGGGGACTTGCGGCGGGGGACACAAAAGCCGAGATGAACGCCGCCTTGCGGCAAAGTGACCCGCCCGGGAACCATCGCGAGCCCATCGACCACCGCCCTCGTGTGCGAGAAACACCGGCAGGGCCAGGTCGGCCCGAACAACAGCGACCCTCTTAACCAAACGATTGCTAGGTTTACGGACTTACCGCGAGAAAGACGAACGCCGCGAACAACACCAGATGCACACCGCCCTGCAGCAGGGTGGCCCGGCCCGGGACCACGGTGAGCACACCCACCACCACCGTCAACGCCAGCAGCACCATCTGTGTCGCGCCGAGCCCGAGCGTCAACGGCGTCGAAATCCAGATCGTGGCCATGGCGATCGCCGGAATGGTCAGGCCGATACTCGCCATCGCGGAACCGAGCGCGAGATTCAGGCTCGTCTGCACCCGGTCGCGGCGGGCGGCGCGCACGGCGGCCAGCGTTTCCGGCAACAGCACCAGCATGGCGATCACCACGCCGACCGCCGACCGCGGCAGCCCCGCGGCGTTCACGCCGTTCTCGATCGACGGCGACACCATCTTCGCGAGCCCGACCACGCCGACCAGCGCGACCAGCAGCAGCCCGAGACTCACCAATGCCGCTGCGGCAGAAGGGGTTTCGCCGTGTTCATCCGCTGCTCCCGCCGATTCGACCGGTAGGAAGTCATCCGGATGCCGAACCGTCTGCACCATGACGAACAACCCGTAGAGCAATAGCGACGCCACCGCGGCGAAGGCCAGCTGCGAGCCGGAGAACTCCGGACCGGGCTTACTCGTGGTGAACGTCGGCAGCACCAGGCTGAGCGTGGCGAGCGTCGCAACCGTCGCCAGTGCCGCACCGGTGCCCTCGGCATTGAACTCCGCCACCCGCCTGCGCACCGCGCCGACCAACAGCGACAACCCGAAGATGCCGTTGCAGGTGATCATCACCGCCGCGAAGACCGTATCCCGAGCCAGCGACGAGGCATCGTCACCGCCGGACGCCATCAAGGTCAGGATCAGGCCGACCTCGATCACGGTGACGGCCACCGCGAGCACCAGCGAACCGAACGGCTCCCCCACCCGATGCGCGACCACCTCGGCGTGTTGCACGGCCGAAAGCACCGCCCCGACCAGTGCCAACACCACCACGATCACGGCCGGACCCGAGGGATGGGTGAACCATGCGATTGCCAGAACCACCGCGGCGAGCAAGGGAACCAAGGTCGTCCAGTGTCGGGTCAGCAGTCGCATCATGCCGTCCATCATCCCAGCGAACTCCCAGCGTCCGGGCAAACGAGACATTCGCAACGCGCCGGACTCGACCCGATAGTGGTGCGCACGGCGCGGTGCGGTTCGATCACTGTGCAACTGTTGATCGAGAACAGAGGGACACCATGACCGAGATTCCCGAGAAGGCCCGCGACCTGTTGGAGCGCCCCGTCTACGCGAGCCTGGGCACCACCCGGCCGGACGGTGCCCCGCAGGTGAACCCGATGTGGTTCGTGTGGGACGGCGAATTCATCTGGTTCACCCACACCAACTACCGGCAGAAGTTCAAGAACGTCGCCAGCGAGCCGCGGGTATCGATCTCGATCTTCGATCCGGACAATCCCTACCGCTACCTCGAGGTTCGCGGCGTGGTCGACCACATCGACGCCGATCCCGAAGGTGCGCTCTACACAAGGCTTTCCGAGCGCTACGACAACGGCCCGGTGGTACCCCCGGACGCCAAGGACCGGGTCGCGATCGCCGTGCGGCCGACCGGTTTCTACGGCAACGCCGCCACCCGCGACTGACCGATCGATCGCACCGCCGGGATCGGCGATCGCGGCGGTGCGATCCGTGAGATTAATAATTCCTTCAGAACATCACTGACAGGATGCTCCCCATCACCGAAACAGCACCGGGAGCAGACGCGAAATGTCCCTACTGTCAACCAGATCCGTCGCCGCGGCGCTGGTCCTGATCTCGATATCGACCTCGGCCTGCGCGAGCGCCGAGCCGAAGCCGACCGCGGCGGGCTGGCAGCTCGTCTGGTCCGATGAGTTCAACGGTCCGGCGGGCGGTCGCCCCGACTCGAACAGCTGGGTTTACGACCGGGGCGGCGAACCCCAATGGGGCAATCAGGAATGGCAGTACTACACCGACCGCCCGGCGAACGTTTCGACCGATGGACAGGGTCATCTGGTGATTTCGGCCCGCCGCGAACAACTGCCGGGAATGACGCCGTGCCCGTATGGCCCCTGCGATATCACCTCCGGACGCATCACCACCCTCACGAAATTCGACCAGACCTATGGTCGCTTCGAAGCGCGCATGCGAATTCCGGACGGCAAGGGACTGTGGCCCGCGTTCTGGATGATGGGCACCGATATCGACACCCACCCGTGGCCGAACAACGGTGAGATCGATGTGATGGAAACCGTCGGCGACGACCCCGGCACGGTGCATGCCTCCGCGCACGGACCAGGTTTCGTCGACCCGGGCATGACCGACAGCTATCGGCTCCCCGACGGGCAGCGGTTGGCCGATGACTTCCACACCTACGCCGTCGAGTGGGGCCCGACCCGCATCGACTGGCTGATCGACGACACCCGCTACTACAGCATCGACAAGGCCGATTTCCGCGAGGGACAGACCTGGGTCTTCGATCACCCATTCCATCTGCTGCTGAATCTCGCCGTCGGCGGCACCTGGCCCGGACCGCCCGACGCCGCGACGGTATTTCCGGCCAACCTGCTCGTAGATTATGTGCGGGTGTACACGGCGATCGCGTGAGGATTGCCCCCGCGGCGATGAGCTCGGTTCGCATTCCGGATCCGTATGCTTCATGCCATGCAGCTATGCCGAGGCAGGGCGGTGCTCGCGGGGTTGACGCTCGCGGTGGCGCTCACCGCCTGCGGATCCGAGCGGAAGGCCGAGCCGCCCGCGGCGCCAACGACTTCCGCGGTGCGGTCGAAGGTGATCGATCTCTGGGTCGCCGGTGAGACGAAGCCCTGTCAAGGCGTCGCGCCGATGACCTGTCTACAGGTCAAACGGAATCCGGACAGCGAATGGGAGCTGTTCTACGACCGCATCGCGGGTTTCGACTATGAGCCTGGGTACCTCTACCAGTTGAAAGTCGAGGAAACGCCGGTGCCGAATCCGCCCGCGGACGCATCGTCGGTGACGCTGCGACTGGTCGATGTGGTTCGCAAGGACAAGGTTTAGCAACGTCAATCTGTGAACATCGTGGGATCGATCGTCCAGTGCCGCGGGCATAGGCGAGAATTTGCGAAGTGCGGACTCAGTTCACTCATGAGCTCATCGCGTTGACAGAGGATTTGACGCGAATGTGCCGGCTCGCCCACGACGCCGCCGAACGGGTCACCGACGCCCTGGTCGACGCCGATCTCACCGCCACCTATGAGGTTTTCGCATTCGACGAGCAACTGCAGAAGATGTACGGCGCCTGTGAGGCGCGCACGGTCGTGCTGCTCGCGCTGCAGGCGCCGGTGGCCAGGGATCTGCGACATGTCGTCACCGCCATCCAGATCGCGGGTGAGCTGTCCCGGATCGGCTGGCTGATCAGCCGGGTGGCGCAGCAGGTCTACCGCTCGTATCCGGAACACGTTGCGCCGCAACAGATCATGGCCATACTCGCGGCGATGTGCGGATTGGCCGCGCGCCGCACCGAGCGCGCGGGCGATGCCGTCGCGGGTGGGCGCCAGGACGCCGACGCCGGAACCGCCGCACATCCGATGGAACAACTGCACCACCAGTTGCACACCGCGCTCGGCAATTCCACCGAACCCACCGATACGGCCATCGATATCGCACTGCTCGGCCACAATCTGGAGCGCTGCGTAGACCATACCGACCGGATCGATCGGTTGATTCGCTTCCTGGACACCGGGATTCCGCCCACCGCCCAATCGAGCGACGATCCGGAATAGATCTCACCCCGAAGCCGCGACCTCCCGCCGCGCGATATCGAACAGCTCGCGCGCCGGACCGGTCGGCCGCCGCCCCTTCACCCAGACGGCCCGCAGCGTCCGGTTCAGATCGAGTCCGGTGACCTCGGGCGCGACGAGGACGCCCGCGCCGATTTCGGCGGCGACGGCGAGTGAACTTAGCACGGCGGGCCCGACACCCGAGGCCGCCGCGGTCTTGATGGCGGTGGTGGAGGACAATTCGAGGGCGACGTTCGGCGACCAGCCCGGAATGCGTTCGGACATGGCGTATTCGAAGTAGCTTCGGGTCCCCGAACCCGGTTCCCGTTGGATGAGTGCGGTTTTCGCCAACTCATCCACGGTGACCCGACCGCGGCGGGCCCATTCGTGCCGCGGTGCGATCACGACCACCAGCCGGTCGTGCGCGACCGGCTGCGTCGCCAATCCGCGGAAGGCCAGCGGGCTTTCGACGAATCCGATCGCCGCCCTGCCGTCGAGCACCTCGTTCGCGACGTGCACGGAATTGCCGGATTCGAGGGCGATGGCGGTCTCGGGCGCGGTATTCCGCAGCGCCATCAGCCATCCGGGGAAGAGATATTCCGCGACGGTTTGGCTGGCCGCCACCCTCAGCTGTGAATTGCGTTCGGCGCGTAGGGTTTCGATGCCCGCGTCCAACTGTGCCGCCGCGTCGACGACGGCCCTGGCCCATTCCGCGATCAGCGCCCCGGCCTTGGTCGGGCGGGAGCCGAGCGTGGTCCGCTCCAGGACCGGCGTGCCGACCAGCTTCTCCAGATAGCGGATCCGCGATGACGCCGACGGCTGACTGATGCCGTGCGCGGCCGCGGCCCGGCCGAGGCTGCCGAGTTCGATCACCGAAAGCAGCAGATCCAGTGCGGCCAGATCGGGTACACGCGGCGATAGGGGCATAGAACGAGTCTATGCATCCATAGTTACAAGACAGCTACCCGGCACCCCGGCCCGCCGCGATGCTGGAATCCATGACCGCAACAGTCACCATCCGCCCCACCACCGGCGTGCGCCCGCGCTCGGCCGGGCCCGCCATGGTGCGCAACCTCGGCCCCAACTGGTTCGCCGTGGTGATGGGCACCGGCATCGTCGCCAATGCCGCCGCCACGCTGCCGCTGCGCTTCCCTGGCCTGCGCGGCGCGGCGACCGCGGTGTGGCTGCTCGCGGCGGTGTTGCTGGTCGCGCTGAGCGCGGGCTGGGTCGCGCACCATCTGCGCTATCCGGATACCGCGCGCGAGCACCGCGACCATCCGGTGATGTCGCAGTTCTTCGGCGCGCCGCCGATGGCGCTGCTCACCGTCGGCGCGGGCGCGCTGCTGCTGGGCCGGGACGTGATCGGCCTCGACGCCGCCGTCGCGGTGGACTGGGTGCTGTGGTCGGCGGGCACCGTGCTCGGCCTGCTGACCGCGTTCGCCGTGCCGTATCGCATGTTCACGGGTCGCCGCAGCGAACCCGACGCGGCCTTCGGCGGCTGGCTGATGCCCGTGGTGCCGCCGATGGTGTCCGCGGCGCTCGGTCCGCTGCTCATCCCTTACACTCCAGCGGGCCAACCGCGGCTGACCTTGATGCTGGTCTGTCTCGCGATGTTCGGCGTGAGCCTGATCGCGGCGCTCATCACCATCAGCATGATCTGGTCGCGGCTGATCCACTTCGGCATTCCGGCAACGGGACTGGTGCCGACGCTGTGGATCGTACTCGGCCCGCTCGGTCAATCCGTCACGGCCGCGGGACTGCTCGCCAACGCGGCACCAGACGGACTACCCGAATACGCCGGGGCGCTGACTGCCTTCTCCGTCGTATACGGGGTCGTGATCTGGGGTTTCGCGATGCTGTGGCTGGCACTCGCCATCGCCATCACCGTGCGGGCCGCTCGCACAGGAGAATTCGCCTTCACCATGACATGGTGGGGTTTCACCTTCCCGCTCGGCACCTGCGTCACCGGCAGCACCGTGCTCTATTCGCACACGGGCGCATACCTTTTCGGAGCCGCCGCGGTGGTGCTGTACGCGCTGCTTGTCGCCGCATGGGCCGTTGTCGCCACCCGCACCGTGCGCGGCGTGGTCACCGGGGACCTGTTCGCCCCCGCTCGCTAATCACCGAGCAGCGGAAAGCGACCCGACTCCAGCAGACCGGCGATGGCGTCCATTTTCGCTTGGGGCGCAGCGTAATCGGGATGGACGCGGATGACCGCGGCCGCATCGTGCAGCCGGACCATCTGCTGCTCCGCCTCGCGGACGCCACGCCCACCCGGCGCGATCGGATGGGTGGCGAAGCGCAGCCGCCGGGGATCGACCCGGCCGAGTTCCATCGCCTTGTCCACCCGGCGCGCACACCGGCAGAACGCCTTCGGATCGGCGATGCCGCAGGACGAGCTCAGGAAGTTGCCGAGCCGCTTCTTGGCGCGCGCCAAGCGTTTCCGATACGCCTCGGGGGTGATGTCGAGTATCCAGGCCGCATCGGGTGAGCTCAGCTCGAAGACATCGGAGAGGACGAAGGCGATCCGCTCGTCGCGGGCCAGGCATTGCAGCATCGCCTGGCTACAGTTCAGCCGCACCTCGTCGGTCAGCAGCCGCGCCTCCGGGCCGCGGTAGTCCGCCTCCGCCAGTCCGTCGGCCAAACCCTCCCGGTAGGTGTCGAGGCTGAGCTGCGCCGCCTCCTGCGGCGTCTGCCTGCGCAGGTTGATCAGATAATTGGCCCCGACGCGATACGCCCAGGTCAACAACCGCGCCTCGGCCCGCCACGTATCAAGTTTGCCGAGCACCCGCAGCATGATCTCCTGGGTGGCGTCCTCGGCGTCGGCCGGCCGCCACACCATCCGCAGCGCCAACCGATACAGCGGATCCTGCAGCAGCCGAACAACTTCCGCGACCGCGACCGGATCGCCCGCGACCGCCCTGCCGACCAGCGCCCGCTCCGCGTCCAGCGCGGCCCGATCGGCCACCTCTTCCGAACTCACCCACCCATTCTTCGGTCACCGTCCACCTCCGGCAACAGCGACGCGCTGCCTGGTGAGCCGACCGGCCCACCAGGCGGGCAGTGCATCACGAAACCGCGGCGGCGGTGTCGACCAGGTTGTGCCGACGGATCCAAGCGGCGACGGCGGCGCCGATCTCGTCGGGCCGATCCTCCGGGCAGTGGTGTCCGGCGGGCGGGATCGCCGCGACCTCGGCGGCGGCGAAAGTGCCTGCGGCCCATTCGATCACCTCCGGCGAGCCGAGCCCGACACCGCCTTCCAGGCCCATCAGCAGCTTCGGCACCTCCGGGCTGGCGGCGGCCCACCGGTCGTAGTTCTCGACGATGGCGACCACATCGGCCGGTTCACCGTCGAGCGGGAATTCGCGGGACCAGGCCAGCATCGGCCTGCGCGATTCCGGCGTCGGGTACGGCGCGCGGTAGACATCGTGGTCCTCGGGCGAGAGCTTGGCCTGGAGTCGCAGATTCACCTCGATGAAGGCGTTCTCCTGCAACACCATTCGCTCACCCTCGGGTGAGCGGAACTTGCGGAACATGTCCGCCCCGAGCGGGGGCAGTTCGTCCCAGCGCATCGGGCGCAGGAACGTCTCGACCACCGCGATGCCCCGGACGCGGCCGGGATGCCTTGCGACCCAGTCCATTCCGAGCGCGCCGCCCCAGTCGTGGCCGACGATCACCACCTGGTCGAGCCCGAGCGCGTCGAACCAGGCGTCCAGGTAGCGGGCGTGATCGGCGAACCGGTACGCGCTATCGGGCTTGCCGGATTCGCCCATCCCGACCAGATCCGGCGCAAGCGCCCGGGTTTGCCCGGTGACGTGCGGAATCACCTTGCGCCACAGGTACGACGAGGTCGGATTGCCGTGCAGGAAGACGACCGGGATCGCGCCGGAACCGGCGTCGCGGTAGTTGAGGTAGGAGTCGAGAACGTCGACGGTGGGCATGATGTCCGTCCCTTCGGATGTGGTGGCTTTGTCGCCTACACCCGGTTGGACACGCGGTTCGCGCCGTCTGTGACCGCCGCCGCGGCGAATTTCTTGTGATGCCCGTCACTCGAATTCCTTGCGATTTCAATCGCTTTCCGTAGAAGGGTAGTAGAAACGGCAGCTTAGCTGAGGAACACCTTAGAAGTTCACCGAAGCCAGGGGGATGACTTGCCAAACGGTAACCCAATATCTACTGTCTTATTACGTAGATGATGGCGAGTTCAGCAGAACTCGCACCAAGATCGTCACGAACGAGAGCGGCCCGGCGGCCCGGCTCTTCGAGGCTCCCCCTCATCAGCCTCGTGGACCCGGCAGCGCGGGGAGAACGGAAGGGACAACCGCCCGCCCGCCGCCAAGAGGTCGCTCTCGGTTTGTGATTCGCCAACCCCCGAGTCGGCGCCGGCACGGCGACTCGGGGGTTGGTCCATTTCCGGCCACCGAAATCCGCCGCAGCAGCGCCGATCACAAGCTGTGCCGAACGTCATATCCGGCAATGACTTCCGGCCACGCCGCCACCAGGTACCTTGACGCCCGGTTCTTTTCGGATGCGATGAGGTTGGGGCAGTACAGATGAGGTTTGCGCCGCGACGGATGCGGCGGGCGATCGCCGTATGCACTCCTATTCTCTTGGCCGTCCTCATAACCGTCGTCTACGCCCTCGTCGAAGCGCGCAAGGACACCGACGGCCCGGCGCCCCGCACCCCGGACACCGCGATCTCCCGCCGGGACATCACCGACCTGCTGACCAAACTCGCTGTCGCGCCGGAGAATCCGATGACCGGCTACAGCAGGGAGAAGTTCCCGCACTGGGATCTCAACAAGCCGGAACACGGATTCGGCGCCGAATACGCGCAGTACGCCAAGTGCACCACCCGCGACGTGATGCTGCTGCGCGATGCCACCGGCTCGGTCCGCCTCGATCCGAAAACCTGCGAACTGTCGATCGGCCGCGGCGGCGGCTGGCGCGATCAGTACGGCGTCATCGACCGCAAGACCGGCCAGGTGGGGCCGTACAAGTGGATCACCGACCCGTCCGGCGTCGACGCCGAACACATTGTCCCGCTGGCGGAGGCGTGGCGTTCCGGCGCCGACACCCGCGACGACGACACCCGCCGCCGGATCGCCAACGACGCACTCAACCTCGTCGCCTCCGATCCGTCGGCCAACAGGTCGAAGGGTGACCAGGACGCGGCGAATTACCTGCCGCCCGGCAACTTCCGGTGTGCCTATGTCGGCCGGTATGTCCAGGTCAAAGTAAAATACGCGCTGAAGATCGACTCCGCCGAACAGACCGCGCTGCGTGCCGCGGTCGACGATTGCGTCAAGCGAGGAGCGTTCAAATAGCCGACATCATCGAGCTTTCCACCACGGCAGCCGTCATGACCGACGAGGAGGGGACGGTTTCCGGTGACCTCGATGTCACCATCGACGGGGCGGGCCGCGGCCTGGTCCGCTATCGCGAGACCGAAACCTGGCTCACCATCGGCAATCTCGCGGGCGACCCGGCCCGCACCTGGACCGCCGCCGCGGAATTGGCGGCCGCTATCGAAGCGACGGCCGGAATGCGCGACACCGCAGGCAACACCGTGCCTTTCGAGGCATGAACACGCTCACATCGTGACGATCACCTTGCCGAACGGATTCTCGTCACGGAAGTAGCGATAGGCCTCGACCGCCTCGTCGAACGAGAACTCCCGATCGATCACCGGACGCATCCGATGCTCGGCCATGGCGGCATTCATGGCCTCGAAATCGGCGCGGCTGCCGACCGCGATCTTCCTGATCGACAGGTATTTATCGCCGAATAGGTCACCGCCGGTGGCGTTTTCGCCGGTCGGCATGGCGCCGATCATGGTGATCCGCGCGTTGTACGCGCCCGACCGCACCGATTTCGCCACCGTCGACATGCCCACCGCGTCCACCACATGATCGACGCCGTCGCCGTCGGTGAGTTCCAGCACCCGCCTTTCCCAGTCCGGATGCTCGGCCCGCACCACCACCTCGTCGACGCCGAGCTTGCGCAGCCGCTCGGCCTTGCGCTCGGTCGAGGTTATCGAAATAACCCGCCCACCAAGGAGTTTGCCGAATTGCGCGGCGAAGATCGCGACGGTTCCGGTGCCGACGGTCAGCACCGACTCATCGGGCCGCACCGGAACCGGTTTGGTGAGCGCGGCCCAGGACACCACACCGGCGCAGGTCAGCGACGCCGCCTCCGCATCGGTGAGGTATTCCGGCACGTGCACCACCGAATCCTCTTCCAGCAGTGCGTAAGTGGCGAGCATGCCGTCGAAGTTGGCGCCGTACTGCTGGCGGACGTGTGCCAGCCGCTGTGGTCCGTCGATGTAGTGCGGGTAGTAGGCCGCGGTGACCCGGTCGCCGAGCGCGGCCCGAGTCACCTTTTCGCCCACCGCGACAACCACCCCGACACCATCCGACAGCGGGACGATTCCCGGCTCGGCGGGCAGCGGATAGGTGCCGTCCATCAGCATCAGATCTCGCCGGTTGAGGCTCGCCGCCCGCACCTCGATCACCACCTGATGCGGCCCCGGCTCCGGCCGTGACTGCGGCCGGGTGCTCAATCCCGCGAGGTCGCGCAGCGGTTCGAGGTGATACGCAACGCCTTTCATCGCACATCCTCGATGTACTGGTGGCAGGTGAGCACGCGGCCCTGCGCGTCGAGTCCGAAGACGTCGTAGCCGCCGCCCGCCTTCGCGCCGTCGGCCCGCGTCACCATCTTCCAGTGCAGACCGATCAACCCGGTGGGCAGATTGGTCGCCGGTTCCTCGGGCTCGAAGACGTATTCGCCAGGTGCGATGAACATTTCGTACGCCCGGGTCACCCGGCGCTCCATCGCCTCCTGGCCGTGCACCGTCAACGGCGGCGCCGGAATCGCCAGGCTCGCGGCCTGTTCCCGCATCTCCACCGGCGGATCGACGAGCACTTGCACGCCGTCCGCGGCCCAGACCTCGCGAACCCGCTTGTGCCGTAACGCCGGATCCGCCTCATTCCATATCGCGACCCAGCGCTGCGTGAAGTCCGCCAGCTCGCCATCGGTGTATTGCTTGCTCATGCCGACGAGTTTGGCCACGGGACGCCGAGGTCCGCGATTCCCTCGAGGGAATACCCGAGGCCCCGCCGAGAATGCGGTTCATCATTCCCTCCAGGGAATAGCACTGTGCCCGCCGGCGGTTTCTACTGGAATCATGACGACAGCGCTGCACCCAAACGGCTTCGCGAAACAGCTGCGGCACTGGCGCACCCTGCGCCGGGTCAGCCAGCTGGATCTGGCCATTCGCGCCGACACCAGCCAGCGCTACCTGAGCTTCCTGGAGCAGGGGCGGTCGCACCCGGGCCGCACCATGGTCATCCGGCTGGCCGAATCGCTGGACCTTTCGCTGCGCGAACGCAATGCGCTGTTGCTCGCCGCCGGTTACGCGCCGATCTTCCCGGAATCGGATTTCGACAAACCGGAGCTGGCTCCGGTGCGCGACGCACTGCGGACGATCCTCGACGGACACCTCCCCTATCCGGCGATCGTCGTTCGCCCGCACGGCATCCTGCTCGCCGCCAATGCCGCATTCGACGTGTTCACCGAGGGCGCCGCACCGGAATTGCTGGAACCGCCGATCAGTATTCTGCGGCTCGCACTGCACCCCGACGGACTGGCCAAGCGGGTACTCAACCTGCCGGAATGGGGCAGGCACATCACCGAGAACCTGCGCGCCCGCGCGCTGCGCAGCCCGGATCCGGAACTCGACGAACTCATCGCCGAGCTGGAAGGCTATCTGCCGGAACTGAATCCGGGTCCCGACCACCTCGGCTTCGCGGTGCCGCTGCGGTTGCGCGGCGACGACGGTGAACTGCGCCTGATCACCACCTTCACCTCGTTCGCCACCGCGGCCGACATCACGCTGAACGAGCTGTTCCTGGAGGCCTTCCTGCCCGCCGATGCGCAGACCGCGGCCATCCTCCGCGTCCGCGCCGAGCGCCGATCCGACAGCGCGCTACTGAATTGACCACGCGCGCAAGATAATCCGCCTTCGAATTGCCGAATTGGCACTCTCCCAAGGGCAGTCCACCGCCGAGACAACTCACCAGGAACGCCCGGCCGTGAGCAGCCGCCGCGCGACCAGCTCCACATGCGGTCGCACAACCGTGCCCGGCCGCCGCACCAGAAACCCGGTATTGATCGGCGGATCCTCCGGCTCCAGCAGTGGAACCAGTGCGCCGCAAGCTAATTCGTCCGCGCATAGATAACGCGGCAGCACGCTGATCCCGCCGCCCGCGACAACCGCCGACCGCACCGCCCGCAGATCCGCGACCACGACGGCCGCGGAACGGGTGAGCCGCACGCCGAACACATGCCGCCAATACCGCCGCAGTATCGGCATATCCGGCGCGTAGCTCACCAGCGGAAGGTCAGCCAGCAGCGCGGGCCCCTCCCGGCTCAGCCGCGCGAGATCGACCCGCGCCGCCGTATCGGGCGCGGCCACCAGCACGAATTCCTCGTCGCTGAGCGGTTCCGCGACGACGGCCCGCCCGCGCGGCCGGACCGTCGACACCACCAGGTCGAGTTCGCCCGCCCGCAGCTCGATCAGCAGTTCCTCCGACAATCCGGCCGTGACGTGTAACCGAACGCCATCCGAAACGAGCGGGGCGAGCACCGGAACGGCTTGCACCGCAAGCATTTCCGCGGGACCACCGAGCCGCACCGGCGGTTGCCCGGCCGGTGCGGCCCGCCGACCGCCCACCGCAAGCTCGAGCAGATCGAGCGGTTCGGCCACCCGCGCGGCCAATTCGTCGGCCGCCGCCGTCGGCGCGACCCCGCGCGGCAACCGTTCGAACAGCCGATAGCCGAGCCGCTTCTCCAGCGCCTGCAGCTGGGCGGTCACTGTGGGTTGGGAGAGCCCGATCAGCCGCGCGCCCGCGGTGATCGAACCGGCGCGGTGGACGGCGAGGAAGGTGCGCAGTTGGTTCAGATCCGGACTGCCATCGGAATTCCTATCGGCCACGGCGGCAGTCTATTCGCTATCGAATAACGCGGCGTCAGGCGGCCAGTTCCTGCTGCACGGGCGCATCCCAGTCGATCCGATAGCTCTGTTCGTCCCGCGTCACCTTCTGGGCGCTGGCCATCCGCATAAAGATCGGCATGACCTTCGGCATCACCATTCTGGCGATCGGTCCCAGCGTCTTCTGATGATTCATCTGCGCACCGCGGGCGGCGATCTTCTCCACCCGGGCCCGGCGCAACCGCTCGTAGGCGGCGAACGCCGAGGCGGCATCCGGCAGGTCGCGCAGGCACCGGGCCAACTGGACGGCACTTTCGATGGCCAGCGACGCGCCCTGACCCGTGCTGTTGGACGGCGCGTGCACCGCATCGCCCACCAGCACCATCCGGCCCCGGTGCCAGTGCGGCACCGACGGCATGATGTGCAGGCCACCGATGGTGATCAGGTTCTCCGCCGTTGTGGCACGGGCGAATTCACCACCGGGGGTGTCATCGCCGTAGAACTCCCGGATCAACCGCAGCCAGTGTTCGGCGGGTTTCGCCTTGGCCTGGGCCAAGGTCAGGTACTCCCGGTGCGGCGGGTTGACGGCCCAGACGATCTTGCCGTCGGCCGTCGGCCAGTACAGGTAATACGCCTTCTTGCCGAATACGAAGTACATGCTCTCCGGCTCCACGTCGACGTCGACATCGACGGTGGCGCCGAATGCGAGCATGCCGGTGTAGTTCGCCCCCGGCGCCTGCGGGTCGATCAGCGTCCGCACGATCGAGTGGATGCCGTCCGCGCCGATGAGCACATCGGCGGTGGCCGTGCTGCCGTCGGTGAAGTGCGCGGTGATCCCCGAGGCGTGCTCCTCGACGCCATCGATGCGTTTGCCGTATTCGATCGGCACACCCGCATCCGCTGCCCGCTGGTGCAGTACCCGGTACAGATCGCTGCGGGTGACCGATCGCAGCGGTTCGATCCCGTCGACCGGTGGCAATTCGATTTGCTTGCCGCCCAGCACCATGAACTGCCGCCGCGCCGGTTCCGACACCGCCCGGAACGCGTCGCCCGCACCGATGACATCAAGTGCCGCAATGCCATTGGCGGCAAGCCCGAGCCCGCCGCCGACGCCGAGCGATTCGTGCGGGTAACTCTCGTAGATTCGCGCATCGATGCCCGCCTGGTGCAGGGCGGTCGCGGTGACGGGTCCGGCAATACCGCCGCCGATGACGATCGCGGAACGTGCCTTGGACATGGTTGTGCTCCAATCGTTTTCGAATTTCCAGAGCCGAATCCGAACACGCCACGCGCCGACGATGGCCGGACTTCAGCCGGATACGCGCGAATTGAATTCGGAGAATTTCGGCGGTGTTGCGGCACCGCCGTTTTCGGTAGCCGGTCGTGCCGTACGCACGACCGGCCACCGCAGCGTGATCAGGCCGCGGCCAGCTCCCGCTGCACCGGGACGTCCCAGTCGATGCGGTAACCCTGTTCGGCCCGCATGGTCTTCTCGATATTCATCATCTTCATCGCCAGCGGCATGAAGACCGGCATGATCTTCTTGGCGACCGCCCCCGGCGCCTTGCTGTGGTTGATCTTCGCGGCCCGCGCCGTGATGCCCTCCACCCTGTTTCGCCGCAGCCCGACATAGGCGGCGAAGGCCGACTCCGGATCGGCGAAATCGCGCAGGCAGCGGGCCAGTTGGATCGAGCTCTCGATCGCCAGCGACGCACCCTGACCGGAACTGTTGGACGGCGCGTGCACCGCGTCGCCCACCAGCACCATGCGGCCGCGGTACCAGTTCGGCACCGGCGGCATGATGTGCAGCGCACCCTGCGTCTGCAGGTTTTCCGCCGTTGTGCGCCTGACGAATTCGCCTGCCGGATGGTCCGCACCGTAGGTCTCGCGGAGCCGGCGCAGCCAGTGCTCGGCCGGAACCGACCTGGCCTCGGTCAGCGTCATGTACTCGTGCGGCAGGTTGATACCCCAGGAGATCTTGCCGTTCCCGTGCAACCAGTACAGGTAGTAGGCGTTCTTGCCGTAGGTGAAGTACATGGTCTCCGGCTCGAGCTCGATCCCGCTGCTGTCGAGGTATACGGCGAAACCGACCATGCCGGTGTATCCGGCGCCGGGCGCCTTCGGATCGATCAGGGTGCGCACCGTCGAACGAATGCCGTCGGCGCCGATCAGCACGTCGGCGGTGGCGGTGCTGCCGTCGGCGAAGTGTGCGGTGACGCCCTCCGGATGTTCGTCCACCCGCACGAGCCGCTTGTTGTACTCGAAGGTCACGCCCTCGGCGACCGCACGATCGTGCAGCAGCTGATGCAGATCGCTGCGATCGACCGCGCGCAGCGGTTCGAAGCCGAATTCGGCGCTCTGCGGCATCGGCATCCGCCGGTCGCCGAGGACCATGAACCCGTGCGAGATCGGTGTCGCGACCGCACGCAACGCATCGCCCGCGTCGATGACGTCAAGTGCCGCAACGCCATTCGGGGCCAGCGCGAGGTTGCTGCCGATACCGAAGGCCGGTCCGGGATATGCCTCGTACACCCGGGCATCGATATCGGCCATCCGCAATGCGGTCGCGGTGACGGGTCCGGCGACACCGCCGCCGATGACCAGGGCAGTTCTTACAACGGACATGGTGATTTCCAATCGTGTTCGGTGTTGGTAAACCCGAACCGACCCACGCGTCACCCACCCAGTTATCCTTTGGTTGCCAGCCTTGTAGCCGGGTGCGCGCACGCGGACGCGGTTCGAGACGGTTCGATCGGGCTCGGCGCCGGTGTTGCCGCACCTGCGCCGGGTCCGATTTCTCGGTTGTTCAGGAGCTATCCCGCTCCGCGGCAAAACTCCTCTCCGCTTGCTCGACCATGCCTGGCGGCGGTAAGCCGTCGACATGGAACTGCCGCCACTGGTCGACACCAGGGAAGCTGCCGTCGACCAGTTCCTTCCGCAGTGCCTCGGCCCAGTTCGCCTCGGCCTCCAACATCGCTATCCGGTATTGGTTTTCGACGATGAACAGCCTCGGCAGATCGTCTCGCAGCAGCTGGTCGATCTCCGCGGTCTCGGCCTCGATGGTGCGGCGCAGCGCCTCGATCCGGCTGCCGAGCAGGTCGATCACATCGTCCGGCGGGATGGTGCTGAGCAGCGACAGTCCCGCGACGAACCGGAGCTGTTCGGGTTCGGGCTCGGCGAGCACTTCCCTGGTCCAATCGAAGAGTTCGGCGCGCCCCGCCTCGGTGATCTGGTAGATCGTCCGTTCCGGCCGGGCGCCCGCCCGCTCGCTGCCGACGATTTCCAGGAAACCCGCCTTGCGGAGGTTGTCGACAACGGTGTAGAGCGAACCCCATTTGACGCCCATATCGCGGTCTTTTCCGAACGCTTTGAGCATGGTCGCGATCTCGTATCGGTGCATCGGCCGCATGATCACGACACCTAATACCGCGAGCGCCATCAGATTGTTGACCTTGCGCTTCTTGGCCATATACACCTCCTCATTGCTCGTCTACGAATATACGTGGACGAGTATTGGAGTGCAAGGCTCAGATCCGGGCGGATTCCCGGTCCCTGGACTCCTCGTCGAGCAGCTTCGTCGCGATATTCTCCAACGCCCGGTCGAGCAAAGCACGGTCGTCCGGATCGGTGAGATCCCAATCGTCGAGCCGGTCGTCCAGCCAACGCCGCCACGCCGCGTGCACCCGGTCCACCTCGACCTTGCCGGATTCGGTGAGCAGCAGCCGATCCCCTTCGCGCGCAACGTATCCCGCACTCGTCACCTGGTCGTAGACCGGTTCGATGATGTCGTCGGGCAGTTTGTGCGCGTGCGCGATCGCATCCAAGGTCGCCGCGCCCCGAATCCGGTTGTGCAGATACACCTGTCCGAGCGCCCAGACCTGCCCGCGGGTGAGTTCCGAACCCGCGCGGTCGAGGATGTCCGGCCCGAATTCGCCCTCCGCCCGCGCCTTTCGCATCGTCGCGGCGACGGCACGCTCCAGTAGCACCACCCGGTCCGGCGAGTCGGGCACCGAAAACCCCTCGCCCAGATCGCCTGCCACCGATTTCGAACTGTCCCGCAGCGGCACCTGCTTCAGCAGCCAGGACACCAGGAAGCCCAGAACCGCAACCGGCACAACCCATTTGAAGACATGATCGATGGTCAGCGCATAGGCGTCGATGATCGGATTCGCCAGCTCCGGTGGAAGCGCCCGCAGCAGTTGCGGATTCGCCGCCGCGGCCGGGGGCACCACCCGAACGCCGGTGAGCGCCTCGGTCAGATTCGGCTTCAGCTGGTTGCTGTATAGGGTGCCGAAAATCGCGGTGCCGAACGTACTTCCGAGTGTGCGGAAGAAGGTGACACCGGAGGTCGCGGTGCCGAGCTGCGCGTACGGGACAGTGTTCTGCACGACGATCGTCAGCACCTGCATGGTCAGGCCGATGCCGAGCCCGAGGATCAACATGTAGAGCGATTCCCGCCAGAACCCGGTGTCGCGGCCCATCGTCGACATCAGATAGAGCCCCACGGACATCACCGCGGTGCCCACGACCGGAAAGTACTTGTAGCGCCCCGTCGTCCCGACGATCTGCCCGGACAGGATCGATGTGGTGAACAGGCCGACCACCAAGGGCAGCGTGCGCAATCCCGACAGCGTCGCCGAAACCCCGTCCACATACTGCAGATACGCGGGCAGATAGGTCATCGCGCCGAGCATCGCGAACCCGACGATGAAGCTCAGGATCGAACAAACCGTGAACACATTGCTGCGGAACAGACCCATCGGCAGCATCGGTTCCTTCGCCCGCAGCTCCGCGACGACGAACGCGACGAACAGCACGGCGGCGCCGATGAACAGCCCGATGATCGTCCTGGAACCCCACGGATACTCCTGCCCGCCCCACTCCAGCGCGAGTATCAGGCAGGTGGTGGCCAGTGCCACCAGCGCGATACCGGCGTGGTCGACGATCGGCCGGATCGTCGAGCGCACCGCCGGAATGGCCCGCGCCGCGATCGCGATCATGACCACCGCGAGCGGCACATTGACGTAGAAGCACCAGCGCCAGCTCGCGTGGTCGGTGAAAAGGCCGCCGAGCGTCGGTCCGATCACCGTGGTGACGCCGAAGACCGAGCCGAGCGCGCCGGTGTACTTGCCGCGCTCGCGCATCGGGATCACATCGGCGATCAACGCCATCGAGGTCACCATCAACCCGCCGCCGCCGAAACCCTGGATGGCGCGGGCGATCACCAGCAGCGTCATGCCGTGCGCCAGGCCGGCGATCATCGAGCCGGCGATGAAGATGACGCCGCTCAGCTGGAAGACCAGTTTGCGGCCGAACAGGTCACCGAATTTGCCGGCGAGTGCGGTGGCGATGGCCTCGGCGAGCAGATATGAGGTGACCACCCAGGCCATATGCCCGGCCTCGCCGAGATCGGCGACGATGGTCGGCAGCGCCGTCGACACGATGGTCTGGTCGAGCGCGGCCATCAGCATGCCGAGTGAGACGGTGACGAAGACGATGTTGATGCGGGCCCGGCTCAGTGGCTCGGTGGCCTTGTCGGCAACAGCAACGGCACTGGTCATCGCCCCAGTATGGGCCGTGACCTGCGCAGCCACCGGCCAGCGACACGGGCGGCGGGGACGGCGCCGCCGCTACTTCGGCAGATCGGGCTCAGGGGAATTCGATCAGCGCGATCGCAATCGGGACGAGCAGGTCGACCAGATCCGCCACCGGTGGGCGCGGATCGGCGAGCAGCCATTCGTGACTGAGCCCGTTCACCGCGCCGATGAGCGCGCTTGCCGCCCAACCGGCTCCGCCGCGGGTCCGGCCGCCGGGGGCGACGGCGGGCACGATCAGCGAGTCGAGCAGACCGCTCCAGGCGTGCCTGCGTTCGCGGCGGTGTCGCTCCATCCGTTCGCTGACCCCGACCACCTCGACGAAGGCGACCTTGGCTCGGTACGGATCCGAGCCCATCGACTCGAGGAATGCGGTGATCAGCGCGGTCAGCCTGGTGTGCAGATCCTCGCCGGGCGGCAGCGCGGTGAGCGCGGCGTATATCGCGGCGGCGGCCTCGTCCTGGATCCGGTCGTACGCGGCGACCAGCACGTCCTCGCGGGTCTGGAATTCCTCGTAGAACTGGCGCTTGGACAGTCCGGCGGCCGCGCACACATCGGCCAGCGAACAGGCCGGATAGCCGCGTTCGGCGAAGATCCTGGTGGCCGCCTCCAGAAAGCGCACCCGGCGCTCGGCCTTGCGTTCCACCACGGCCCGCCCGCCGTACTGCCTGCCAACGATCGTCACGCCGTTCACGGTATCGGAGTACTGGCGAGTTACCCTGCAGCGACTGAGATCCGAGTCACGCAATCACCGCATTGTTGTCTGGGACAATTGATAGTTAGATGTGCTAATAACTCTTCCACCCCAACTTACCCCAGAGTAAGGTTGCCATATGGCGTGGAAACCAGCAGAGATCCCGGACCAGACCGGGCGCAGCTTTGTCATCACCGGCGCGAACGGCGGCCTTGGCGCGGAGACCACCAAGGTACTCGCCGCCAAGGGCGCGACCGTCATCATGGCCTGCCGCAATACGAAGAAGGCACAGGAGGTGGCCGACGCCATCCCCGGCGACGTCCGGGTGGCGGCCCTCGATCTGGCCGACCTCGCCTCGGTGCGCGAATTCGCCGGGCAGACAGGCGAATTCGACGTCCTCATCAATAACGCCGGCCTGATGAACATTCCGTTCTCCCGCACCAAGGACGGCTTCGAAACCCAGTGGGGCGTCAACCATCTCGGCCATTTCGCGCTCACCGGCCTACTGCTCGACAAAATCGGCGACCGGGTGGTCACCCTGGCCAGCATCGCGCACAAGCAGACCCCGAAGCTCTGGATCGACGACCTCAATTACGAACACCGCCGCTACCAACGCAACCTCGCCTACGCGCAGGCCAAACTGTCGAATCTGATGTTCGCGCGAGAACTGCAGCGGCGACTGGCCGAATCCGGATCGACCAAACGCTCGTACGCCGTGCATCCCGGCGTCTCGGCGACCGACCTGTTCGCCAGGACCGAGACACCGCTCGACTACATCAGCAAGCCGTTCATCCGGCTGATCGGCCACGCACCCGCCAAGGCCGCGCACTCCACGCTATTCGCCGCGACCATGCCCGACGCGGATCCGGACGTCTACTGGGGGCCGACCCGCTGGTTCCAGAGCCAGGGACCGGTCGAACCGTCACCGTCCAGCAAGCTGTCGCAGAACCGGGAGCTGTGGCGGCGGCTGTGGGAGATCTCCGAGAGCATGACCGGCGTCACCTACAAATTCTGACCTCGACCTGCCCCTACGTACCGTGTAGTAGACGGGTACCGTAGTAGTCGTGTCCGCTTCACCCCGCCGCTCGGCACACAATCGCCCGGCCCTCATCGCGCTGGTGATCGTGGCCGCCCTCGCCTGCCTCGGGCTGGGTTGGTGGCAGTGGCAGCGGTTCGAATCGTCCAGCGGCACCGGCCAGAACCTGGGGTACGCCCTGCAGTGGCCGCTGTTCGCCGGGTTCGCGGTATTCGCCTACTTCCGGTTCGTACGGTTGGAGTCCGAGGCCGAGCCGGATGCCGAGCAGCCCGCGCCGCGGCCGACGAAACCCGCGAAACCCGTTGCGCCGCGCGAGATTCCGGCAGGCCTACTGCCCGAGCGCCCGAAGGCCGCGCGCGACGAGGATCCCGTACTCGCCGAATACAACAGGTATCTGGCCGAGCTACACGCCAAGGATATGGACGTGCGGGTCCGCGACGCGGGCCTGCACGCCGACCGTCCCGAGAGGAGCGCCGGTTGACCGCCAGCGAGCACCAGACCGCCACCGCGCCGACGAAAACCGCCGCGGCCCAACCGAATACCGCGAAGATCGCGAGTGCGCTGCTGCGCTACCGGGTACTCGCCTGGACCACCGGCCTGTGGCTGCTGCTTCTGACCGGTGAGATGATCGCCAAGTACGGATTCGGCGTGCACACCCCCAACTGGATCGCCGTCGTGCACGGCTGGGTGTACTTCGTCTACCTGCTCACCGCCGCCGACCTCTCGGTCAAGGTGCGCTGGCCGATCATGCGAACCGTCGGCACCCTGATCGCCGGAACCATCCCGCTGCTGTCGTTCTTCGTCGAGCACTGGAACGCCGCGAAGGTCAAGCGCGACTTCAACCTCTGAGTGCCCTAGTGTTCTGCGCCTGAAATTCGTTGCAAATATCGTGCGAGGGAGTCGAGGATTTCCTCGGCTGTCTTGCGCCAGA
>NZ_JAIRBR010000009.1:0-325327 GCF_020361265.1 Nocardia sp. JCM 34519.1
CGAATCCCGATCTCGCCCTACACAAACCTCAGCAAACTAACAGACCAACTGGTCTCATCCGAGTCTGGCAGAGAGGGGTCAACCTCGGTTGGGTTAAGTCCTCATTCTCGCGAGACATGTCGGATCGGGTCGAAATTCAGCCGACGTTAGATTATGTGCTGCTGCGTGACAGTAAATACCTGCGCGACGCTGCGAACGATCCCACGACACAACCAGTCATCAGCATTGCAGCTACATCGTGGCAGGTATTCCTGGCTGCGGTGTCGGGTGAGGCTGTGGATCGAGATGCCGACATTCCTTCGATCGACCGCACCGAGAACGGTGGCGCGGTTGTACGTTCGGCCGCGGAGGCTACCTTGACCTTTACAAAAGCTGAGTGGGATGCCTTCATCGCTGGTATTCAAGCAGGGGAATTTTCGCTCGCGGCTGCTTGAACCGAGTGCGTGACGTGACCTGGGTGACGTCGCCTAGGTCTGCCTCACTGCTACGGCCGGGCTACGTCGCAGCCGCAGCAATGAGGCTGTAGTGAGGTGGATATTGATCATCCCGTCAGGGTTGTGCCTCACCGAGCATTACATGCAGCACCACACCGAATACCCCACGGAACGAGCACCAGCACAGGACGCGTGGCCGCATCGTCCGCCCCTTCGGTGGCTACTACCTCGTCGGCCGTTCCTGCTGATAGCCTGTGACGAAGCCGAGACTGGGGGTTGACGTGGCCAAGGTGAATATCGACTACGGTCAGGGCAAGATTGCGGCATTCAACGACGCGGCGCGAGCAGGGACTATCCATTTCGAGGAGGCGGCCGTACGAGAGGCCGTAGCGTTGTATGACCGAATGATTACCGGGTTGCATGCAGCTCGCGAGAGATTGCAGAAGGCGACGCAGGCTAGCGGGTTCGGTGGATTCGAGTCGGCGCAGCAGTTGCAGGCGGGTTTCTCGAACAAAGCGGCCGAAGGGATGATTGCTATAAATCACCTGATCGAGGGCGCGATGCGATTACAGGAGGCATATTTGCGCGCAGGCAACCTGATCACCGAGGCCGACCAGATACACGCGGATGCGCTCCGTTTTGCGGAAAAAGACCCAGGATTGGGTGACGCCCGCGCATGACTACGATGCGAATAATGGCAGTGGCATCTTTCTGTGCAGCCACAGCGGTCCTCGCGGGATGCGATAGAGCCGGCTCGGCCAAAGAACCCTCCCAGACCGAAACTGCAACTACTCGACCGAGCTTGGCGGTCTCGGTCGCTCCGCCCCCCGCACAGGTGAGTACGGGACGCACCGATGTGAAGCATGACCCATGCTCAGAACTGCCTGATGCCGCTGTCTCGAGCGCCGGGTTCGACCCGAGCACTCGCGCCCGAGCTGATCAAATCCACGATTCATATGCGTTCATTGGATGCACCTTCGCACACAAAGAGCAAATACGAGGACAACTCCTGACTACAAGCAACTTGACGGTGTCCTCGACGAACATCACATTGGATGAATTTCGAGCCCGAGAAGGCGCTAACGCTAGAGCTATAAAAATCAACGGCCGTGATGCGATCACGTATCAAAAGAACAATGCCGAGGCTTGCTACATAACGATGACCGGCCCTGACGGGACCATCGATGTCGGTAAGAGTGTCAACGGCGCATTCACCAACGAGCCACCATGTCAGCGAATTGATGAGATAGCTAAGACGATTGAGGAATCCCTCAACGGCAAATAACGGGCTTGAGCCTGGCCAATGCCCGAGATCAACCAGATTGTCGATGGCGTGCTCAGACCGGATCCCAAGCGCAGATGTGCCATTTCGCGTCGACCTCCCGGTATGAGCTGTATCGGGCTCGGTACCGTGCGGTGTTGTTGCTGTCGAGCCCTTGGGCGTGCCGTTCGTACCGAACAGTTATCTCAGCCGTTGCCTCGACTGGGGTGAGAAGGTCCTGTTGGCCGTTCATGTCGGTCCATTGGACATTGGAGATATCGACCATCCAGCCGTAGCCGCGTGCCGCGAAGTTGGCCTTTCGCTCAGTCTCCAGACTCTCATCCACCAGATTCTCGTCACGGGTAATAGTCCCGTCCGGGGATACCGTCATCCAGCCGTAGCGCAGCTTCCGAATCTTGTCGGATAGCGGGTTGCAGGCGACGGTGTCGAGGGCGTCCCAGTCGCCGGAACTGTTGACGGAGAGCATTACTCGTGTGGCGGCCCGTATGCTCGCTTCATCATCGCGAAGTGTGATCTCGAGTGATTCTTTTTCGGCTGCGCAGGGAGTGGATGCCTGCACAATCAGATCGCCCGTGCCTGTTTCTCCGGGTGCGTAACTCGCTCCGATCTCGAAGCCGCGCTTGTCTTTGAAGTGACGGCTTCGAGGGTTGGCCGCGTCGGAGGTTCGGATTGTGTATCCACGTGCGGCCAAGGCATCAACCTTCGCCAGCACGGCCTCACCATCCTGCGAAGATACCGATTTGAATGTATTGATCGCAGACAACCGCCAGGGCGGACCATTGCGCGCGCCCGAGGCGTTTGCCTGGCACCCGGCGCGATCGATCGGGGTCGCATACGAAAAGGCTGGCTGCGGCGAGATTGCGACCATGTTGTCGAGCATGACCATCTCGGCGTCGGCGACGGTTAATCCGGTCGAATCGAGAATGTCTTTGTTGGTCGGTCCACTCGACGGCGGGCCATGGCTACAACTGCTCGACAGCAAGAGTGCGCATATTGCGAGGGGTATGGCCCCTGTGCGGCGTAGCTTCATCGGACCGGCATCGTCGGGCCGAGGTTCGGGTTACTGGTGACGCGTGGGTTATCGTATGGTTTCTTGCCTGCTTGCTCCCAAGCTGCCGCCTCGGCTGCGGTGGCGGCCTCTTCCCCCAGATTCCCGTCGTCGCCTGGTTTCACACTGATGTAGTCGGTTTCGACGCCACGCTCGACGTAACCGGTCACCTCGGTACCCGCGATCACGCCCACGATGTTACGGAACGCGGTGGAATCCGGGTCGTTCCAGTAGTTTCCGTGTCCATCCTTTCCGAAGATCACCTCTTGCTTACCGTCGTGGTTGTGGTCCCCGTAGTACCCAGTGTCGAGCCGGGTGACGCCGGGAATCCTGTCCGGGTCGGTACCTTCCGGGAGGCCACCGTGCGGATTGCGGCTGGGAATAACAGGGTTGTCCGGAATCTCCACGGGCAATCGACGCGGTGCATCCTGCGCCACATGAATCAAATCGCCCGGAGCGGTCATCGAGTACCGCTTCACGTTCGGATTGGGATCGTTCCACTCGGTGTCGTAGATCCCGGAGCCCGCCGAGGAAGCATGCAGAACTCGGTCGGCCCGCAATCCCAACTGCTCGGCCGTTCCGACGATCGAACCGCCATATGAGTGGCCTACGTAGGTGACGGGAGTTCCAGGCGCATGCTGGGAGACCTCGCGATCGATCTCCTTGCCGAAGTCGACCAGCCGCGGCGCCATATCCGCGGCATACTTCGGATCCATCGCACCGTCCTTGCCGAGGCCATGCGGGAAGTCGCCTTCCATGTAGAGGAAGGTGGGGCCTTTTGTCTGTTGAGAAAGGTTCCAAGCGGCCGTCTCGTTATCCCGAGATCCCCACAGATCGGTACCAGTGCCAGGTACGTACACCCCGGTACCCTTCACGCCCGGTTTCAGGTCGCCGAACATTTCGATCATCCGCCCGTTACCGTTCGGATCGAATGCGATGAACTTGCGGTCCACCATTGCGGCGTCGAATGGATTGGTGCCGTCGGCTTTCTCTATGTTGTAGTACGGCTTCTTGTCCGACGTGGATAGCTCGCCCGTTTTCGGGTCCTTCTCTTTCCCGGTGATCGGATCTATATTCGGCACTCTCTTGGACTTGGTCGGGTCAGGGATTGGATCAAGCAATCCTTTCAGGCGATCGATCTTACCTTTGTCCTGCTCTTTCTCGGGCTTGGCCCGCTCTCCTGCGAGAGCGTTCTCGATATTGAGCCGGTTTGCGGCGATTCGAACATCGAACGGCACGCCGTTCAGGTTGCCCATCTTCGCCGGGTCGGCGATCACCATCTGCTGGATGTCGGCAGGACTCATTTTCGCCATAGTTTCAGCGACAACACTGGCGGGTAGAGTCGACAGGCGATCCACCGCCTGGTGAGGTGTCAGGTGTCCCTCGGGCCACCTGGGGAATGTCACCGTCGGCTGTCCGTCACGGATGGCCGCCAAGCTGGCCTGCACTTCTCGCAGGCGTTGACCGTAGGTGTTGTCAATTCGCTCGATTTCATTGAGCCCGCTTGAGATATTCAGCTGATAGACACCGGCTGCCGCTTGTTTGTCTTTGTTATTCGTATCAGGATGGGTCACCGAACCTTGCTCGCCGATCCTGCAACCGTCCGCCACCGCCGCAGCCGCCTGGGTTATCACATATTTCACCGCAGGCAGGAAATCCTGGTAGGCATCAGCCGCATCGTCGGCGAACTGCAACAGCAGGTTGCGGACTTCGTGACCGTGGTCTATCTCTTCGTCAGTCCGTTTGAGCGCCGCATCTCTTGTTTGCCCGTGCCAGTCGCGAGCATCGGTGACCACACGTGAGCAATCATTCAACGCCTGGAAGAGAGCTTCCGCGTTCTGACGCGCGGTCACACCGGCTGCTTTCAGATTTTCCAGCTGCCAGCCCATCAGTTGCGGAATGGTTGGTCTCATCAGCGAGGGCTCAGCTTTCCGAATTCGCCAGCGATTTCGGCGTCTTTGTCGATGACGTTCGCCCTGAATTTATCCACCAGGTCCGCCATCGTCTGGAACCGCGTTGAGATCGATCTCATCGCTTGTTTTGCTGGATCGGCACTGTCACGAATCGCTGTCAGTACGTCGCTGCCCTCACCTGCAGCTGCCGATAGAGCCGACCACACGTACTTGTCGATGTCGTCGGCGGCCTGATGCCACTTCTTCGAAATATCCTGCAGTTGTTCAGGTTGCACACCCAACGCCGGCCCGAGATGCGGAGCGACGGGAGCTGTCGGCGCGGGGCCTGGGGGCGGCGACGCCGTTGGGGCAGGGGGCTGGGATGTCGCGGTCGGTGGCTGCGCAACTGGTGGTGGCGTCGGATCCGGGCTCACGATATTCCCCCTCGAAGCGAAAACTCCGCCCGTATGGGCGGCAAACGGTCGATCGGATTACCGTACCGGGCATCTCCTAGCAGGGACAACCGCATCCGATCCCGCGATAACCGCACATAGGGGGTCGAGGGTTTTCGCATCGGTGCGCACCGCAGAACTCGACTGTTAGGCTTTGAAACCTGCCGAACACGAGACACGCAGCTTCGGGGGGCACGAGATGGGTGACAACGATAAGCCTTCATTGCCGGTTCCTTCGCTCCAAGATCTGCTCGACCAGCAAAAGATGCAGGCCGCACAGCAGAAGGCCAGCGAAGCTCAGGGACGGGTGCAACGCCAGGACCAGAGCCTCACCGACCTAGGTGCCGGAACGGATCCGGATTATGTGCGGACTGTCGAACACTTCGAGAGCATGACGCACGAGGCCATCTACCAAGCCGTGCACGGCCCTGGCGGCATGGACGCCGCGGGCTTGCAAAGCCTGCGGCGAACGTGGTTCGACACCTACTCCGACCTCGTCAACCTCTCTACGTTCAATCTGATCGGATTGAACCGAATCTTCGGCAACGGGCTCTGGCAAGGCGCGAGTGGCGACGCGGCCAAAGCCGCCTCCGAGCAGTTCACCCATGCCGCCAATCAGATCGGCCAGGTATTCAGTTCGGTTACCGACCGACTCGACACGCTCTCCTGGTCCGCAGAGGCCCTCAAGACCGCCGTTCAGCCACCGCCAACTGTTGTCACCACACCCGACCCGGACAATCCCGCTGAATCGATCCTCCCCGGCCTGGTCAACCCCGCAGCCGACGATCAAGCCAGTACCGCTCGCGAGCAGGCACGCCAAGCCGCAATCCGCGCCGTCAACAGCATCTACACCCCGGCCTTCCCACCCGCAGGGACCGGCGTTCCCGCCTACATGGCTGTACCCCAGGTTTCAAATGGTGGTGACGCGCCCGACAGCAGCATTAGCGGGAAGCCCGGCGACACCGTGTCCAGACGCGGCAACGACCCGAATAACCATCCGCCCGAGGATAATTCGGGCTCGCCGAAACAAGACCCGACCGATCCCAATGCCGACCCATCGAAGACCCAACCCACCGCAACCGATCCATCCAGCGCGACCAACCCCACCAGCCGTACAGCCCCCGACAACCTGTCATCGGGAACAAAGACCGACCCGGCTGCCACCTCCACCACGCCCGCAGGACTGAACCCCGGCACCACGACCTCGCCCGGCAGCCCCGCGCTCAACCCGAAATCGCCACCTCCGGCGAACCCGAGTACTCCGAATCGTTCGAATCCCGGTCCAGGTTCACCCGGCACACTTCGGCCGGGACTTCCGGGCACGACGCCACCGGGGATCGTCACCCCTGGTATCGCAACACGCGGTGCGCCGACTACTGCGGCCGGTCAGACCGGCTCGCTGGCGCCTGGTGCCGCCCGTCGAAAAGAAGACAACAACGAAACCGAGCATCGCGCACCCGACTATCTCAGGCAAGTACATCCGGACTGGACCGACGGACTCGGACCATCGATCGGAGTGATTGGCGACGATCTAGACGTCACCAGCACCGGTCTCAGGGCCGAAACCGCAAGCGCCGCAGACCAATACATACCCACTGCTAGCCCAGCTCCTTCGCCTCCGGTTGATTTGCAGATACCGCACTACGTCGACGACGCCCCAGGCGGCACCGAATCACCATCAAGCGCGGCCACTCATTCCGAGCCGATACCTGACCCCGATATCGTGCCCCCAGAACTTGAGCACACACCAGTGGCCGACGACAACCCGATGTCAGCAGACCAAATGGCCGAACTTCTGCGCCTTGCAGGGCTTCACGACGACCGCAGTCCTGAAGGCGGCCCGGCGAGGAACGATCGGCAGGGACAGGCAGACACCAACCGGTGAAAACGCAAACGGTCTGGGACTTCACGCCGGACGAATTCGCATGGGTGTGGGCCGAAACCGGACTAGACGAATACCCCTATCCGATCAGCATCATCGAATCCCCGCCAACCCAAGACGAATACGCACGTCAGGTGGCAGAGATCAGCAGACGATATCCACGTCGAGGCAATGCAGATCTGATCGGACCGCTGCGGGTCCTCGCCGACCCAGAGGTGCGGATCATCTGCACCGGCCGATCCCACGCCTCACACAAACGGGTCCGATCACTCGCCGCAGCAGCAGGCCGCCTTGGGGTGATCCTGTTCCAGAAGTCCGGCGTGACAGCGGATTTCGGCGGAAACCTCAAACTGGTTGTCACACGCCCCGCCGACCTTGGCACCCATATAGCCGCCACGATGCCGCCCGCACCGGCTGGAACCGCCGGACAGATGATCGGCTACACCCCGCGCGTGCGCGGCCAGGAACCACCCAGTTCGTGGCTACGGAACGTGCACGGAAAGCATCCGGTTGAAGAACGCATCCGGCTGCTATTGCGAGCACCACGGACCGCCGAAGGACACTTGCGCATCGAACGCCACCTACGAAACACGCGCCCGCATCCACCCAGCTACCTGAGCTGGATCGACATCCACAACAACCACCCGGCCGCTGGCCGATACGTCATCGAGGTCGACGAAAACGATACTGTCGTCACGCCTTCGTCCAACGAGACCATCGCACAAAAACTGCACCGTAGCGCTGAGCTCGACCACGTTTGAATTGCGCATTTTACCCACCAGCGTTACGAGGTGGTGGCATTCTCGAATGCGCGACTGCACCAAGGGGGAAGATCATGAACACCGCGCCGCCGGATTGGTATCCCGACCCACAGAATCCAGGCTTTCGCAGATACTGGAACGGTACGGATTGGATCGGCGACCTGATGCCCGCGCCAGCGACCGGCGGCACCGCACATCCCCCGCAGGGTGTGCCTGCGGTTTCGAAGGTGCCGATGTTCGGCGTTCGTGCCTACGCGAAACGCCAATCTCAGGATCTGGCCGCTGCTTTGACAGAGATCCAGCGGCTTCGAGCCGAGTTGTCCAGCATTGGCGGCCTCGAGGTCGCCGAACTTCAGCGCTACCGTGAGCAACTCGCTGTGCAGGTCACTGCGGAGCAGGCGCGCCTGGACAGCGTGCGAACAGAAGTGACCAACGCCCAAGGGGAACTGAACAGCGTACGCACGCAGGTGATCAACGCTGAAGAGGAACAGGTCCTCCAGGAAATCGGTATCTACCGATACCGCCACCCACTCTCAGATGTGGTCTCCTACCGTGCCGCGCTCGAAAAGTTGCAGGGTGAAATCAAGTACGCTGCGGCGCGCGACGGAGGCGCGATCGAGGCCGCGTCGAGCTGGGAGGTCAACGGCTCGGTCGCCCAGGGCCGCAAAATGATTCGGGAGACGTCGAAGCTGATGCTGCGCGCCTACAACGCCGAGGCCGACTACCTCGTCCGGAGTCTCAAACCGCACAAGTTGGACACCGC
Organism: Nocardia sp. JCM 34519.1; assembly: GCF_020361265.1. Classification (NCBI taxonomy): domain Bacteria; kingdom Bacillati; phylum Actinomycetota; class Actinomycetes; order Mycobacteriales; family Nocardiaceae; genus Nocardia; species Nocardia sp. JCM 34519.1. The sequence goes on from NZ_JAIRBR010000009.1 coordinate 8,515, forward strand.
GCTGGAACGTCTCGACCGGTTGGCTACCACCATCGAACGACTCGGCAAGACCATGAAGTTGCGTATCACGCCCCGGTATCACCAGCTCCGGCGCCGCGAGCTGGAATTGACCGCCGACTATCTGGAGAAGCTCGCCCGGCAGAAGGAAGCCGAACGCGACGCACGTGACCGCCTGCGCGAGGACCGCAAGGCGCAGCAGGAGATCGAACGCGAGCAACAGAGACTCGAGAAACAGCGTCAGCAATACGCATCGGCCCTCGCTGCACTCGAAGCCGCCGGAGATACCGACTCCGCCAAGGCTCACGATCTGCAGGACAAACTCGCGGACATCGAGCAGAAGAAAACCGCCCTCGCGGACCGGGCGGGCAATCTCCGCGCTGGTTATGTGTACGTCATCTCGAATATCGGCGCATTCGGCGAGAATATGGTCCAGATCGGCATGACCCGCCGGATCGACCCGTACGACCGCGTCAGCGATCTGAGCAACTCGTCGGTGCCATTCAAATACGACGTGCACGCCATGCACTTCGACTCCGACGCCGCCGGTATCGAAGAAGAATTGCATCGCCGTCTGGCCGACAAGCGTGTCAACCAGGTCAACTCCCGCCGTGAATTCTTCCGGGTCACTCCTGCTGAGGTGCGCGAACACATGCAGGAGCTAGCCGGAGAACTCCTGTTGTTCGACGACCACGCCGAGGCCGAGGATTACCGCCGCAGCCTCGCTGCGGCGCGCCACGCGAACCAGCAAAAATGACGAGACAAGGATGCTTGGCATGCCAAAACCTAACGGCGAGTTGACAATCCGCACCGATGGTAACGCCGACGAGCTGTTCGGGCTCCTCGAGTGGTTCAACGCCGATGACGAGTTGCGCGGCCGGGTCAGCATGCCGAGGAAACCGATTCGCCCTGGCCAGATGGGCGACCTGGCCGAGGTGCTCGTCGTGGCTCTCGGTGCGCGCGGCATTGGGTCCGCGCTGGCGCAATCGCTGACTGCATGGTTCGCCCACCGGCGGTCCGACATCGCGGTAACCCTGACCCTCGACCACACCGAGCTCACCCTCGACGCCAAACGCGTCAAAACCCCCGAAATCACCCAGGCACTGCAGACACTGCTCGACCAGTCGAACAAACCCCAATGACCCCCGCGTCGACGCGCACCGGCTGGCGCGCCGCCCTCATCGGAGTGAGCAGATACACCCACCCCGCCATCACCGATATCCGCGCCGCCGCCAACAACATCCACGACCTCACCCGACTGTTCACCGCACCGACGGGTGCGGCGCTCCGCGGTGAGGACTGCGCCGCGCTGATCGATCCCGACACACCTCCGCAGGTCGGTGAACTCCTTGCCAACGCCGCCGACCAGGCCGAGGAGGTGCTGGTGGTGTACTACGCCGGACACGGCCTGCTGGACCGGCGCGGACGCCTGCACCTAGCCTTGACCGGCAGCGACCCCGACCACCCCGAATGGAGTTCCATACCCTTCGCCGCGCTGCGCGACGAACTCGCCACCGCCCGTGCCCGTGCCCGCATCCTGATCCTGGATTGCTGCTTCTCCGGACGAGCTTTCGAAGCCATGAGCGCCCCCGCCACCGTCGTCAACGGCCAAATCGACATCAACGGCACCTACACGATCGCTTCCTCCCCTCGCAACGAACCATCTCTCGCGCCCGAAGGCCACCGCCACACCGCGTTCACCGACGCCCTCCTCACGGCCGCCACCAGCAGCATCGGACTCACCCTCGACCAGCTCTACGGCGACATCGACCAGATCCTGCACCGCAACGGCCACCCCCGTCCCGTGCGACGCAGTGTCAACATCACCGGCAATCTGCGCCTGTTCACCCCGCCCGGCTACCGGACCAGATCAGATAACGCCGTGGTCCCGCTGGTCATCGACCCGCTCGCCACCCCGGACAGCGCCACCGAGGAAGTCTTCGCCAGCGGTCAGCGTGCCGCTAAACGAGGCGACCTCGCCGAGGCCGAAAACGCCTGGCGCACTGCGGCGTTGCACGGACACCCCGGCGCGATGAACAACCTCGCCAACCTACTGTGCACTCAGGGAAAACTCCGCGCAGCACACCCGCTGTACCTCGACGCGGCCCAACGAGGCAACACCGCAGCCATGGGCAACCTGGCAGATCTGCTGCATCGAATCCACGAAGACGCCGATGCCGAGTACTGGTGGCAGCGTGCCGCCGAGGGCGGCGACATCGACGCCATGTACAACCTCGCCCTCATGCTCGACAAATCCCGCCGCTTCGACGAAGCGCTCACCTGGTACCGGCACGCCGCCGAACTCGGCCACACCAACGCCATGCACAACCTCGCCATCCGCCTGCGCTACCGCGGCCAACTCACCGAAGCCACCACCTGGTGGCACCGCGCGGGCCACAACCGCCCGCAACGCATCAGCGAAAAACTCCGCGGCCCCGCCCCGCACAGGCAATCACGCTGAGACCGAGAAGAAAGTCCACCTCACCGCAACCGCTGCGTAATCGGCATTTCCGGCCATCCCAAAGGCTAATGGCCACAATTAGTCTGCGCGTCAAGAACCCCCATCCGTAAGTCCTGATGTGGCGAATAGGCATTGAGGCATATTCCCCCTCGTTTGGGCACTCGGGGGATCGGCTCGAAGCGGCAGCTCTCTCCGGCGCGCCGATTGGAAGGTGACATGCGGGTGCGGAATCCGTTCGCGGTCGATGGCCGGTTCCCCGACGTCGTAGTGACAGCTGTGGCGGCGTCGACGTCGATCGCTGGCGACGTCGACGGCACTTGGGCAGGGCTGCTGGCCGGCGAGTCCGGTATCGGCCCGCTCGACCAGCCCTGGGTGCATGACTACGCGCTGCCGGTACGGATCGCTGGGCGGTTGAAGGTACGGCCGGAAACCGTGCTGCCCCGGGTGGAATTGCGTCGGCTCGCGAGTGCGCAGCAGATGGCGACGGTCCTCGGGCGCCAGGTGTGGACGAATGCGGGCAGCCCGGACGTCGACACCGAACGACTCGCCGTCGCCATCGGCACCGGAAATGGTGGCGGTGAGGTGCCCCTGCACGCTCGCGAGTTGATGGCCGAGCACGGCTACCGGCGGGTATCGCCATTGACGGCGCAAATGCTGATGCCGAACGGGCCATCGGCCGTGGTCGGGCTCGAGTTGCACGCCAAAGCAGGCGTTGTCACGCCGTTGTCGGCTTGCGCCTCGGGTGCGGAAGCCATTGCGAGAGCATGGCAAATGATCATCATGGGCGAGGCGGACATGGTGGTCACCGGCGGCGTCGAGGCGTGCATCGATCCCTTAGCGGTGGCGATGTTCTCCGTGACGGGCGTCATGAGTTCCCGTAACGACGACCCGAAGGCGGCCTCACGGCCGTTCGACACCCACCGTGACGGCCTCGTCCTGGGCGAGGCCGGGGCTCTTATGATCGTCGAAACCGAGAACCACGCCAAAGCCCGCGGCGCGACCATCCACGCCCGGCTGCTCGGCACCGGCATCACCTCCGACGGCTACCACCTGGTCGCACCCGACCCGACCGGCACCCACGTAGCACGCGCGATAACCAGGGCCATGCAGACCGCCGGGCTGTCCAGAAACGACATCAGCCACGTCAACGCACACGGCGACGCGACCCTCATTGGAGACAGCGCCGAGGCCAACGCGATCAACCAGGCGCTGGGCAATCACCCACGGATCTATGCACCGAAATCGGCGCTCGGTCACTCGATCGGTGCGGCTGGCGCACTCGAATCGGTTCTGACCGTTCTCAGCATCCGTGACGAAATCATCCCGCCAACCCTGAACCTTGAAAATCAGGACCCGGGAATCGATCTCGACATCGTCACCGGCAAGCCCAAGCAGAGCCGCATCGACTATGCGATCAAGAACTCCTTCGGATTCGGCGGGCACAACGTCGCCCTCGCTTTCGGGCGCTACTGACTTCAGAAGCCCCTGCCCAGGTCCGACGGCTAGGCGCGCACCGGATGCACCGTGTGCAGCGTGACCGTGGACCATCCGGCCCCGCCCGCCCTGTCCCTGCGATTGCTGGCTGACCGTGGCTGATTGCCATTAATCCCGCCATTTAATGACTGACGTCAACCAACGACGCCAACGCTAATAGTTGATAGCGCAGCTCGAATCAGGCGAGACTACAACGTATCCGCAGTTCAGGGGCCAGCAGGGCCAACGACATTCGACACGACCCGCTCTTGACAACGACACCAACCGCAAGGTAGCCGTTCGTGAGCACATGGAGTTACCCATGTGCTTACGAAATCACCTGTCACCTGTGGAGCTCGGACTCCCCCGCTCCGCGCTCCACAACTGCTCCTCACCCCGGTGAAAGCCGGGATGCACCACACCTTTTGGATCCCAGGGCACCGGAGGGCCGGTGCCGATAGCTAGCTATCGAACCTAACCGCGGCGCATGAACGACGGGACGTCGACATCGTCGTCATCGTCGCCGGCGTCGGGGGGTTCGATATGCGAGCGGCTGTTGCCGGAGACCGTCGGCTCGGCGAGGCGGGCCCGCTCGGACTCCCGGTAGCTCGGGATGCCGCGAGTGGTGCCGGACGTGGTGCCGGTACCGGTTTCGGTGCGCGCGGCGACCTCGCTGGACCGGCCCGCAGAGATCTCACCCGCCCGGCCGGAGCCGATGTGGCTGCGGGTGGTGGTGTCGAAGGTGCGCCGGGCCGGGCCGCCGCCGTCGAAACCCGCGGCGATGACGGTGACCCGCACCTCGTCGCCGAGCGAATCGTCGATCACGGTGCCGAAGATGATGTTGGCCTCGATATGCGCGGCCTCCTGCACCAGCGAGGCGGCCTCGTTGATCTCGAACAGGCCGAGATCCGAACCGCCCGCGATCGAGAGCAGCACGCCGTGCGCACCGTCCATCGACGCCTCGAGCAGCGGCGAATTGATCGCCGCCTCCGCCGCTTTCACCGAGCGGCCCTCACCGCGCGCCGAGCCGATGCCCATCAGCGCGCTGCCCGCACCGGACATCACGCTCTTGACGTCGGCGAAGTCGACGTTGATCAGGCCGGGGGTGGTGATCAGGTCGGTAATGCCCTGGACACCGTTGAGCAGCACCTCGTCCGCGGAGCGGAACGCGTCCATCAGGCTCACCGCGGCGTCGCCGAGCTGCAGCAGCCGGTCGTTCGGGATGACGATGAGGGTGTCGCAGGATTCGCGCAGCAGGTTTATCCCGACCTCGGCCTGGTTGCCCCTGCGCTTGCCCTCGAACGAAAACGGCCGGGTGACAACGCCGATGGTGAGCGCGCCGAGTTTGCGGGCGATGCTGGCCACCACCGGCGCGCCGCCGGTGCCGGTGCCGCCGCCCTCACCGGCGGTGACGAAGACCATGTCGGCGCCCTTGAGCACCTCCTCGATCTCGTCCTTGTGGTCTTCGGCGGCCTTGCGGCCGACCTCGGGATCGGCACCGGCGCCGAGACCGCGGGTGAGCTCACGGCCGACGTCGAGTTTGACGTCGGCATCGCTCATCAGCAGCGCCTGCGCGTCGGTGTTGACGGCGATGAACTCGACTCCCTTGAGTCCCTGTTCGATCATCCGGTTGACGGCGTTCACGCCGCCGCCGCCGATACCGACGACCTTGATCACTGCAAGGTAGTTGTGCGGGGGCGTCATGGGCTCTCGCCTTCCTTCGATCTAAAGCCTGTCGTTTGCGGATTCGAGACATCGTCTGCTCGGGACGGCTTCATCGCAGCGATCCGCCTCCCGGGCAAACCCTAAACCTCAACCATAGGGTTAGTGTTATGTCAAGTATCCGACTGGTGCGGAACGCTATTCGCAGCCGCCGCGATCCGCGTGCAGGCGCGCCGAAACGAGTGACAGAATCTTGTGTGATCCCTCTCGTCTCGCCGCGCAACACACCGTATCGTAGGACGGTTGCCCCCCTGGCCCGGCGTTTCCGCGGCGGCGATCCGCCGAAAATTCCCTGGGCACAATGAGTATCGATCACTTTACCGTGACCAGATTCGGACTCGAAACGTCGAATACGGTTCCTTCGCGCGTCAACAGGGGAACCACCACCGCCGCCTTGCGCTGTCCGTCGTTCGCGCCGCCCCACACCACCGTGCGACCGTCCTTCAGGTTCAGCGAAATATCCGAAATCGACCGTGCCACAACCTCGCTCACCTGGATGCCGAGCGACGACGGCAGCACCGCGAGCACCGCGACCGCCGCATCGGTCACCGGATCGCTCGCGCCCGGATGGGGGGTGATCAGCTTGGGCACGCCGATCGGCGGCGCCTCGATCGAGTACTCCACGCTCTGCGCGTCCACCAGGTGGGCGCCCTGCGGGCTGTCGAAGTACAGCACCGGAACGCGTTCGACCACCGTCACCTGCACCGTCGACGGGAACTCCCGCCGCACCCGCACCGACCGCACCTTGGGCAGCGCGGCGACCCGCCGGGCCATCGCCTCGGTATCGATCCGCAACATCGAACGGCCCTCGGGGATTTCGAGCAGCTCGCGCACCTGATCCTCGGAAACCGCTACCGCGCCGTCGATCTCGACCGTGCGCACCGACAGCACCGGGGTGAACCAGGCGACCGCCGCGAGCGCGATCAACACGACCACCGCGATCGCACCCCACAGCCGGACGCGCCGCACCGCCCTCGGGCTCAACCCGCTCAGCGGGCGGATGCGGCGGGTGAACGCGGGTGCCATCGCGCGCTCACCGCCCGTACTGTGCTGAATCGGCGGCGCGTCCCTGCGTGGTCACGCTCCGCTGCCGCCTCCGGTCCTGACGCTCGCGCCGCGGGGCTGAATCGGCGGCGCTCACGCTCCGCCACCTCCGCCGGGCCCTGAGTTCACGCCGCGCGGACGCGCCCTGAGACCGTCGAGGATCTGGCTGCCGAGCATCGTCACATCGCCGGCGCCCATGGTGATCACCACATCGCCGGGCAGCGCGAGCGCGGCGACCTGACGGCCCACCCGCGACATATCCGGTTGGTAATGCACGGGTTTGGTGACCGCCTGGGCCACCAGCGCGCCGTTCACCCCCGGCAGCGGCTCCTCCCGCGCGCCGTAGACGTCGAGCACGACCACCTCGTCGGCCAGGCTGAGCGCGGCGCCGAAATCCGCGGCGAAGGTGGCGGTGCGGCTGTAGAGATGCGGCTGGAAGACGACGATGACCCGGCCCTGCCGGGACCGCGCGCCGTCACGCGCCTCCTGCTGGACCAGCTCCGCCGCGGCGCTGAGCACCGCGCGCACCTCGGTGGGATGGTGGGCGTAATCGTCGAAGACGCGCACGCCGTTCTCCCGCCCGGTGAACTGGAAGCGCCGGTGCACGCCGCCGAAACCCTCCAGCCCCTGCACGATCTCGTCGACATCCGCACCCGACGCGCGGGCCGCGAGCAGTGCGGCGAGTGCGTTCAGCGCCATATGCCTGCCGGGCACCGACAGCCGCAGCGAACGCGGCCCCGGCTCATCGCTCAGCTGGAACTGCGCGACGCCGCCGACATCCCTCGGCTCCCAGCTGTGCAGGCGAACGCCGACCGGAACCGGCGCGTCGGCGAGTTCGCCGGAGCCGTAGCCGAGCACCCGCACGCCCTTCGCGGCCAGGCGCGGGCCGACGCGTTCGGCCAACGCGCGCGAACCCGGGTCGTCGAGGCAGACCACCAGCAGCCCGCCCGAGCCGAGCCGGTCCGCGAAATCGTCGAACACCTGGGTGTACGCCTCGGCGGATCCGAAGAAGTCCAGGTGGTCGGATTCGATATTGGTGACCACCGCGACATCCGGGTCGTACTGCAGCAGCGAGCCGTCGCTCTCGTCGGCCTCGGCCACGAAGATATCGCCGGTGCCGTGGTGGGCGTTGGTGCCCGCCTCGTTCAACTCGCCGCCCACCGCGAACGACGGATCGGAGCCGCAATGCTGCAACGCGACGATCAGCATCGAGGTGGTCGAGGTCTTGCCGTGCGTACCCGACACCAGCAGGGTGCGGTGCCCCTGCATCAGCGAGGCCAGCACCGCCGGGCGCAGCAGCACCGGGATATCGCGCCGATTCGCCTCCACCAGTTCGGGATTCGTCTTCGGGATGGCGGCGTAGGTGGTCACCACCGCGGTCGGGCCGCCGGGCAGCAGGTCGAGCGCGCTGGCGTCGTGACCGATGCGGACCTGGGCGCCGCGGGCCCGCAGCGCGAGCACACCGCGGCTCTCCTTGGCGTCCGAACCGGAGACCGCGCCGCCGCGGGACAGCAGAATCCGCGCGATACCGGACATTCCGGCGCCGCCGATGCCGACCATATGCACCCGCCGCAGCGCGGGCGGCAGCTCGGAACGTTTGTCGCGCGCGACGCCGTCGCTGTCCGGTCCGGCGTTGTCGAACCCAGCACTCACCGGCCCGCGACCTCCACGGCGATGCGCGCGACCGCGTCCGCGGCGTCGCGGTGGCCTGCGCCTGCCGCGGCGCGACCCATCTCGATCAGCCGTGCTGAGTCCATGAGCAGCGGGATCACCTCGTCGATCACGTATTTCGGGGTCAGCTCCGAATCGGGAACAATTCTGCCACCGCCCTTGCGGACGACGGGTGCGGCGTTGAACTCCTGCTCGCCGTTACCGTGCGGCAGCGGTACATAGAACGCGGGCAGCCCGACCGCCGACACCTCGGCGACGGTCATCGCGCCGGAACGGCACACGGTCGCGTCGGCGGCGGCCAGGGCCAGATCCATCCGGGAAAGATACGGCACCGCGACGTAGCGCGCGGGCCCATCACCCGGATCGACGGTCAAACTGTTCTTCGGCCCGTGCGCGTGCAGCACCGAGATGCCCGCGGCCAAAAGCTGTGGCGCGGCACCGGATATCGCCTCGTTGAGGCTGCGCGCACCCTGTGAACCGCCGGTGACCAGCAGCACCGGGCCGTCGGCCGGTAGGCCGAAATGCGCGCGGGCCTCCGCGCGCAGGGCCGGGCGGTCGAGCGAGGTGATGGATTCGCGCACCGGAATGCCGATCACCTCGGCCCGCGGCAATCCCGAATCCGGTACCGCGGCAAGCACTCTGGCGGCCCGCCTGGCACCGATCCTGTTGGCGATACCCGCCTTCGCATTGGCCTCGTGCACGATCACCGGCACCCGGCGCCTGCGGCCGAGCACACCGGCGCCCGCGGCCAGGTACGCGGGCAGTGCGACGTATCCGCCGAATCCGATGATCACATCGGCCTGTACGGCGTCGAGCACCGCGCGGGTGCGGGCCACCGACGCGCGCACCCGGCCGGGCAGGCGCAGCAGGTCGGCGGTCGGCTTGCGGGGCAACGGAACCGGCGGAATCAGCTCCAGCGGATATCCGCGCTCCGGAATGATCTTGGTCTCCAGTCCCCGCTGGGTGCCGAGCGCGGTCACCCGGATCGCGGGGTCCAGCTTGCGCAGCGCGTCGGCGACGGCGAGCGCGGGTTCGATATGACCCGCGGTACCACCGCCCGCGACGATCACCGACAGAGTCGGCCGGGTCGGCTCGGCGGCGCTGCCCTCTCGCGCTCCGGTACCGCGGTCACTCACCTGGATCTACCCCGTTCTCTCGCATGTGGCATCGGATAGTTCGGCTCCCATGCCCTGGTCGCCCGGGCCGAACTGGTGCCCCGGCTCTCCGGAACCCGGCGGCCCGGCTCCGGGCCACGCTCGATTCTCCTCGACGGTAGCGCCGCCTGCCGCGCGCGCTGCGACGCGGCCGCCCGCGCCCTGGCGTTGGCGGCCTTGGCATTCGAGTTGGCCCTGGCCTTCGCCGCCGAGCGGGCCCGGGCCGCATCGGCCCGGGCGGGCGAATATACCTCGGGTTTCGGCAATCTCAGCAATCGGCTGACCCGGCCGTCCTGACCCGCGTGCAGCGCGGCCACCGCCTCCGGTTCGTGCCGGGCGGCATTGGCGATGATGCCGAACATGAGCAGCGTGATGGCCAGCGAGGAGCCACCCGCCGACACCAGCGGCAGCTGCAGGCCGGTCACCGGGAGCAGGTTCACCACGTACCCGATATTGATCAGCGCCTGGCCGGTGATCCAGGTGGTCGCGGTGGCGGTGAGCAACCGCAGGAACGGATCCACCGAGCGGCTGGCGATCCGCAGACCGGTGTATACGAACAGCGCGAACAGTCCGAGCACCACCGCGCAGCCGAGGAAGCCGAGCTCCTCGCCGATGATGGCGAAGATGAAGTCGTTGTGCGCGTTGGGCAGATAGCTCCACTTGGCCCGGCTCTGACCGAGGCCGCGGCCGAGGATCCCGCCGTCGGCCAGTGAGTAAAGCGCCTGGCGCGCTTGGTAATTGATGCCCTGCGGATCGTCACCCGGATTGAAGAACGCGCGCATGCGGTCGGATCGGTATCCGGCCGAGAGCGCGAGCACGCCCGCGGCGATGAAACCGGAGGCCGCGATGGTCACGAACAACCGAACCGGCAGCCCGCCGAACCACAGCAGCGCCGAAAGCACGATGCCGAGCGCGATGGTGGTGGACAGATTGGGCTGCCACATGACGAGCACACACACCAGCAGACCCGCGGGCACCAGCGGCACCAGGATCTCGCGCAGGCTCGCCTGCTCGGACCGGCGCGAGGCGAGCAGATGCGCACCCCACACCACCAGCGCCACCTTCACGATCTCCGACGGCTGCACCGATATCGGGCCGAGCACGAACCAGCGCCGCGCACCCTGCACCTTGGTGCCGATGCCCGGGATCAGCACCAGCACCAGCGCGAGCACCGACATCGCGAACACCGGAAAAGACCACTGCCGCAACCGTTTCAGCGACACCCGCAACGCCAGGTAGAAGAGTACGCACCCGATCGCCGCGAACATGGCCTGTTGGAGGAACAGCGAATACGCCGATTCACCCTCGTGCACCGCCTCGACGCTGGACGCCGAAAGCACCATCACCAGACCGAGCACGGTGAGCAGGGTCGCGATGGTGACGACCAGATGGAAGGACGCCAGCGGCCGCGCCAGCCAAGCCCCGAACCGAGTACCCACCTGCCGCTTCCGCCGCTCCGTCATAGCCGCCGCCCGATGTCACCGTCTTCCAAAGCGTCGACCGCGGCGGCGAAGCTGCGCCCGCGATGCGTGTAATCGGCGAACATATCCAACGACGCGGCCGCGGGGGCCAGCAGCACGGTGTCACCGCGCCGGGCGAACCCGGCCGCGACCTTGACGGCTCGGGCCATGACGGCATCGGCCTTGTCGGCAGTCGAGTCACGCATCAGTGCATCGTCTCCCGAGTCGACCTCGACGACGGGGACCTCGGGCGCGTGTCGCGCCAACGCGGCGGCGATCACCGGCGCGTCGGCCCCGATCAGCACCGCGGCGACCAAGCGTTCGGCGACCTCTTCGATCAAATCCTCGATGCTCGCGCCCTTCAACTGCCCGCCCGCCAACCACACCACCTGCTGGTGCGCCAGGATCGCCGAGCGCGCGGCATGCGGGTTGGTGGCCTTGGAGTCGTCGATGAATTCGACGCCGGCCACCTCGCGCACGAACGCCGACCGGTGCGGGCCGACCTTGTGCTCGATCAAACCCTCGCGCACGAACTGCGGCGCGACATCGATTGCCCTGGTGAGCGCGGCGGCGGCCAGCGCGTCGGCCACACCGGCGGGACCCTGCGGGCTGATATCGCCCGCCTCGGCGAGGATCGCGGCCTTGGTGAAGGCGCGGTCCAGCAGCTTTCCGTCCACGACGCCCAATTCGCCGTCGGCGGGGACGCCGACCCGGAAGCCGACGGTCCGTCGCGCCTTCGAGCGGCGGGCCAGCGAGGCGGCCACCGGATCGTCGAGGCCGACGACGCCGATGCGGCCCGTCAACGCCCTGGCCTTCGCGGCGGCGTAGGCGTCGAGGCTGCCGTGCCAGTCGAGGTGGTCCTCGGCCACGTTCAACACGACGCCCGCCTCGGGCCGCACCGAAGGGGCCCAATGCAATTGGAACGACGACAGCTCCACCGCGAGCACCTGCGGGCCCGGATTGCGGCGCAGCGCGTCCAGGATCGGCAGCCCGATATTGCCGCACGCGACGCTGGCGATACCGGCCGCGCGCAGGATCGAATGCACCATCGAGGTGGTGGTGGTCTTACCGTTGGTTCCGGTCACCACCAGCCACTTGCGCACCGGGCCGTAGATCCTGGCCTGGTCGACCCACCAGGCGAATTCGACATCGCCCCACACCGGGGTGCCCTCGGCGACCGCGGCGGCCAGCACCGGCGAATCCGGCCGCCAGCCGGGGCTGGTGATGACCAGCGCGAACCGGCTCCAATCGGTGGATTCCAGCGACACCGAGGTGGCCACGTCCAAACCGAGACCGGCGGCCTCGGACAGCGCGGCCGCACCCGCGTCGGTGACCACCGGGCGCGCGCCGATATCGCGCAGCGGTTCGATCAGCGACCGACCGGATACGCCCCAGCCCGCGACGAGAACGTCACGGCCGCGCAGGAATTCGAGCATGGGCCCCGGTGATCGCAGGGCCCTCGGAGAATGTTCGACCATCGTTATGCTTCACCCGACCGCGGAAAGGTATTGGCTGTAGAACAGGCCGAGCCCGACCGCAGACGCGATCCCGGCCAACAGCCAGAACCGGATGATCACGGTCGTCTCCGCCCACTTGCTGAGTTCGAAGTGATGATGGAACGGCGCCATCTTGAACAACCGGTTGCGGGTGGTGCGGAATACCACCACCTGCAACACCACCGACGCCGCCTCGGCGACGAACAGCGCGCCGATCACGATCATCAGCAGTTCGGTCCGGCTGGTGATGGACAGTCCGGCCAGCAGACCGCCCAACGCGAGCGAACCGGTATCGCCCATGAAGATCTTGGCCGGGGCCGCGTTCCACCATAGGAACCCGACGCAGGCCGCCGCGCCCGCCGCGCAGACCAGCGCCAGGTCCAGCGGGTCGCGCACGTTGTAGCAGCCGGCCTCCGGCTTGGTGGAGCAGGCGTGGTAGTACTGCCAGAACGTGATGATCACGTAGCCGCCGAGCACCAGGCTCATCGAGCCCGCGGCCAAACCGTCCAGGCCGTCGGTCAGGTTCACCGCGTTGGACCAGGCCACCACCACGAAGCAGACGAAGCACAGGAAGATGATCACGCCCATCGACACCGTGGTGATATCGCGGACGTAGGACAGGTGCTGGCTCGCGGGCGTCAAACCGTTCTCGCCGCGGAATCGCAGTGCCAGCACGCCGAATACGACGGCCGCACTCAACTGCCCGAGGTATTTGCCCGCCGCGGTGAGGCCCAGATTGCGCTGCTTGCGGATCTTGATGAAATCGTCGACGAAGCCGACGGCACCGAGGAAGGTCGCCAGGCCGAGTACCAGCAGGGCCGATGCGGACGGTCCCTCGGCGTGATAGCCGATGCCGATCAGGTGCGAGCCCAGATATCCGGCCCACATGCCGATCACGATGGCGACGCCGCCCATGGTCGGCGTGCCGCGCTTGGCCTGGTGCGAGGCCGGGCCGTCCACCCGGATCTCTTGTCCGAAGCCCTGTTTGGCGAACATCTTGATCAGCAGGGGCGTGAGCAGGATCGAGACGGCGAGCGCGATGGCCGCCGCGAACAGGATCTGCCTCATTTAACCGCCTCTCCACCGGTCAGATGTTCGGCGACCTCCCAGAGGCCGACCGACTTGGATGCCTTGACCAGCACCACGTCACCCGGCTCGACGGAGGCGTCGAGCAGCGCGATGGCCGCGCCGATATCGGGGACGAGGACCGATTCCTCGCCCCATGAGCCTTCCATCACCGCTCCCTGGTGCATCGCGCGGGACGGCCTTCCGGTGCCGACGACGACGAGCCGGTCCACGTCCAGCCGCACGGCCAGCCGTCCGATCCGATCGTGTTCGATGACGGATTCCTCGCCCAGTTCGGCCATTTCGCCGAGCACCGCCCAGCTCCGGCGCGGCGCCGCACCCGCCCGCGACATGGTGACCAGCGCCTTGAGCGCCGCGCGCACCGAATCCGGATTCGCGTTGTACGAGTCGTTGACGACGGTGACGCCGGATGCGGTGGTGCGCACATCCATCCGCCGTTCCGAGACCGCGTGCGCGCCGGACAGCGCCGTCGCGATGGTCTCCAGATCCGCGCCGCATTCCATGGCGACCGCGGCGGCCGACAGCGCGTTGCCCACCTGATGTTCGCCGTGCACGGCCAACCGGATTCCGATGCTGCCCTTGGGGGTGTGCATGGTGAATTCGGCGCGCGCCTCGGCGTCGAGACGGATATCGGTGGCCCGGATCTCGGCGCCGGCGGCCTGGCCGACCGTCACCACCCTGGCGCGGGTCCGCTCGGCCATCGCGGCCACCTGCGGGTCGTCGGCGTTGAGCACGGCCAGCCCGGACGACGGAAGTGCTTCCACCAGTTCGCCTTTGGTCTTGGCGATGGCCTCGCGGCTGCCGAACTCGCCTAGGTGCGCGGTGCCGACGTTGAGCACGACGCCGATGCCCGGCGGCACCACCCGGCTCAGCGCGGCGATGTGGCCGGGGCCGCGGGCCGAGAGCTCCAACACCAGGAATCGGGTATCGGCGTTGGCGCGCAACGCCGTCCACGGATGCCCCAGCTCGTTGTTGAACGAACCGGGCGGCGCGACCACCGGCCCGAGCGGCGAGAGCACCGCGGCGAGCAGATCCTTGGTCGAGGTCTTACCGGACGAACCGGTGACCCCGACCACCGTGAGACCGCCCGCGGCGGTGAGCCTTTCGACGCTGACCCGGGCCAGGGTGGCCAGGGCGGCGAGCACCGCGGCGCCGGAACCGTCCGAATCACCGGCCAGCGCAACGGAACTCGCGGGCACCGCACCCGGATTCGGGGCGACCACGATGGCGGGCACGCCCACCGGCCTGGCCGCGAGCACCGCGACCGCACCCGCCGCGACGGCGGCCCGCGCGTAATCGTGGCCGTCCGCCTTCGCACCGGGCAACGCCAGGAACAGATCACCGGAACCGATTCGGCGCGAATCGAATTCGACCGCGCCCGGCACCGTCACCTCCGGGTCGGGGACGTCGTGCAGCGTGCCGCCGACGACCTCCGCGATCTCCCGCAGTGTCATCTCGATCATGAAACCGTCAAGTCCTTCGTGTCCGACCCCTGCGGACCCTGTTCTAGTGACTGATTGGACTCCCCCGGATGGGTGGTCTGGCCCGGCTGGGTGGTCCGGCCGAGTCGCCGGTCGATGGCGGCGGCGAGCACGTCGCGATCGTCGAACGGATGCTTCACGCCCCGGATCTCCTGCCCCGGCTCGTGGCCCTTGCCCGCGATGAGGACCGCGTCGCCGGGCCCGGCCCACTCGACGGCGGCGGCGATGGCGGCCGCCCGGTCGCCGAGCTCGCGCACCTCGGCCCGATCGGCGGCCGGAACCTGTTGCGCGCCTTCGCGTACCGCGGCCCGGATGACCGCGGGATCCTCGCCGCGCGGATTGTCGTCGGTGACGATCAGCAGTTCGGTACCGGTCGCCGCGGCCGCGCCCATCAGCGCCCGCTTGCCCGCGTCCCGGTCGCCGCCCGCGCCGACCACGACGGCGAGCCGCCCGGCGGTGTCGGCGGCGAGGTGTTCGCGCAGCGTCGCGATCACCGATTCCAGCGCGGCTGGTTTGTGCGCGTAGTCGACGATGGCCAGGAAGTCCTGCCCGCGTTCCACCCGCTGCATCCGGCCCGGCACGTCGACGTGGGCCAGCGCGGACGCGGCGGTCGCCGGATCCACGCCGGCCGCGGCGCAGACCGCCACCGCGAGCAGACCGTTCGCGACGTTGTAGCGGCCCGGCAGCCGAAGGCGAACGGGCACCGTGCCGTTCGGGCCCGCGGCGGTGAATTCCTGTGCGCCGCCGTGCGCCTCGATCGGCCCGGAGACGCTCCAAACACCGGAACCGTTGGTGGACACCGTGATCGGCCGTTCCAGCGACTCAGCGAGGCGCACGCCCCACTCGTCGTCGACGCAGATCACCGCGGTGCGCGCGGCGATCGGCGAATCCGCCTCGAACAGTTTGCGTTTGGCGGCGAAGTAGTCCTCGAAATCGGCATGGAAATCCAGGTGGTCCTGGGACAGGTTGGTGAACGCGCCCACCGCGAACCGCACCCCGTCCACCCGGCCCAGCGCCAGCGCGTGACTGGACACCTCCATCACCACCGCGTCGACGCCCTGTTCGACCATCACCGCGAACATCGCGTGCAACTGCGGCGCTTCCGGTGTGGTGAGCGCGCTCGGCACCCGCTGCCCGCCGATCCGGGTCTCGATGGTGCCGATCAGCGCGGTGGCGAGTCCGGCGGCCGCGAGCCCGGCCTCCACCAGATAGGAGGTGGTGGTCTTGCCGGAGGTGCCGGTGATGCCGATGATGCGCAGCCGGTCCGACGGGCGGCCGAAGATCGTGGCGGACAGCTCGCCGAGCACCGCGCGCGGGTCGTCGACCACCAGCACCGGAACGGGCAATTCGCCCGCCAGCTCGGCCCCGGCCGGATCGGTCAGCACCGCGACGGCGCCCCGCTCGACCGCGTCCCGCGCGTACGCCGCGCCATGTGCCCGCGCGCCCGGCATGGCCGCGAACAGGTCGCCGGGCAGCACCGCGTCCGATCGCTGCTCGATACCGGTCACCGAAACCGGTGCGGCGTCCGCCGCGCCGCGCATCCGCGCGGAGATGGCGGAGGCCAGCGTCGTCAGCGGGGTCGCGGGCGGATGCGCCGGGCGCAACGCACGCGATTGACCGAACTGCACAGAAACCAGGCTCCTCTCGGCGGCGGTGATCGAGGTGTCAGGTTACCGGCGCGGGCCCACTGCTCGACCACGCGGTCCCCGGCATCAATCCCGCACGCCCAACCCTACGATGGCGGTCGGCCGAGAGCGGGACCGCCACGCGGGGCGCCGGGGCGGGAGACGCAGGGGTGCCAGTGCCTGAAAACAATTCGGAAACGCGCTCATCCGGCCTGGAGGACGAATCGCTTCGACGGCGTCGGCGACGGTGGAACGCGGTCGCGCTGCAACGCCCAGGAGGCGATGTTGTGGAACAGGGGTGCGGCCGACTGGCCGCCGCTGCCGTCCGAACTGCGCACCGGATTGTCCATCATGAGACCGATGACGTACCGCGGGTTGTCGGCCGGGGCCATGCCCGCGAACGTGATGTAGAACGCCGAGGTCGAATAGCAGTGGCAGCTCGGATCGACCTTCTGCGCGGTACCGGTTTTCCCGGCGATCTGATAACCCTCGATCGCGGCGGGCCAACCCGTGCCGTTCTGGTTGGAGTTCATCGGATCTCGCTGGGTGACGGCCTGGAACATGGTGCGCAGCGTCGCGGCGGTCTGCGGGCTCACCACCCGCACACCCTCCGGCTGCTGTTCCTCGGTGCGGGTGCCGTCGGGCGCCGTCTTGGCCTTCACGATCCGCGGCGGGATGCGCACGCCGTCGTTGGCGATGGCCTGATACATCCCGGCCATCTGCAGGGTGGTCAGCGAAAACCCTTGTCCGATGGGCAGGTTCGCGAAGGTGCCGCCGGACCACTGCCCGCGCGGCGGCACCACGCCCGCGCTCTCACCGGGCAGGCCGACACCGGTGCGCTGGCCGAGGCCGAAGCGGTGCAGCATATCGGCGAACCGCTCCTCGCCGACCCGCTGCGCCAGCATCAGCGTGCCGACATTGGACGACTTACCGAAGATACCGGTGGTGGTGTACGGCGCGGTGCCGTGCGGCCACGCGTCGTGCACGGTGACACCCGACATCTGGATCTCACCCGGAACCTGAAGCACCTCATCGGGATTCGTGAGCCCGTATTCGATGGAGGCCGCTGCCGTGACGATCTTGTTCACCGAACCCGGCTCGAAGACCTCCTGCACCGCCGGATTGCCCATATCGGCCGCCGCCCAATCCTTCGGCGGCAGTGACGGATTGAACGTATTGTCGTTCGCCATGGCCAGCACCTGCGCGGTCTTGGCGTCGAGAACGACCGCCGAAACACCGTTGGCCCCGGATAATTCCTTCGCCTGCTGCACCTGCTGCTGGACGTAGTACTGCAGGTCCGAGTCCAGGGTCAGCTCGACACCGGATCCGTTGACGGCCAACTGCCGGTCGCGCCAGCTGCCGGGAATCACGGCGCCGTCGGAGCCGCGGTCATAGGTCAGCGAGCCGTCGGTGCCCGCGAGCGTCGAATCCAGCGAGGCCTCCAGACCGATTTGACCGTGACCGTCCCAGCCGGTCGTGCCGATGACATTGGCCGCGAGTGAACCGCCGGGATGCTCCCGCTGGTAATGGGTGTCGGCGCCGACCTCCGGGAAGTCGGCGCGAATATCCGCGGCGATCCTCGGCTCGACGTTCTGCGCCAGGCTGACGAACTGTTTGTCGCTGCGCAGCTTGGTCAGCAGATCCGACTCCGACGGACCCGATTTACCGAGCTTGTCGTGCACACCCTTCGCGATGGCCTTCAGCCGCTCGTCCGGATCGGGCGCCTTGTCGCTCTTCTCCTTCGCGGCCGCGAGCTGCTTGCGGACCGCGACCGGCAGGAAGGTCAGCTCCTTCGCGGCGATCGAGAAGGCGAGCGATTTGCCATTGCGGTCGGTGATCGGACCACGGGTCGCGTAATCGGGCTCGCGTGTGGTGCGCTGGCTGGCCGCCTGTGCGGATAGGGACGGCGCGGAAATGCTTTGGATCCACAGCAATTGGAGCGCGACGACGAGCAGGGCGACCAGCATCACGATGCGGCCGAAGCCGAGCCGAAGCCGCAGCGGGCGCTCCGGGGCGGCCTGACTCGCGGACGCTCTCGGCTTCCTGGACGGCGCGGGCCCGCGTCGCTGCTGCGGCGCGGGCCTGCTCTGCCTGCGTGTGGACGTCTGTCTGGTCACTGCGGCGTACCCCCGGTGGGCTGCGGGTTCGGAAGCACTTCCGGCTGCGGGGTTTCCGCGGGCACGGGCGGCGGAGCCGGATTCGGCGGTGGCGCCTGATTCGCCGGTTGAGCGGGATTGGCCGGAGGCTGAGGCGGATTGGCCGGGGGCTGAGCGGGATTCGGCGATGGGGCCGGATTCGCGGCCTGTTCCGGAGCCGAATTCGGCGGCGGAGGCGCCGGACTCGCGGGCGGTTGGGCCGGATTGACCGGTGCTGCTGCCGGATTCGCCGGTGCCGGGCCGGGTTGAACACCCGGTACCGCAGCGGCATTCGCGGCGGGGTCGGCGGGCTGCGCGGGGGCGGGCGTCGGCGGCTTCGTGGTCGTCGGCACCGGAACCACCCGTTCGCCGCGCGCCTGCGCGTTGCCCGCCTGCGGCCCGGCGGGCTCGCTCGGCGAGACGTTCAGCGGCGGCACCGGTGTGCCCTGTGCGGGCGCCGGCTTGCCGATCACGGTGATCGAGCCGTCGGGGCCGACCACCAGCCGGGCCGGATCCTTCGCCGGGATCATGCCCAGTTCCCTTGCCCTGGCGGCCAATTCGGGTGCGGAATCGGCGGCCTCCACCTCACGCTGCAATGCGGCCCGCTCATCGGCGAGCGTGCGGTTGGTCTGTCTGGCGTCGCTCAGCTGATAGCTGTCCTCGGCGGCCCTGGTGGTGAGCAGCAGTGTCAACGCGAGTCCGCAGCCGAGCAGCGCGATGATCGCCGCGACGAACGGGATCCGCCCCGCCGTCATCTCCGCCATCTTGCGCGATGGCAGTACCGGCGCATCCGACCGCTGTTCCGCCCGGCTCCGGCGGCGGGCGTAGGCCCGTTGTGCCGCACCGGATTTCACTCGCTCGGCATCCTGCGCACGCCGGGCGACCCGACCCGGCGCGGCCACCGCGCGCGTCCGCATGCTCATCCTCTCCCCTCCTGCTGTGTCTGCGCGGGACATCCGCATCCACCTGAGCCGATATGCGAGATCATCGGCTCACCTCCACCCGCTCGGCGGCGCGCATACGTACCGGCGCCGCGCGCGGGTTCTCCTCGATCTCCGCCTCCGTCGCCTTCTCCGCGCCGCGGGTCAGCATCCGGAATTCCGGTCCCATACCGGGCAATTCGACCGGCAGGCCGGCCGGTGTCCTGGATGCCGACCGCGTCGCCAGCTCCTGTTTGACCACCCGGTCCTCCAGCGACTGATAGGACATGACCACGATCCGCCCGCCGACGCGCAGCGCGTCCAGCGCCGCGGGCAGCGCGGCCCGCAGCGAGTCGAGTTCGCCGTTGACCTCCACCCGCAGTGCCTGAAAGGTCCGTTTGGCCGGATGTCCGCCGGTGCGCCTGGCCGCGGCGGGGATGGTGTCGTAGAGCAGCTCCACCAGTTCGGCGCTGGTGGTGAAGGGTTTGCGGGCGCGCCTGCGCAGTACTTCGCTGGCGATCTTGCCCGCGAACCGTTCCTCCCCATAGGTTTTCAGCACCCGGGCCAGGTCGCCGTGGCTGTAGGTATTGAGCACGTCGGCGGCCGTCGGCCCGGTGGTCGGATCCATCCGCATATCGAGCGGCGCGTCCACCGAGTAGGCGAAGCCCCGGTCGGCCTCGTCCAGCTGCATCGAGGACACACCGAGATCCATCAGAATTCCCGACACCGCACCTTTCGCGGGCAGCCCGGCCTCGCCGAGCGCCGCGGCTATGCCGTCATATCTGGTGTGCACCAACGTGATTCGGTCGGCATACGGTGCGAGCCTGGCCCGCGCCAGCTCCAGCGCCGACGTATCGCGGTCCAGACCGACCAGGCGTAGGTGCGGATAGGTGCGCAAAAAATATTCGGCGTGTCCGCCGAGTCCGAGTGTGGCGTCGAGGTAGACCGCGCCGGGTTCGCTCAGCGCGGGGCCGAGCAGCGCGTCGGCTCGGGTGAGTAGCACCGGAACATGGCGGGGGCCGGGCTGCTCATGATTCACCTCGACCTCCCGGATCCACGCTTGCTAGCGGTCGCCTTGTCAGACTTAAGCTTTCGAAAGCCGATCGAATGGCGAGTGCCGCGTGGTCTCTGACCGAATACGGCACCTGGCGTCGGGGAAGTACGTCAGGGTCCGCGTCCGGGCAGAGGCCGCGTGGCACTCGCCTCGCTCGGGGCTAGAAGATTCCGCCCAGCGACTCGTCTCTCGCTTGCGCGTAATCCTCCTCATGCTCGGCGAGGTAGGACTCCCACGCCTGCTTATCCCATATTTCGAGGTAGTCGACCGCACCGATCACCACGCAATCCCTGCTCAGGTTGGCGTAGCGCCGATGGTCGGGCGACAAGGTGATCCGGCCTTGGGTATCCGGACGCTGCTCATCGGTTCCGGCCGCGAGTGCGCGGACGAACGCACGCGCCTGTGGGTTGCTTCGAGACGCCGCCGCTGCCCGCCGGGCGAGCGCGGTGAACTCCTCTTTCGGATACACGGCAAGGCTGTGGTCTTGACTCTTCGTGACCATCAACCCTCCCGCCAGATCGTCTCGAAACTTCGCAGGCAACGTCAGTCGCCCTTTGTCGTCCAACTTCGGTGTGTAGGTACCGAGAAACACCCCGGAACCTCCCTACTGGATCACCTCAGCTGGTACGGCCTCTCCTGTAGTGCGCGCTCCACATTACCCCACTTTCCCCCACTTTCAATCGAAACCACGGGTGATCTGGCTCCCCGCGTCCGCAATTTCCCAGGTCATCCCAGCTATCACGGGGTGGGAGAACTTTTTCCGTGTTCTGCCGACACGCGCGCCGCCTCGACACGATCGCCCGAAAACTGCCAGCAAACGGCCTGGTCGACCCCATTCGGCCGATCATGAAGGGTCCATGACGGAGGTTTGTGGGGCAATGTGGGGAGCGTTGGGAAGATCGCCCGGTAGGGGACCTGACAGACAAGCAAAAGCGGCGGCGCCGCACCGAAATTCGGTACGGCGCCGCCGTCGTGTATTGCCGTCGTCAGGCTACGGTCGGGTTATTCCTGTTCGAACCGCCGCCGGAAACGATCCTCCATGCGTTCGGAGAAACCACCGGACTTGCGCTGTCGCCCAGGCCCGCTCGATCCGCCACCGCTCGGCCCGCCGGACTGCGCGTCGCCTGAGCGGTTGCTCCGCGTCATACCCTTCGTGCTGCCGAGCAACAGCAGCACGCCCGCACCGAACATGACGATGAAACCGATCAGGCTGATGATCGGAAAGCCGCCGGGCTTCACTGGTGCGGCGATGCCGGCGACGAGTAGGAAAAGGCCGAGGACGAACAAGGCCGCGGCCTGGAGTCTGCGACGACTCGAGGTCGAACGAAGACGTCCGCCGCGGACGGACGAGGCGAACTTCGGATCCTCAGCATAGAGCGCGCTCTCGATCTGTTCGAGCATGCGCTGCTCGTGCTCGGAGAGTGGCACGGTACCTCCCCCGGCACTAGGACGTGGCTGTCGCCTCCGGGTAGACGACAGACGGCCGACTTTTCGGGCCATCTGCCACCAATGATACGAGTTCGATCAGAGCCGTACCACAAGAAGACACCTACTCGGTGATAACTAAGCGGTCATGCCGCCGGACAGACCGGGCGCCGGACGCAGGCGGGAGGCGGTGGCCAGCAGGTCTTCCACATCGTGGAGGAATGCGCCGACCCGCGAGGCGAACTCGTCGGCGGTGTGATCATCGACATGCCGGTCCAGCCCGGCCTCCAGTGCGGCCCGCAACTCCGAATGCGCGCTGAAATAGTCCGCCCACATGACGAATTCCGGTGCGGCGCGCTGCATCAGCACCCACGCGTTGCGCGAGCGCGCCCGCGGCGCCGCATCGGCGCCCGTGAACGCGAGCACCGCACCCGCACCGCGCAGCGCCGCGAGATACGCGGAGCGGAAACGCTCGCGCGGATCCCGCTCCCCCGCCGCCTGCATGAGCATGCCGTCGGCCCGCTCGAGCAGCTTGCTCGCGCGGCCGGGTTGCCCCGGATGACCGTTGCGACCAGACATCAGCCGTTCCTCCGCATTCGCCGCACCCCGGTCCCTTTGCGCCGCAATGCCGCACCGCGCGGACCGAACAGGTATTCGAACGTTTGAATTGAGCTTGAATATAGAGACGACCACCGACAAACTTCCGCGCCTGCGCGGCCGACGAGAGATATGACCGCCGTCAAGCCGAATCACACCCCAGCCCCAGCCGTCGTCGACCTCTCCGTCGCCGCCTTACGTTCCAGGTTGCACGACGCGCTGGCCGTCTATGTCGCGGCCATGGACTATCCGCGGGGTACCGAACAGCACCGCGCGCCGATGTGGACCGAACACACCACCCGTCCGGGATGGCAGGCGGTCGCGGCCGTCGTCCCCGACGACTCCGGGCGGATCGATCTGCGCAGGGCGCCGATCGTCGCCATCGCGTACGGGTACCGCGGCGCGCCGCATCAGTGGTGGCATCAGCAGGTACACAGCGGCATGCGCCGCTCCGGTTGGCCGGAACAGTCCGCGCGCGAACTACTTTCGGACTATTTCGAATTGACCGAACTACATGTGCATCCGGCCGCACAGGGTCGCGGCATCGGCGGAACGCTGTTGACCAAACTGCTGCGGGAGCGCCAGGAACGCGCGGTATTGCTTTCCACCCCGGAGGTGGACCGCGAGGACAATCGCGCGTGGCGGTTGTACCGGCGGGCCGGATTCGGTGATGTCATCCGGAATTTCGTATTCGCCGGGGATAACCGGCCGTTCGCCATTCTCGGGCGGCGGCTGCCGCTGGAGGCGGGATAGTGAGCGAGCCGAGCGCCAGCGAGGCGCAGTCGTGAGCGTGCTCGTCATCGGCTCCGGGCACAACGCGCTCGTCGCCGCTTGCTATTTGGCGCGTGCGGGCGAGCGGGTCGAGGTGCTGGAGCGCGATACGGTGCTCGGCGGTGCGGTGTCGACTGTCGAGCGGTTTCCGGGTCATCTGGTGGATCGCGGGTCGTCGGCGCATCTGATGATCCGGCACACCGGGATCATCGAGGAGCTCGAGCTCGCGAATTTCGGGTTGCGGTACATCGATTGCGACCCTTGGGGTTTCGCGCCGGGCACCGGTGACGCGGCGGCCATCGTCTTCCATCGTGACCTGGCCAGGACCTGTGCATCGATCGAGACCGCCTGCGGCGCGGCGGATGCCGACGCCTATCGCCGGTTCGTCGGGGTGTGGGGGCCACGCAGCGCCAGGGTGATGCGGGCGTTCGGTGGCGCACCGACCGGTGGGCATCTGCTGCGCTCGTTCTGGGGACTGGATCCGCGCAGCGCGGCGGGCGCGCGCGGGCGCGGCGACGGCGGCGCGCTTTCCCGTGAGTTCCTACAGTCCGGTGATGCGTTGCTGGACAGCTGGTTCCGGAGCGAACGCTTGAAGGCCGCGCTCGCCTGGTTCGGCGCGCAATCCGGCCCGCCGATGTCGGAGCCGGGCACCGCGCCGATGGTGGGTTTCGCGGCGCTGATGCACACCCTCCCGCCGGGCCGGGCGGTCGGCGGAAGCGGCACGCTCACAACGGCTCTCGTCGCGCGGCTGCGCGCGGACGGCGGCACGGTCACCGCGGGCGATGCGGTGACGGCGCTGCGGCGGGACGGCGAAGGCTGGCGGGTGACCACGGTGTCGGGCCGAAACCTGTTCGCGGACACGGTGATCGCGGGCGCACACATCCTGGCGACACTGGATATGTTGCGGGACGGCGGATTCGACGCGAACACACTCGACGACTGGCGGCGGCGGATCCGGATCGGCCCCGGCATCGGCATGGTGGTGCGCGCGGCGACCACCGAATTGCCCAGGTATCCGGGAAGTTCGCCGGACGAATCGGCACGCGGGCTGCAACTGCTCGTCGACGATCGGCGGCAGCTGCGGCTGGCGCACGGCGCGGCGCTGGCCGGGGAGTTGCCGCCGCGCCCGGTGGTGCTCGCGATGAGCTTCAGCGCGCTCGACCCGAGCATCGCCCCCGACGGGGAACATCAGCTCTCGCTGTGGGCGCAGTGGCATCCGTACCGGCTGGCCGACGGCGGCGACTGGGCCGGGCACGCCGAGCGGGAGGCGGACCGGATCGTCGCCGAGGTCGATTCGTACGCACCGGGTTTCGCGGATTCGGTACGGCAGCGGTTCGTGCAGACGCCGGTCGATCTGGAACGCGAACTCGGGCTGCGCGGCGGCAATGTGATGCATGTGGAGATGTCGCTGGATCAGATGATGCTGTGGCGGCCGCTGCCGGAGCTGGCCGGGCAGCGGGTGCCCGGTGCGCCGGGGCTGTATCTGACCGGGGCGTCGACGCATCCGGGTGGCGGGGTGTCCGGTGCGAGCGGGCGAACGGCGGCGCGATTGGTGCTGCGTGATCGACGCAAGGGCCGGATCCCGTTGTTGCGCAGGCGATGAGCGAGACATTCGGTTCCGACCGGTCCGGCCCGCCATCATCGACGGGCGGCGATCGGTCGGCGGCGGCCGAGCCGGAGCCGCTCCGGCCGAGATCGCTCGCCGGGGTCGCGCCGATCTTGCTTGCGGCGGCCTGGGTCGCGGCGCAGATCATGTACCCGCTGGCGCACGGGGCTGCCCGGGACCGAATCACCGTAATCGTGGTATTGCTTTCGGCGGCAACGGCTTTGGCACATGCCTGGGGCGTCCGCGGCATTCGTTATGCCGCAGGCCTGCTGACGATCGTTTCCGGACTCGGACTGCTGGCCGAAATACTCGGCACGGCAACCGGTTTCCCGTTCGGATGCTACGACTACGCGGTTGGGCGGATCGGCCCCGCGCTGGCCGGGGTGCCGCTGCTGGTGCCGCTGGCGTGGACCGGCGGGCTGTATCCGGTGTGGGTGGTGGCCGGGCTGCTGGCGCAGCGGCGGGCGGTCCGCATCGGGCTCACGGCGATCGGCGCGGTCGGGTGGGATCTGTTCCTGGATCCGCAGATGGTCGCGGACGGGCAGTGGACCTGGTGCGCGAGTGCGCCCGGGCTGCCGGGTATCGCGCAGATTCCGTACACAAACTATCTGGGCTGGTTGGCGGTCGCGCTGGTGATGGCCGGTTTGCTGAGCCTGCTCGAGCAGGTTTCGCCGCGTCCGGCCGGGACGCCGGGTGTGCCGGTCGCGGTATTCCTGTGGACCTGGCTCGGTTCGGCGCTCGCGCACGGCGCATTCCTCGGACTGCCGTATTCCGCCTGGTACGGCGGTATCGGGCTGGGCATCCTCGGGATTCCGCTGCTGTCGGCCGGAATCCGGCGCGGGCACGGCGGTGTCGTGTGGCAGTCCGGGCGACCGGCCTGGCACGATGTGAGCCGTGCAGCCGAGCCCTGATCTCACGACCATGCCCGATGCCCCGGTGAAACGGATGCCGCGCAGGCGCGTACGCGTCGCGGCGGCGCTGCTGCTCGCGGTATTGCTGGCACCCGTGCTCGCGGGCTGCCTGCGGGTGCAGGTGTCGATGGGCGTCTCCTCCAACGACCGGGTGTCCGGCCGGATCGTCGCCGCCGTGGTGCCCGCCAACCCCGATGACAAGGGCCCGCAGCTGAAGGCGCCCGACCCGATCGCGACGAAGGTCCGGGTGGAGAAGTACGCGCAGGACGGCTACGTGGGCAGTCAGGTGTTCTTCGAGGATCTGTCCTTCGGCGAGGTGCAGCAGCTGGGCGGGCTCTCCGATCAGACGCAGGGCATGTTCAACCTGCAATTCCAGCGCACCGGCGATCTGGTCAGCATGAACGGCCGGGTGGACCTGAAATCCGTTCCGCCGCAAGGGTCGGACGTGCAGTTCACCATCGCCTTCCCGGCCCGGGTGGCCAAGACCAACGGCAATCGCGACGACGATTCCACCGTGTCGTGGAAGCTGCCGCCCGGTGATGTGTCGACGCTGCGCGCCGAGGTGAGCTACGCCGACCCCAACACCCGCTCGTTTGCCGGATGGGCGGGCATCGTCGGCGGTATCACGCTCGCGGTCGCCGCCGTGGTCGCGGCGGTGGCCTATATGGATCGCAATCCCGCACCGCCGCAGGGTTATCCGAAGGTGCGGATCTCGCTGTCGCGGTGGTGGCGCGAGCGCGCCCGGCGCTGAGCGCCACCCGGTGATCGGCGCGGCCGTCCGGGCGGGCGCGGGCATCGCGCTCGCCGGTTGTGCGGTGGCACTTGGTAATCGGCTCGGCGTGCGGCGGTTGTCCGGTGCGGCGGCCGCCGTGATCGAACCCATCACCGTGTGCGTTCCGGCGCGCGACGAGGCGACCCGGCTGCCCGGCTTGATCGCCGATCTGCGCGCGCAGGTCGGCGTCGCGCGCATGCGGGTGCTGATCCTCGACGACGGGTCCACCGACGGCACCTCGGACGCCGCCGTCGCCGCCATCGGAGATGACGTGCGGTTCACCGTGATTCGCGCCGGCGGCGAGCCCCCACCCGGCTGGACCGGTAAGGCCGCGGCGTGCGCCCGGCTGGCCGCCGCGGCCGATACCTCGGTGCTGATTTTTCTGGACGCCGACGTCCGGCTGGCGCCCGGCGCCGTCGCGAGTGCGGCTGGCGCGTTGCGCCGCAGCGGCGCCGCGCTGATATCCCCTTGGCCCCGACAGGAATTCGGCTCCTTCAGCGAGGCGCTGGCGCAGCCGCTGCTGTGCTGGTCATGGGCGTCGACACTGCCCATCGCGCTCGCCAACCGGAGCTTACGACCCTCGACCGCAGTGGCCTGCGGGCAGTTCCTGGTGTTCGACGGCTCCGCCTATCGGTCCGTCGGCGGCCATGCCGTGGTGGCGGGCAGCCCGACCGAGGATCTGGATATCGCACGCGCACTGCGGCGTTCGGGCCTGCGCACCGAACTCGTCGCGGCCGGACGCTTGGCGCGCACCCGGATGTATCGCGGCGCGGCGGAAGTGGATGACGGGTACACGCGCTGGTTGTGGTCCGCCTACGGCGGAACGGCATTCGGCGGTATCGCCGTCGGATTTGTTGCCGCCCTTGCGTATTGGACACCGCCGCTGGCAATGCTGTTCGGGCGCGGCTCGGTGCGGCGCGCCGGAACCGTCGGCTACGCCGCGGCGGTGACGAGCCGAATCCTGGCCCGCACCACCGAATCCGCGGCCGCCCCCACCCGCGCCGACGTACTCGCCGCACTGGCGCATCCACTCTCGATCGCCGCCTATCTGCGGCTGTGGATCCGCTCCCGGCAAGCCCGTCGCCAGGGCCGGTTGCGCTGGAAGGGCCGTCAGCTCCCCTCCTGATCTCGCTATCCGCCCAATGCCGCCGATTCCCGTGCTGCGGCGATTACCGGCAGCGCCCTGGAACATCCCGGCACGGTCGAGATTCGCGGCGGATCAGCTCCTTCGGCACACCGCGAGATATTCGTGCTCCTCGTGCAGGAGCGCGCGCAGGCTCGGATGCGGACCCGGCGGCAGCACTCGGTCGCCGATCACGATCGCGGTCAGTGTCAAACCCGTTCCGCCGAGCAATAATTCGAAATCGGCGGGCGTGTAGCAGCGCAGCCGCTGACTGATCCTGCGCTCCGGATCGGCGGGCTCCCACCAGGTATCGGTGGCGGTGCAGGTGACCGGATCGAATTGCGTGAGCTCGCGCAGTTCGTGGCGGTAACCGGCGGCGGGATCCGGTTTCCGCTCCTCCTCGTCACCGTCCCAGGCGGCCCAAACGAACGGGTTGAACACATCGATAAGCGCTTTTCCGTTGGGGCGCAACCACTCCCCCGCAAGGCGTGCGAGCAGCCCGCGCTGGTCGGTGTCGGATCCGACACCGAAGCCGTTCCAGTAGCAGACGCTGTCGAACGGTCCGTCGAGATCGACGGTGTAGAAGTCGGCTTTGTGGATCGTCAGCGATCCAGGGCCCGGGGCGGAGGTGTCGGTGTGGTCGGCGCGGTCGCTGATCTCGATCGCGGTCACCGCGTATCCGGCCCGCGCCGTCGCCAGCGCGGTGGTGCCGTATCCGGATCCGAGTTCGAGGATCCGGCCCGATGCGGCGCCGTATTCGCGCAGAAGGCGGACGCGACGCAGGTCGCGATCGGTGATCCTGGCATCGGCCTCGGCCCACCAGTCGCCGGTTGTCGAGTAGAACTCGCGCACCCAATCCATATCGTCGAGCCAATCAGTAAAAAGCCGTTGGACCAACGGGTTTTCGATGCGGGCGAGGACGCTCGGCCGGCGATGGCGACTCCGGTGCAAATGGAGGACCACCGTCGGGGAGGCGACTCGCCGAGGGGTCGTGGCCGGTGACCCGATGCCGGAGGTCGTGGATATCATGGGCGAACTTTGGACTTCGCGGGAGGGGAAACAATGTCGACACCGGAGAATCCGGGCGGGATCGGATCCGATCCGAATGCCGCGCAGGCGGACCAGGGGCCGCCCGCGACGCCGCCGTGGGCGGGCGGCAACAACCAACCGCCGCAATCGATTCCGCAACCGCCCGCCCCCGCGGCCGGGAATTGGCCGGGTGCGCCCGGATATGGTCCGCAGGCGGCCGGATTCGGGCAGCCGGGTTACGGTCAGTTCCCGATGCCCGGCTATCCGCAGACGCCGGGGGCGGGTAAGCGGCCGATCGGTTGGATCGTCGCCACCGCGGTGGCGGTGGTCGTCGCCATCGGCGCGGTGGTGGTCGGAGTCGTGCTTTCGGCGCAGAGCTCGAGCAAACGCGATTCGGCGGACCGCGCGGCCGGCCAGTTGCGCGCGCGGGCCGCGGGTGAGGCTGCGGCACGCACCGCGACATGTGATTTCGCCACCACGATCAGCACATACGACTACACCAAGCTCGACGCGTATCTCGCCGCGGTGCAAAAGGCGACGACGGGTGAGTTCCGCCAGACGTTCGCGGACGCCGCCAAGGCGCTGCAGGACACGATGACGCAGGCCAAAACGAGCAGCACGCTCGCGGCGAAACACTGCGGTGTCGAATCGTTCGACGGTGATCGGGCAACCGTGCTGGTCAGCATCGCCCAGACGGTGACCAACGCGACCGGCGTGCAGCCGACGCAGCAGATCAACGCCATCGTCACGGTGGAGAAGCAGTCCGACGGCCGGTGGCTGGTGAGCAAGATGGATCAGCTGAACCAACCCCGCTGACGACGGTCACGGCACGGCGACCACGCCGACCGTCGGCAGGAAGAAGCACGGCACGCCGCCGTTGTCGACGGTGCCGAACATGGCCGCCAGGACGGTGCCGGAGCCGGTGTCGACCGGGACCGCTCGAACGCCGCCCGCGGGCAGGGCCGCGAAGAAGAAGTCGCGGACGGCGCGTTCGGCGGCGGGCCGAACGGTGGCGGGCACCGAGGCCGGGACCATGCCGCGGAAGATATCGGACAGCGGACCCATATCGGCGATGCCGCTGCGACCGTTGCCGAGGTTGATCCAGGCCACCCGCATCCCCTCCGGATGCGCGGAGTCGCGGCCGATGCCGTACGGCACGAAGGTGAAAAGGGTTTGGCCCGCCTTGGCCGCGGACAGGTCGAGGCCGGGCACGGTGAGCGTTGTCTTCGGCCACGGGCCGGGCATGGCGACGCCGACAGCCGGGGACATGCCGAGCACGCTGCCGCTGGTGCAGAAGGCGGCGGCGGTGGGATAGATGAACGGGTCCATGCCGAAGGCGCGCAGCCGGTCCATGGACGCCTGGTAGGCGGCCAGCAGATCGCCCGGCGCGGCCGCTTCCTGACGTGCATCCGGCACGACGGCCGGGTCCGCGGCGGCGCTGGGCAGCGCGATCAGCGGCGCGGCCAGCACGGCGGCAAGGGCGAGACAACGGCGCAACACGGTCACTGTTGAGCTCCTCATCGTCGGCGCGATCGAGGCACACCGTACCGCCGCCCGCGGTAGCCGGCCGCTATTACCGACGGCGCGTCGCCGCCCACAGAGTGGCCGAGCCTGCCACATCATCGGGCAGGCGTGTGGTCCGGACAAGGGCCAGATTCATCGTGATTCCTACCGTTGTCCGGGGGTTGCGTTGCCGCGCATCATCATTGGGCTCGACCCTGCCACCGTACCGGGGGTCGGTAAACCATCCAGAGCGATCGAGAGACCTGGCTCGCCGACGTCGCAGCAACCCCCCGGCTCACCGGGTGCGGGTGCTTCCGCCAGGAACGATGGAGGATCCGAATGACAGTGTCCGCCGCCCCCGCGCAATTGGGGGAATCCGACGGCAGACCCGAGGCGCCCGACCGGCCGGACGCGCCGACGGTCGCGCGCACCAGGCATCCGTGGCGCTGGGTCGGCAGCGCCGTCGCGCTGCTGCTGGTCGCCCAGTTCGCGCACGGCCTGATCACCAATCCCGGTTGGGACTGGCCGACTTTCGCGAAATACTTCACCGCCCGCTCGGTGCTGCTTGCGCTGAAGGTGACGCTGGAACTGACCGCGCTCGGCACGGTGCTCGGCTTCCTGCTGGGCATCGCGTTGGCGGTGGCCCGGCTCTCGGACAATCCGGTGCTGCGGGTGATCGCCTGGGTCTACGTCTGGGCGTTCCGGTCGATACCGCTGATCGTGCAGCTGCTGTTCTGGTTCAACATCGCCTACCTGTATCACCGGCTCTCGGTCGGAATCCCGTTCGGCCCTTCATTTTTCAGCTTCGAGGTGAACGGGGTGATCAGCGGGTTCAGCGCGGCGGTGCTCGGGTTGGCGCTGCATCAGGCCGCGTACTCGGCCGAGATCATCCGGGCCGGATTCCTCTCGGTCGACTCGGGCCAGCTGGAAGCCGCTGCGGCGCTCGGCCTTCCGCGCCTGCGCCAATTCCGCACCATCGTGCTGCCGCAGGCCATGCGCTCGGTCCTGCCGAATGCCGCGAACGAGGTGATCAGCCTGTTCAAGGGCACCTCGATCGTCTCGGTGATGGCCATCGCCGAACTCTTCTACCAGGTGCAGGTGATCTACGGGCGCAACGGGCGGGTGGTGCCGCTGCTCATGGTGGCCACCGTCTGGTACATCGTGCTCACCACGCTGCTGTCGATCGCGCAGTACTACATCGAGCGGCACTTCGCCAAGGGTGCGCACCGCACCCCGCCGCCGACGCCGCTGCAGCGGCTGCGGCGCAAATTCCAGGATATCGCCGCCATTTCGGCCGTGCCGCGCGGGGCGACCCGGTGACCGGCGCGCGGATACCCGCGGTCGAGGTGCGCGGAATCCACAAATCGTATGGGGCACACCAGGTTCTGCGCGGTATCGATCTCACGGTCCGCCCCGGTGAGGTGGTCGCGGTGATCGGGCCGTCCGGTTCGGGCAAGTCCACCCTCCTGCGGGTGCTCAACCACCTGGAGCCGCTGGACGCGGGCACCGTGCGCATCGACGGCGAACTGATCGGATACCGGCTGCGCGGCAACAAGTTACACGCGCTCTCCGATCGCGAGGTGCGCAGGCAGCGCTCCCGGATCGGGTTCGTCTTCCAGCAGTTCAACCTCTTCCCGCATCTCACCGCGCTCGAAAATGTCGCGCTGGCACCGATTTCCGCGCAGGGACGGCCGCGTGCCGAGGTCGAGGCGCAGGCCCGCGAACTGCTGGATCGGGTCGGCATCGGCGAATTGGCCGACGCCTACCCGCGCACGCTGTCCGGCGGGCAGCAGCAGCGGGTGGCCATCGCCAGGGCGCTCGCGCTGCGGCCGCCGGTAATCCTTTTCGACGAGCCGACTTCCGCGCTCGACCCGGAGCTGGTCGGCGAGGTGCTCGAGGTCATCCGCGGACTGGCCCATCACGGCACCGCGCTGGTGATCGTCACCCACGAGATCGGATTCGCCCGCGAGGTCGCCGACACGGTCGTCTTCCTCGACGACGGCGCGATCGTCGAGCAGGGCCCGCCCGATGCGGTGCTCGACCGCCCGGAACATCCACGCACCCAAGCCTTTTTGTCCCGTGTCCGCTGATCGATGAACAGGTACCACATGAAACTCCCCGCCCTGATCGGTGTCGCCGCCGCGATCTCCGTGCTGATCACCGGCTGCGCCGACGATCCCGACGCGGACACCAAAACGCAGACCGCGGGCTCGGTCACCTTCGATCTGTCCGCCGCCCAGCCGGGACGGGTGCACGCGCAGCGGGTGGATGCGATCGCCGCCGAAGTGCCGCAGGCGATCCGGGATCGCGGAACGCTCAACATCACCGGTTCGTCCGGCACCGCGCCGCCGCTGCGTTTCTACGCCACCGACGACAAGACCGTCATCGGCTCCGAGGTCGATTTCGCCGTACTGATCGCCGACATCCTCGGCCTGAAACCGCAACCGCAGGTGGCCGATTGGACGCAGAACTTCGTCGGCATCGATTCCGGCGCATCGGATGCGTTCATCTCCAACGTCACGGTGACCGAGGAACGCAAGGAGAAGTACGACTTCGCCACCTATCGCAAGGACACCGTCGCGCTGGAGGTGCCCAAGCAGAGCACACTCGACTACAAGGACCGCAAGAGCCTGGCGGGCAGGCGAATCGGCGTCGGCACCGGGACGAATCAGGAGGAGCTGCTGGTCAAATGGAACCAGCAGAACGTCGCGGAAGGTCTGCCGCCGATCGATATCGCCTACTACAAGCAGACCAGCGACTACTACCTGGCGCTGGCCTCGCAGCGGATCGACGGATACATCGGCCCGAATCCGGCCGCGATCTATCACTCGACGGTTTCCAAGGAAACCAAGGTGCTGGCCACCTTTTCCGGTGCGGGCGATGCGATGCAGGGCGAAATCGCGGTGCTCACCAAGAAGGACAACGGACTGATCGGCCCGATCCACAAGGCCATCGATTACGCCATCCAGCAGGGTCTCTACCAGAAGGTCATCGACCGGTGGGGATTGCAGAGCGAAGCGCTGCCCGCGTCCAGGATCAACCCGCCCGGCCTACCCAAGAAACAGTGATGACTCAACAACTTTCGAGAGACGACCTGCGGGTGCACACGGTGCCGCAGGACGATCCGCTCGCCGCGCCGCTGCTGGCCGAACTCGCCGTGGAGTACAGCAGCCGCTACGGGCGCAGTGCGGGCGAGCAGTATGCGGCGCTGGTGGAGCACCCCATCGAGGCGTTCGCACCGCCGCACGGCGCACTGCTGGTGGTCACCCATGACGGCACGGCTGTCGCGGGCGGCGCCTTCCAGCGCTACGACGCGGAAACCGCCGAGCTGAAACGGATCTGGACCGCGCGCGAACGACGCAGGCAGGGACTCGGGCGCTTCGTGCTCGAGCGGCTGGAGGCCGAGATCGCGCGGCGCGGCTATCGGCGGATCTACCTGACCACCGGGCCGCGCCAGCCGGAGGCCGTCGCGCTGTATCGCGCCGCGGGTTACACCCCGCTGTACGACCCGTCCGTTCCTGCCGAGGAAATCGGCCCGCACCCGTTCGAAAAGCTGTTATCCATAAGGGCCCTCGCATGAAGTTCCTGCTGTTCACCCTCGTCACCCGGGTACCCGATCCGGTGACCGGCGAGTTGCCCGGTACCACGGAAAAGCTCCGCGCCGTCATCGAACAGGCAAGGCTGGCAGAAGAATTCGGCTACGACGGATTCGCCGTCGGTGAGCGGCACGAGGATCCGTTCCTCTCCGCCGCGCCGCCGGTGATCCTGTCCCATATCGCCGCGGTGACCTCGCGGATCACCCTGTTCACCGCGGTCACCACGCTGAGCCTGCTGGATCCGGTGCGCGCCTTCGAGGATTACTCGACGCTGGACAACCTCGCGGGCGGGCGGCTCGAGCTCATCATCGGCAAGGGCAACGGCGCGGCCCAGGCCCAGCTGTACCACGTCACCACCGAGGACCAGTGGGACCGCAATCGCGAAGGCTACGAACTGTTCCGGCGGCTGTGGGACAGCGCCGAGGTGACCTGGTCGGGGCGGTTCCGGCCGGAATTGCGGCGCGCCAAGGCATTACCGCGGCCGCTGCAACCGAAGATCCGGATCTGGCACGGCAGCGCCACCAGCCGGGATTCGGTGGAACTGGCCGCGCGGCACGGTGATCCGCTGTTCTCGGCGAACGTCACCAATCCGATCGAGCCGTACGCCGAGCTGGTGCGCCACTACCGGGAGCGGTGGGAACACTACGGGCACGACCCCGCCGACGCACTGGTCGGCGCGGGCACCGCCGGCTTCCACGTGGCCCGCACCTCGCAGGAGGCGCTCGCCGTCTACCGCCCGATCTTCGAGTCGAAACTGGCGCTGGCGCGCGCACACGGGCTGCCGATCGTCTTCGAGACGCTGGACGACTTCGTCACGCACAGTTCGGCACTCGTCGGCAGTCCGGAACAGGTGATCGACAAGGTCGGCCGCTACCACGATCGGTTCGGCCACGAGGTGATCCACCTGTCCGCCGAGCGCGACGGCCGCACCGAGGATCGCTACCGGAGCAGCCTCGAACTGTTCCAGGCCGAGGTGGCGCCGGAGCTGCGTCGCCGCATCCCCAGCAGGCCGCTGGCGGGCGCCGAATTGGCCGGAGCCGTCTCATGATCCGTGCGCGTCACCGAATCATCGCTCTCGCAGGCGCTTTCGTCACCTCGGCGACGGTGGCCGGGTGCGGCGGCAGTCCGGCCGCGCCCGGAGCCGACGCGGGGCCGCCCAAACCCGGCGGCACCCTGCGCTATGGGCTGTCACAGGCGCCGACCTGCTCGGATCCCGCGCAGAGCGGCACCAACCAAACCATCTATGTGACAAGGCAAATCGTCGATTCGCTGACCGATCAGGATCCGAAGACCGGCGAGCTGAAGCCATGGCTGGCCCGCAGCTGGGAGGTCGGGCCGTCGGCCCAAACCTTCACCTTCCATCTCGCCGACGGCGTCACCTTCAGCGACGGCACGCCGCTCACCGCGGATTCGGTGAAGAACACTTTCGATTCGATCATCCGGCTCGGCGGGGCGAAGGCGGCGCTCGCCGCCAGCTACCTCACGAACTACGCGGGCACAACGGTGGTCGACCGGCTGACCGCGCAGGTGTCCTTCAGCAAGCCGAATGCCCAGTTCCTCCAGGCGAGTTCGACCCCGCAGCTGGGCATCCTGGCCGACGCGACCACCGCGAAACCGGCCGAACAGCGCTGCCTCGGCGACAATATCGGCAGCGGACCGTTCACCTATGCCGGATATCGCCAGGACGCCTCGGTGACCCTGGCCAAGCGCGCCGGATACCACTGGGGGTCGGCGGTTTTCGCGCATCAGGGTGAGGCGTATCTGGACCGGATCGAATTCACCGTGGTGCCCGAGTCGGGGGTGCGCACCGGCAGCCTCGCCTCCGGACAGCTGGACGCGATCAGCGACGCGCTGCCGCAGGACGCCCCGCAGCTGGAGGCCGCGGGTGGCCGTCTGCTGACCACCGCCAATCCCGGTGTGCCGTTCGGCTTCCAGACCAACGTCACCCGCGGGCCGCTGCGCGATCCGGCGGTGCGACAGGCACTGCTTTCGGCGATCGATCGCAAACAGCTGGTGGATACCGTGCTCGGTCCCCAATTCAAACCGGCGACAAGTTCTTTGGCCAGTACCACGCCCGGATACCAGGATCTGTCCGCCGTCCTCGCCTACGATCCGGCCGCGACCCGCCGGATACTCGACGGCGCGGGCTGGCTGCCCGGCGGTGACGGCATTCGCGCGAAAAACGGTGTGCGCCTGTCATTCTCGGTGCTGTTCAGTCAGGTGTTCGCGGGCAATCAGGCGATTATCGAGCTGGTGCAGCAGCAGCTGCGGCAGGTGGGTATCGAGCTGAAGCTGGATCTCGTTTCCGCGCCGGAGAGCATCGCCCGAGAGAACAGACAGGACTTCGACTCCGCCTACTACAACTCGACAAGAGCCGACGGCGACATCCTGCGCACCACCTTCGGCTTGGACCGCAATCTCAATGCGCGCGAGCGCATTCCGGCGCTGGACGACGCGCTGGACGAACAGCTCGGCGCAGTGGATCCGGCCGCACGCACCGACCGGATCCACACCGCCCAGCGACAGATCCTCGACAACGGGCTCTGGATCCCGACCGTCGAACTGTCGCAGGCCATCGGCGCGGGCCCGAACGCGCGGGACGTCAAGTTCGAGGCCTCGGCGCGGCTGCAGTTCTTCGACACCTGGCTGAGCGGGCGCTGACCATGGTGCAATATGTGACACTGCGTGTCTCGCAGGCGATCTGGGTGCTGTGGGCGGCGTTCACCGTCTCGTTCGCCGTCCTCTACCTGCTGCCGTCGGATCCGATCTCCATCGCCGCGCAGGGCGGCGGGGCGGGCACCCCGGTGGATAAGGCCGCGATCGCCGAACTGCAGGCCCGCTACGGTCTGGACCGCCCGCTCTGGGAGCAGTACACGAGCGCGCTCGGCCACGCGCTGCGCGGCGATCTCGGGCACTCCATCACCACCGGGCAGCCGGTATCCGCCGCCATCGGCGAGGCGCTCCCGTCGACCCTCGAATTGACCGGGCTGGCATTGCTTTTCGCGATCGTCGGCGGTGTCGCACTGGCGCTGTTCGCCGACCGGATCCGGTGGCCGTTGCCGCGCGAAGCGCTGAAGGCGCTGCCATCCCTCGGTGTCGCGGTGCCGACCTTCTGGACCGGACTGCTGCTACTGCAGGTGTTCTCGTTCCGGCTGCGGCTCGCGCCCGCATTCGGCGGACACGGTCTCGCCGCGACCGTACTGCCCGCGATCACGCTCGCCATCCCGATCGGCGCGGTGATCGCACAGGTGCTCACCGCCGGGCTGGAAACCACGTGGCGGCAACCGTTCACCGAAGTGGCGCTGGCCAAGGGCGGATCGCGACGATGGGTGCAGCGCAGGCATGTGCTGCGTCCGGCCGGCGTGCCCGCGCTCACCATCGCGGGCGTGCTGGTCGGCAATGTGCTCGCGGGATCCGTTGTGGTGGAGACGGTTTTCGCCAGGTACGGCGTCGGGCGGCTCACCCAGACCGCCGTGCTCGCCCAGGACATTCCGGTGGTGCAGGGCATCGTGCTGCTCACCGCGGCGGTGTTCGTCACGGTGAATCTCGTGGTGGACCTGGCCTACCCGCTGCTGGATCCGCGCATCGGCGGCCGGTTCCGCAGGGCCGCGGGCACATTCCCGGCGGCGACCGAGGAGGTGCGCTCGCATGGTTGACGTGCTCGACGAGCGGCCGCGCATCGCACTGCCGAGCCTGCGTCGACCGGCGCTGGGCCGGAAGCCGTTGCGCGCCAAGGTAGGTCCCGCCCTGGCAGGGGCGGTGGCTCTGCTCGCGGTCGGCTGGGCGCTGTTCCCTTCGTTCTTCGCCGGGGGCGACCCGCTGGTCGGCGTGCCGCGGGAGAAGTTCCAGGCGCCCAGCGCGCGGCACTGGTTCGGCACGGACAATCTCGGGCGCGATCTCTACACACGCATGGTGCACGGAGCGGGGCTTTCGCTCACCGCGACGCTCACCGCTGTCGGCCTCGCGCTGGTGGCCGGGTCGTTCCTGGGGTTGCTGTCCGGCGCGATCGGCGGCGTCGTCGATTCCGTCATCATGCGGTTCGTCGACGTGCTGCTGTCCATTCCGCAGCTGCTGCTGTCGCTGGCGCTGGTGACAGCGCTCGGCTTCGGTACCGGGAAAGTCGCTCTCGCCGTTGGCATTTCACTGATCGCCAATTTCGCGCGGGTGATGCGATCGGAGGTGTTGCGGGTGCGCCAGGCGCCGTTCGTCGAGGCCGCGCACGCGTCGGGAGTGCGCTGGTACGCGGTGCTTTTCCGGCATGTGCTGCCGAACTCGTATCAGCCCGTACTCGCCTTGGCCGCCGTCGAATTCGGCATGGCGGTGCTCTCGGTATCGGCACTGAGCTTCCTCGGCTACGGCGCCAAACCGCCGACGCCCGAATGGGGGTCGCTGATCTCGGATGGCCGGAACTACCTGGCGACAGCATGGTGGCTGACCGCACTGCCCGGCCTGGTGATCGTCGCGGTCGTGCTGGCCGCCCAGCGCCTGGGCCGCGCAGCGGGAAGGAGCGGGCCGTCATGAGCGAACTCGCGATCGAAGCAGCGGCCATCGAGCCGCTCGCAGGCGACGCATCCGCCGTGAGCGGGCCTGCGAGTACATCGGCCGCACAGCACCACAGCGGATCTCGGACCGACGCGCCCGACCCTGCGCTGCTGCGGATCGAGCGACTCGAGGTCCGCTATCACACCGACCGAGGTCCGGTGCCCGCGCTCACCGGCGTATCCATGACGCTGGCGCGCGGTGAGATCGTCGCGCTGATCGGCGAATCCGGTTCCGGCAAGTCGACACTCGCCCAGTCGGTGCTCGGCCTGCTCGGGTCTAATGCCGAAATCCACGGCGGCACAATCACCTTCGACGGCACGGTGGTCGACACCGGATCCGAGCGCGCCATGCGCGAACTGCGCGGCGCCCGCATCGGATTCGTGCCGCAGGATCCTGGACTGTCACTGAATCCCGTTCGGCGCGTCGGCGATCAGGTGGCGGAGGCGCTGCTGGTGCACCGGCGCGCGGACAAGCGAACGGCTCGGCTGCGCGCGCTCGAACTGCTCGCCGACGCCGGACTGGACCGGCCGGAGCTGCGGGCCGCGCAGTATCCGCACGAGCTGTCGGGCGGGCAGCGCCAGCGCGCGCTCATCGCGGCCGCCCTCGCCTGCTCGCCCGATCTGGTGATCGCCGACGAACCCACCAGCGCACTCGACGCCACCGTCGCCCGCCGCGTACTGGACCGGCTCACCGAGCAGACCGGCACCCGCGGCGCGGCGGTCCTGCTCATCACGCACGATCTGGCCGTCGCCGCCGAGCGGGCCGACCGGCTGATCGTCCTGAACAAGGGTGAGATCGTCGAATCCGGGCCGACCGCACAGGTTCTCGCCGAACCTCGGCATCCGTACACCAGGCGGCTGCTCGCGGCCTCGCCCGGGCTCGCGCCCGGCGGGTATCGCCCGGCGCGCGACCGCTCGGCCGCACCCCTGCTCACTCTTCGGGACGTGCACAAGCGTTACCACGCGAGAGCGGTTACCGCGGTGGACGGCATCGGCCTCGAGCTGGATCGCGGCGAAACCTTGGCGCTGGTGGGCGAGTCCGGGTCCGGTAAATCGACGACGGCGCGAATCGCGTTGCGGCTCACCGACCCCGACGCGGGCAGCGTCGGCTTCGACGGCCGGGATCTGACCCGGCTGCGCGGCGCGCGGCTGCGTCAACTGCGCCGCCGGTTCCAGGTGGTGCAGCAGAATCCCTACGCCGCACTGGATCCGCGCTGGCGGGTCGAGACGATCATCGCCGAGCCGCTGCGCGCCTACCGGGTGGGCGATCGGACGGCTCGGCGGGCGCGCGTGCGCGACTTGCTCGAACAGGTTGCGTTGCCAAGCGAATTCGCGGCGCGGCGACCTGCGGAACTGTCCGGCGGGCAACGTCAGCGCGTCGCCATCGCGCGGGCGCTCGCGCTGCGGCCGGACCTGCTGGTGCTCGACGAACCGGTCTCCGCCCTCGACGCCTCGGTCCAGGCGCAGATCCTCGACCTGCTCGACCGGCTACAGCGCGAACTGGCGCTGAGCTACCTGTTCATCTCGCACGATCTGGCGGTGGTGCGCCGGATCAGCGACCGTGTCGCGGTCATGCGGCACGGCCGGATCGTCGAATCCGGGCGCACGGCCGACATTTTCGACCGGCCCGGCCACCCGTACACGCGGGAACTGCTCGCGGCCGTCCCCGTCGTCGCGAAAGGACCTTCCTGATGCCGAATTCACTGCTCGCCCGCATCCGGAACCGTTGGCGTTCGGCTCGATCCGGACGTGCGGACGCCTCCGGCCTGGCGCTGTGGCAGCGCGCGGCGCTGTTCGCACCCGATCTCGCCGGGTCCGCCGACCCCGCCGCGCTGCGACAGCTCGTCTGGGGTCATCCCGGCGAGGCCGAACTCCCTTGGAAAGGACGCTACTGATGGCAGATTCCGATCTATTCCTGGCGGTGGAGCTCGCCGGGACCGGCGGCCATCCGGCATCCTGGCGCCGCGCCGATTCGCGCGCCGAGGATCTGTTCACCGGCGGCTACTGGGTCGCCGCGGTCACCGCCGCCGAAAACGCGGGCGTCGACGCGGTTTTCCTGCCCGATTCGTTCGGGTTGCAGCCCGGCGGGTCCGACGTCGCCAAGGGCAGGCTCGACGCGGTGGCGATCGCGGCGCGAGTCGCGGCCGCCACCGACCACATCGGGCTGCTGCCACAGGCGCCGGTGACGCACACCGAGCCGTTCCATCTCGCCAAGGCCATCCAGAGCCTGGATTTCGCGACGCTGGGCCGGGCGGGGTGGGAGGTCACCGTCTCGGCGGGTGCGGAGCAGGCGAAGGCCTTCGGCCGCAAGGGCGTTCAGGACGAGCCCGCACTGTGGCACGAGGCCGACGAGGCGATCGAGGTGGTCACCCGGCTCTGGGACAGCTGGGAGGACGACGCGGAGATCCGCGAGCTGTCCACCGGCCGTTTCATCGACCGGGACCGGCTGCACTACATCGACTTCGCCGGAGACAACTTCTCGGTGAAGGGTCCGTCCATCACCCCGCGCTCCCCGCAGGGGCAGTCGATCGTCGCGATCCGCGCCGAGGGACCGCACAGCACCGGGGTCGCGGTGCACCGGGCGGATCTGATCCGCATCGCCGCAACGGATCTCGACGACGCCCGCACCTGGCGCGCGGCGCTGCGCACGGCGCTGTCGGCCGCGGGCCGCGACCCCGACACCGTCCAAGTGCTACTCGACCTCGACGTCCACCTCGCCGAAACGGCCGGACAGGCGCGGGCCGAGGTCGCCGAACTCGACCGGTGGACGGCCGAGCCCGTCCCGAATACCTTGCGGCACATAGGAACCCCCGCCGAGCTCGGCGAGTTGCTCGCGGCCGTACCGGTCGACGGCGTGACGCTGCGCCCGCTCGCACTCGCCGCCGCGCTGCACCATCTGCCCGCGCTGGCCCGGAAACCCTTGTCCGCCAATACCCTGCGTACCCGGCTCGGCCTACCCCGACCGGTCAGCCGCTACGCGACCAGCCAGCGAGGAGCTCTGTCGTGACCGCGAAACCGCGTAAAACCGTGCACCTGGCCGCCCATTTCCCCGGCGTGAACAACACCACCGTGTGGAGCGATCCGGAATCCGGCAGCCAGATCGATTTCGAATCCTTCGTACATCTGGCCCGCACCGCCGAACGCGGACTGTTCGACTTCTTCTTCCTGGCCGAGGGATTGCGCCTGCGCGAACATCGCGGCCGCATCCACGATCTCGACGTGGTCGGCAGGCCGGACACCTTCACCGTGCTGAACGCGCTGGCCGGGGTCACCGACAAGCTCGGTCTCGCGGGCACCATCAACAGCACCTTCAACGAACCATTCGAGGTGGCAAAGCAATTCGCCTCGCTCGATCACCTGTCCGGCGGGCGCGCCGCGTGGAATGTCGTCACCTCGTCCGACGCGTTCACCGGGGAGAACTTCCGCCGCGGCGGCTATCTCGCGCACGACCAGCGCTACCGCCGGGCCGCCGAAATCGTGGATGCCGCGCGCACGCTGTGGGACAGTTGGCCCACCGACGCGCTCGTCGTCGACCGCGAGCGCGGCGTCTTCGCCCGGGAGATACCCGAAACCCGTTACCACAGTTCGCAATTCGATATCGCCGGACGCTTCGT
The DNA here is from genome assembly GCF_020361265.1 of Nocardia sp. JCM 34519.1. Taxonomy (NCBI): domain Bacteria; kingdom Bacillati; phylum Actinomycetota; class Actinomycetes; order Mycobacteriales; family Nocardiaceae; genus Nocardia; species Nocardia sp. JCM 34519.1. Next base: position 50,782 of record NZ_JAIRBR010000009.1, read on the forward strand.
GCTGCCGCCGAGCCCGCAGGGACATCCGGTGCTGCTGCAGGCGGGCGATTCCGATGACGGCCGCGAATTCGGCGCCGCCACCGCCGATGCCATCTTCACCGGCCACGGCACCCTCGAGGCCGGCCAGCGCTTCTACGCCGATATGAAGGGCCGCCTCGCCAAATACGGCCGCCGCGCCGACGATTTGAAGATCCTGCCCGCCGCCACCTTCGTCCTCGGCGACACCGCCGAGGAGGCGCAGGAGCGGGCGCGGCACATCCGGTTGCAGCAGGTGGGTCCGCAGACCGCGCTCGCCTTCCTCGAACAGGTCTGGGGGCGTGACCTTTCCGGCTACGACCCGGACGGCCCGCTGCCCGAGCTGGAGCCCGAGGACAATGTGAACATCACCAGGGGCCGGGTCCGGCACGCCAAGGATCCGCGCGCGGTCGCCGAGGCGTGGCGGGCCAAGGCGGCGGCCGAAAACCTGTCCATCCGTGAGCTGATCATCGAGGTCACCGCGCGCCAGCAGTTCATCGGCACCCCGGCCCAGGTGGCCGCGCAGATCGACGACTACGTCCAGTCCGACGCCAGCGACGGTTTCATCCTGGTGCCGCACCTCACCCCGGGCGGGCTGGACGAATTCGTCGACCGCGTCGTCCCGGAACTGCAGGAGCGCGGCAGCTTCCGCACCGAATACACCGGCAGCACGCTGCGCGACCACCTCGGCCTACCGCATCCCCACCACCGCGAATCCGTCCACGAAGGAGCACGAGCGTCATGACCGCAAGCACCACAACACTTTTCGAGACCGAGTGGGCGAATTGGCATCATGCGCGCGAGGATCAGCTGCGCGACCCGCTCGGCTTCCTGAGCCTCACCGGATTGCATTGGCTCACCGATCGACCGGAACAGCTGCCCGATGTGCCGGGCACCTGGTGGGTCACCGATGACAAGGTGTTCATCACCGCCCGCCCCGCCGACCGGCTGGAGTACGACGGCGTCGGCATCGCGGGCGTGCGCATCATCCAGCCCGCCGAGGGCGCGCCGGGACTCAGTGTGCTGCACGAGAATCGGGTGCTGGAGGTGATCCGCCGCACCGGCCGCCACGCGGTGCGGGTGCACGATCCGGCCGCGCCCGGCCTGCTCACCTTCGACGGTATTCCGGCGTACGCGCCGGACCCGCGCTGGGTGATCCGCGGGCGCTTCGAACCGTTCGCCGAGGCGCATACGGTGACCACCGGCGCCGTCGTCGACGGGTTGGAACATCACCACATCGCCTCGGGCACCGTCGTTTTCACGGTCGGTGGGACCAGCGAGCGGGTGCTCGCCTTCGGTCCCGTCGACGATCTGCGGCTGCTGTTCACCGATGCGACGAGCGGGGTCACCACCTATCCCGCGGCGCGGTCGCTGGCGATCGGCGCGCCGGAGGCGGACGGCACCGTACTGCTCGACTTCAACCGGGCCGCCAATCTGCCCTGCGCCTTCACCGATTTCGCGACCTGCCCGCTGGCGCCCCCGGAGAACCGGCTGCGGGTCGCGATCGAGGCGGGCGAGCGGAATCCGCGGGGGCCGCAGGCATGACCGTTCCGCTATCCATCCTCGATCTGTCGCCGATCAGCGCGGGATCCACCGCGCGAGAGGCGATTCGCAACACCATCGATCTGGCGCGGCACGCCGAGCAGTGGGGTTACCGCCGCTATTGGCTGGCCGAACATCATTTCGTCGCGGTGGCCAGTTCGTCATCGATCACGCTGATCGGTCTGGTCGCGGCGGCCACCTCGCGGATCCGGGTCGGTTCGGCCGCGGTGCAGGTCGGCCATCACACCTCCGCGTCCATCGTCGAGGCGTTCGGCACCATCGATGCGTTGTATCCGGGGCGACTCGATCTCGGCCTCGGCCGGTCGGGGCACCGGCGCACCCAGTTCGGCGCGGAGGGCGGCCGTCCGAAAGCCGCTCGGCCCGTTGCGGATACCGGGCGCACCAGGGTCCGGGACGGTGTCGTGGTGCCGCCGCCATTCGATCCGGCGCGTATCACGGACCGATCCAAATTCATCGCCTCGCTGGAGGCCCTGCAGCAGCCGGGCGCGCAATCGCTCGATTTCGCCGAGCAACTCGACGAGGTGCGCGCCCTGCTCGACGGCAGTTACGTCGCGACGAATGACATTGCGCTGCATGCGGTTCCGGGTGAGGGCGCACAGGTCGAACTGTGGCTGTTCGGCAGTTCGGCGGGCGAGAGCGCCGAACTCGCCGGGCGTCTCGGGCTGCCGTTCGCCGCGGCGTATCACGTATCGCCGGGCACCGCGCTCGACGCGGTGGACGCCTACCGCGCCGCCTTCCAGCCCTCCGCGCGACTGGATCGTCCGTATGTCGTGGTATCAGCGGATGTGGTTGTAGCGCAGGACGATTCGACCGCGCGGCACCTCGCCTCCAGCTACGGCCACTGGGTGCACAGCATCCGCACCGGCGCGGGCGCATCGGAATACCTCGACCCCGATACGGCCGCACCGCTCACCCCGGAACAGCTGCGACTAGTCGACGACCGCCTGGCCACCCAGTTCGTCGGCTCCCCCACCACCGTCGTCGAGCGCCTAGCCGCACTCCAGCGAGTCACCGCCGCAGACGAACTCCTGGTCACCAGCGTCACCCACCGCCACGCGGACCGCCTGGAATCCCACCGCCTCCTCGCCGACGCCTGGGGCCTGCGCGCCGCCCGCGCCGCATAACCCGAACTCCCGCAAACCAATCAGCTTCCCGCGTTCGCAATCGCAAGCGCGGGAAGCTGATACCAATGCGGGAACCGAAAGCCTATGCGGGAACGCCAGTGCCGAGACCACAACACCCGCGACGGTTTCGGCCACCTCAACGCACCGCCGGGCGAAACTTCGAAAACGATTGCGCTCCAAAAGTCCCGTCAGGCGCTGAGTGGGGCGGCGGTGACTCCGTAGCCGAGGTTGGTCAGCACCTCGCTGGTCGCCTTGGCGAAGTTCAATGTGATGAAGTGCAGGCAGGGTGCGCCCTCGGCGATCAGGCGCTGACCCATTTCGGTCGCGATCTCGATGCCGACCTCGCGCACCGCGGCCTGATTCGCCTCCGGATCGTCGCCCGCCGCGCGGTGTAGCCGCTCCATCACGGCCGCGGGCAGCGGTCGCCCGCACAGCTCCTCGGCGCGCGATACGGTGCGCAGCGAGGTGATCGGCATCAGCTCCGGAATGATCGGCTTGGCGCCCTCCACCGGATCGAATGCGGCGATCCGGTCGCGCAGCCGCAGATAGTGGTCCACCTCGAAGAACATCTGGGTGATCGAATACTCCGCACCCGCGCGGAGTTTCGCGGCCAGGTACCTGGTGTCGTGATCCAGGTCCGGCGAACGGTGATGGCCCTGGGGGAACGAGGCGACACCGACATGGAAGTCGCCGAGATCGCGCACGATCCGCACCAGTTCCTCGGCGTAGGCGACACCCTCCGGATGTTTGCGCCACTCGCCGAGCGGATCGCCGGGCGGATCGCCGCGCAGCACCAGCACGTTGCGGATGCCGCAGTCGGCGTAACCGCCCACCAGCGAACGCAACTCCGCGACGCTGTGCCCGACCGCGGTGAGATGCGCCACCGGTAGCAGGGTGGTCTCCTGCGCGAGCTCACCGGTGACCCGGACGGTGCGGTCGCTGGTGGACCCGCCCGCGCCGTATGTCATCGAGACGAACGCCGGATGCATGCGTTCGAACTGGCGCACCGCGCGCCACAGCCGCGCCTCGCCCGCCGCGTCGCGCGGCGGGTTGAATTCCACCGAGAACGGCACGGACCGGCTCGCATGGGTGCGCAGGCTCTGCACCACCGAGGGCGTGTGGGAGACGTTCGGCCGCGCCGTGGACGGCAGGCCTGGGGTCGCACGTCCCCGCACGTTGTCGAATGTCACCAAACCAGTGTAGTGGGAACAGGTCGGCGCACCGTCGAGCCGTCCGCGTGGTACGCGTATCCTTCGAGCGGGCAGTCTTTCGCCCTACCCAAAACATCCGCACCTTTGGAACGTCGCGCGCCGCCGACAGCCATACGATCATGGAGGCTCCCCTGTCCGCCGGACCCGAAACACCGACTCGGATCCCTACGACCGGCCCCGCAGCCCCGGGGCCGATTCCGGGCACCCCGGAATTCGTGGCCGCCGTCGAGGACGCGCTCACCGCCTTCTTCAGCACCAGGCGCGAGCTCGTGCGCGAGCTCGGCCCGGTGTTCGAGGAAGCGGCCGCCGAACTCGAGATGTTCGTGCTGCGCGGCGGCAAGCGCACCCGGCCCGCCTTCGCCTGGACAGGCTGGCTCGGTGCGGGCGGCGATCCGGCGAGTCCGCAGGCGCAGTCGGTGCTCACCGCCTGTGCCGCACTGGAACTGGTGCAGGCGTGTGCGCTGATCCACGACGACATCATCGATTCCTCGCGCACCCGTCGCGGATTCCCCACCGTGCACGTCGATTTCGAGCGGCGGCACCGGGAACGCCGGCTCACCGGCACCGCGGCGCACTACGGCACCAGCGTCGGCATCCTGGTCGGCGATCTGGCGCTGGCCTGGGCCGACGATATGCTGCACACCGCCGGGCTGGATCCGGCGGCGCTCGGCCGGTTCGCCCGGGTGTGGGCGGCGATGCGCACCGAGGTGCTGGGCGGGCAGCTGCTCGACATATTCGGCGAGGCGGGCGGCGACGAATCGGTCGAGGCCGCACTGCGCATCAACCGCTACAAAACCGCCGCGTACACCGTCGAACGCCCGCTGCACCTCGGTGCCGCGATCGCCGACGCGAACGCGGATTTGATCGCCGCCTACCGCACCTTCGGCACCGATATCGGCATCGCGTTCCAGCTACGCGATGACCTGCTCGGCGTCTTCGGGGATCCGGAGGTCACCGGAAAACCGTCAGGTGACGATCTGCGCGAGGGCAAGCGCACCGTTCTGCTCGCGGAAGCGCTGCGCCGCGCCGACGCGCGCGATCCGGCCGCGGCGACGCTGCTGCGGACCAGTATCGGCACCGATTTGAATCAGGAGCAGGTCGAGCGCCTGCGCGCGGTGCTCGTCGACCTCGGCGCGGTCGACGAGGTGGAGCTGCGCATTTCCGAACTCACCGAAAAAGGTTTGGCCGCAATGGAAGCCAGCTCGGCTACCCCGGCCGCCAAGGAACGATTGCGAGCCATGGCACTGGCCGCGACAAGGAGGGCCGCATGAGGGCCGTTGTAGGACCGAGCGACCGGGTGGTCGTAGTCGGAGCATGTCCGCCCGCGGAGGACGAGCAGAACGCGGGCCAGATGGCGGCGTTCGAGCGCCGGGTGGTGATCGGCGGCGCCTTCCCGACGCGCCGCGCGATCGGTATGCCCAAGCGGCGCAGGCGAACCGCGGCATCGGTGTTCGACAGCCTGGTGTACGCGCAGGCGCCGGCGCAGGATTCCGCCGAATAAATCAATTCCTTCACACCGCAGCATGATTCGGAGTGCCGCATGAAAACCGTCGCGGGACCGGCGGATCACGTTGTCGTCGTCGGCGCCGGGCTGTCCGGGCTGTCCGCCGCGCTCTATCTCACCGGCGCCGGCCGCCGGGTGACGGTGTTCGAGCGCGCCGACCATCCGGGCGGCCGGGTCGGCCGCTATCGCGGGCCGGATTACGAAATCGACAACGGCGCAACGGTTTTGACCCTGCCCGAACAGATCTACCAGGCACTGGCCGCAGTCGGGCGGGATCCGGCGACGCTGCACCCACCGCTGCGGATTCACCAGCTCGCACCCGCCTACCACGCCAGGTACGCCGATGGCTCGACCATCCGGGTATTCGCCGACCCGGAGGCCATGGCCGATGAGGTGCGCCGCACCTGCGGCCCGGAAACCGCCCGCCGCTACCTGAAGCTGCGCAGCTGGCTGGCCGGGATCTACCGGGCCGAGTTCACCGAATTCATGGACACCAACTTCGATTCGCCGCTGGATATGCTGCGCACACCCGAAAAGCGCAGGGCCCTGGTCGGTTTGGTGCGTCTCGGCGGATTCGGCCGGCTCGGCGGCAAGGTCGGCAGATTGCTGCGCGACCCGAAGTTGGCTCGGCTGTTCACCTTTCAGGCGTTGTACGCGGGCATGCCGCCCGCCGACGCGCTCGCGGTCTACGGCGCCATCCCGCATATGGACACCTCGCTCGGCGTCTATTTTCCCGAGGGCGGTATGCGGGCGATCGCTGCGGCCATGGCCGAGGCGTTCACCGGCGCGGGCGGCACCCTCGCCCTCGGCACCGAGGTGACCGGCATCGACTACCGCGACCGGCGCGCCCACCGCATCCGGCTGGCCGGCGGCGAAACGGTCGACTGCGATGCCGTCGTGCTCACTGCCGATCTCGGCTCGCTGGACCGGTTCGGGGTGCGTCCGCGCCGGGGCCTGCGCGCCGCGCCCTCCGCATTCGTCGCGCACGGCACCGTCCCCGCCGCGGTCGCCGACGCCTGGCCGGTGCGGGCGCATCACACCATCGATTTCGGCGCGGCATGGGATCGGACGTTCCGGGAGATCACCGCCCGCCGCCGGGGCCGCCTGATGAGCGACCCCTCCCTGCTGCTCACCCGGCCCGCACTCACCGATCCGAGTCTCTATCTGAACCGCCCCGGCGGCCGGCACGAGCCGCTCTCCCTGCTCGCCCCGTGCCCGAATCTTCGGTCGGCGCCGCTGGATTGGGCGCGGCTCGGCCCGGCCTACCTCCGGGAACTGCTGAACGTGCTGGAAGAACGCGGCTATCACGGCATCGCCGAACACTTCGCCGTCGATCATTTGGATACCCCGCTCACCTGGCAGGCGCAGGGCATGCTGGCCGGGACGCCGTTCTCCGCCGCGCACGTCTTCCGGCAGACCGGACCGTTCAGAACCCGCAATTTTCCACGCACCAGCGACAATGTGGTTATCGCAGGTTGCGGCACAACTCCGGGGATCGGCGTGCCGACCGCACTGCTATCCGGAAAACTGGCGGCAAACCGGATAACGGGCGTTCCGGGCGCCGGCGCGATCGAAACCCCACCTACCAGCGGCATAGTGTTCCCCGCAACGCCGTAAACTAAGCGCCGACCTATTCGCTCGCGGTTGCGACCGCCGACCACTCCCGGGGGGACCGACACCACGATGGCTTCCCCCGAAACGCACGCCCCGGCAGCACCTACCACCGAAAACACCCCGACCACCGATCGCGCACCCGTCGGGGTCGTCGGCGATGCACCGCACCATTGGCTGCGCGATATCGGCGATTTCCTGCGCACCCCGGAGGGTCACGCCGCGCTGCTCGGCTTCGTCGGCGCGATCCTGATCACCTTCGGCGGCTTCGGCGCGGGCAGCACCCGGGTCCGCGACCCGCTGCTGGAATCCATGCACCTGTCCTGGCTGCGCTACGGGCACGGCTACGTGCTCAGCACGATCGTCATCTGGATCGGCGTGCTGATGATGATCACCGCGTGGGTCCGGTTGGGCCGCACCACGATCGGGCGGAACGACCGTCCCGGCGCGGGCGTCACGCTCAACGAGCTACGCGGCATCGTCGGAATCTGGATCTTCCCACTGCTTTTCGCGGTCCCGATGTTCAGCCGCGACGCCTACTCCTACCTGGCGCAGGGCGCGCTGCTGCGCGACGGCTTCGACCCCTACAAGGTGGGTCCCTACATCAATCCCGGCGTGCTGTTCGACAACGTCAGCCAGGTCTGGACGCATACGACGGCGCCGTACGGCCCGATCTTCCTGCTGCTCGGCCGCGCGATCACCGTCATCACCGGGGACAACGTCGTTGCGGGCACCATCGCGCTGCGGCTGGTGATGCTGCCCGGCCTCGCGCTGATGATGTGGGCGGTGCCGTATCTCACCAAACACCTCGGCGGCAAACCGACCGTCGCGCTGTGGCTCGCGGTGCTGAACCCGCTGGTGCTCATCCACCTGATCGGCGGCGTACACAACGAGATGCTGATGGTCGGCCTGATGGCCGCGGGCATCGCGCTGGTGCTGGAACGCCATCATGTCGCGGGCATCGTGGTGGTGGCCATCGGCGTCGCCATCAAGGCCACCGCCGGTGTGGCGCTGCCGTTCCTGGTGTGGATCTGGATGCTGCACGAGCGCGAGCGCCGGGCCGCCCAGCGCGCCGAACGCGATGACAGCGCGGCCATTCCGGACGATCACCCCGACGCGGCGCGGCCGAGCGAGGATATGCCGCATCCGGCCATCACCTTCGTCAAGATCGCCGGGCTGGGGCTCGCGATATTCGGGGCGGTGCTCGCCGTCGCGTCGGCGGCCGCCGGCGTCGGCCTCGGCTGGCTGTCGGCGCTGTCGGGTTCCAAGAACATCATCAACTGGCTTTCGCTGCCGACGATCATGGCGTACGCGGTCAGCTGGGTCACCCCGCTGCAGGTCATCGGACCGGATTCGGCGGCGCTGCAGACCACCCGGATGTTGTGCGCCGCCGCGCTCGTCGTCGTGCTGGTGTGGACCTGGTGGCGGTGCAGGCACAGCGAACGCGAGGCGGTGCTCGGCATCCTCATCGCCTTCGTCGGCATCGTCGTGCTCTCGCCGGCCGCACTGCCCTGGTACTACTCGTGGCCGCTCGCGCTGGCCGCGGGTTTCGCGCTGTCCCCCAGGGCGCTGATGGTCCTGGTCGGCATCTGCACCTGGCTGATGCTGGTCTTCCAGCCGGACGGTTCGAACGGCCTGTACACCACCTGGCACGTGGCCGCGGCGACCTTCGCGGCCGTGGTGGCCGCGATCTCACTGCGCACGGTCGATCCGCTGCGCCTGCGCGCCACCTCGGCGGGGTCGACCACGTCCACGCGCTCATGAGTGGCCTAGAACTCGCGTACCGGGAATGCCGAAGGATCGCCGCGGCGCACGGGCGCACCTACTTCCTGGCGACCCGCCTGCTCGCACCCGAACACCGCCCTGCCGTGCATGCGCTCTACGCCTTCGCCAGAACGGTCGACGACATCGTCGACAACGGCTACCCGCCAACCGATTTCGCGCCCGAACACGGCCCGGCCGGTGAACTCGACTTGATCGAGAAGCGGCTCCGATTGCTGCTGGAAGGCGAGCCGGATCCGAATCGGCAAGGCGGACAATCCCGTTCGCGCGTGCTGGCCGCCGTTTCCGACACCATCCTGCGCTACGACATAGCGCCCGAACACTTCTGGATCTTCCTGGACTCCATGCGGATGGACGTCCCGGGCACCCCGCGCTTCCGCGCGCACTACGCCACCATGGCCGAATTGCGGGACTATATGCGCGGTTCCGCCGCCGCCATCGGCCTGCAACTACTGCCCGTACTCGGCACGGTGGTCGAGATCGAGGCGGCCGAACCCGCGGCGGCCGCGCTCGGCGAGGCCTTCCAGCTCACCAACTTTCTGCGCGATATCGCCGAGGACCTCGACCGCGGCCGGATCTACCTGCCCGCCGACGAACTCGCCACATTTGGTGTCGACGCCGAATTACTCGCCCACTGCCGTGACACCGGTCACACCGATCGGCGGGTACGCCGCGCGCTGACCCACCTGATCGCGCTGAATCGGGATATCTACCGCCGCGCCGTCCCCGGCATCGAACTGCTGCTGCCGCGGGTGCGCCCGGCCATCCGCACCGCCGCCACCCTCTACGCCGATATCCTCACCGAGATCGAACGCGCCGATTACGCGGTGTTCGAGCGGCGGGCCGTCGTTCCCAGACACCGCCGACTGCGAGTCGCCGCAACGGAATTCGCGAGCGCCGCACTGAACGGCAGGCGGCGGTAGCCCCCGTGGCCCCGGTCGCGTACCGGGGCCACGGGGCTGGAACTGATGATCGAGCTCAGAAGGGATCCGCGGCTGCTCTGCGCAGCACCTCCCTTGCCAGCGGGCCGTGCAGAGCCTCGACGGGTTTGCCCGGCAGGGTCTCGTCATCGGTGAAGATCCACTCCAGGATCTCCTCATCGGTGTACTTGGCGTCCCGCATCACGGTGATCAGGCCGGGCAGCGGCTTCACTACCGCGCCCGCTTCGTCGAAGAACACCTCGGGTACGCCCGCAACACCATCGCGGCGCACCGCGATGAGCTGATGGTCGCGCAGCATCTGATGCACCCGGGTCACCACGATCCCGAGTTTGTCGGCCACGTCCGGCAGCGGCAGCAGCTCCACCGACTGCGGAAGGACATCATCACTGCAGGGAAATGCACTCACCGGGATAACGGTAGACGGTTGCGCGCCGCACGTCGTGAGACACCCTTGCCCGATTCGTCGATACCATCGTGGGGGCCGCACGGGGCGGTCGATCGCTTGTCGCGCGCGCAGCGAGGGGTGAGAACTTTGTGAAAACCGGAGGACATCAATTGATCGGCCAAATGCTGGAAGGGCGCTATCGCATAGATGCGCCGATCGCGCGTGGCGGCATGTCGATGGTCTTCCGTGGGGTGGATACCCGCCTGGACCGGCCGGTCGCCATCAAGGTGATGGATCCCAAGTTCGCCGGTGACCCGCAATTCCTCTCGCGGTTCGAATTCGAGGCGCGCGCGGTGGCCCGGCTCAAGCATCCGTCCCTGGTCGCGGTGTACGACCAGGGCATCGACGGCGACTACCCGTTCCTGATCATGGAGTTGGTCGAGGGCGGCACGCTGCGCGAGTTGCTGCGCGAACGCGGGCCGATGCCACCGCATGCGGTGCGCGCGGTCGCCGAGCCGGTGCTGGCCGCCATCGGCGTCGCGCACGACGCGGGCCTGGTGCACCGCGATGTGAAACCGGAGAACGTGCTCATCTCCGATGCGGGTGAGGTGAAAATCGCGGATTTCGGTCTGGTGCGCGCGGTCGCCGCGGCCACCACCACCTCGGCCAGCGTGATTCTCGGCACGGCCGCGTACCTGTCCCCCGAACAGGTGACGAGCGGCACGGCCGATGCGCGCAGCGACGTCTACTCCTTCGGCATCCTGATCTTCGAACTGCTGACCGGACGGGTGCCGTTCAGCGGCGACAACTCACTGTCGGTGGCGTATCAGCGCATCGAGAACGACGTGCCGAGCCCGAGCCGGTTCATCGCGGGCGTGCCGCCGGAATTCGACGAGCTGGTCGCCAAGGCGACGGCGCGTGAACCCGCGCATCGGTACTCCGACGCCAACGAGATGGCCGCCGCGCTGCGCTCGATCGCCACCACGCTGAACCTACCCGTGTATCGCGTTCCGGCGCCGCAGGATTCGGCCGAACACCTGAGCGCAAGCTATCGCGCGGTGGCCCCGGCCCCGCCGAGACCGGCGCCGGAGCCGTACACCCCGCCGTCGACCCAGCACACCAGAGTGGTGACCGCGCCGAGACCCAGAATCGACTACGAGCCCGACGAATACCGCGACGATTACCAGCCGGAGGACTACGCGCCGCCGCAGAGCCTGCGCCAACCGCCGTACAACGGGTTCGAGGACCGCAGACGTTCGCGGCGCACCACGTGGATCTGGATAGCCGTTGTGGCGATCGTGACACTGATCGTCGGGGTCGGTGGCTGGTGGGTCGGGGTCGGCCGCTACGCGGCGGTACCACCGGTCGCCGGCCTGGACGCAGATCACGCGGTGGCCGCGCTGAAGAACGCCGGCTTCTCGACCGAGATCCGGCAGAAGGCCTCGGATACCATCCCCGTCGGCGGCGTCGTCGGCAGCGATCCGTCGGCGGGGAGCAAGCTCACCAAGGGTTCCACCGTCGCCGTGCTGGTCTCCAGCGGCAAACCGAAGGTGCCCGATGTCAAACCGGGCGATGACATCTCGAAGGTCAACCAACTGATTCGCGACGCGGGCCTGATACCCGTCGACGGGGGCGAGATCTCCAATCCGGCGCCGAAAGGCACACTGGCCAAGGTAGATCCGGGCGCCGACACCGTCCTCCCCGCCAACGCGCAGGTAAAGGTCTACCGCAGCAAGGGATCTCAGCCGGTGAAGGTGCCCGAGGTGCGCGGCAAATCCGCCGCGGACGCCACCAGGATCCTTACCGATGCAGGAATCACGGTGCGCGACACCAAGACTCAGTACGACAGGACCATCGAAGCCGATAAGGCGATCGGCACCACGCCCGCCGCGGGTACGACGATCCAATCGGGAGACGGCGTTACCCTGCTGGTGTCCAACGCCGTCAAAATGCCCGGCGTCGTAGGGCTCAATGTGGGGGCGGCCCGAGCCAAGCTGGAAGCGCTCGGTCTGGATGTCGAGGTGAAACAGCTTGCGCCGTTGGACGGTTCGGTGGTGATCTCCCAATCCCCCGGCGCGGGAGCCAATGTCGAATCGGGCGACACCGTTACCCTGACCGCCTTGCCTTGAAGAAATGGGCGCGGCCATCGCTGACCGCGCCCGATACGCCGAAAGTTCAGCGGAGCATTTCGGCGACCAGGAAGGCCAGTTCCAAGGACTGCTGGGTGTTGAGCCTTGGGTCGCAGGCGGTTTCGTAGCGGTCGTTCAGGTCGAGGTCCGAAATGTCTTGGGCGCCACCGAGACATTCGGTGACGTCTTCGCCGGTGAGCTCGATGTGCAGGCCGCCGGGGTGGGTGCCCAGGGCGTGATGCACCTCGAAGAAGCCCTGCACCTCGTCGACGATGCGGTCGAAGTGGCGGGTTTTGAAGCCGGTGGACGCCTCGTGGGTGTTGCCGTGCATCGGATCGCACTGCCAGATCACCTGATGGCCGGTGGCCTGCACCTTCTCGATGATGGGCGGCAGCACGTCGCGCACCTTGCCGTTGCCCATGCGGGACACCAGCGTCAACCGGCCCGGCTCATTGTTCGGGTCGAGGCGTTCGACGTATTCGACGGCCAGTTCCGGGGTGGTGCCGGGGCCGATCTTGAGGCCGATCGGGTTGGCGAGCAGTTCGGCGAACGCGATATGCGCGCCGTCCAGGTGCCGGGTGCGCTCGCCGATCCACAGGAAATGCGCGGACAGGTCGTAGAGCACCGGCTCGCCCACCGCGTTCTCGCTGAGCCGCAGCATGGCCCGCTCGTAGTCGAGGACGAGCGCCTCATGGCTGCAGTAGATGCGCGCGGACTGCAGGCTCGGATCGTTCACCCGGCAGGCGGTCATGAACCGCAGGCCGCGGTCGATCTCCTCGGCCAGCGCCTCGTAGCGGGCGCCCGCGGGCGACTGGGCGACGAAATCGCGGTTCCAGTCGTGCACCTTGTGTAGATCGGCCATGCCCGCGCCGGTGAGCGCGCGAACCAGGTTCATCGCGGCGCTGGCGTTGGCGTAGGCGCGGACCAGACGCGACGGATCGTGTTCGCGCACAGCCGCATCCGGGACCAGCGAATTGATCATGTCGCCGCGGTAGGACTTCAGGCCGAGCGCATCGGTGTCGGCCGAACGCGGCTTCGCGTACTGCCCGGCGATCCGGCCGACCTTCACCACGGGCAGGCTGGCACCGTAGGTGAGCACCACCGCCATCTGCAGCAGGGTGCGGATATTGCCGCGGATATGCGGTTCGGTGTTGTCGGCGAAGGTTTCCGCGCAGTCGCCGCCCTGCAGCAGGAACGCCTCACCGCGCGCGACCTCGGCCAGCCGCAGCCGCAGGTCCTCGACCTCGGCGGGCACGCAGATCGGCGGCACGCTCTCCAATACGGTGCGCATCATCGCCGCCTGCTCCGGATCCCAGGACGGCTGCTGCAGCGCGGGCCGCGCGAGCGCCTCGTCCAGTCGCCTGCGCAGCTCGGCGGGCAACGGCGGCAGTTCCGGCAGGCGATCGATCGGTACGTCGACGGTCCAGTTCACGAGATCAGAATACGGACGCACCCGGTGCCGGAGATACCCGGTGGTAGGGGTGAGATTCACCCACCTAGGGTGATTCGTAAAGCGCATCGACAGCGATGGGCCGGAACGCGGAGGACAGAGCGATCTCGTTGAGATACTTTTATGACTGCGAATTCATCGAGGACGGACTGGTGATCGATCTCGTCTCGATCGGCGTCGTCTGCGAGGACGGTCGCGAATATTACGCCGTCTCAACGGAATTCAATCCCGATAAGGCGGGGCCGTGGGTGCGCAAGTATGTGCTGCCGCAGCTGCCGCCGCCGTCGTCGCCGTTGTGGCGCGGCCGCAGGCAGATCCGCGACGACCTCTACCAATTCCTGGTGCCGCGCCCGTCGGTGCAGCCGGAACTGTGGGCCTGGGTCGGTGCGTACGACCATGTCGCCCTGTGCCAGCTGTGGGGTTCGATGGTCGACCTACCGAACGCCCTGCCCCGCTACACGAATGAACTGCGCCAGCACTGGGATGCACACGGCCGACCGGAACTCCCCCCGGTCCCGCCGGACGCGCACGACGCCCTCGCCGACGCCCGCCACAACCTCGCCAAATTCGAGGCCATCGAGGCGGCCCGCCGCGCGGCCGCCGGGAGCTGACCGAAAAGCGCGGGCCCCGAGTCGATTTCGACTCAGGGCCCGCGCTTCTCACATCGAACGTCAGTGACCGTGCATGTCGTTCTTGGCCCGCTCCTGGGCCTCCTGCAAGACGGCGAGCTGCTTGTGCTCTTCCTGGTGTTCGATCTCGAAGTGCTTCTCGCTCTCCGCGGGCGGGTCGGCCCGCAGGAAGCTGCCGGTGCCCGGCTTACCGGCCGAACCCAGCTTGTTCATCTTCTTCGGGATCGCGGCGCCCTGGTACTCCAGCGGCACCGGGTGGCCGTGGTCGTCGACCGGGCCGAGCGGCTGGTGCACCTCGATGTACTCACCGTGCGGCAGGCGCTTGATCACGCCGGTCTCGATGCCGTGCTCCAGCACCGCCCGGTCGCTGCGCTGCAGGCCGAGGCAGAACCGGTAGGTGATGAAGTACGCGATCGGCGGCGCGATCAGCAGACCGATGCGGCCCATCCAGGTGGTGGCGTTCAGTGAGATGTCGAACTTCAGCGCGATGATGTCGTTGACGCACGACAGGGTCAGCACCAGGTAGAACGCGATCGACATGGCACCGATCGCCGTGCGCACCGGCACGTCGCGCGGGCGCTGCAGCAGGTTGTGGTGCACGTCGTCACCGGTGAGCCGCTTCTCGATCCACGGGTAGGCGATGAGCACCGTGAACACCAGACCCATGACCAGCGCCACCCAGAACGCCGCCGGAACGGTGTAGCGACCCAGGTAGAGCTCCCATGGCGGCATGAGTCGGGCCATGCCGTCGGTCCACATCATGTAGAAGTCCGGCTGCGAACCCGCGGATACCTGAGACGGGTTGTACGGGCCCAGGTTCCAGATCGGGTTGATCTGCAGCACACCACCCATGAGCGCGACGACGCCGAGGGTGAACATGAAGAACGCGCCCTGGTCGGCGGCGAACACCGGGATGATGCGGGCGCCGATCACGTTGTTCTCGGTGCGGCCGGGGCCGGGGAACTGCGTGTGCTTCTGGTACCAGACCAGCGCGACGTGCGCCGCGATCAGCGCCAGGATGATGCCGGGCAGCAGCAGCACATGCGCGATGTACAGGCGCGGGATGATGATGTCGCCGGGGAAGTCGCCACCGAAGATCAGCCAGTGCATCCAGGTGCCGATGATCGGGATCGACATGGTGATACCGCCGAAGGCGGCCCGCAGACCGGTACCGGAGAGCAGGTCGTCCGGGATCGAGTAGCCGAAGTAGCCCTCGAACATGGCCAGGATCAACAGCAGCGAGCCGATCACCCAGTTCGCCTCACGCGGCTTGCGGAACGCGCCGGTGAAGAAGATGCGGAACAGGTGGATGATGATCGAGCACGCGAAAAGCAGTGCGGCCCAGTGATGTACCTGCCGGACGAACAGACCGCCGCGCACCTCGAAGGAGATGTTCAGCGCCGACTCGTACGCCCGCGACATGGTGACGCCGCGCAACGGCTGGTAGGCGCCGTTGTAGACGACCTCGGTCATCGACGGATCGAAGAACAGGGTCAGGTAGATACCCGAGAGCAGCAGGATGATGAACGCGTACAGCGCGATCTCACCGAGCAGGAACGACCAGTGGGTCGGGAAGACCTTGTTGATCGACCGCTTCGCGAACGCGGCGGCACGATACCGCTCGTCCATCTCATTGGCTTGCGTTGCCACACGACTCATGAACGACGCTCCCAGTAAGCCGGGCCGAGCGGCTCGATGAAGTCGCCGTTGGCGACCAGGTAGCCCTCGGAGTTGACGGTGATCGGCAGCTGCGGCAGTGCGCGAGCGGCGGGACCGAAGACCGGCTTACCCCATTCGGTCGCCGAGAACTGCGACTGGTGGCAGGGGCACAGAATCCGGTTGGTCTGCTGCTCGAACAGCGAGGTCGGGCAGCCGAGGTGAGTGCAGATCTTCGAGTAGGCGAAGTAGTCGCCGAAGTTGAAGCTCTCCTGGCCCTTGCGCTTGATCGCCTTCTGCGCGTCGGCGGTCCGCAGGCGGATCAGCATGACGGCGTTGCGGATGCCGCGCAGCGACTGCAGGGTCGCGTGCTCGTCGCCGCGCCACTTCTCCTTCCACGGGAACACGGTCTCCATGGCGCCCGCGTCCAGATCCTCGGGACGGACCAGCACGACGTCCTCCGGGCGACCGGTGTCGCGGCGGATGTAGACGGTCTCGCCCGGGTAGTCGGGGGTCCAGCCGGACACCCACAGCGGCGACTTGTCGCCCTTGGCCCACGGGTTCTTCACCAGACCGCCCACGAACACCAGCAGCGCGCCGATGCCGAGCACGCCGACGCCCGCACCCGCGGTGCGGGTGATCAGCTTGCGGCGGCCCAGCGTCGAGGTCTCCAGCGCGTCGGACAGCTCGGCGACCAGCGTGCGCCGCTCCACCTCGTCGGACGGGCCGTCGTGGCGGACCTGGATGGACAGCTCGGCCGGGATGAACTTCTTGCGGATCAGCACGACGGCGATGCCGATGGCGAGCACCGAGACGCCGAGGCCGATACCGACCAGCGGGGTGTAGAGCGAGTAGGCGCCGTGCCCGGACTCCGACTTGCCCTTCCACTCCCACGGCCAGAACAGGAAGACGCCGACCAGCACGGCCGCCGCCAGTCCGGAGATGGCGAACCAGAACGCCACCTGGCGCTCGGCCCGCTTCTCGGCGCGGGTGCCCGGAACCGGGAACCGCTCGCGCCGGTAGGCGACGTCGACGCCGTCGCGTTCGGTGCCGAGCTTGACCAGCTCGTCCCGCGACATCGCGTCGAGCTCGGCCTCCGTGTACTCCTTCGGCGCACCGCCGTCGTGGCCCTCTTCCGGCCGCATGTCGTTGGTCTCCTTGTCGTCGCTCATGAGCGGGATCCGATCCACATCGCCGCGCCGACGACGGCCACGATGCCGATGACCCACATGGCCAAGCCCTCGGTGGCCGGTCCGAACCCGCCGAGATCCCAGCCGCCCGGGCTCTTCTCCTCGGTCGCGTTCTTCACGTAGGCGATGATGTCGCGCTTCTCCTCCGGGCTGAGCTGCCGGTCGGAGAACTTCGGCATGTTCTGTGGGCCGGTGACCATCGCGTCGTAGATCTGCTGCTCGCTCGCCGGCTCCAGCGGCGGGGCGAACTTACCGGAGGACAGCGCGCCGCCGCGTCCGGTGAAGTTGTGGCAGGAGGCGCAGTTCATCCGGAACAGCTCGGAACCGCGGGCGATATCCGGACCGCGCAGCGACTCCTCGGCGACCTTGCCGTCGGCGTCGCGGATGACGGTCGGGCCGCCGCCGTTCGCCGCGACGTACGCGCCGAGCGCGTCGGTCTGGTGCGCGTCGAACTTCGGGTCCTTGCGGGTGGCCTGGGCCTCGTTGCGCGCCATGGGCATACGGCCGGAGGACACCTGGAAGTAGACGGCGGCCTCACCGACGCCGATCAGGCTGGGGCCGCGGTCCTGCACGCCCTGCAGGTTGGCGCCGTGGCAGGTGATGCAGGAGGTTTCGTAGAGCTGCTGGCCCTCGCGGATCAGCGCGGACTGATCGTCCTTGGCCGTCGCCACCTGCGCGGTCGGCGTCAGCGCCGCGGCGAGAAAGCCGGCTCCGACCAGGCCCACCAGCAGCGCGAGACCGCCCGCGATCCGACGGCGGACGCGCCGCTGCCTGCGCGTCTTGCTGGCCTTGGCCTGGCCGCCGACAGCGACTGCTTGCAGGTCGCTCGAGATGACACTGCCGACATCGGCGGGCTCTGGCGCTGACGGGGGAGATGAACTCATCTGTGTCCCTTTGGAGTAGACGGAACCGACTTGTGTGCTGTGTGCTGCCCGCGCGAAATCAGCGGACGAAGTAGATCGTGGCGAACAGCCCGATCCACACGATGTCGACGAAGTGCCAGTAGTAGGAGACGACGATCGCCGCGGTGGCCTGCGCCGGGGTGAACTTGCTGACCTTGGTGCGGATCAACAGGAACACGAACGCGATCAGACCGCCGATGACGTGCAGGCCGTGGAAGCCGGTGGTGATGAAGAACACCGAGCCGTACGAGCTGCTCGAGATCGAGGTGCCCTCCGAGTACAGGGCGCGGTATTCGGTCCCCTGACCGATGACGAAGAACAGGCCCATGAGCAGGGTGACGACGTACCAGCGCCGCAGCCCGAACACGTCGCCCTTCTCCGCGGCGAACACGCCCATCTGGCAGGTGAACGACGATGCGACCAGCACGGTGGTAACCGGCACGGCGAGCTTCATATTCAGCTCGGTCGGTTCCGGCGGCCAGTTGCCATGGGCCTGGGCGCGCGCGACGAAGTACATCGCGAAGAGGCCGGCGAAGAACATCAACTCGCTGGACAGCCAGATGATGGTACCGACGCTGACCATGTTGGGCCGGTTCAGCGAGTGCACACGCTGGGTAATGGCCGATCCTGGGGTCCCTACTGCGGTCGTCACGGGGGTAAGTATGACTCGTCGTAGTACGACAGCAGTACCCGGGTGCGAAACTTGTCCGTCCGTGTCGGAAAACCCACGGACAGAGGGGGTCTCGTTCGGGCGTCGGCGTGTTGGGGCGTCCGGAGGCATCATGGCAGGCCAGGTTGAGAAAAAGCTGAGATGAGGAGGCGAAGGTGGCGGGTTGGCTACGACGGTTGCTCGGCCGTAGCGATCAGGTGTCGCTCGATCCGGGCCGGGCCGATCTCGTTGTGGTGGTAGCGAGTTTCGATGACGCGGAGGCGTGTTCAACGGCACTCGACCGCGCGACGGCTCTCAATCGGGACGCGCCCGCGGTGCTGCGTCACCATCTGCGGATCCCGGCGGAGCGGGTCGGGCAGGTGTGCGCGATCGCCGCGCAGGAGGGCTACGCCGCGGCCGAAACGCCTTCCGATGCCGGTGATGGCCTGAAAAGGCTTCTGCTGCAACGTGTTCAGCTGCTGGACGCACTGCACTGCGCGCAGGAGCGGTCCAGGATGGCCGGTCTCGCGCAGCGCAACGACGGCGTCGCGGACGGTTGGGACGCGCTGCAGCCCGGTCCGGCAGCCGATTAGGCTGCTTCGCGAACGAACTGGTGCGCGAACCAGTGGTGACGGGAGAAGTGGACAATGAGCGTGCGCAGCTGGCCCCAGGTGCTCGGGACCCTGGCCGACGGCCGCGATCTGGCCGCGGAGGATACGGCCTGGGTGATCAACGAGATCTTCACCGATAACGCCACCACCGCGCAGATCGCCGCGTTCGGCGTCGCCATCAAGATCAAGGGTCCGACCCCGGCCGAACTGCGCGGCCTGGCCACCGGCATGCTGCGGCACGCCAGGCTGGTGCATATCGACGGCGACGCGGTGGATATCGTCGGCACCGGCGGCGACCGCTCCGGTTCGGTGAACATCTCCACCATGTCCTCGATCGTGGTCGCCGCGGCCGGGGTGCCGGTGGTCAAACACGGCAACCGGGCCGCCTCGTCGAAGAGCGGCGGCGCCGATGTGCTGGAGGCGCTGGGGGTGCGGCTCGCGCTCGGTCCGGAATCGGTTGCCCGATGTGTGCGCGAGACCGGAATCGGGTTCTGTTTCGCGCCGCTGTTCCATCCGGCGCTGCGATACGCGGGGCAGGCGCGCAAGGAGATCGGCATCCCCACCGTCTTCAATGTGCTCGGCCCGCTGACCAATCCGGCGCAGCCGAGGGCGGGGCTGATCGGCTGCGCGTTCACCGAACTGCTTCCGGTGATCGCGGGCGTATTCGCCGAGCGCGGCAGCACCGCGCTGGTGGTGCGCGGCAACGACGGACTGGACGAGATCACCACCTCCGATACCACCGACGCGTTCGTGGTTTCCGGCGGACGGGTGCGCGAGACCACCATCGACCCGACCCGCATCGGCATCCCTCGGGTCGAGTTGGCCGCGCTGCGCGGCGGGGATGCGGCCACCAACGCGGAGGTGGCCAGGGATGTCCTCGCCGGGAAGGCGGGGCCGGTGCGGGATGCGGTGCTGCTGAATTCGGCGGCGGCCATCGTCGCCTATGACTTGTCGCGCGGCGCAGGCGCATTCGAGCAGGATGTGCACGAGGCGCTGGCGCTCGGCATCGAGCGCGCGGCGGGCGCGATCGATACGGGTGCGGCCGCCGCGCTGCTGCAGCGCTGGGTCGCGCTGACGAACACCCTCGGCGACCGCTGAACACTTCAGCTGCCAACACCACATAACAGCTGGTCAGATGCGCGTAAGCTGATCTTGTAATCCGGCGCGCCCGCTCGACGTCCGGCGTGCGCCGACCCATCGACGAGTGAGGAGCACGAGATGCGGCGCAGTATGTATGCGATACCGATCGGCTTCGCGGTCGCGGCGCTGGTCTGCGCACCCGGCGCGCATGCGGCGAGTGGCGACCTGATCGTCAATGGCAGCCCCTTCTCCGACCCGGCCGGCTGCGTCTTCCTCGGCGCGGACGATGTCTACGACATCCAGAACAACACCGGCAACGTCATCACCCTTTATTCGAAGGCCGAGTGCGACGGCGACTCCACCGCCATCCTCTCCCCCGGTGATTCCGGTTCGTACACCGCCAAATCCGCGCTCGTCGGCTGATGGCTTCCTCGGCGATGCACGGAATCCCGATCCTGCCAGCGGTATTCGCCGCTATCGTGCTCGGCGCACCGGCCGCGGCGGCCGCTCAGGGAAATCTGATCATCGACGGCGTGACCTATTCGGACCCGTCCGGATGCATTCTGCTCGGCGGCGGCACGCACTATATGGAGAACAACACCGGCAGCGTGATCACCGTCTATCCGACCGGTCAGTGCGGCGGCTCCGCGAGCGGCATCCTCACCGCCGGTTCGTCCGGCAGCTATACCGGCAAATCGGTGGTGATCGGCGGTTGAACGCTCGGCCGCGGCGGCCGGAGGGGTGCGCCGCGGCCGAATCGTTCACTCGCCCAACGAGAATCCGGCCTCCACATCCGATCGCGAATAGGATTTGAACGCGATGTGGGTGGTGGTGCGGACGACGCCCTTCACCCGATCGATGCGGTTGGTCACCACCTCGGCGATCTCCGCGTGGTCGCGGACCCGCACGATCGCGATCAGATCGACATCGCCAGCGCAGGAGTAGACCTCGGCGACACCCTCGGTGTCGGCGACCTCCTGGGCGGTCTCCGGGATACGGGCACTCTCGACGTGGATCAGGACGATCGCGGTAATCATGGGTGTCAGCCTAATGGTCGAGATATTCGCTCTCCCCCGATCGCGCCCGCGCCGCCACATCCGCCCAACCGAGCCATCGGGCCGCGCCGAAGATCGGCTCGCGGTAGCCCTCGCTGGTCCGGACGATCCGCACCCCGGGCTTCGTCAACCAGCGGGCGATCAGGCCGACCTCCTCCGGCGACGCGCCGCGCAAGGGTGGAGCGTCGTCTATCGCGTCCTTATCTATAGGGCCTATGTCTATAAGGCCCTTATCCCCGTCGCGGCGACGGAAGGCAGCCTCGGTCGCCGAGTCGATTCGTACCGGCGGGTCGCCCGCGAGATCGAGCAGCGATGCCTCCCCTTCCGGGACAACCGTTTCCGCCGCGGCGACGATCTGTTCGACGACGGCCATCGGCGGGACGCCGCGCGGGGCGACGCCCGCGCCCGCCAGCCGTCCGTAGCGGATCACCGAGAACTCCCAGCCGCGCGCGCCATCCGGGTGCGCGACGATCAGTTCGGCGATGCGGGCGAGCGCGGCCAGGCGCTGGGTGCGATACAGGGCACGGACCACGGCGGCGGTGCGGTCGCGCAGCCGGGCGGCCGCCTCGAAATGCTCGGCCCGGGAGTGGGTTTCGATGCGGTCGAGCATGGCGCGCAGCGGCGCGTCGGATCGTCCGGCGAACAGCGCGCGGACCAGCGCGGGCGCCCGCACGTATATCTCCCTATTAATAGGGGTGGGTGACGCGGCCGGGCAGCCGCCGACCACCGCGGGCGGGCAGTCGTGTCGCCCGCCGCGGGGCAGGCGGGTGGTGCAGGTCCGCAGCCCGGTGAATTCGGCGATGACGACGGCGATTTCGGTGGCGTCCAGCCGGGACGGGAAGGGCCCTACGGCATCCCGGGTCGGGCCGCGGACGATGGCGAAGCGCGGGAACGCCTCCTCGGTGAGCGTGATCCACCAGCCGCGCTTGGGAAATTTGGAGCGGCGGTTGTACGGCGGAGCATGCGCGACGAGCAGGCGCAGCTCACGCACCCCCGCCTCCAGTCCGTGCGCGCAGACCACATGGTCGACGCGGGTGGCCAGGGCGACCATCTCCTTCATCCGGCCCCTGGTCTCGGATCCGGTGAAGTAGTTGCGCACTCGTCGGCGCAGGTTCACCGCGGTCCCGATGTAGAGGACTTCGTCCGCCGGACCTCGGAACAGGTAGACGCCGGGCGCGCTCGGCAGATCCTGTGCGAAAACACGTTTGGCGCGCTGGCCGGAGGTGACGCCGGGCAGATAGTCGAGCAGTTCGGTCAGGCTGTGCACGCCCTGATTGCCGACGCGCGCGATGAGCGCGTGCAGTACGTCGACCGTCGCCCTGGCGTCGTCGAGCGCGCGGTGCGTCGGCTGGGTGGTCGCGCCCAGCACCCTGGCCAGCACGCCGAGCCGCACCGTCGGGGCCTCGTCCCGGCCGAGTACCCGCCGGGCCAGTTTCACGGTGCACAGCACCTGTGGGTTCGGCCATGCGGCGTCCATGCCTGCCGCGGCGGCGCGCAGGAAGGCCATATCGAAGCGGGCGTTGTGCGCGACGAGCACCGCGCCGGACGCGAACTCCAGGAATCCGGGCAGCACCGCCTCGATGCGCGGGGCCGCGCACACCATGGCGGTGGTGATGCCGGTGACGTGTACGACCGCGGGCGGGATCGCCCGTCCCGGGTTCACCAGGGTGGCGAATTCGCCGAGCACCTCGCCGCCGCGCACCTTGACGGCGCCGATCTCGGTGATGGCGTCGGCGCCCGGACTGGTCCCGGTGGTCTCCAGGTCGACGACCACGAAGGTGGTGTCGTAGAGGGGCGTGTCGAGATCGTCGAAGGCCATCTGACGGGCCGAATGGGGGACGGACACGGCGTGCAGCGTAGGCCCCGGGTACGACAGGTATCGGGCGACGGAAGAGTCACCACGATTGTCCGAATCGCTCGACGAGTTTCTTCGCGCGTTGCCCGTGAAATGATCTTCCATTGTCAAAAGTGACGCAGCTCACATTATTGTCAAAAATGCATCAATTCTCCGGATGCGCCGGATTCCGGTACGGCGGTGCCAGCGGCCCGCTGCGGCGCCTCGGCAAAACAGACTGGACGGATACCTTCCAACTGGCCGGTAGCATCAATGACGCGCGATACGAGCTGGGGAAACATCGCACGCGATGGTCATTCGCGAGCCCCGGATCACTCGGCGCGCCGCCCCGGTTGCCGCCCCGATGCCCGCGCTCGTTACCCGGAGTTATCGTTTCGTTATTTGTTGTGAGATATCTCGCATTTAATCCGGTGCAAATTTGTTGCCCATCGGCATTTCGCAAGTCGGCGACTTTACAAATGACCGTGATGCGTTCGTAATCTTTTCGAGACCTCGCGGAGTCCGACGCACCACCGGGTGCGGCGTCGCGGGGCAGATTGGAAGTACCGCATCATGGCGACCAACACCGTCAAGCGACAGGCGCAGCGAGTCGCTGCGTTCGGAGCTGTCGGCGCTGCCACCCTCGGCGCGTTCCTGCTTCCGGCAGCCCCCGCGTCGGCCCAGCCGGTGACCATCCCCGGCGTCGGAACCTTCGAGGTGCCGAACGAGATCCAGATCCCGCAGGGCATCCCGGGCATCGAACTGCCCGGCACCCCGCCGCCGTTCGCCGCGCCCAGGAAGTCGCTCGGCCAGATCGCGCTCGACGCCGCTATGTCCAAGGTCGGCGCGCCGTACGTCTACGGCGCGGCGGGCCCGAACGCCTTCGACTGCTCGGGTCTCGTCCAGTGGTCTTACCGCCAGGCGGGCCGCGAACTCCCCCGCACCAGCGACGAGCAGCTGGCCACCGGCACCCCCGTCTCGCTGGACGATCTGCAGCCCGGCGACCTGGTGTCGTTCTACGGCGGCAGCCACTCCGCGCTGTACGCGGGCGACGGCAACGTCGTGCACGCCTCCACCGCGGGCAGCCCGGTGCACGTCTCGCCCATTTCGTCGATGCCGTTCGCGGGCGCGCGCCGCTTCTGACATCATCTCCGATCGGGCCGCGAGCTATCGCGGCCCGATCTTCGTCTCGAAACGGTTGTCCTCTGGACACGGACCGACGCTGTTCCGTAACCTAACTGAGACCTTCCCGGGTTGCGGGGTTGTCAAACCTCGCACTCGAGTCGCATTCGCTACACGAGAGAAACGGGGCACGGCAGGCCGTGACAAGTCACCGAAGACAGCGCAGGAATCGTCTGGTGGGAGCTATGTTCGCGGCCGGGGTGCTGGCCACGACCCTCTACGGTGGCGGTCCGGCCGGCGCCGATCCGGCGGCCATGCCCGCCCCGGCCAGCGCGAGTGACGCCATCCAGCGAATGATCGACCTGTCCCGGCAATCCGAGCAGCTCAACCAGCAGATGCTCAACGCACAGGCCGACCTCGACGCCAAACTCGCCATCCAGCGCGACGCCGACGGCAGACTCGCCTCGGCCACCAAGGCGGTCGAACTCGCCAAGGACGAGGTCCGCAAGTACCAGCCGGTCATCGACCGCACCGCGATCGCGACCTATCAGGGCGCACGCACCAACAAACTCTTCGCCGTCCTGCTCAGCGACTCCCCGCAGCAGCTGCTCGACCAAATGTCAACGCTGGACGTGCTTTCCGCGCAAACCGCCGATCAGGTCGACAAGTACAAGAAAGCCACCGACGCCGCGGCCGCCGCGGAGAACATCGCCCGCACCGCCGACGACGCCGCCAAGGCCGCCGCCGCCAAGGCCGACGAGGTGCGCGCCGATCTGGAACGCAAGCGCACCGATCTGTCCGCCGCGATCACCAATGTGGTGCAGGCGTGGACCGGCCTGTCCACCCAGGACAAGGCGACGCTGGCCGGATCGCCGTTCCCGCCCGGCTTCGACCGCGACACCCTGCTGCAGGGCCTGGTGCCCGGCAGCGGCACCAGCGCGCTGGCCGCCGCGCTCACCCGCATCGGCGACCCGTACGTCTGGGGCGCCACCGGCCCGAACCAGTTCGACTGCTCGGGTCTGGTCCAGTGGGCGTACAAACAGGTCGGCATGGATGTGCCCCGAACCAGTTCGCAACAGGCCAATTTCGGCACCCCGGTGTCGCGGGATCAGCTACAACCCGGCGACCTGGTCTTCTTCTATTCCGACATCTCGCATGTCGGCATCTACGCGGGTAACGGCCTGATGGTGCACGCCTCGACCTTCGGTGTTCCGGTGGCGGTCGCGCCACTGGGTTCGACGCCGTTCCATTCGGCTCGGCGATACTAGTGGGCTATGGGTAGGTTTCGCGCCTGGCTTTCGGCCCGCGGACGGTTTCAGTTCTGTCTGACCGTCGGCATGGTGACCGCGCTGACCGGTGTCTGCGGCGCGCTGATCCTGCTGCCGAATTCGGTGCTGCCGAAACCCAATGCGGCGCAGGCCGCCTCGGTCGAAAGCTATGCGCAGGCCAAATCGGACGATCCGCGGCTGGCCGCGGTGCGCCGGACCATGGAACCGTTCGGCGCGCTGATCGCCCGGCGGGTGCCCACCGGTGACGGCAAGGAGTCGATCGTCGTCGGGCATGCGCAGCAGGACGGCGAGATGACCGTCCTGGAGGGCGAACTCGGCGCCGCGACCGATGCCGTCACCCAGGTGTGGGGCGCCGACTGGGCGCAGTCGGTGGTGGTGGTCGTCGCATCGAATCCGTCCGAATTCGCCGCGCTGGTGCATGCCGGTGCGGATATGCCGACCGAGATCGCCGCGGCCTCGGTGGCCGATCCGTTCGCGCCCGGCACGACGCCGACGGGGCAGCGGGTGGTGTTCAGCCCCGAATCCGGCCGCCGGGTCGGGCCGGCGGGTCTGCGCACGCTGCTGCGGCACGAGCTCACCCACGTCGCGGCCCGCGCGAAAACCGCGGACGGCGCGCCGCTGTGGATGCTGGAGGGTTTCGCCGACTACGTCGCACAACACGGGCAGGGGCATCGCTTCGTCGATATCGCGCCGACGCTCACCGCGCGGCTACGCGATGGCGATACCCCCGCGGACCTGCCCGCCGACCGCGAATTCGGCGGCGCGCAGGCCGCTTACGCCTATGAGCGCGCCTGGTCGGTGAGCGAATACGTGGCCGAGAAATACGACCAGCCGAAGCTGGTGGACCTGTATCGACGGGTGGCCGCCGCCAAGGTCGACGCCGCGGGCGAGGACCGGATACTGCGCGATGCGCTCGGAGTCGGCCGCGCGGACTTCGTGAACGACTGGCGCGCCTGGTTGCGGCGACAGATCGGCTGATCGCGCCCGCGCCGGGTGACTGCGCTGGGCGGCGGCCGGAAACGACACAGTATTTTGTTGCCCATGGCCCGAACTTTGCTGGTTACCAACGATTTCCCGCCGCGGCCGGGCGGTATCCAGTCGTATCTGCACACCCTTGCGACGCAGCTGCCGCCCGATGATCTGGTGGTCTACGCCCCGCGCTGGCGTGGCGACAGCCATCTGAAGTTCGACGCCAAACAGAAGTTCCAGGTGGTCCGCCACCCCACCACGCTGATGCTGCCGACCCCGCTGGTGCTGCGCCGGGCCACCCGCCTGCTGCGCGGCGAGAACTGCGACACGGTGTGGTTCGGCGCGGCCGCACCGCTGGCATTGCTGTCCCCCATGCTGCGCCGGGCCGGCGCCGAACGCATCCTGGCCAGCACGCACGGGCACGAGGTCGGCTGGTCGATGCTGCCCGGCGCGCGGCAGGCGCTGCGGGCGATCGGCGACAACACCGATGTGGTCACCTACGTCAGCAAGTACACGCGCAATCGGTTCGCCTCGGCCTTCGGGCCGGCCGCCGGACTCGAATACCTGCCGCCCGGCGTCGATCCGGATGTCTTCCGGCCCGATCCGGCGGCCCGCGCGGAGCTGCGCACCCGATACGGCCTCGGCGACCGCCCGACCATCCTGTGCCTGTCCCGGCTGGTACCGCGCAAGGGACAGGACGCGCTGATCATGGCGATGCGCGAGATTCGCGCGCGGGTGGACGGCGCGGTGCTGGTGATCGCGGGCGGCGGACCGTACGAGGAGAAGTTGCACGCGCTCGCGGCCGCCGCGGGCGTCGCCGACAGCGTGGTGTTCACCGGACGGGTCGCCTCCGCCGAACTGGCCGCCCACCACACCATCGCCGACGTCTTCGCGATGCCGTGCCGCACCCGCGGCGCCGGACTGGACGTGGAGGGGCTCGGCATCGTCTACCTCGAGGCGTCCGCGACGGGCGTGCCGGTGGTGGCCGGGAATTCCGGCGGCGCGCCGGAGACCGTCGTCGAGGGCAGCACCGGCCGGGTGGTGGACGGCCGCAAGATTCCGCAGATCGCCGCGGCCATCATCGACATTCTGAGCGACCGCGACGCGGCGGCCGAAATGGGCGCCGCGGGGCGGGCCTGGGTCGAGCAGCAGTGGCGCTGGGACGACCTCGGCGCCCGGCTGCGCACACTGCTGCGGTGAATCGGGCGCGATCTACTACGCTTCCGGACGTGAGGGAGCGAACCATGAACACAGCGGCGTTGCTCATGACGGAGCCGAGCCCTGGTGAGGTGCTGTCATGAGCAGTATTCAGGTCGCTGATCAGACGTTCGTCGCCGCGCCCGGGGACGCCGTCGCCGATGTGCTGGCGGGCCCGAACAATTGGCGCCGCTGGTGGCCGGATCTGACCCTCGACGTGCGGGAGGACCGCGGCGACAAGGGAATCCGCTGGACCGTCACCGGCGCGTTGGACGGCACCATGGAGGTCTGGCTGCAGCCCGCACTGGACGGAGTGATCCTGCACTACTTCCTGCACGCCGAACCGGTGGACGCGCAACAGCTCTCGCCGCGCCGGTTGCTCGCGGCGAATCGCGCGCGCCGGGTGGCGGGTAAGAACATGTCGTTCGAACTGAAGGCCCGGCTGGAGGCGGGCCGTCCGGCGGGCGTCCCGCCGACGCACGCCTCCTGAAACCAGCGCCGACCGCATCGCGCCCGAAAGGAATACCGCCCGCCATGGCCGACAGGACCCAGAGGTCGATCATCATCGAGGCCCCGTCGCAGCAGGTGATGTCCGTCATCGCCGATCTGGCGTCCTACCCGGAATGGGTTTCGGCCGCGAAATCGGTGGAAGTGTTGGAGAAGGGACCCGACGGCCGGGCCCGCACCGCACGCTTCGTATTGGACGCGGGCGTCGTCAAGGACACCTACGTGCTGTCCTATCGCTGGCGCGCCGACGACAAGGCGGTCAGCTGGACACTGCTCGAGGGCGAATTGCAGAAGGCACAGGACGGCACCTACGAACTGATCGATCAACCCGATGGCACCACCCAGGTGATCTACGAGTTGACCGTCGACCTGAACATCCCGATGATCGGCATGTTCAAACGCAAGGCGGAGAAGGTCATCACCGATACCGCGCTCAAGGAACTGAAGAAACGGGTCGAAGGCTGACCACGCAGCGAACCCGCGTCGAACTCTTCATCGGCAAAGGCGGGGTGGGCAAGACGACGCTGGCCTGTGCCACCGCGCTGGCCGCGGCCAGGGCGGGCAGCCGGGTGCTCATCGCATCGCTCGATCAGGCGCATTCGCTGGGTGACGCGCTCGGCTTCCGCTTCCCGCACGATCCGGGCGCCGTCACCGGTATCGCGCATGTGCTGCCGAATCTCGATGTGATCGAGGTGGATTCGCTCGCGCTGCTGGAGGACCGGTTCCGCGAGGTGACGCGGATGCTGTCCGGGGCGGGCCACGATCACGGCATCGATCTCGGCGCGCTCGACCCGGCCGAGCTGACCGGGCTGCCCGGTGTGCAGGAACTGCTGATGCTGGTGGAGCTCACCGGTTTCGCCACCGACGACGAATGGGATCTGCTGGTCGTCGACTGCCCGCCGACCGCGGATATGTTGCGCATCATCACCGCGCCGGACACCCTGCTCGGCTATCTGGAGCGGGTGTGGCCGCCGCATGCGCGGGCCATGAGCGGCGCGGGCACCGATCTGCGCCGGGCCGTGCTCGCCGCGACGGTGGAGCGAATCGTCAAGGCGGTCACCGAGGTTCGCGATCTGCTCGCCGATCACACCAGGACCGGAGCGCGTCTGGTCACCGTCGCCGAGCGGGTGACGGTCGCCGAATCGGAGCGGGTGCGTTCGGCGGCCGCGCTGCTCGGGCTGCGGTTGGACGCGATCGTGGTGAACAAGGTGCTGCCGCCGCTGCCGCCCGCCGAACCGGTCGCGCATCCGGCGGTGGACTGGTATCTGAACCGGCGCGCCGAACAGCTCCTCGTGGTCGCTGAGCTGGAGATCGCGGCCGGGCCGGTCCCGGTGGTCATCGCCCAGCACACCGGATCCGAGCCGGTCGGGCTGCAATCGCTGTCGGCCTTCTCCTACGCGCTGGACGCGGATCCGACGGCGGGCGACAATCCGGCGGGGGTTGGCGCGAGTTCCGGCGAACCGGTGGTTCGATGGGAGTCGGGCGCCGGCCCGCAGGCGGTGTACACGCTGCGGATGCATCTGCCCGTTGTCGATCCGGCAACGCTGCGACTGGGACGAGTGGAGGACGATTTGATCGTGGGAGCGGACGGTGTGCGGCGCCGGGTGCGCCTTGCTCCGGTGTTGCGGCGGTGCACGGTCGAGGGCGCCGAACTCGACAGCGGTTATCTCACGGTGCGTTTCCTGCCCGATCCGGAGGTGTGGCCGAAATGACCGGGTCGACGCAGGCCGACGGGTTCACCGAATTCGCCGAGGAATTGCGCCTGCTCGCCGAGGCCGTGCTGGAGCGGGTCGAGCCGGTGCTGCGGCGCGGTGCGGCGGACGGGCAGACCGAATGGTCGAGCTGCTCGTGGTGTCCGGTGTGCGCGGCCGCCGCGCTGGTGCGCGGCGAACATCACGACGTGGCCGCGGCCATCGCCGAACACGGCACCGCGATCGTCACCATCCTGCGCGAGGCGCTGGCGGGCGTGCCGGTCGAGCCGATCCTGCCGCCCGAATTCGATCCCGAAACGGGTGCACCCCATGATCATTCGGTGACCGAATCGAACGAGACACCGCGCCGCACCGGATACGTTCACATCCCCGTGACGATCAAGGCATGACGCGGCGCATGGCAGGTGGCCCACCGTTGACGGTCGGAATCGACGTCGGCGGCACCAACATTCGCGCCTCGGTGGTCGACGCCGACGGCGAGGTGCTCGACACGGTGCAGGCGCCGACCCCGCATTCGGCGCGCGCACTCGAGGACGCGCTGGATCGCGCGGTCCGTGAACTGTGCCGCAGGCATCCGATCGGCGCGGTGGGCCTCGCGGTCGCCGGATTCATCAACGGCGATCGGTCCACCGTCCGCTTCGCACCGCATCTGCCGTGGAAGGACGCGCCGGTGGCGCGGCGGCTCACCGAGCGGCTGGAGCTACCGGTGATCCTGGAGCACGACGCCAACGCCGCCGCCTGGGCCGAGTACCGGTTCGGCGCCGCGGCGGGCGGCCACAATGTCGTGCTGGTCGCGATCGGCACCGGCATCGGCGCCGCACTGCTCATCGGCGGCCAGCTGTATCGCGGAACACACGGCGTCGCACCGGAACTCGGCCACCTACAGGTGGTGCCGGACGGGCGCGCCTGCCCGTGCGGTAAGCGCGGCTGCTGGGAAAGGTATTGCAGCGGAACGGCACTCGCCGATACCGCGATCGAGATGCTGGCCACCGATCCGGTGCGTTCGGTGCTGGCCAAGGACGTTTTCCGCGATCCGGGCTCGCTGACCGGGCGCCGGGTGGCCGGTGCGGCGCAGGACGGCGATCCGCTGGCCTGCCTGGTGCTCGCCGATTTCGCGCGCTGGCTGGGCCTCGGCCTGGCATTCGTCAGCGATATCTTCGACCCGGACCTGATCGTCATCGCGGGCGGCGTGAGCAGTTCCGCGCCGCTGTTCCTGGACGACGCGCGTGAGCACTACGCCAAATCGGTGACCGGCGCCGGACATCGGCCGCTGGCCCGGATCCGGACCACTCAGCTCGGCGAGGCCGCGGGCATGATCGGCGCGGCGGAGTTGGCGCGGGCCACCGCGATCGGCGCGGACAGCGGGCGGGTCCGGGTCGCGCGTTCCTCCCGGTGACGGGTGTGGTGAGATACGCCCCTGAGGTTGGATGTGATCTGGAACCAGCGGTAAAGTCGCCTCAGACGCAGGTGCCCGCTTCGATCCCGGTCCCGGGGGAAGGACGTCATGTTCTACTGGCTGCTGAAGTTCGTGCTGCTGGGACCGTTCATCCATCTCTACAATCGGCCGACGGTCGAAGGCGTGGAGCACATTCCGGCGGACGGGCCGGCGATTATGGCGGGTAATCACCTCTCGTTCGCGGACTGGTTGTTCGCGCCGCTGATGAGCCCGCGCCGGATCAACTATCTGGCCAAGGCCGAATACTTCAACACCCCCGGCATCAAGGGCCGTTTGCAGAAGTTCTTCTTCAGCGCCACCGGCCAGTACCCGATCGACCGCAGCGGTGCCGACGCGGCCGAGGACGCGCTGAACGCGGCCCGCAAGCTGCTCGACGAGGGCCGTCTCGTCGGGCTGTACCCGGAAGGCACCCGCTCCCCCGACGGCCGTCTGTACAAGGGCAAGACCGGCCTGGCCCGGCTCGCGCTGGAGACCGGTGTTCCGGTCATCCCGGTCGCGGTCATCGGCACCGACGAGGTGAGCCCGCCCGGACCGTTCCGCTGGCGCCGCCGCCGGGTCACCGTGAAATTCGGTGAGCCCATCGACTTCTCGCGTTACGAGGGCATGGGCGGCAACCGCTTCGTCGAGCGCGCGGTCACCGACGAGGTGATGTACGAGCTGATGCGGATGGGCGGCCAGGAGTACGTCGACGTGTACGCCGCCAGCCTCAAGAAGGGTGTGCCGAGCGGTTCCCGCCCCGAGGCCAGCCGCATTCCGGACACCGCCGCGAGCTAGCGGATCCCCGAAGTCTCCCGCCCCCACCGACCCATCGGTGGGGGCGGATTTGTTTCGAACGGCCTTGCCTACGTGCGCATTCCGGGGAATGCTGCCCTGCGGGACCGCTGTCGCTGTGCGAGTATGGCGCGCGGAACACGGGAGTAGGACGCTTGGTATGAATTTGGGCTGGATCGAGGTCGCGGTGGTGGCCATTGTGTTGGCGCTGCGGCTGCTGGCCACCGGATGGCTGCTGAAGGTGTCGGTGCTGTCATTCGGGGTGGTGCCCGCACTGGTGCTCGGACCGTTGATCGGCGCCGGATTCGCGGCGACCCACATCACCCATCCCGCACTATTCCTCGCCGACGGGTTCGCGCTGTTCGGCGCGCTGCTGTTCCCGGACTTCGGCGACCCCGACGAATACCAGGTGCCGCTGCTGATGCTGCTGCGCGGCGATCCGGCGCTCTCGGCCGGAAGCCGGTTCGGCACAGTGCTGTTCGTGCTCGGCGGCGTCGGATTCACCGGTTACGCGATCGGGCTCGCGGTGACCTGGATCCAGATCGGCCTCGGCTGAGATTCGCGAATTCCCGGATCCAGCAACATTTCTCTGTCGATGATCGCCGCGGCGACGAGCTCGAGCCGTACCGCTCCCGCATCGCGAATTCGATGGTGACGGGCGCCATACCGAATCGAAGTCACCTTTTCGGCGGCTGGGGCGTCAAGGGATCGGTAGCACTTCTATCGACAAGGAGATGACGATGCCTGAGCTGATCATCCGCTACGCGGTGACCGAGGACGCGTTCGAACTACTGGGTTCATCCGGGATCAACCGATGAGTGCGGGCGCGAAGGTGGCCGCGCGCGCCGACGCAGCCGACGAGCGCTACCGGGCCGCCGCATTCCTCAAACGCTCGATCAACAAGGTCTTTCCGACCCACTGGGCCTTCCTGCTCGGCGAGATCTGCCTGTACAGCTTCATCATCCTGCTGATCTCCGGCATCTACCTGACGCTGTTCTTCGATCCGTCGATGCAGGAGGTCGTATACGACGGCGCGTATCAGCCGATGCGCGGGGTGCATATGTCCGCGGCGTACGCCAGCTCGCTCAACATCTCGTTCGAGGTGCGCGGCGGACTGTTCGTGCGGCAGGTACACCATTGGGCCGCACTGCTTTTCGTGGCCGGAATGATCCTGCACTGCCTGCGCGTCTTCTTCACCGGCGCGTTCCGCAAGCCGCGCGAGGCGAACTGGGTGATCGGCTCGCTGCTGCTGATCCTGGCCTTGTTCGAGGGCTATTTCGGCTACTCGCTGCCCGACGATCTGCTGTCCGGCACCGGCCTGCGTTCACCGCTGGGCGGTATCACGATGAGCATCCCGATCATCGGCACCTGGATCCACTGGACGCTGTTCGGTGGCGAATTCCCAGGGACGGTATTGATTCCGCGCCTGTTCATCACGCATGTGCTGCTGTTCCCCGGCATCATGCTCGCATTGATCGCGGCGCATATCGCGCTGGTCTGGTATCAGAAGCACACGCAGTTCCCCGGGCCTGGCCGCTCGGAACGCAATGTGGTCGGCGCGCGCATCGTCCCGGTGTTCGCCGCCGACCAGGGCGCGTTCTTCATGTTCACCCTCGGTGTGCTCGCGGTGATGGGCGGCGTCTTCCAGATCAACCCGATCTGGCAGTTGGGCCCGTACAACCCGGCGCAGGTGTCGGCGGGATCGGCGCCGGATTTCTACATGATGTGGACCGACGGGCTCGCCCGGCTGGTGCCGCCATGGGAGATCTATCTCGGCAGATACACCATCCCCTCGGCCTTCTGGGTCGCGGTAATCATGGGTCTGGTGTTCACGGCGCTCGTCATGTACCCGTGGATCGAGAAGCGGCTGACCAAGGACAACGCCCGCCACAACCTGCTGCAGCGGCCGCGCGATGCGCCGGTGCGCACGGCGATCGGCGCGATGGCGGTCACCTTCTATCTGGTGCTCACGTTGTCGTGCCTGAACGACGTCATCGCGCTGAAGTTCGATATCTCGCTCAACGCCACCACCTGGATGGGCCGCATCGGCATGCTGATCGCCCCGCCCATCGCGTATTTCATCACCTACCGGTTCTGCCTCGGCTTGCAGCGCAGCGACCGGGCGGTGCTGGAGCACGGCATCGAGACCGGCCTCGTCAAGCGGCTGCCGCACGGTGCGTACGTCGAGGTGCATCAGGCGCTCGGCCCCGTCGACGAGCACGGGCATCCGGTACCGCTGGCATACCAGGGGGCTCCGGTGCCGAAGAAGATGAACAAGCTGGGCTCGGCGGGCAAACCCGGGCTCGGCAGCTTCCTGCGGGCCGATCCGCGGCAGGAGAGCGAGAAGCACTTCGAGATCGAACATGCCGAGGAACGCAAGCAGCTGGCCGTGCTCCTGGAATACCAGAAGCGCGACCGCGAGGGGCACTGATCATGTTGCGGCCCAACCGATCCGCGCCACCGGCCGACGACTACGGTCTGCTGGCCGCCGCGGCGACCGTGCCCGACCCGATCACCGCACGCACCGTGCGGGACCTCTTGCGGGCCAACGGGATCCGCGCGACCACCGGCCCGGCCGGGGCGCCGGGCCCGATCAGCCGGAAACCGTGGCGGGTACTGGTGTTTCCCGAAGACGCCGTACGCGCCTACGAGGTGCTGTGCAGCAATACCGCCTGACAGCACCCATCACCCGGTGGTCAGCCACCTCTCACCACCCACCGGGTTGACGCGAAGGCCCCGAACACTGTTCGGGGCCTTCGTTTTCCGCCCATCGGGATCTCGCGGTGCCATGCTGATCGCACGAGTTCCGACCGAAAGGCTTGGCTCCATGAGCATTCGCAAAACCCCGGCGGGCACCAGGGGTACGCGCCCGTTCTCATCCAATGGCTTCGTCCGCGTCCTGATGGGGGTCATGCGGCGCTACCATCGCCTGCGCGGCGACCGCTACCTGGGCATGGACCTGCTCTACCTGACCACCGTCGGCGCGAAGAGCGGCCGGCAACACACGGTCGTCCTCTCCCGCTTCGCCGACGGCGACGGCTGGCTCGTCGTCGCATCCATGGCCGGATCGATCCAGCATCCGGGCTGGTACCACAACATCGCCGCACATCCGGACCAGGTGTGGATCGAGGTGGGCGGCAAGAAGTTCCGGGTCGTCGCGCAACAGTTGACCGGCGAACAACGCGAGGCGGCATGGAAACGAATCACCACCGAGCATCACCGGTATATCGAATATCAGGAGAAGACCGACCGAGTCATCCCGATCCTGAAACTCACCCCTGCCACGTGAGGTTCGGCGACGGGACGCGGCGGTTCGGGCTCCGGCCCCGGTCAGGACGGATCGGCATGTCGAAACGTGGTCGCGCCGCTCGGGCGATTACGTCGTCGTAGCGACGCGACCAAGCACCCAACGCACCGACCACTCCAAATCACAACCCGAACGCACGCGATAACCGCGCCGCTTCCGGCGGCATCCGCGTCTCCTGCCGCAACTGCCGCACTTGGATGACCGCCGCGACCTTACGTGCCACCGTTTCGGCGTCGAAACCGAAATCCGGCTCCTCGGCAGCGGACACGCCCGCATACCGCACCGAGGTCACCTGCACACCCTGCGGAGACAGTTCGGCGGCCGCGCATTCGGCGAAGGCCGTCCACGCCGCCTGCGCGCTCGTGTATGGCGCGAAATTCGATGTGGCGCCGGTATTTTCGGGGGCGACGTTGATCACCTGTCCGGAGCCCGCGGCGAGCATGGCTGGCAGCAGGCCGAGGGTGAGGCGCAGCGGGCCGAAATATTCGGCGGCCATGGTGCGCTGATAGTCGCGGAAGCGGTCGACGGATTGGGCGACCGGGCGGCACAGCGGCCGGCCGGCATTGTTGATCAGCACATCGACCGAACCGAATTCGCGTAGCACCCAATCGGTCAATTGATCGACGTCACCCAGTGCGGCGATATCGCAGCGACACCAGTGCACCTGCGCGCCGACCCGACCGAGTTCCTCGGATAGCGGGACGAGCCGATCCCCGCGCCGACCCACCAGCAACAGCCGCGCACCGCGTGACGCGAGGAGCGCCGCGGTGGCACGGCCGACGCCGGAGCAGGCGTCGGTGAGCAGAATGCGCAGACCCGCAATGGATTCCACGGGTTCGACGCGGCGATGATTCGGCGAGGTACGGAATTCGAGCATCGGCACAGCAACCTTCACGGACGAACGAGCTGAGGCACACGCATCGACACCCCGCCGACAGTGCCGAATCGCCGCCGCTACCTTCCGGCGACGATGGCAGTCTAATCGCCGGACTCGTACCGCATGGCGTGTTCGGACCGGCAGATCTCGTCGATCCCGGAAACGATGTCCCGCAACAGCTCCGAGGGCAGCGCGGA
This sequence comes from Nocardia sp. JCM 34519.1, assembly GCF_020361265.1. Lineage (NCBI taxonomy): Bacteria > Bacillati > Actinomycetota > Actinomycetes > Mycobacteriales > Nocardiaceae > Nocardia > Nocardia sp. JCM 34519.1. The sequence continues at coordinate 87,507 of NZ_JAIRBR010000009.1, forward strand.
CGGCCGCAACCGGCAGGTGAAGGTGATGAGCCCGTGCTCCTCGCCCGGAATCCCGCGCGCCGCGGCCTCCTCGCGCAGGTACGGCGACCGCACACCGTAGGTCATCGCGGAGATGACGGTGAAGCAGCCGGTCTGCTCCCGGTGCCCGGAGAACAGATCGTGTAGCCGGTAGAACACCGACGCGTAGTTGGACAGCGGCGCGAAAACGCCGACCCGGTAGGCGGGCCCGCGCTCGGACGAGCTGAGCTGGGTGTCGGCGAGGTATTCGGCGTCGCGCAAGGTGAGCACCTTGGGCGCGAACATCAGCGCGGCCGCCGCCGCGTTGCGGACCGGCATACCCGCGCGGCCGCCCGCGGCGGATGCGATGGCGCCCAACGATTTCCGGGTCCTGGTGCCCGCCTCACGCCGGGCCCGCAGACCGCGGGTCGGCGTGGTGGGATGCAGACTGGACCACTGACCGAACCGCACCGTGCCCAGCTGGATATTGCCGGTGCCGACCGGGCGGGAAACCTTGAGCGGTGCGGTGTCCACCCAGCGGCCCACCTGCAGCGAGGCGGTGCCCGGATGCAGGATCTGCGCGTGCGCGTGCTCGACGAACGAATCGAAGTCGAGGAAGCGGTCCGCGTCGGTGGTCAACCAGGTGTGCTCCTTGTCGACCTCGACCACGTCGAGGGTGAGCGCGGTGATTATGCCCGCGCGCCCGCCCGCGCCGAGGATCCGGTGGAATCGCTCGGTGTGGTGGTTGCGACCGCAGGTGCCGATCCGCCCGTCGGTGTCGACGTATTCCAGGTCGACGACCCGGTCGATGAACAGGCCGTACTTGTGCGATGCGGTGCTCACCCCGCCGACGGAGGCGAAACCGCCCGCAGTGATATCGCGGTGGTCGCCGACGATCGGCAGCCCGAGCCCGTGCGCGCCGAGCCTGCGATCGATATCGGACAGTTTGGCCCCGGCCTGCACGCGCACCGTCTTACGGCCCAGGTTGATATCGAGCACCTGATTCATCCGGCGCAGCGACACCACCGTGCGCTGATCGGGCAGCGCGAACCCGTCGTCGACGTTGTCGCCGCCGACAATCGTCAGCCGTTCCGCCCGCCCCCGCGAATCCCGAACGGTGCGAACGACATCCGCGGTGTCGCGGGGTAGATACTCTTCGGCGGCAACGGAACGCGGCGTGCTCATGGCACGAAATCCAACCACAGCCCGGCGCGACACGCTCACTCGAATCGGACCCCAATTTTCCGCGGCCCTCGAACCCCCGTTGAGCAGGGATGATCATGCTACTGCTCGTCAGCTCCCTTGACACGCCGTAACACGGACGGCCGCGGCGCCGAAAAGCCCATTTCCAGCAAAAACGAAGCGCCCCACCGGAGTTCCGGCGGGACGCTTCGAAAGAAACTGACGCTCAGTGCTTCTCAGGGCCGAGGTAGTACTCGAACACCAGGCCCGCGGCGGCGCCGAGCACGCACAGCACGCCGATGGCGATCAGCCAGAGCTGGAAGAAGGCCAGGCCCAGCGCGGTCACCGAGCCGGCCGCGGCCAGCGTGATGGGCCAGAAGCTGCCGGGCGAGAAGAAGCCCAGATCGCCTGCGCCGTCCACGATTTCGGCGTCCTCGTAATCCTCCGGACGCAGGTCCAGGCGGCGGGCGACGAATCGGAAGTAGGTGCCGATGATCAGCGACAGCCCCGCGGTGAGCACGGTGGCGGTGGTGCCCGCCCACTCCACGCCGGTGCGCGACTGTCCGGTGAAGAAGCCGTAGACGATCGCCACGATGACGAAGAACACCGTGAGCAGTTCGAAAATCCGCGCTTCGATCTTCATGTCAGATCAGTCCTTACTTTGCCTCGGCCGCGGTCTTGGTGGTGCGGTCGGTGTTGAACGGCCTGGTGGACGTGGCGACCGGCGACTCACCGATGCTCGCGAGCGCCTCGGCGTTGGTCTTGCCGTCCTTGCGCGCGTCGAGGTACTTGGTGAACTTCTCCGGCGTGACCGCGCGGACCTCGAAGTTCATCATCGAGTGGAAGGTGCCGCACATCTCGGCGCAGCGGCCGACGAACGCGCCCTCCTTCTCGATCTTGGTGATCTGGAAGACGTTGTCCGAGTGGTTTTCCTTCGGGTTCGGCATAACGTCGCGCTTGAACAGGAACTCCGGCACCCAGAAGGCGTGGATCACGTCGGCGGCGGCCAGCTGGAACTCGATGACCCGGTTGGTCGGCAGCACCAGAACCGGAACCTCGGTGCTGGAGCCGACGGTCTCGACCTTGTCGTAGTGCAGGTAGGACAGGATGTCGTTGGCCGGCTTACCGTGCACGGGCCCCGGCTGCGGGTGACCGTCCTCGGTGCGCTCCTTGTACTTCTCGAGCTGCTCCTGGTTCGCGGCTTCCTTTTCCTTGTCGATGCCGTCGAACTTGTAGCCGTCCTTGAAGTCGACGTTGCGGTAGCCGAACTTCCAGTTCCACTGGAACGCGGTGACGTCGACCGTCACGTCCGGGTCCGACACCTTCTCGTGCACGTAGTTCTGCACGACGACGGTGAAGTAGAACAGCACCGCGATGATCACGAACGGAATCGCCGTGTAGGTCAGCTCCAGCGGCACGTTGTAGCCGGTCTGCCGCGGGAACTCGGGCGAATCGGCCTTCTTGCGGTGGAAGGTGACGGTCCAGAAGGTCAGACCCCACACCAGCACACCCATGGCCAACGCGGCGAGCACCGAGTAGGTCCACAGCTCCCGCATCCGGGTGGCCTGCGGGGTGACACCGGAGGGCCAGCCGAACCGCAGCCAAACATTGTCGATCGAGCAGCCCGAGACGAGCACCGCGGTGATCCCCAAGGACACCGCCAGCCCGGCCCGCCGAAGGATGCGGCCCCGCCGACCCTTGACGGGTCGTGCCCCGATCTCTTCGCTCGCCTTGTGCGCCACGCTCACGCCTTCCTGGTCGCCACACATTCCGACATTGCGCCGGCGGGCCGCGAACGCCCGCCGACACGTACTAAGCACGTTTCAGGCCAGCCCTCCGGAAGACATGCGCTTCCTAAGAATGACCTGAGTACTACGCAGCGTAGACCAAACCGGCGCCCTGTTTGACGTCGGGTCGCATTCGACACTCCGCCGATCCGCAACCCGACGCGGCCACCTGCGATTTGCCGTCGCGACGCCATCCTCCGGGGCACGAATCCGGCGCGTGCGGCATACTCGGACACAGCATTTCGGCCCGCGGGCGCGCGCACCCAGGCGCCGACAACGATGTGCACTCACCAAGACATTTGGACGCCCCGCCGACCCGGGGCTCGACCGGAGAAGCGAGGTTGCCGACGCCGTGTGTGGACTGCTCGGATTCCTGACATCTGACGCGGCAACCGATGACGTCGTGGAGCGGGTGTATCATGCGCTGCACTGCGCGCGGCATCGCGGCCCGGACGATCGCGGCACCTGGCACGACGAACATCTGATCTTCGGGTTCAATCGTTTGGCGCTGATCGATCTCGAGCTCTCGCATCAGCCGCTGCACTGGGGTCCGCCGGAGAACCGGGAACGTTATGCGCTCGCCTTCAACGGCGAGATCTACAACTACCTGGAGCTGCGCGCCGAACTCGCCGAGGCACACGGAGCGGAGTTCCCGGACGGCTCGATGTTCCGCACCCAGGGCGACGGTGAGTCGATCGTCGCCGGATTCCATTACTGGGGTCTCGAGGTGCTGCACAAGCTGCGCGGCATGTTCGCGTTCGCGATCTGGGATACCGAGACCGGTGAATTGTTCCTGGCCCGTGACCCGTTCGGGATCAAGCCGCTGTTCCTGGCCACCGGCCCCGGCGGCACCGCGTTCGGCAGCGAGAAGAAGAGCCTGCTGGAACTGCTCGCCCCGCTCGGCCTCGGCGAGGAGCTCGATCCGCGCGCGCTGGAGCACTACGCGGTGCTGCAGTACGTGCCCGAGCCGGAGACGCTGCACAAGGATATTCGCCGCCTCGAATCGGGCAGCTACGCGACCGTGAAACCCGGTGCCGCACCGCAGATTTCGCGCTACTTCCGGCCCCGGTTCAGCTCGAGCTCGTTCGCGCCGGGCACCGAGCGGGCGCGGATCCGGGAAATCACCGCGGCACTGGAGGATTCGGTCGCCAAGCATATGCGCGCGGATGTGACCGTCGGCGCGTTCCTGTCCGGCGGCATCGATTCCACCGCGACGGCGGCGCTCGCCATCCGGCACAACCCGAAGCTCATCACCTTCACCAGCGCATTCGAGCGCGAGGGCTATTCGGAGGCCGATGTGGCCGCCGAGACCGCCGAGGCGATCGGCGCGCGGCACGTCGTGAAGGTGGTCTCCCCCACCGAATTCGCCGAGGCCATTCCCGAAATCGTCTGGTACCTCGACGATCCGGTGGCCGACCCGGCGCTGGTCCCGCTGTACTTCGTGGCCAAGGAGGCGCGCAAGCACGTCAAGGTGGTGCTCTCCGGTGAGGGCGCGGACGAATTGTTCGGCGGGTACACGATCTATCGGGAACCGTTGTCGCTCAAGTCGTTCGAATACCTGCCCGGTGGGTTGCGGCGGCTGGCGGGCAAGCTGTCCGACCGGATTCCGGACGGCACCAGGGGTAAGAGCCTGCTGCGCCGCGGCTCGCTCACCCTCGAGGAGCGCTACTACGGCAACGCGCGCAACTTCGACGACGCCCAATTGCGGGCCGTGCTGCGCGATTTCCGGCCCGAATGGACCCACCGGGACGTCACCGCCGCCATCTACGAGCAGTCGCGCGGCTGGGATCCGACGGCACGCATGCAGCATCTGGACCTGTTCACCTGGCTGCGCGGCGACATCCTGGTCAAGGCCGACAAGATCACCATGGCCAACTCGCTCGAACTGCGGGTGCCGTTCCTGGATTCCGAGGTGCTGAAGGTCGCCGAGCGACTGCCCGTCGACCAGAAACTCACCAAGGACACCACGAAATACGCGCTGCGCCAGGCGCTGGAGGAGATCATCCCCGGCCACGTGCTGCACCGGCCGAAGCTGGGATTCCCGGTGCCGCTGCGGCATTGGCTGCGCGGCAGCGAATTGCACGACTGGGCCCAGCAGCAGATCGCCGAATCGCAGACCGATCACCTGCTCGACAAGGCGGCCGTCAAGGGCATGCTGGACGAGCACCGCGCCGGGCGCGTCGATCACAGCCGCAGGCTGTGGACGCTGCTGGTGTTCATGGTGTGGCACGGGATCTTCGTGGAGAACCGGATCAAGCCGGATATCAAGGAGCCGACCTACCCGATTGCGCTCTGACCCGGATATGACTGTGCCCCTGAGCTTTTCGGCTCAGGGGCACAGTTCGTATCGGAGCGGCTCGGATCAGAGCAGCGGTTTGATGTCGGCGGCGGCATCCGCGCCGTAGGCGGCGGTGAGGCGCTCCAGGGCCTCGTCCTTGTTGAGCGTCCACTCCTGGGTGCCCATGGTCTCCAGCACCAGCACCGCGACCAGCGAACCCAGTTGCGCGGACCGCTCCAGGCTCAACCCCGCGGTGTGGCCGGTGAGGAAGCCGGCGCGGAAGGCGTCACCGACGCCGGTGGGCTCCACCCGCTCCCGCTCGGGCACCACGCCGACGTGCACCTCGGTGCCGTCGCGGTCGACGATGCGGACACCGTCCTTGCCGAGCGTCGTCACCCGGATGCCGACCCGCTGGGCGATCTCGGCCTCGCTCAGGCCGGTCTTCTGCAGCAGCAGGCCGAGCTCGTACTTATTGGTGAAAAGGTATGCGGCGCCATCGATCAGCCGCAGCGCCTGCTCGCCGTCGAGGCGGGCCAACTGCTGGGACGGGTCGGCGGCGAACGGGATGCCGAGTTCGCGCGCCTGCTCGGTGTGCAGCAGCATGGCGTCCGGATCGTTGGCGCCGACCAGCACCAGATCCAGCGAATGCGCCTGGGCCAGTTCACCGATGGTGATCTCGCGGGATTCGCTCATCGCGCCCGGATAGAACGACGCGATCTGCGCCATATCGTCATCGGTGGTGCAGATGAAGCGCGCGGTGTGCGCCTTGGTGGAAATGCGCACGCCGGAGCAGTCGACACCGTGCTCCTCGAGCCAGGCGCGATAGTCGGCGAAATCCGCGCCGACCGCGCCGACCAGCAGCGGATTACGGTTGAGCACGCCCATGGCGAATGCGATATTTCCCGCGACACCGCCGCGCCGGATCTGCAGATCGTCGACGAGGAAGCTCACGGACACGTGGTCGAGCTGATCGGCCAGCAATGCGTCGGCGAACCGCCCGGGGAAGCGCATGAGATGGTCGGTCGCGATGGACGCGGAAACGGCGATGGACACGGAGCTGAGCCCTTCAACGGTAGGCGACAGACGGGAGAGAAAGGGACTGACATCCCTGACCTAACCGTAGCTCACCGGACTCGACACGGGCTCGACGCTATTGCCAGTCAAGGGATCCCGGCGCGGTCCGGACAGCAATACCGGCCCGATCACCGTTACGGCGAGGGCCGGTTGGGGGTCCGGGGGGCGGAGCCCCGCCGGGTGGGGTGTGGGGGCTTCGCCCCCACAAGACACGAGCGAAACGAGCTAAGCGAATGCTCCCCATGAGCATGGATCACCCACGAGTAAGCGGCGCTGTTCAGTTGAACGAATCGCCGCAGGCGCAGGAGCCGGTGGCGTTCGGGTTGTCGATGGTGAAACCCTGCTTCTCGATCGTGTCGACGAAATCGATCGACGCGCCCTGCACGTAGGGAGCGCTCATCCGGTCCACGGCCAGCTTGACGCCGCCGAAATCGACGGTGAGGTCGCCATCCAGCGTGCGATCGTCGAAGAAGAGCTGGTAGCGCAGGCCGGCACAACCACCGGGCTGCACGGCGATCCGCAGCGCCAGGTCGTCGCGACCCTCCTGATCCAGCAGCGCCTTCGCCTTGGCGGCGGCGGCATCGGTCAGAGTCACACCGTGGGTGGCGGTCTCGTTCTGCACAGTCATGAACTCTCCTAAAGGGACACCTGTGGTCAACCCGTGAACAGCGCACGGGTCGTGTCGGTCAACACCACTCGGCGAGCTGCTATTCCCATCTTGCCACCACCGCGGGCGGGTTACGAAGCGGCCCGGGTGACCTCGCGCACCGCGCGCGGGCGATGCCCATTTCGTCGCGCGTCCGGCATCGAATAGCCTGGTCGCGTGAAATTGTTCCGTCGCGGCGAGTCCAGCACCACCGACGCGACCGCCGAGACGACGGCGGTCGTGGACGATGATTCCGCCGCAGGCTCCACTCGTCGGACCACCACCGTCACCCCGGGCAAGGGCCGCCCAACTCCGAAACGCCGTGAGGCACAAGGCAAACGGCGCGGCCCGGTCGCTCCGGCGCCGCTGACCGCCAAGGAGGCGCGGGCCCGGCGCAAGGCCGTGCGCGGCACCCGCGAGGAGCGCAAGGCCGCCTCCGCCGAGCGGCGCGCCGCGGCGCAGGACCGCCGGGCCAGAATGCTCGCGGGCGAGGACAAGTACCTGCTGCCGCGTGACCAGGGTCCGGTCCGGGCGTACGTGCGCGATCTCGTCGACGCGCGGCGCAACCTGGTCGGGTTGTTCATGCCGATGGCGCTGGTACTGATCCTGTCCATGTTCGTCGCGCCCGCGCTGCAAACGATCGTCACGCTGGCCATGCTGGTGATGATGCTGTTCATGATCATCGAGGGCGTCATCCTCGGCCGGATCGTGAACAACCGGGTGCGCGAGCGCTACCCCGACACCACCGACGCCGGATTCGGTCTCGGCTGGTACGCGTTCGTGCGGGCCTCGCAGATCAGGAAGATGCGGGCGCCCAAACCCAGGGTCAGCCCCGGCGAGGCCGTGTAGTTTCGCCATCTCGTCCGAGCTCGAAACAGTCCGTGCCCGAACGGCGGGACGCTCACGAAGCGTGATCGTTGCCGTTCGGGCACGGATCTTTTCATATTCGGTGGATGTAGTCGGTCGCTGGTCGGTCCGCATCGGCACGCGGACGCCGCACACATCACCTGTGCGAGGTGCGGCCCAGCAGCACGGTGAGGTCGTGGTCGCGGCGCTGGGCGTCCCGGTCGACGATGTCGGTGGAGCCGAAGCGGGCGGTGTAATGGGCGATGATGACGGCGAATCCGACGATGACTGCGAGGCTGAGCAGGAAAGTAATCATGGCAGTAATTTTGCGCTCATCGAGTTCCCGCCGAAAGTGGCAGGAATGTCACGCTTCGTAAATATGCTGCCATATACACTGTGAGGCATGCTCTCGAAGGTCGCCGTCGTGCTCTCCCGACGGGTCGCCATGTTCGAATTCGGGGTCCTCTGTGAGGTGTTCGGTCTCGACCGCAGCTCGGATGGCCTGCCGGTATTCGATTTCAAGGTCTGCGGCGCCGAACCAGGCGTGCCGCTGCCGTGTAACAGTCCCGGAGTGTCGGTCACCCCCGAATACGGACTGGACGCACTATCCGACGCCGATCTGATCGGCATCCCCGCCTACTACGACGACGGACTGCCACCCGATCACCGGGTGCTCGACGCGATACGCGCCGCCGCCGACGCGGGCGCCATCGTGCTCACCGTCTGCTCCGGCGCCTTCCTGGCCGGCCACGCCGGCCTCCTCGACGGGCAGAAGGTCACCACACACTGGCGCTACGTCGACAAACTCACCGAACAGTTCCCGCTCGCCACCGTCGATCCCGATGTGCTCTTCGTCGACTCCGGCAACCTGATCACCAGCGCGGGCACCGCGGCGGGCATCGACGCGGCGCTGCACCTGGTGCGCCGCGAACTCGGCAGTTCGGTCGCCAACGCCATCGCCCGGCGCATGGTGGTGCCGCCGCAGCGCGACGGCGGGCAGCGGCAGTTCATCGAGCGCCCGGTCGCCGCCTGCACATCCGACAGCCTGGTGCAGACCCTGGAATGGATGGGCGAGAACCTCGAACTCCCGCACACCATCGAGGATCTGGCCGCCCGCTCCGCGATGTCCACCCGCACCTTCGCCCGCCGGTTCGCCGCCGAAACCGGGACGACACCGGTGAAATGGCTGACCAACCAGCGGGTGCTGCTCGCCAAACACCTGCTGGAGGACACCGATCTCGGGCTGGAACAGATCGCGGGACGCTCCGGATTCGGCTCCGGCGCGCTGCTGCGCCACCACTTCCAGCGCCTCGTCGGCATCGCGCCGACGGAGTATCGGCGGCGATTCGGGGTGAACGCCGAAGTTCCGTATCCGGCCTGAGCGGACAGTATCGGCTGTTATTTGCCTACTTTCGGCGCTTTACGGCCGCTATTGTCTGCCTAGGCCGACGCAATTCTCGCTCTGGCCCGTTCCGCCAAGACATTTCGTGGATAAGGTCGAGCACGAGCGGCGCGGTGACAGGTCGCGTTGTCCAGTGTCTGGCACGAGTCAGGTTCGCCGAACCCGCGAACGTCCGGACGGAGCCGAGTTCATTTGACGCGCATCGGAATTCCGGCGACGACAAGGAAGACCTCGTCGCAGATGTTCGCCAAGCGCTGGTTGAGCCCGCCGATCTCGTCGCGGAACAGCCGCCCCGAGCGATGCGCGGGGATAACACCCATGCCGACCTCCGGGCTGACGATGATGAGGCGTTCCCGGTAGTCGGCAACGGCCCGCACCAGCGCGTCCAACTCGGGCGCGACGGTGCCGCGCGGCAGCTCCCAAGCAGCACGCGCATCGATGCGGGCGGTGAGCCAGGTGCCGATGTCGTCGATCAGGGTGACCGGGGCGATATCCGCGAGAACCGTTGCCGGATCGGCGCTTTCCACCACGGTCCAATCGGCGGGGCGGCGCGCGCGATGAGCGGCGATCCGCTCGGCGAAATCCGTATCGGCGGGATCGGGGACCGACGTAGCGAGATAGCGCACCGGACGGCCCGCCTCCGACGCGAGCTGCTCGGCATACCCCGACTTCCCCGAGCGCGCGCCGCCGAGAACGAGAGTTCGCAGGGCTCCGGCGCTTTCCGACACGTTCTGCACGGTAGCAACCGGATCCGGCCGCCCACTACTCGCTCGCGCCGAGTCGCCGACCGCGAGTTCGTTCCACACCGTTGCGGATTCATTTCCAATCGGCTCGGTACGCAAGATGTGATTTCGCCGAGCATCGACGCCGAGCAGACACTTCCGCTTCGTAAGCCAACCGCTCATGCGCAGGCTTGTCCGGCGTCGGTGCCGGACCGCATATCCGTCGCGGCTTCGATCGCGATGGCGGAGCAGTCCTCGCGGAAGCCGCCGATCCCAGGATCGCTGCCGACCCGCGCGGGTGGTGTGCGGGGCGGCGGGGGCGGCGGGCAAGATTGGGCCGGAAAATGAGCGGCGAATGCCTCTACCGAAAGGCTCGATTGTGACAAGCGGATTCGGACCGGTTGCGCCACCGGACGCGCAGGTGCGGGTGGCGGCCGAACAGCGGCAGGGGCAGCTGACCAAACCCGATGGGTCGCTGGGGCGGTTGGAGGTGCTCGGCAACTGGGTCGCGGCCTGCCAGGGTGTGTGCCCGCCGAAGCAGTTCGCCCGGGCCAGGGTCGTGGTATTCGCCGGGGATCACGGCGTTGCGCGCCAAGGGGTTTCGGCGTATCCGAGCGAGGTGACCGCGCAGATGGTCGCCAACTTCCTCGGCGGCGGCGCCGCGGTGAACACCCTGGCCGCGGTGGCGGGTGCGACCGTGCGGGTCGCCGATATCTCGGTCGACGCCGACACCGACCCGCGGGTCAGCGCGCACAAGGTGCGGCGGTCGAGCGGTTCGATCGATCGGGAGGACGCATTGCGCGCCGACGAGGTCGACGCCGCCATCGCCGCGGGCCGGGCCATCGCCGACGAGGAGATCGACGCGGGCGCCGACCTGCTGATCGCGGGCGATATGGGCATCGGCAACACCACCCCCGCCACCGTTCTCATCGCCACCCGCACCGGCACCGAACCGGTCGCCGCCGTCGGCCGCGGCACCGGCATCGATGACGCGGGCTGGATCCGCAAGGTCGCGGCGATCCGGGATGCGATGCGCCGCGCCCGCCCGGTCGCCAAGGATCCGGTCGAACTGCTCCGGGTCGCCGCGGGCGCCGACTTCGCCGCCATGGCCGGATTTCTCGCGCAGGCCGCCACCCGCCGCACCCCGGTGATCCTCGACGGCGTCGTAGTCACCGCGGCCGCCGTCCTCGCCGCGGATCTCGCGCCCGGCGCGCAGGCCTGGTGGCTGGCCGGGCACCGCTCCACCGAACCCGCGCATGCCCTGGCACTGAAACACCTCGACCTGGAACCGCTCGTCGACCTCGGCATGCGCCTCGGCGAGGGCTCCGGCGCCCTCACCGCCCTCCCCATCCTCCGCGCCGCCGTCGCTACCCTCAGCGAAATGGCCACCTTCGCCGAAGCAGGTGTCAGCACCGCCGCCGAGCCAGCCGACTCCAGCGTCGAACTCCAGAAATGACCATCGCGCTGGCTCCTCGTCCAAAGCGCAACAGGGCGATGACTCACTGTGCCGCAATGCCAGGCCGCGCCGGTGAATTCCTTACCAGCGGTACCTGGGAGTCGTCCGGGCAGGCGATTACCTCGGCGCTCTCGGCCCGAGCACCGCGCGAGGCCGCAGCGTGAACGCCGTGCCGCTGGCACGGCCGCGGCCGTCAGAATCACCGAGACAAGAACCGGAGCAAACAAATTCGAACGATGGCCGGGCGAGCGATTGCCTCGGCATACTCGGCCCGGGCAACGCACGAGGACATCGCGTGAACGCGGTCCGGCTGGCACTGCCGCGGCCGTCAGAATCGCCGGAACAGGAACCGGAGCAGACAGATTCGACGACGACCGGGCGGGCGATTGCTTCGGCACCCTCGGCCGAAGCGCCGCGTGAGGGGGCGGCGTGAACGGGGTGCGGTTGGCGCTGTCGTGGCTGACGGTGTTGCCGGTGCGGGGGCCGGGCGAGGTCGATCGGGTGGTGGCGGGGCGGGCTATTGCGTTGGCGCCCTTGGTTGGAGTGCTGCTCGGGGGTGGGGCGGCGGGGTTGCTTTGGTTGTTGCGGTGGGGCGGGGCGACCGCGTCGCTGGCCGGGTTGCTTGTGGTCGGGGCGTTGGCATTGGTTACGCGCGGAATGCATTTGGATGGTCTCGCGGATACGGCCGACGGGTTGGGGTCGTATGGTCCGCCGGAGCGGGCGCGAGAGATCATGAAAAGCGGTGGGGCCGGGCCGTTCGGGGTGGCCGCCATCGTATTCGCCGTTGGGGTGCAAACGTTTTCGTTCGCGGCGTTGGCCGGTGAGCGGCGCTGGTTCGCGGTGGCGCTCGCGGTGACGGCCGGACGGGTCGCGGTGGTGCTCGCCTGCCGCCGGGGCATCGAGTCCGCACCCGATGCCGGGTTCGGCGCGCTGGTCGCCGGAACACAGCGGGCGACGACAGGCGCGCTCTGGGCCGTATTCGCCGCGGCCGCAGCCTTTTTCGCGATACCCGAGCACCGCTGGTCCGGACCGGTCACGGTACTCGCCGGACTGGCGGCGACAGTCGTGATCGTCCGTCACTGCGTCCGCAGATTCGGCGGACTCTCCGGCGACGTGCTCGGCGCCGTGATCGAAATCGCCGTAGCGATAACGGCATTCGGCTGCTCACTCGCCTGACCACAGACCGCGCCGGTTCAGCGATCCGCCCGCCGTAGCGGGCATCGGCCTGCCCTATGCAGACCGCAGTACTGCCCTGGCCAGTTCGACGGGGGTTCCAGTGGTCGTATCGACGATCGTGTCGTAGGTGTAGCCGTGGTCGTGGACCGTGCGAAGGTGGCCTCGGGCCAATCCAATTTCGTTGCCACGGGCCAGCTCTCGCTTCTCGGCGATGGCCAGTGGGCAGGTGACGGCGACCAGCTGGACGTCCAGGCCGGTCAGTGCGTCCATCCATATCGACAGCAGGTCCGGGGTCAGCAGCATCTCGTCGATCACCAGATGATCGCCGCCACGGACGAATTCGGCGGCCGCGGTGCAGGCCGACCGCAGCATTCGGCGCCCGGCGGGGCCGTAACGGATGACCACAAGCGGGTGACCGTCCGCGTCACGACCGGTGCGGTCGTACCAGAATCCGTCGCGGCTCAGCGGCCCGTCGCGTCCACCACCCCAATTCGGCGGCACCAACCCGAACAGGGTGTCGATCCCCCAGTAGACGAACGGGACGTCGCTCTCATCCTGGATGGCCTTGGCCAGGGTGGTCTTACCCGCGCTCGATGTGCCGTTGAGAAAGATCACCCGATGAGGGAGTTCAAGGCTCCGCATCCGCTCACGCTAGCCAGTCTTCGGATCGGCCCGAGACCGTCCGCCGCCAGCTGGTCGAAAAGTCATGGCCCCAACCGTGGCTCGATGGCGCAGCGGCGGTCGGCGGGTTCGACGTTGATAAGACGCCGTCGCATATCTGGACTGTTGACTACTTAGTGGGATGTCGGCGGACGGGACTGCGGCGGGGGCAATAGGGTGGGCGTATGTCCTCTGAGCGCCTGTATTTTCGTCAGTTGCTGTCGGGTCGCGACTATGCCGTCGGCGATCCGATCGCGACGCAGATGCGCAATTTCGCCTACCTGATCGGCGATCGGGAGACGGGCGAATGTGTGGTGGTCGATCCGGCGTACGCGGCGAGCGACCTCGTCGACGCCGCCGCGGCGGACGGGCTGCGGTTGACCGGTGTGCTCGCCACCCACCATCACCCGGACCACGTCGGCGGCACCATGCTCGGCTTCACGCTGGGCGGGGTCCGGGAACTGCTCGAAAATGTCAGCGTCCCAGTGCATGTCAACGCGCAGGAGCTGGACTGGGTGGCCAATGTCACCGGTATCGCACCGAGCGAGCTCACCGGGCACGAGCACGGCGACAAGATCGCCGTCGGCGCCTTCGAGATCGAACTGCTGCACACCCCGGGCCACACACCGGGCAGCCAATGCTTCCTGTTCGACAACCGGCTGATCGCGGGCGACACCCTGTTCGTCGACGGATGCGGCCGCACCGACTTCCCCGGCGGCGACTCCGACGAAATGTTCCGCAGCCTCCGCTATCTCGCCGGACTGCAGGGCGATCCGGTGGTGTATCCGGGGCACTGGTACTCCGCCGAACCGTCCGCGAGCCTGTCCTACGTCCGCGACAACAACTACGTCATGCGGCCGCAGACCCTCGAGCAATGGCACATGTTCATGCCCGGCTGATCACATCGGGGTCATCCAGCCGTGGATATCGGCGAAGGTGCCGCGCTGGATGCCGGTGAGGGTGTCGCGCAGGGCCATGGTGACCTCGCCGGGCTCGCCGCCGTTGATGGCGAATTCGCCCTCCTCGGTCCGCACCCAGCCGACCGGGGTGATCACGGCGGCGGTTCCGCAGCCGAAAACCTCGGTGATCTCACCGGATTCGGCACCCTTGCGCCATTCCTCGACGGAGATCTTGCGCTCCTCGACCACATAGCCGGAGTCGGCGGCCAGGGTGAGCAGCGAGTCGCGGGTGATGCCGGGCAGCAGTGACCCGGACAATTCGGGGGTGACCAGGCGCGCCTGCGAACCCGACCCGAAGACGAAGAACAGGTTGTTGGTGCCCATTTCCTCGACGTAGCGCCGCTCGCACGCGTCCAGCCAGACCACCTGGTCGCAGCCCTTCTCGGTGGCCTGCGCCTGGGCCAGCAGCGAGGCGGCGTAGTTGCCTGCCACCTTGGCCTCACCGGTGCCGCCGGGTGCGGCGCGCACGTATTCGGTGGACAGCCACACCCGCACCGGCTTCACACCGCGCGGGAAGTAGGCGCCCGCCGGCGAACCGAGTAGCAGGTACTTGTACGCGGAGGCGGGTTTCACGCCGAGGCCCGCCTCGGTGGCGAACATGAACGGGCGCAGGTACAGCGATTCCTCGCCACCCGCGGGCGGCACCCAGTCGGCGTCGACGGCCAGCAGCTGGCGCACGGATTCGATGAACAGCTCGTCGGGCAGTTCGGCCATCGCCATCCGGCGCGCGGACCGGCGGAAGCGGGCGGCATTGGCATCGATGCGGAAACAGGAGATGCTGCCGTCGTGCTGACGGTAGGCCTTCAGACCCTCGAAGATGGCCTGACCGTAGTGGAAGACCATGGTGGCCGGATCCATCGGAAGCGGACCGTACGGCGTGACCTTCGCATTGCCCCAGCCCTCGCCCTCGACGTAGTCGACGGACACCATGTGGTCGGTGAAGAAGCGCCCGAATCCGGGTGCCGCCAGAATTTCCTGTACCCGCTGCGCCGGAGTAGGGGCGGGATGCGGAACACGACTGAACTGTGCGGCGACGGTCATAGCCCCGATCCTATCCGGGCGGATTCGCTCAGGTGCGCCCGATCCGCTAACCCGGTTGCCAAGCTGCCCCCACCAGGTGGACCAGCGTATTCCCGCAATACGCCCATTCCTGAGCAGCTTGCACAGCAACGCCCGGCCGATCCCCGCGTCCACTGAGCAAAACGTGCCGACCGCGCACACCTGTCAGGCACGCTCACACATCGAAAATCCCCCATTCCGAACACGACTCGCCGAATGCGACACGCCATGTGCGTGCGGACAGCGATTCGGCACCCACGATGAAGCGAAATCCGCAGGTCGGCAACGCGTCTCATCGTCAGGCACGGGCCTGTGATCGGTGCGCCGGATTGCCGGTGACACCACACCGACGACATCCGACGCACCGATCAACTTTGCGCCATAACGATTTACGCGGTACGAGCCGCCACGAACGGCGGACGAACAACCTCACAGCGCAGCCGACGACCGCGCACGTCCACCTCCACCTCGGCGCCCGGCTCGATACCCGCCGCGGTGTCGAGCAGCGCGAGTGCGATACCGATCTTCAACGTGGGCGAGAAAGTACCGGAGGTGGTCTCGCCCACGGTCTCGCCATCCCGCAGCACGGCCTGACCCTGGCGTAGTACGCCACGGTCGAGTGCCTTCAGCCCCAACAGGATTCGGCGGGGGCCCGCCGACTTCTCCTGTTCCAGCGCGGCCTTGCCCCAGAACTGCGGCTTCTTCCAGCCGACCGCCCAGCCGCAGCGCGCCTGCACCGGCGAGATCTCCGTCGACAATTCGTGGCCGTGCAGCGGGTAGCCCATTTCGGTGCGCAGGGTGTCGCGGGCGCCGAGCCCGGCGGGTTGGCCGCCCGCCGCCCGCACCTGTTCGGTCAGCGCGCGGAACAGCGGTTCGGCGTCGGCCCAGCGGGGCAGCAGTTCGTAGCCGTGTTCACCGGTGTAGCCGGTGCGGCAGACGCGCACCGGGCGACCCTCCCATTCGGCGTCGGTGTACGCCATGTACTCCTGGTCGGTCGGCAGGCCGAGCGCGGTGAGCACCTCGGTCGATTTCGGGCCCTGCACCGCGAATACCGCGTAGTCGCGGTGTTCGTCGGTGATGGTGATGCCCTCCGGCGCGGCCTTCTGCAGTTCGGCGACGACGGCGGCGGTGTTGGCGGCGTTGGGCACCAGGAAGATCTCGTCGTCGGCGACGTAGTAGGCGATCAAGTCGTCGATCACGCCGCCGTCGGGCGTGCAGCACAGCGTGTACTGCGCCTTGCCCGGCCGGATCCGGCCGAGGTCGTTGGTGAGCGCCGAATTCACGAATTCGGCTGCGCCCGCACCGCGCACCGTCGCCTTGCCGAGGTGGCTGACGTCGAACAACCCGACCGCGGTGCGCACCGACTGGTGCTCGGCGACCGTGCCCGCGTACGAGACGGGCATCTCCCACCCGCCGAACGGCGCGAATGTGGCGCCCAGCTCGGCATGGACGGCATGAATGGGGCCTTGCAGCAGGTTCGAGTCGGTCACGGGGCGAGCTTAACCGCCCGATACCGCGCCTGGGCCGCTACCCGGCGGATCATGGGATGAAGCAGATCTCGGCCGCGGATTACCCGCGAAACCACATCGGGCGCAAGGTCGGTCCGGACTCCGGCAGCTCATGAGTGACCGGCTCGGCAGTGAAACCGTGCCGCGCGTACAGCCGGGCCGAGCCCTCGGTGCTGGCCTCCAGGAATACCGGCAGACCGCGATCCGACGCGGCCTTCAACCGGTCGGCCAGTATCGCCGAGGTCGAACCCTTCCCCCGGTGTTCCGGGCGGGTGACCACGATCTGCAAATAGCCGTGCGGGAATTCGCGCGGATGTTCACGCGCCAGCAACTCCATGACCTCCGCCGCACGGCGTACCGGACGCACATCCGGCAGCGCGTCGGCCTGCGCCCGGGTCTCTACTGCCACCGCGGTCGCGCGATCGAGGTCGGTGAGCGTCTGCCAGATCGATACCGTCCAGATCTCGGCGCCGGGCCCGGCCACCCAGATCTCGTCCTCGGCCAGCGCGGTATCGATCAGTTCCGGCACGAACCCGGCCTGAATCGCCTCGACCGGATAGCCCGCCGAAATCCATTCGAACACCGCCTCGTCGGCGTTCGCGGCGGCGTAGGCGGCGATCAGCGCGTCCCGATCGGCCGCGCCCGCCCGGCGCACCGTCAATCCGGTTTCCATCCATACCCTTTCGTTCGTTGCCGACCACTCGCCAACGTAGCGGCGCGCCGGCGCGATGGCACGAAATCGGGCATCGGCGGTGTGACCGGATCCGTCCACCGCGAACCGACCGCATAGCCTGTGCCCATGACAGCTGTTGCAGATCGCCCACTCGGACCGGAACTGGCCCGTGTCCAAACCATCGGACCCGATACCGATGTGCTCGTCATCGGACTCACCTCCTCCGATGCCGGTCCCGCGATCGCCCCCGCCGACCTGTTCGGCGACATTCTCACCGACGACCTGCGCGCCGAACTGCTCGACCAACTGGGCGCGGTCGGCGCCAAGGGCAAGGCGGAGGAATCGCACCGGATCCCCGCGCCGTCCGGACTGGCCGGCGTCACCAGCGTGCTCGCGGTCGGCCTCGGCGCGCCCGACAAGGTCGACGCCGAACAGATCCGCCGCTCGGCCGGTACCGCGGCGCGCGCGCTGACCGGCACCGAACTCGTCGCGACCACCCTCGGCGGACTGGATCTCGGTGCCGCGGCGGAGGGTTTCTACCTGGGGGCGTACTCGTTCACTCCGTTCCGCTCGGACAAGTCGGCGCCCAAGCCCGACGAGCGTCCGGTGGCTCGGGTCGAATTCCTCGTTCCCGAACCGGAATTCGGTGACGCCGCGCTCACCCGTGCGCAGTTGGTCGCCGAGGCCGTCGCCACCGCACGGGATTTCGTGAACACCCCGCCCAGCCACCTCTACCCGGCCGAATTCGCCTCGCGCGCACAGGCATTGGCCGAGGGCGCCGGGCTGGAGGTCGAGGTGCTCGACGAAAAGGCCTTGGAGGCAGCCGGTTACGGCGGCGTGCTCGGGGTCGGCAAGGGTTCGTCGCGGCCGCCGCGGCTGATCCGGATCACCTACCAGGGCGGCCCGAAGAAGGTCGCGCTGATCGGCAAGGGCATCACCTTCGACACCGGCGGCATCTCCATCAAGCCCGCGCAGAACATGGAGAATATGACCTCCGATATGGCGGGCGCGGCCGCCGTCGTGGCCACCACACTGCTGGCGGCGCGCCTCGGCGTGCCGGTCACGGTCACCGCGACGGTGCCGATGGCGGAGAACATGCCGTCGGCCACCGCACAGCGGCCGGGCGATGTGCTCACCCAGTACGGCGGCACCACCGTCGAGGTGATCAACACCGACGCCGAGGGACGGCTGATCCTGGCCGACGCCATCGTGCGGGCCGGTGAGGACGGTCCCGACTACCTGATCGACGTCGCGACCCTGACCGGCGCGCAGCTCGTCGCACTCGGCACCCGCACGCCCGGCGTGATGGGCACCGACGAATTCCGCGACCGGGTCGCCAGGATCTCCCGCGAGGTGGGCGAGAACGGCTGGGCCATGCCGCTGCCCGCCGATCTGCGGCCCGACCTGAACTCCAAGATCGCCGACCTGGCCAATGTCGCCGCGCACCGCAATGGCGGCATGCTGCTGGCCGGGCTGTTCCTCAAGGAGTTCGTGCCCGAGGGCGTGCAGTGGGCGCACCTGGACGTCGCGGGTCCGGCGTACAACACCGGCGGACCGTTCGGCTACATCGGCAAGGGCGGCACCGGCGTTCCGGTGCGCACCCTCATCGCGGTGATCGAGGATATCGCGGCCGAGTAATCGTTTCGTCCCGTGACGCGACGGCCCATCGGATCCCGGTGGGCCGTTTCGATGCGTAAGGCATTCGGCGACAATCGGATCGATAGCTGGAAACTATAGATCGCGCAGATCCTCGTCCATGGCCCGCTTCCGCTCGGCCCGCCTGCGCGCGTCGTAGTCCCGCATCCGTTGCGGATATCCGGTTTTACCGACGTCGTAGACCGGGATCCGCAAATCACGGGCAAGCCGCTGCGCACCCTGCTCGCCGACGAGTCGGCGGGTCCATTCGCCGTCCGCCGCGACCAGCACGACCGTGACATCGGTCACCGCCGTCTTCGGTTCGACGAAGCCTTCCACGCCGACATGGGTGCGCACCCACTCGGCGAGGTACCTGGCGTCGTCATTCCCCCGGAAACCGGGACGCGGCCCGCCGCCCCCGGTTGCGGCGCCACGGAAACGATCCAGCAAACCCATCGACGCCGACCTCCTTTCCAACCCGGAGAAGCACTGCCCGCCGGTTATTCCATCTTGCCAGCTGCCGACTCTCCCCCGCCCTGTGCTACACCGCACCCGGACGAGTGCAAGGATGGTCGCGGTACAAGAACCACACGGATCTCCGGTGCCGCGCAGAATGATCGGCGGCTTCCGGGCTCCCGCCGCAAACCGCGGTGCGGTGTCCGCCAGAGATCAACTGTTGTAGAACCCGTCGAGCAGTCAGAGGAGTCAACGGACATGGCCTTCTCCGTCCAGATGCCGGCTCTTGGTGAGAGCGTCACCGAGGGAACGGTGACCAGGTGGCTGAAGCAGGAAGGAGACACGGTCGAGGTCGACGAGCCCCTGCTCGAGGTCTCCACCGACAAGGTCGACACCGAGATCCCGTCCCCCGCGGCGGGCGTGCTGTCGAAGATCGTCGCCAAGGAGGACGACACCGTCGAGGTCGGCGGCGAACTGGGTGTGATCAGCGGTGCGGACGAAGCCCCCGCCGCGTCGCCCGCGCCAGCCCCCGAGGCCGCGCCCGCCCCCGCCCCGGCGCCCGCCGCGTCGGAGCCCGCGCCCGCACCGGCCGCTCAGGCCCCGGCGCCCGAGCCCGCCCCGGCAGCCGCCCCCGCCGCCCCCGCCTCCGGCACCTCGGTGAAGATGCCCGAGCTCGGCGAGTCGGTGACCGAGGGCACCGTCACCCGCTGGCTCAAGGCCGTCGGTGATCAGGTGGCCGTCGACGAGCCGCTGCTCGAGGTCTCCACCGACAAGGTCGACACCGAGATCCCGTCGCCGGTCGCGGGCACCCTGCTGGAGATCACCGCGCAGGAAGACGATGTGGTCGCCGTCGGCGGTCAGCTCGGCGTGATCGGCTCCGGCGCACCGGCCGCCGCGGCTCCGGCCCCGGCTGCTCCTGCCCCGGCACCGGCCGCTCCGACCCCCGCACCGGCCCCGGCCCCCGCACCTGCTCCGGCACCTGCGCCCGCACCGGCCGCCGCCGCACCCGCACCGGCCCCCGCGCCCGCTCCGGCCGCGACCGCACCCGCTCCGGCCGCAGCGCCGTCCGGCAACGGTGCGACCCCGTATGTCACCCCGCTGGTGCGCAAGCTGGCCGAGGAGAACGGTGTCGACCTGGCGTCGGTCAGCGGCTCCGGCGTCGGCGGCCGCATCCGCAAGCAGGACGTGCTCGCCGCCGCCGAGGCCAAGAAGGCACCAGCCGCTGCCGCCGCACCGGCACCCGCCCCCGCCGCCAAGGCTCCGGCCGCCGCGTCCGCCGCCCAACGCCCGCAGCTCGCGCAGCTGATCGGCACGGTCCAGAAGGCCAGCCGCATCCGGCAGATCACCGCGACCAAGACCCTGGAATCGCTGCAGACCACCGCGCAGCTCACCCAGGTGCACGAGGCCGATGTCACCAAGATCGCGCACCTGCGCGCGCAGGCCAAGGCGGCGTTCAAGGAGCGCGAGGGCGTCAACCTGACGTTCCTGCCGTTCTTCGCCAAGGCCGTCGTCGAGGCGCTCGGCGTGCACCCGAACGTGAACGCCAGCTACAACCAGGACACCAAGGAGATCACCTACCACGCGAAGGTGCACCTCGGCATCGCCGTCGACACCGAGCAGGGCCTGATCTCCCCGGTCATCCACAACGCCAGCGACCTGTCGCTGGCCGGTCTGGCCCGTGCCATCGCCGATATCGCCAACCGGGCCCGCAACGGCGGCCTGAAGCCGGACGAGTTGGCCGGCGGCACCTTCACCATCACCAATATCGGCAGCCAGGGCGCGCTGTTCGACACCCCGATCCTGATGCCGCCGCAGGCGGGCATGCTCGGCACGGGCGCGATCGTCAAGCGCCCGGTGGTGGTGACCGACGAGACCGGTAACGAATCCATCGGCGTCCGCTCGATGTGCTACCTGCCGCTCACCTACGATCACCGCCTCATCGACGGTGCGGATGCCGGTCGCTTCCTGACCACCATCCGGCACCGGCTCGAGGAAGCGGCGTTCGAGGCCGACCTCGGTCTGTAAGCCGAATGAAGGTCGTGATCGCCGGCTCGTCCGGCCTGATCGGGACGGCGCTCGTCGCGGCACTGCGCCGCGACGGGCACGAGGTGGCCCGTCTGGTGCGCCGTCCCACCGCGGCCCCCGACGAATTCCGCTGGGATCCCGCGCGGGCCGAGCTGGACGAGCGGGCGCTGCGCGGGGCGGACGCGGCGGTCAATCTGTGCGGCGCCGGACTCGGGCGACGCCGCTGGAACGGCAGCTTCAAACAGGAGCTGCGGGACAGCCGCATCACCCCGACCGACGTCTTGGCCAACGCGGTGGCCGCCGCCGGGGTGCCGGTGCTGGTGAACGCCAGCGGCGTGCACTACTACGGCGGCGCCACCGGTGACCGGGTGGTCGACGAATCCGCTTCCGCCGGAACGGGTTTCCTCGCGACGCTGTGCCAGGACTGGGAGGCGGCCACCCGGCCCGCCGCCGACGCGGGCGTGCGAACGGTGCTGCTGCGCAGTGCGGTGGTGCTCGCGGGCGGCGGCGGCATGCTCGGCATGCTGCGGCCGCTGTATTCGCTCGGCCTCGGCGGCAGGCTCGGTGACGGGCGCCAATACACGCCCTGGATCTCGCTGGACGACGAGATCGGTGCGATCCTCTTCGCACTCGATACCGAAACCATTGCGGGACCGATCAATTCGGTCGGCCCGGCGCCGGTGACCAATGCCGAGTTCACCCGCGCCCTCGGCCGCGTGCTGCATCGCCCGACCCCGTTCGTCGTACCCGCCTTCGCCCTGCGCGCCCTGGTCGGTGAATTCGCGGAGGAGGCGATTCTGCACGGCCCCAGGGCGATTCCGACCGCCCTCGAAGAGGCGGGCTATCAGTTCCATCACCCGACCATCGGCGCCGCGCTGGCGGCGACGCTGGGCCGAAGCGGAGATCCACGATGAAGGTGCGCGACGCGACCACCGCCGACCTACCGGCGATTCTCGCGATCCACAACGCGAATATCGCCACCTCGGCGGCGATTTGGGATATCGAGCAGGTCGGCATCGCCGACCGGGAGGCCTGGTTCGCGAACCGGACCGCGGCGGGGCAGCCGGTGCTCGTCACCGAAATCGATGGCGAGTTGGCGGGTTACGCGAGTTACGGTCCGTGGCGGCCGAAGGTCGGCTACCGGTACACGGTGGAGAATTCGGTGTACGTCGACGAGCGGTTCCAGCGGCGCGGGGTGGCGACGCTGCTGCTCACCGAATTGCTCGACCGGGCGCGCCGAGCCGGTGACGTGCACGCGGTGATCGCCGGGATCGAGTCGACCAACAGCGCGTCGATCGCGTTGCACGAGCGTTTCGGCTTCGTCACCATCGGCCGGTTCCCGGAGGTGGGCCGCAAGTTCGACCGCTGGCTGGATCTGACGCTGATGCAACTGACCATTCCGGTCGAGGTCCGATAAGTATTGCCGCGCAACCGGTTCGAACCGGTAGGAATTGTCCGCGAAATACTTCCACCTGGACATTTCCGGTCGCCTATCCGGTAAACCCGGCAACCGTGTGGCACTCCACACACCCGGCCAGTGGAATATCGTAAAGACCTCAGCGTACCGTCGATCCCGTGAACGACTCGCGCACCACTTGGTCCGCTCGCTTCGACAGCACCCCCGTCGTGGTCGAGGATCTCGGACTGATCGACTATTACGCCGCATGGGACCTGCAGCGCGAGATCGCCGGACAGCGTGCCGACGGGCTGGGCAGCGACCATCTGCTGCTGCTCGAGCACCCCAGCGTCTACACCGCGGGCAGGCGCACCGAGGCGGAGGACATGCCGATCGACGGCAGCCCCGTCATCCAGGTCGACCGCGGCGGCAAGATCACCTGGCACGGGCCCGGGCAGCTGGTCGGCTATCCGATCGTGCGCCTGGCCGAACCCGTCGACGTGGTGAATTACGTGCGCAGGCTCGAAGAGGCGCTGATCACCGTCTGCACCGAGATGGGCGTGGTGTGCGGCCGGGTCGAGGGCCGGTCCGGCGTGTGGCTACCGGCCACCGAGCTCTACTCCGAGCGCAAGATCGCCGCCATCGGCGTGCGGGTGCAGCGCGGCGTCGCCCTGCACGGCATCTCGCTGAACTGCAATTCCGCGATGGACGGCTTCCAGGCGATCGTGCCGTGCGGTATCCGCGACGCCGGTGTCACCACGCTGTCGCGCGAACTCGGCCGCGAGGTGACGGTGGCCGAGGTGAAGCGGCCGGTGGCCGCCGCGATCGTCCGCGCGCTGGAGGGCGAACTTCCGGTTACCGCACACGATATCTCGCACGTCACACCGGCAAGGACACGCTGACAGCAAGCGATCAGCTAGGCGTAAGGTCGACTAAGTGACCTCAGCTTCAGCACCGGCAGGACGCAAGCTTCTGCGTATCGAGGCGCGCAACGCGGAGACCCCGATCGAGCGCAAACCCAACTGGATTCGCACCCGCGCGACCATGGGACCCGAGTACTCCGAACTCAAGGGCCTGGTCAAACGCGAGGGCCTGCACACGGTGTGCGAGGAGGCGGGCTGTCCCAACATCTTCGAATGCTGGGAGGACCGCGAGGCGACGTTCCTGATCGGCGGCGAGCAGTGCACGCGGCGCTGCGACTTCTGCCAGATCGATACCGGTAAGCCCGCCGCGCTGGACCGCGACGAGCCGCGCCGGGTCGCCGAGAGCGTGCAGGCGATGGGCCTGCGCTACTCCACCATCACCGGCGTCGCCCGCGACGATCTCCCCGACGGCGGCGCCTGGCTGTACGCCGAAACCGTGCGCGCCATCAAGAAACTCAACCCGAACACCGGCGTCGAACTGCTCATCCCGGATTTCAACGCCGATCCCGCGCAGCTGGCCGAGGTGTTCGGCGCGCGTCCGGAGGTGTTGGCGCACAATCTGGAAACGGTGCCGCGCATCTTCAAGCGGATCCGGCCCGCCTTCCGCTACGAGCGTTCGCTGTCGGTGCTCACCGCGGCGCGCGCGGCCGGACTGGTGACCAAGTCCAATCTGATCCTCGGCATGGGCGAGACCCCCGACGAGGTGACCCAGGCGATGCGCGACCTGCACGAGGCGGGCTGCGACATCCTCACCATCACCCAGTACCTGCGGCCGTCGCCGCGGCACCACCCGGTGGATCGCTGGGTGAAGCCGGAGGAGTTCGTCGCGCATTCGAAGGTGGCCGAGGAGATCGGTTTCGCCGGTGTGATGGCCGGACCGCTGGTCCGTTCGTCGTACCGCGCCGGACGCCTCTACGCGCAGGCGATGCGCCATCACGGCCGCGAAATCCCGGAAACCATGGCACATCTCGCCGAGGAGGGCACCGCGGCGCAGGAAGCCAGCGCGGTACTCGCCCGCTTCGGCAACTGAATTTTCACGTCGGTCGGGCCCTCGCATCGGATGCGGGGGCCCGAGGCGCGCCATGGGCGGGGAACGATCTCGAGCGAAGCGTGTGCGCCGGGTGAACGTTGGTGGGAAGCTCGAAGTACAGCAGGTGTTTGCGGTGTGAACGACGGGTCAGGAGGCGGCGAAGCGTAAACCACGCTGGCCGTCGCGCGCACCGCCAATCGACACAGCGGGAGCGGAACCACCATGGTCGAGAAGACGAGTGCACCCGCAGAGGTGAACGGCAAGGCGATGGCGGCGGAGCGGCCGGAGGCCATCCGCAATGTTGTCCTGGTCGGCCCGAGCGGATCCGGTAAGACGACGCTGGTCGAGGCGCTTGCGCTGACCACGGGCGCGCTGAACAGGGCGGGCCGCGTCGAGGACGGCACATCGCTGTCCGACTACGACGAGATCGAGCACCGCCAGCATCGCTCGGTGCAGCTCTCGGTGGTCCCGCTGCTGTGGGACGGCATCAAGATCAACCTGTTGGATACCCCCGGCTACGCCGATTTCGTCGGCGAACTGCGGGCCGGACTGCGCGCGGCGGATGCGGCGCTGTTCGTGGTGAACGCCGCCGAGGCCACCGAAACCGTCGGCGGCGCAACGCATGTGCTGTGGCAGGAGTGCGCGCACCTCGGTATGCCGCGGGCGATCGTGCTCACCCACCTCGACGCCGCGCAGGACGAATTCGACCAGGTCGTGCAGACCTGCCGCACCATACTCGGCGCCGATTCCCCGGAAAGTATGCTGCCGCTGCATCTTCCGATCTACGAGGGGAAGAGCCGCACCGTCACCGGACTGATCGATCTGCTCGGGCAACGGACCGTCGACTACTCCTCCGGCGAACGCAAACTCATCGACGGCATCGACGCCGACGGCGCGCGCGACCGCCTCATCGAGGGCATCATCGCCGAGAGCGAGGACGAGACGCTCATGGAGCGCTACCTCGGCGGCGACGAAATCGATACGGCCACATTGATTTCCGATCTGGAGCGGGCCGTCGCCCGGGGCAGCTTCCACCCGCTGCTCATCGCGGCGCCCGCGCCGGAGGGCGCACGGCACGGCCTCGGCACGGTCGAACTGCTGGAGCTGATCGTCGGCGGATTCCCAACGCCCACAGAACATCCCGCACCGTCGGCGCACACCATCGACGGCGGCGCGACCACACCCCTCACCTGCGATCCGGCCGGACCCCTTGCGGCGGAGGTGATCCGGACCATGTCGGATCCGTACGTCGGCAGAGTGTCGTTGGTCCGTGTCTTCTCCGGCACGCTGCACCCCGATGAGACGGTGCACGTGTGCGGACACGGCACGGACCGTCCGGAGGCCGATCACGATATCGACGAGCGCGTCGGCGCGGTCAGCGCGCCGTTCGGCAAGCAGCAGCGGCCGCTCGGCCAGGCCATCGCGGGCGATATCGCCTACGTCACCAAACTCGGGCACGCAGAGACCGGTGACACCGTCTCCGCGAAGGCGACCCCGCTGCTGATCGAGCCGTGGACCATGCCGGATCCGCTGCTGCCGGTCGCGGTGCACGCGCACAGCAAGGCCGATGAGGACAAGCTGTCCCAGAGCCTGACCAGGCTCGTCGCCGAGGATCCGACCATACGGCTGGAGCAGAACAGCCAAACCCATCAGATCGTGCTGTGGTGCCTCGGCGAGGCGCATCGCGACGTCGCGCTGGAGCGGCTGCGCACCCGCTACGGCGTGCAGGTGGACCTGGTGGAACATCGGGTGGCGCTGCGGGAGACGTTCGCGGGCAAGGCCACCGGGCGCGGGCGGCACGTCAAACAGTCCGGCGGGCACGGGCAGTACGCCATCTGCGAGATCGAGGTGGAGCCGCTGCCCGGCGGATCCGGTATCGAATTCGTGGACAAGGTGGTCGGCGGCGCGGTGCCCCGGCAGTTCATACCGTCGGTGGAGAAGGGTGTGCGGGCGCAGGCCGCGCGCGGACTGGTCGCCGGAAATCCGTTGGTGGACATCAGGATAACGCTCTACGACGGGAAGGCGCATTCGGTCGACTCCTCCGACGCGGCCTTCCAGATGGCGGGTGCGCTCGCACTGCGCGAGGCCGCCGCCGCTACCCGGATCAGCCTGCTGGAGCCGATAGCCGAGGTGAGCGTCGAGGTTTCGGACGACTATCTCGGCCCGGTGATGAGCGATCTGTCCGGGCGCCGCGGCCGCGTCGTCGGCACCGAACCATCCGGGACCGGCCGCACCACGGTTCGCGCCGAGGTGCCCGAACTCGAACTCGCCCGCTACGCAATAGATCTGCGCTCGCTCTCGCACGGCACCGGCCGCTTCACCCGCGCCTATCTGCGGCACGAATCGATGCCGCCCCAGCTCGCCGAGACGCTGCGCGAACAGACCAAAGCCAACACCTGACCCGGGCCTGCGAGTATGGTCGAGCGCGGGGCGGAGATGTCGTACGCCCCTGCTCATCCGGACTGTCGGAGCGAAAGTTGCTTGCTCATGCGGGTATTCGTGGCGAAAGGCGCGGCGGCCGGTTCCACGGCGCTGCTCGGCGAGCGCGGGCGGGAGTGGCCCGCGGTATGGCAGGGTGACGATCCCGCCGAACCCGGCCGGGAGTACGACATCGAGGTCGATATCGACGGTGTCGCACGGTGGCTGCCCGCCGAGCCGGAGTGGTCGGGCATCGCCGGCGTGAACGGTGCCGTGGTGGTCAGCGGCGTGGTGGCGAGCGTCGACGAGGATGTTTTCGCGGTGGACCTCGAACCCGGGCTCGCGGTGGTCGATCCCGTCGAGGATATGCCCGAACTGCGGCCGGGACAGCGCATCCGGTTCGCCGCTACCTCGATCACGGTATTCCCCAGCAACATCTGATTCGGCCGTGGCCGAAAGAGGGTGCGCGGCGGGCGTACCGGTTCGTAGGCTGCCCCTATGGACACTCCTCAGGGGCCGTTATGAAGCGGGTCGTGCTGACCTCGGAGGATCTGCTGCGGGTGCGCGTCGGCGCGCCGCTCGGCGCGCTCGGTGAAACCATGCTCGCTTCGCGGATGCTGCGGCGGGCCCGCCTGGCCATATTCGACGGATGGCGCAGCACGGTGCTGCGCGAAATCCCGTGCGATTTCGGGATGCTCGCCGATCTGGTACCGAATATCAACGAGTTCGTCGATTTGATCACCCCGACCCGCGGCGCGCGCTCGCTGCCGGAGGGGCTGGAAGCGCTGCGGCTGGTGTCCAGGGAGGAGCTGCGGCGCGAAATCGGTTGCACGGTAGGCCGTTTGGCCGCGTCCGGGGACAGGCCGCTGCCCGGCTGGACCGCCAAGCTGCCGGACGCCGACGGTGCCGCGCTGCGCGAGCTCGCGACCGCGGTGGAGGCATTCCACGAGGTGGCGTTCGGCGGGCGCTGGGCGCACGTGCAGTCGTATCTGGAGTCGGCGGCGGACCGGATGGCCCGCGTCATGGCGACCGAAGGTGTGCACGGGCTGTTCGCCGCGCTGCGGCCGCATGTGCGGTGGCATACGCCGGTGCTGGAGGTGATGCGGCTGCGCGGCTGCCACGACATACGGCCGAATGGCCGCGGATTGGTCGTCGTCCCTTCGCTTTTCGTCTGGCCCGAGCCGCTGCTGCTGCGGTCGAGCATCGAAACCGACGGGCCGTACACCCTGCTCGTTCCGGTGCTGCGCGATATCGGCGATCTCGCGACCGCGTGGGGTCCCCGGCCGCCCAACGAGGCGCTCACCGCGCTGCTCGGCCGCACCCGCGCCGCCGCGCTCCAGGCCATCGCCGACGGCTGCACCACCACGCAATTGGCCGGGCAACTGGCCATCTCGCCGGCGACCGCCAGCGAGCATGCCTCGATCCTGCGCGATGCGGGCTTGATCGAGAGCACACGGCACCGCAATTCGGTGCGGCACCAGCTCACCACCCTCGGCGCCGCACTCCTCGACGGCGATCTCGACACCGGAGTGCGGATCGCTTGACGGGCGCTCGCGGGGGGCGCCCGTCTGCCCGCGAGGCCACCGGGATAAAGGGCTTGCGGACCCGTCGGACGACTCGCGACGATGGGCGAGTGGTTGTGTCGGACGGGGTTGTCACGCTGCGGCCCATCGTGATCGCGGACGCCGAGGCGCATCTCGCCGGTGAGGACGACGAGTTGGCGCACTGGCTCAACGGCGGCCGGGGCACGTTGGAATCCGTTGTGGCGCACTTCGATCGATGCGAGCTACGGTGGCGCAACAATGGGGCCAGCCGCACCTTCGCGATCGTCGACGCGGTGAGCGGCACGCTCGCGGGCACCATCGACGCGCACACCAGGCAGCCGTATCTCGCTGTTGGACAAGCGAATCTGGCGTACGGCGTGTACCCCGACTGGCGTAAGCGGGGCTATGCCACCCGTGCCGTCGAACTCGTCTGCCGCTTCCTGGCCGAATCGGAACTCGCGAAATGCGCGGTGATCCGGGTGGATCCGGAGAATGTCGCCTCGGCGGGCGTGGCCCGGCGCGCCGGATTCGCCTTCAGCCACACCACCGAGGACGATGACGGCCGCGTCGACTGGTATCTGCGCGCGGTGTGACTCAGTTGAGATCCGGGTGTTTGGTCAGGTAGTCCGCCGCCGCCAGGCCGAGCCGGTAGGCGTTCTCGATGGCCAGCGGGAAACCCGGTGAGAAGCCGCCGGATTCGACATCGGCCATCGCCTGAGCCACCGTGCGTCCCGGCGGGGGCTGGTCGAAATTGCTTGCGGTGCGCAGGTTCACATACCGGTCCAGTTTGCCCGCGCGGGCCAGCGCGGCGGCCGTGCCGTTGTCCTCCATCTGGGTGGTGCAGTACTTGCCCTTGCCGCCGGTGTGCAGCCCGACGATGTAGGCGGCCTGCGCCGAGGACTGCGCGCCAGAGTAGAAGTTGTCACCGGTCGCCGTATCGCATTGCGCGACATAGGGTTTCATCTCGGTGAGCCCCGGGTACGCGGCCCGTGCCGCGGTCGCTTCCTGACTTTCGGCCAGTGCGACATCCTTGGTGTTGCGGTACACCGCGTCGACCAGCGCGCCGTTCAACTCGTAGACCTGGGTGCTCGGTTTGGCGTGCGGGAGATACCCGTTCGGGATGCTCGGATCGTCCTGCACCAGCACGTGATGCCCCAAATCGACATCCACCACCCAGTGCGCCCAGGCGCCGAAGCCGAGCGTGCCCGCCGCCGGCGGGGTGCCCGCCACGCCCGCGGTGATGAAGTACGCCTTGTCGAGGTTCAGCTTCGGGCTCGCGAGCACGGCCTCGGTCGACAACCCGGCATTCACCTTGCCCATATCGGTGACCATCAGACACAGGCCGGAATCGTTGCAGCGCACCGGCGTCCGCACACCCGCCACCTGGATTTCGTGCGTCCACTGCTGCCGCTCCACCCACGGCTTCGCCTCCGGATCGAACATGGTGATGACCATCGCCCGCACCGGGATCCGATCGTCACCGGAATGCGCGGAACACCCGCCCGCCCCGAGGCCGAGCAGCACCACCGCCGCCACCCCCGCGAACGTCCTGGCCACCATCGATCCTCCTGCCGTCGAAAAATAGGTAATACGCATACCGTATGGGCTGTATTTATCACCCGGTCTGCCGGGGTGCCGGTCCGCGTGTCTCGGTGTTCAATTAGCCGATGGGTAGCAGGCGTACCGGCTCGTTGATCGGCGCGATCGCGGGGCTGATCTTCGTCGTTCTCAATGCCGGGCCGCTCGGCGGCGCGGTTGTCGCGGTGGCCCGGGTGCTCGGCGTCGCCGGATTCGGCGCGGCGATCTGGTACATCATGCGTCGGCCCGCCGACGACGCCCGGCGACCGGATCGTCGCGCGCTGCGGATCTACTGGCTGGCCGTGGCCATAGAGGTGCTTGCCATCGTGGTCGGCGCGCAGGTTCTGGCGCGTGGTTTCCATCGGGCCGACCTCACCGTGCCGTGGGTGGTTTTCGTGGTCGGTGTGCATTTCCTGCCGTTCGCCGCGACCTTCGGCGCGCCGCTGTTCCGTTGGCTCGCTTGGAGTTTGATCGTGGTCGCGATCGCTGGGGCCGGACTGTCAGCGGTGCTGTCGACCGGGCCGTCGTGGACGGGCGTCGCCGCCGGTGTGGTTCTGCTCGGCTTCGCGGTCGCGGGTGCGCGGCGGGGTGGCACATCGCCCGCGCGGTGACCACTGCTGCGTCGATACCGACGGCGGCGGTGGCCGGATCCCTGGTACGCTATGGGCGAATGATCTTGGGCCGCAATGGTCTTATCGAATTTGTCATTCATATTCGTCGTCTCGGCTTTATGCCGCTTGTTTCGTGGTGCCGAAATCGGCCTGCGGCCAGCGCCTGACCGAACTCGACGAATGTATCGAGTGGGCCAGAGGTCTTTTCGGCGATCTGGGATTTGCCGTGAAGGCGTACCCGGACAAGCTGCTGACCGGACTCGAGCCCGATGTATTCGACACCGTCGCGGGTGGCAAGGACCTCGGCGACGTCGGGCTGGACAATCAAATAGCCGGTCTGAAGGCGGGAGACCCCGAGGCGGGCGGTGAAGTGGGTCGGCGCGGATAAACTCCGAACCGAGCCGGGGCGCGCTCGACACCAGTTAGGTTGGTTGTATGGGCTACGAGTTCGCGGTGTTGCCGCCGGGGGTCGCGGCCACGGCGGATGACGTTGCCGCACATATCGATTCGCAGCGAGGCCAGGCGGAAGACCCTGCGCTCACGCCGATCGCGGCCGGGGTGTGCGACTGGAATACCGCGATCCCGGTGTGGAACGCGCGAGCGATGTTCGAGATCATCGGGGATTGTCTGCGGGTAGCGGTGCCGGACCACGCGGGGTGGCGAATGTTGGCGACGCTGGAGGAATTGCTCGCGGATACCGCGTTTCTGCTGTACGACGCCGGGGACAGCACGCTCGGTCCGGTGGAGATGCGGCGTGACGTGCGAGTGAGCCTCGGCGGTGTCAGAACGTTCTCGACGCTGACGCACCGCCGATTGCGGAACTGGTTGCCGCGCTTGGCCGAACTGGCGCCGGCGCCGTTCCTGACCGTCGACAGAGCCGGGACCGACTCGTTCATCCAGACCTATCGCAACGCACCCGACGACTACCGCCTGGAGGTTCGTGACGACGAACATGTCGGCGCGACGGTGCATGACCCGCTGACGGTAGCGGACCTGATCTGGGCTTGGAGCACCGACCGATGGGACGGATACGCCGAACTCGTTTGGGAGCCGGTCGATTGAGAGCCACAGTCACGCCGAGTGCGCGGTCGGGTAGAGACCCGCCTCGAACCGTTGCGCCGGAGCCGGTTTCGATCAGTCCTACAGTAGAAAACACATCAGATCGAGATCCCGATCGAGGCAGATCTGCAACCAATCGATCAGTTCGTCCACCGCTTCGGCAATCTGCCGGTCGCGCAAGCGCGCCGACCGCAAACCAGCGAATTCGTTTGACAACGCGGCGATTTCGCCGCAAGTAAGCGATCCGATCCGCGGCGACCCATCATAGGGCGGCAGTTCGACCGGAGCACCCGAGCCGACCAAACACATGGGATCGAAATCCACTCCCACAGCGGCCAACCCGTCCCGCACCGCATCCGACCACCCCGCCCGCACCGCCCAACCGGACAGCGCACATCCGCCGTACTCGCAGAGCAGATGCAACGCATATCCATAGCAAGGCCCGAGCTCATCCCGCTTGGGTTCACCACAGAGCAACTGCCGCAACACATCCCGCCCGGTCAGCGCCGAACCACGTTCGCGCAGCACCCCGTCCAGCGGACCGAACAACTCCCCCACCTCGTCCGCAACCACATCCGCGAACTCACCCCCATAGGCCCCAACGCATCGCACCCCGTCCAGATCGATCGTATACGGCCGCAAGAACCGCACCACAGCACCCTCCCCGAGATTGCTCCCACAATCCTATTCGGATCCGAAGCCCATCGCCCGGCGCAACCCTCCCGTGCCGATGTTTTTGCCACCGTTGTGGTTCTGACCCAGAAGCCGCGATCGCGCGCCTTCGCAAGAGAAGCTGCTCAGCAAGTGAATATTACCGAGCCACAACGAATTCGGCTCGCCCCTGAGAATCCGGCAGCCCTCGGAGCGACCACGCTATCTGATGGTGCAGTTCGGCGTGAATTGAGATCGAGCAGCATTCGACAGAGCGATAGAGCTCAGCGCCCCAGCTGGTGTCGGATGTAATCCGGGTGGGGCGCCCCGACCTCGATACGGTTCTCGTCGAGACCGTTGACGATCCGTAGACAGCCTCCGGCGAAGGCGAACTCCACCGCCACGGTTCCAGCTGCCAGGTCGTAGTCTTTCGGCCGCCACTCGAGCAACGCGACTTCTCGCAGTTCTTGACCGACAAATGATTCGAGGCGTTCATCGCGGTGTGACCACTCGGGCGTGAGCTCGAACCATTCCCATCCGGTAATGGCCACCGCAGTATCGATCGTGTCCCAGCCGATCGAGAGTTCGTCGAACTTCGTATGGCAGATCTCCACCTGGACGCCGTCGAAGTCCAACACCACCGGGCATTCGGCGTACCAGTCCCCGTCCTCGATGAAGCGCACCAAGGCGAACCCCGTCAGCGCCCTACCGGTGAGCATCGCCAGACGTGGCCAGTGCGCCTGCCGAACCGCCTCGACCCCGACCAGGCAGGACGGCTCGAAACCAGAGATCCCCATATCCACAGCAGCTGAGTCTTTCGCTCTGCGGCCCAACCCGCCAGCACATATTCGAAGCAGCGGCACCTGACAGAAAAGGCCCTCCCGCGCCGTTGCGGGAGGGCCTTTGGACGTAACGCCTTGTGCTACAACGACTTACACGTCGAAGTAGAGTTCGAACTCGTACGGGTGCGGGCGGAGGTTCACCGGGGCGATCTCGTTGTCGCGCTTGAGCTGGATCCAGGTTTCGATCAGGTCGTCGGTGAAGACGCCACCCTCGGTGAGGTAGTCGTGGTCCTGCTCGAGCCGGTCGATGACGGACGACAGGCTGGTGGGCGCCTGCGGGATGTTCTTGGCCTCCTCGGGCGGCAGCTCGTAGAGGTCCTTGTCGACCGGGGCGGCCGGCTCGATCTTCTTCTTGATGCCGTCCAGGCCCGCCATCATCATGGCGGCGAACGCCAGGTACGGGTTGCCCGAGGAGTCCGGCGCGCGGAACTCGATGCGCTTGGCCTTCGGGTTGTTGCCGGTGACCGGGATGCGCACGGCCGCGGAGCGGTTGCGCTGCGAGTACACCAGGTTGATCGGGGCCTCGTAGCCGGGCACCAGGCGGTGGTAGGAGTTCACGGTCGGGTTGGTGAACGCCAGCAGCGACGGCGCGTGATGCAGGATGCCGCCGATGTACCAGCGCGCCAGATCCGAAAGACCGCCGTAGCCGGCCTCGTCGTGGAACAGCGGCTTGCCGTCCTTCCAC
Organism: Nocardia sp. JCM 34519.1; assembly: GCF_020361265.1. Taxonomy (NCBI): domain Bacteria; kingdom Bacillati; phylum Actinomycetota; class Actinomycetes; order Mycobacteriales; family Nocardiaceae; genus Nocardia; species Nocardia sp. JCM 34519.1. The sequence continues at coordinate 121,785 of NZ_JAIRBR010000009.1, forward strand.
AGCGACTGGTGCACGTGCATACCCGAGCCGTTGTCACCGAACAGCGGCTTCGGCATGAAGGTGACGGTCTTGCCCTCGGCCCATGCGGTGTTCTTGACGATGTACTTGAACAGCTGCAGGTCGTCGGCGGCGGACAGCAGGGTGTTGAACCGGTAGTTGATCTCGGCCTGGCCGGCGGTGCCGACCTCGTGGTGGCCGCGCTCCAGTTCGAAACCGGCGTTCTGCAGGTTGGTGGAGATCTTGTCGCGCAGGTCGACGTAGTGGTCGTACGGCGCGACCGGGAAGTAGCCGCCCTTGTTACGAACCTTGTAGCCGCGGTTCAGCGTGCCGTCCGGGTTGAATTCGGCGCCGGTGTTCCAGGAGCCGGAGATCGATTCGATCTCGTAGAAGGCGCCGTTCATGGCCGAGTCGTAGCGGATCGAGTCGAAGATGTAGAACTCCGCCTCGGGCCCGAAGTACGCGGTGTCGGCGATGCCGGTGCTCTTCAGGTACTCCTCCGCCTTGCGCGCGACGTTACGCGGGTCGCGGCTGTAGGCCTCGCGAGTGAACGGGTCGTGCACGAAGAAGTTGAGGTTCAGCGTCTTCGCCGCGCGGAACGGGTCGATGCGGGCGGTGCCGTAGTCGGGCAGCAACAGCATGTCCGACTCGTCGATGGACTGGAAACCACGAACGGAGGAGCCGTCGAAGGCTAGTCCTTCTTCGGCGAGGTCAGCGGTGAACGCCTTGGCCGGGATCGAGAAGTGCTGCTGCACACCCGGAAGATCGCTGAAGCGGATGTCGACGTATTCGACCTCCTCTTCTTTGATGTATTTGATGACCTCGTCGGCCGTGCTGAACGTCACTTGTTCTCCTTAACGGATCGGTTCCCAGCGAGTGTCGATTGCATGGGCACGTCGCGACCTGACGCTATGGACGCGAAGTTTCCCAGTAGTCAAGACCGTGTTTCGCCAGTGTTACACGTGCGGCTGATCGGGCGGGTTTGCCCGCCCGGAGCGAACAGCATGCTAGATCCTGCCACCCGGCTATGAACGGGCAACAGGCACTGGGTAGTTGCTCGATGTGTGTCGCACCCCGGCCGCCCGCGCCGGGCCGGATTTCCGGCGCGCGACGCTCCCCTATCCTGAAGGTATGGGACGTACGACCGGCTCCTGGCTTTCCGGACCTTCCGCGGAATCCGGTGATTCGCCGACCTCCGACTATCCGGGTGAACTGCTCGGCCTCCCGCGCGAGGGCGCCGGTTCGCTGGTCGGGCTGGGTCGCCGGGTGGTCGCGCTGCTCGTGGATTGGCTTATCGCGCTCGGCATTTCCGCTCTGTTCGTGCGCGGCGGCTCGACCTCCAGCCTGACGCTGCTGGTGTGGTTCGTGATCGGCGTCGGCGCGGTGACGCTGTTCGGTTACACGCCGGGCCAGTACTTCCTGCGGCTGCGGACCATCCGGATCGATGCGCCGGTGGGTGTCGGCCTGGTGCGCGCGCTGGCCCGCCAGGCGCTGCTGGTGTTCGTGGTGCCCGCGCTGTTCACCGATGCCGACGGGCGTGGCATGCACGACAGGGCCACCGGCACCGCACTGGTCCGCGCCCGCTGAAATCGCCCCCGCTGAAATCACGCCCGCTGAAATCACCTCGGCCGAATAGCGCGAAGGCCCGTATCCCCAAGCGGGATACGGGCCTTGACAGTTTCGCCGATCAGCGACGGCGGATGGTGCGCTGCACGCCGCGCATCTTCGCGCCCGTCGGCATCGGACCCTTCGGCAGCGCCGGGCCGGTGCGCGAGTTGAGCGCGGCGAGACGGCCTTCGATGAGGTCGATCCGCTTGGCGTCGATATTGCGTGGCAGCTTGGTCAGGTGCCGTTGCAGGTCCTTGAGCGGAACCTGGCCCTCCTCGTTGCCGATGATGATGTCGTAGATCGGGGTGTCGCCGACCAGCCGCGCCGTCCGCTTCTTCTCCTGTGCCAGCAGGGATTTCACCCGCTGCGGGGCGCCCTCGGCGACCAGGATGACGCCGGGCAGGCCGATCACCCGGTGCACCGCGTCAAGCTGCGTCGTCGCGGCGATACCGTTGCTCACCCGCCACTTGCCCTGCAGGTTGTCCAACACCCATGCGGCGGCGCCCGCCTGACCCTCCGCCTTGGCATACACATTCTTCTGCACCCGGCGGCCGAAGATGATGAACGCGAGCAGCACGCCGAGCAGCACACCCACCGGCACCAGGAACCAGGACAGCCCGAAGATCAGGCCGAGCACCAGGAACACCACGATGCTGCCCACCAGCGCGCCGATCATCAGCGGCAGCAGCAGCTTATCTTCCTTGCGCTGCATCTGGAACGCTTGCCACAGCTGCTGACGGCGTTCCTTCGACTGCTGCTTGCGGGCCGCTTTCGCCGCGGCCTTCGCTTCCTTGGTGGGCTTACCTGCTGCCATACCGTCCAGCTTAGTGAGCGGCGCGAAACCGCCGAGCGGCGGCAGGTCAGTTCAGTCCGCGCCGGGCGATGGGTCCGAGCACGGTGAGATCCAGATCACCGGATGCCTCGGTCCAGCCCATGGCGCGCAGTTCGGCCGGGGTGCGCACGCCGAGCGCGTCGTGCAGGCCGTATGCCACCGAACGGGCGAACGCGAGCATGCCTTTGCCGGAAATCGGCCAGAAAAGGGTGCGGGTCCAATTATCCACCGCGGGCTCGGTCCAACCGTAATCGCGCAGCGCCTTGGCGGCGTCTTCCGAAATCGGCCGAGCCAGATACTGATTGCCGGTGAGTTCGGCGGAAAGTTTGATGTCGTACTGCACGAATTGCACATAGCGATTGCCGGGCGCCGCGATGATCAGGGTCGCCCGGCTGGGTAGTTCGTTCAAACAGCGCGCCAGTGCTCGCACGAACCCGTCCCAGTCCGCGGTCACCGGCTCACTCATATTTCCCCCGGGAACTCGCATTGGCCCGATCATACGCCGCGCCGCCTGGGACACTACTCGAATTCCCTTGCCCGCCTACCCCGTTCACCTTCGTCCATAGCAGATTCGCATGAACTTCTCGCCGCCGATACGGGCAATTGGCGGCCACTGCGGCAATTGAAATTCGGCGAGCGCGAAGGTCCGGTAATCGGGTGGACGCGAACGATGATCTTCAAACGACACCACCTTGGTGTTCAAGTTGCGGCTACCGGGCGGTGTTACCTTCCGGGCGTGTGTGCGCGGTTGGTGGTGAGCATCCATGACGTCGCACCGGCGAGTGCGGCGCAGACGGCGCGCTGGTGCGCCGACGCGGATGCCTTCGGCATTCCGGTGTCGCTGCTGGTGATCCCGGGTCCGTGGCGCGGCGAGCGGCTCGCCGACCATCCGGATTACGCGGCGTTCCTCCGGGAGCGGCGGGCGGGCGGCGACGAGCTCATGGTGCACGGCTGGATCCACCGCGCCGGACCGGAGGGTCCGCTGGCCCGCCGCGCCGTCGGCCGGGCCGTCGCGCGAGGTGCGGCCGAATTCGCGGCGCTCGATGCCGCGACCGCGGCGGCGAAGCTGCGCGCGGCCACCGCGGTCATGTCCGAATTCGGGCTGTCCACAACGGGTTTCACCCCGCCGGGCTGGTTGGCATCGCCCGCGGCGGAGCGCGCGCTGCGCGATGCCGGATTCACCCACACCACCAATCACTTCGGCGCGAAGGAGCTGCGCACCGGGCGGCTGCACCGCGGCTTCGCGCTCTCGCACCGCCCCGGCGGCGGCTGGTCCGAGCGGCTCGGCGCCGACTTGTTCGAGCGGTTCGCGCGCCGCACCGCGGTCCGTGGCGGGCTGGTGCGGCTTGCCCTGCATCCCGACGACCTCACCCGTCCGGGGCTGCGGGAGACTACGCTGCGAGCCGTGGACGCGGCACTCACGGCGGGCGCGCAGGCGAGCACCTATGCCGATCTGGTCGGATCGGCGGTCGGCTAGTGCGCATCGTCCAACTGGCCAACTTCTACACCCCCGCTTCCGGCGGGCTACGCACCTGCGTCGACGAGATCGGGCGCGGTTACACGGTCGCCGGTCACGAGCGGGTGCTGGTGGTGCCGGGGCCCGCCGACTCCGACGAACAGACCCCGGCCGGACGCCGAATCACGGTGCGCAGCCCCAAATTCGGGGCCGCCGGATACCACGTGCTGACCGCGCGCCGCACCCGCGTCGTGCTGGACCGGCTCTACCCGGACGTCCTCGAATGCAGCGATAAACTCAGCGTCCGATGGCTCGCGCCATGGGCCCGCCGCACCGGGGTGCCGCTGGTGCTGTTCTCGCACGAGCGCATCGACGCCATACTGCGTTCCAGGGTGCCGCGCGGCTTCCCGCTCGCCGCCGCCGCCGACCTGGCCAACCGCCGACTCTGCGTCCGCGCCGAAAAGGTGGTGGTGACCTCGAATTTCGCCACCGCCGAATTCGACAGGATCGGCGCGACCAACGTCCGGCGCATCCCGCTCGGCGTCGACCTGACCACCTTCCGGCCCACCGAAAGCGATTCCGCCGCCGATGTGGTGCGGCTGGTGCTGGTGAGCAGGCTGTCGCGGGAGAAGCGGGCCGAACGCGCCATCGAGGCGGTTCGCGAGCTGCGGGCGGCCGGAATCCACTGTCGGCTGACCGTCATCGGCGACGGTCCGCTGCGTCCGCGCATGGAGCGCCTGGCCGCCGGGCTACCGGTCGACTTCCGCGGGCATCTCACCGATCGCGCCACCATGGCGGCCCTGGTGGCCGACGCCGATATCGCGGTATTCCCCTCCCCCGCAGAAACTTTCGGACTCGCCGTGCTGGAGGCGCTGGCCTGCGGGACACCGGTCGTCGTGCCGGAGGCCGGGGCGGCCGGTGAACTCGTCGGGGCGCCGGGATCGGGTGTCGTCTCGGACGGTTCACCGCGCGGGCTGGCGGCAGGGGTTCGGGAGCTGTTGGAAGTGCCTGCGCCGCAACGCCGTATCGCGGCGCGGACGGCGGCCGAGCGGTTTCCGTGGTCGGCGACCGTCGCGGGGATGTTGGCGTTGTACGCGGATTACGAGAGCCCGTCGCGCACCGCGTGATCGGCTTCGCGCCGCTAGGAAACCGCTACTGGGACAACGGGTTCCGGTGTCGGCTCGCGTTCGTCGTGTAGCGTCGGCGAATTCGCCAGCAGCGCGATGCCCGCGAGCACAGGTAGCGCCGCACCGGCCAGCCAGAGCGGTTGCGGATGGACCGCGACGGTGAAAAGCGTTGCGCCCGCCGTGTAGCTGAGCACCGGGTCGGTGATGGTCATGGCGGTGAGTGCGGTGGGTAGCGAACCGCGGGCGTACGCCTCTTGGGTGAGCAGTCCGCCGAGGGTGGTGGTGACGGGGATGCCGAGCAGCGCCCAACTGGGATGCGGCAGTGCGTTCGTCGCGACGACGACCAGCACCGCGGTGCTGGCGAAGCAGCAACCCGCCGCGATCGCGAACATCGCCGACCGCAGTTGGGTCGACCGGGCGGGCCTGCCGAGCAGCACCAGCCCGCCGATGGCGAATACGACGACGAGCGCGGCCCTCGGCAACAGCTCGGTCCGCACCTGCGAATGCTCCGGTACGCCCTGACTCACCAGCAGGATCAGCCCGGCGCAGACGAGTACGGTGCCCGCCCAGTCCCGCAACAGCAGCCCGCGTCGCCGCCGGGCCGCGGCCAGCGGCAGCGCGAACAGCAGCTGCACCACCAGCAGTGCCTGCACCACGGAGATCGCGCCGAGCCGCAGTGCGGCCGCGTGCAGCGCGAACCCGGCGACCAGCGCACCCTGCCCGATCAGCCACCGGCGGTCGGCGATCAGCCTGCGGATGATGGCGGCGACGGTCAGCCAACGCGCCTGCCCGGCGTCGGCGGCGGCCTGACGGGCGGCACCCTGCTGCAGCGCGGCCGACACCGCGAACAGCAGTGCGGCCAGCAGCGCGAGCCCGATCGCGGGTACCGCACGCAGGTCGACGTTTTCGAGGCCGGGCGCCCCGACGGCATGCGGCATACCGCCATGTTTGCCGGGCCGGGTGAACGCGGGGTGGCCGAAGATCGGCGAGTCGGCAACGGATACCCCCGAACCCACCCCGGTTCTGGGGGCTGGACCGGGTCCGAGGCAAACTCGAAGGTCCTATGGTGATCGATCGAACCGTCTTGTCGCGCGTGCTGCTCGGGCTGTTGCTCGTACTCGGTGCGACCGTCCCGGCCACCGCCGCCGCGGATCCGGTAAAGGTGCCCTACCAGTGGAAGCAGGCCTTCTTCGACGCGCCTGACGGCACCCGGCTGCACGCCGACATCCTGCGTCCGGCGGGCATTCCCGACGACGCCAAGACACCGGTGATCATGACGGTGAGCCCGTACCGCGCGCACCTGATGTATCTGAGCGTGCCGCGGCCCGAGGGCGGCCCGTCGGTGGACAACCTCAATGTCGAGATGTTCCTGAACGCCGGCTACACCTATGTGATCGTCGATCTCGGCGGCTTCGGCGGCTCCACCGGCTGCCCGGACTACGGCGGCCCCAGCGAGCGGCTGGATGTGAAGACCGCGGTGGAGTGGGCCGCAGATCAGCCGTGGTCCACCGGCAAGGTCGGGCTCGCGGGCACCTCCTACGAGGCATGGACCGGCATGCTCGGATTGGCCGCCAAGCCAAGGGGTTTGGCGGCGGTGGTGGCCGCCGGTGCGGTCGTCGACCCCAACTCCTACCTGTACATGCAGGGCATCGCGTGGAAGTTCGGCGGAAAACCGGTGACGGAGAGCGGAATTCGCCCCGGCGACTGGGCCGGATACGAACATCTGCTTATCGCTTCCACCCCGCCGCGCCCCGATGACCTCCCCGAATACCGGGCCAATGCCATCGGCCGCCCGCGCGACTGCTACGCGCGCTACGCGCAGAGCATCGCCGATCACAACGCCGACACCTCGTTCTGGCAGCAGCGCAACCTGTTGAACGACTTGCGCGGCAACACGATTCCGACCTTCCTGGTTCAGGGCTTCGTCGATCCCAACACCAGGGCCAACCGCCAGTTCGACGCCTGGAACGCGATGGGGCCGGGCGACCACAAGGCCTGGTTCGGCGAATGGGGCCACCGCGACTGCCACGATAAATGCGGCACACCGAATTTCGACGGCGAGGTGCTCGCCTTCTTCGACAAACATGTGGCGGGCCGGGATGTGACGGTGCCGGGCCCGCGCATCACCGTCGGCGCCTTCGACGGCTCGTGGCGCTCCGAAACGGCCTGGCCGCCCGCGGATTCCCAGCGCGTTCCGATCACGCTGCGCACCGGTGAGTACACCGACCGCGGCCTGATCCCCGGGCCGGACCGCGAAATCTGGTCCATCTCCGAACCTTTGGCCGAGCAGCAGCACATCGCGGGCGCGCCTTCGGTGTCGGCGCAGGTGAACGGCCCTGCGGCGGCGAGCATTACGGCCGAGGTGTACGACATCGATCCGGCGGGCACCGCCACCGTCATCACCCGCGGCATCGCACCCGTCGGCGACGGTAAGCCGCAGATCCGCCTACTCGCCCAGGATTGGCCGATTGCCGCCGGGCACCGGATCGGCATCCGGATCACCGATGTCGCCGACGATCAGTGGGCGCACGCGGCGACCAACGCGCGGGTCACCGTCACCGCGGCGACGGCGGAACTGCCGCTGCTGTCCGCCTACCGGCACGGCGACCTGCCGGGCGGGATCGGCGAGGGCATCACGAAATGGCGCGCCGAGAAGACGATCCCGATCGATCCTGCGCTGGTGAACAATGCAGTGGTGCCGATGAATCTGCCGAGCCGTACCGGCGACCGATGAACCCTGCCGACCGCGAGGTAGCCGAGCGCCTGGCCGCCGCGCTGCGCTGCGCCACTGTCTCGGCTGAACAGGGGGTCAGCGCGCAGGCTGCGTCTGCTGGACCACAGCACGAGTCCGCCCCTCTCAGCGCGAACCTGGCGCAAGCCGACGCATCTCCGGAATCACAGCGTGAATTCGTCCGGCTCGGTGCGCATCTGGAGCGGTCCTATCCGCGGGTGCACACCGAGCTCGAGTTGCGCATGTTCGGCCACAGCAGACTGTATCGCTGGGCGGGCGCCGAGCCGGGTGTCTCGGCCATTCTGCTGGCGCACCTCGACGTGGTGCCCGCCGATGATCGCGACGGCTGGACCCATCCCCCGTTCGCGGGCGTCGTCGACGACGAATTCGTTTGGGGCCGTGGCGCGATCGATGACAAGAGCCGGGTGCTCGCGATCCTGGAGGCGGTGGAGGCCGCGCTGGCCGCCGGGGTGCGGCCGCGGCAGACCGTCTACCTCGCCTTCGGGCACGACGAGGAGGCGTTCGGCGGTACGGGCGCGGCCGCGATGGCCGCGCACCTGCGGGCCGAAGGCGTGCGCGCCGACCTCCTGCTCGACGAGGGCGGGGTGATCACCGAGGGCATCGCCGACGGTATCGATATCCCGGTCGCCGGCATCATGGTGGGCGAGAAGGGTTATGCCACAGTCCGATTGCGTGTTTCGGCGGTGGGCGGGCATTCGTCGATGCCGGGCGGGCAGACCGCGGTCGGCCGGATCGCCAGGGCCGTCGCCCGCGTCCAGGATCATCCGATGCCGCTGCGGATGACGCCGGTGGTCACGGACATGCTGCTGCGGTTGCGCGACCACATGCCGGAGGCCCGCCGCAAGCTGATGCGCTTCGCCGATTACGCGGGGCCGCTGGTCACCCGGGTGCTCGCGGCGCGGCCGCAGACCGAAGCGCTGGTGCGCACCACCACCGCGCCGACCGTCATCCGCGGCGGCGTGCAGTCGAACGTGCTGCCCCAGCATGCCGAGGCGCTGGTGAATTTCCGTATCCTGCCCGGGGATTCGGTGGCCGGGGTGCTGGAGCACTGCCGCAGGGTGGTGCGCGATCCCGGCGTCGAACTCGATCTGGTCGGCATGTCGTCCGAGCCGTCGCGCCGCACCGGGCCGGGTCCGTCCTTCGGGATGATCGCGGAGCTGACCACCGCCATCGTCCCGGGCATCGCGGTGACCACCGGCATCGTCCCCGGCGCGACCGATTCCCGGTACTACGACGACCTGGCCGAGACCCGCTGCAATTTCGCCCCCATCGTGCTCACCGCCGCCGACCTGGCGACGATCCACGGAACCGACGAGCGGATCTCGCTGGTCAACTACGCTCGACTCATCGAATTCAACCGGCGGCTCATCGACCGGCTGGCGCACGATTCGGTGACCGTGCACCAGGACTGACCGCCATGACTCCAGATGCAGGAGCGCCATGACAACCGAGCCGAGGGCAAGCGAACGCACCGGCGATTTCGACGGCAAAGGCAGCCGCGTCGCCTGGCGCGCTTGGCTGCCGGATACCGAGGTAACGGCCGCCATCGTGCTCGTACACGGCGTCGCCGAACATTCCGGCCGCTACGCGCACGTCGGAAAGCGTTTCGCCGACGCGGGTTTCGCGACCTACGCGCTCGATCACATCGGCCACGGCAAGTCGGCGGGCGGTAAGGCCAATATCGGTTCCATGGACGGCGCCGCCGACAATGTCGCGGCCATGCTCGATATCGCCCGGCGCGAACATCCCGGCGTGCCGAGGTTTCTCGTCGGGCATTCGATGGGCAGCCTCGTCATCCTGTATCTGGCCACCCGCGCACCGATCGATGTGGCGGGCATCGTGCTCTCCGCGCCGCCGCTGGATATCCCGGTCGGCAATCCGGTGCAGCGCCTGTTCGCTCCGGTGCTGAGCCGCCTCACCCCGAATCTCGGTGTGCTGACCCTGGATTCGTCGATGATCAGCCGGGACCCCGCCGTCGTCCGGGCATACGACAGCGATCCACTGGTCTACCGCGGCCCGCTGCCCGCCCGCACCGCGACCGAAATCCTCAATGCCACGGCGACGGTCAAGCAGCGGCTGAACCGGCTGACGGTGCCGCTGCTCGTGCTGCACGGCACCGCCGACGCGCTGGCCGCGCCGTCGAGCACCGATATGATCGAACGTGGCGCCGCCGCAAAGGATCTCACCGTCATCCGGTACGAGGGCCTCTATCACGAGGTCTTCAACGAACCCGAACAGGACAAGGTGCTCGGCGATGTGGTCGCCTGGCTACAGGCCCACCTGTGACTATTTGTACTTGCTGAGGCAGGCGGATTCGCCGTCGAGGACGCCGGAGCGGAAGGCCTCCAAGCGTTCGTAACCGCTGGCGGCGACCTTACCGTCGACGTCGGCGGCCGCCGCGCCGTCGGCGAGCAACCCGGATACCGCGGCATCCAGATCGCCCGCGGTCAGGCGCGGATCACTGCTCGGGTCGGCGAGTTTGGCGGTGGCGACGCCGGACAGGCACGCGGTGCGCAGGCCCGCGGTGTCGGCGCCGGTCAGCGACAGCTTCCGATCCTGTTCCACCGCAAGGACATAGCGGGAGATGAAGACGACGAACGCGGCGTAGTTGCCGGATACCGTCGCGCCGAGCGGATCCTTGTCGACCATCGACGCGCCGCGCTTGGCCAGCGTCGGCAGATCGACGCCGATCTTGTTCGAATTCGGGCAGTAGGACACCGGATCCGTCGGCGTCACCTGCGGGCAGTTGCGCACCAGACCCGAAAAGTCGTACTGCGGCGGAGTTTTCAGCGGGAAGATCTTGGCGAGGGCCTGGCTGGTGAGCGTCAGCGACGGCTGGTCGACCGGCAGCTGCTGATCCTGATCGCCCGGTTCGAAGGTGGTCGGCAAAGTGCCTCGGCGCTGGGTGATCTCGGCCTTGTCGATCTTCTTGCAGCCGGGAGCGCCGTCGTTCCAACCGATTTGCAGCGCGGTGACCCGCTCGAACGCCGAACCGTGCACATTCTTCGGATTGTTCGGATCCTTGTCGCGCACCGCGACCGTGGTGGCCAGTACGGAATTGAGCCCGTCGGTGGTGTTCAACGTGAAATGCTTCGACTTGCCTTCGGCCACTTGGCGCATGAACACTCCGGCGAAGCAGTCCGCCTGCTGTTCGAGCACCAGCGTCGGGGTGCGGTAGCCGTTGAGTTTGGCCTGCGACTGCACCGAGTGACCGTATTCGTGGGCGAGCACCATCACCACCGACATCGGGCCGTACCGCTTCACCAGCGCGGGCAGCAGCACGCCGCGATCCCAGCCGATGGTGTGGTCGAGGTCGCAGTAGGCGGCGTTCACCACGTGGTAGGTGTTGGCGCGGCAGAAGGTCACCGATTTCTCCTTGGACGCGTTGGCGTCCCAGGAGATGTAGCGGGTGACCGGCGTGAACGTGCCGGAGAAGTTCTTGCCGTATTCGGTGGTCCAGAATTCGTCGAGATCGGCGAGCGCGTCGAGTGAGAGCTTGTCGTATTGCCCGCCGTCGCCGTTCTCCGCGGTGCGGTTGGCGTCCGGGACGCCGGGGCGGGGGCCGTTCGGGCCCTTGGCGCCCGCGTTCGATGCCGCGCCCGCGGCCAGCTGCCACGGGTTTTCGGCGCTGGACGGGGTCGCCGGGGTGCCGACGGTCGCGGTTTTCCCGCAGCCCGTCGCTGCCGCGGTGACCATGAGCAACACCGCGAGCGCCGCGAAACGCAACCGTTTGCCAGTCATCGGATTCCCTCCCCGAGTCCGCCCGGTACCACCTGCCGCCGAGCCCGTCTCATCGTAATAGCGACGGGGCTGTTGTACGTATCAGAATCGGCGCGTCGGGCCGGGTCAACGAGTCATCCGCAGCCGCGCCAACAGTGCCCGATGATCCGAACGCGGAATCGTCAGTGTCCGAATATCTTCCGTATTGCCGTCCGCGACGAGCACGTGATCGATGCCGATCACCGGACCCCAGCGCCGGTCCGCGGGAAAAGTCGGCAACCAACCCGCACCGGCTTGATCGGCGGCCGAGGCGAACCGCCCGGTCAGTAGGTCGCGGAATTGCGAATGATCGCGGGTCGCATTGAAATCCGCGCCGACTATCGCCGGACCCGGCACGGCATCGAGGATTTCCCGGATCCGTCCCAATTCCGTGCGCCAGATCGCGAAATCGGCCGTCGGCGGTACCGGGTGGAAGGCGAATACCGAAATCGGGCCGCGCTCAGGGTGTTCCATCGTCGCGGAGAGGTTGTTCAGCACGAAGCCGTCGTATTTCCTGGTGTCCCGCAACGGATAACGGCTGTAGATTCCGGTGCCGCCACCGCCTTTCGCCGTCGGCTGCACGTATCGGTAAGGCAGCACCTGTTCGATACCCGCCGCGGCCAGCCGGTCCACCTCGGCCTGGGTCAGTTCTTCCAGGGTCAGCAGATCCACCGACTCGGCATGCACGGCACGCACCAGCGTCTCCGCATCCCCGTTGCCGTGCCGCAGATTCGATTGCAGGACATTCACCGCGATACCGGTGGCCGCCTTGCCGTCGGCGACGAACCACGGCACGCAGGTGCCGATAACGGCCACCACCACCCCACCGGCGAGCACCGCGCTGCGCCAGGCACGCGTCGTCGCGCACAATACGAATCCGGCCAGCGCCGCGGCCATCAGATACGGTGCGCCCGCCGCCAGCAGCACGGTCGACTGCCGCCGCGCCGACCCGAAATGCAGTGCGATTCCGGCGATTCCCGCGAGGACCGCGCACCATCCCGCCCCGAGCATCAACCGCCGCAACCACATTCGCATGCCCGAAACCCTAAGCGGGCGATATGTGTCGGCGGTGGCCGAGCTGTGCCGATCTTGTGTGGATATCGCGGCTCACGCGCCGAATACCCGCTCCACCACCGCCTTCGCCCGGCGCGTCACCCGCATGTAGTTGTCCAGGAATTCGCTGCCGTCGTCGTTCGGCCAGCCCGCCACCTTGGCGACCGCCGAGAGCAGCCGCCCGGGACCGGGCAGTTGATCGGCCGGTTTGCCGCGCACCAGCACCAGCGCGTTGCGCGCCTTCGTCGCGGTGAGCCAGGATTCCCGCAGCAGCGCGACATCCTCGGCGGTGAGCAGTTCGGTCCGCTCGATCACATCCAGCGATTCCAGCGTCGACGTATTGTGCAGCGCGGGCACATCGTGCGCGTGCCGCAGCTGCAGCAACTGCACGGTCCACTCGATATCGGCGAGCCCGCCGCGGCCCAGTTTGGTGTGCGTCGCCGGATTCGCCCCGCGCGGCAGGCGTTCCGAATCCACCCGGGCCTTGATCCGGCGGATCTCGCGCACCGCGTCGGCCGAAACGCCGCCCTCCGGATAGCGCACCTTGTCGATGACGTGCAGGAAGCGCAGCCCGAGCTGCTGATCGCCCGCCACCTGGTGGGCGCGCAGCAGCGCCTGCACCTCCCACGGCTGCGCCCACTGCTCGTAATAGGCCTGGTACGCGGCCAAAGTCCGGACCAGCGCACCGTTTCGGCCCTCGGGCCGCAGCCCGGCGTCGACGTGCAGCGGCGGATCGGTGCTCGGCGCGCCGAGCATCCGCTGCACCCGCTCGGCGACGCCGATCGCCCATTTGACGGCCTTGGTCTCGTCCTCGCCGGGCCGCGGATCGCAGACGAACAGCACGTCGGCGTCGGAACCGTAGCCGAGTTCCATGCCGCCGAGCCTGCCCATGCCGATCACCGCGAGATCGGCGGGCGCCTGCGCGCCCAGTTCGGCCTCGGTGGACCGGATCACCGCCTGCAGCGACGCCTCCAGCACCGCGACCCACACCGAGGACAGTGCCCCGCACACCGCGGGCACGTCGAGCATGCCGAGCAGATCCGCGGAGGCGACCCGGGCCAGTTCGTGTCTGCGCAGCGAACGGGCCGCCGCGACAGCGCGATTCGGATCCTCGTAGCGGGCGGCGGCGGTGAGGATGCCGCTCGCGACATCCTCGGGGCGCGGGCTCAGCAGCAGCGGGCCGCCGGGTCCGTCGGCGTACATGCGGATGGTGTCGGGCGCGTTGATCAGCAGGTCCGGCAGGTACTCCGAGGAGCCGAGCACGATCATCAGCCGCTGCGCGATGGCGCCCTCGTCACGCAGTTCGCGCAGGAACCAGATCTGGTCGTCGAGACCCTCGGACACCCTGCGATACGCGAGCAGCCCGGCATCGGGATTCGGTGTGTCGCCGAGCCATTCGAGCAGGGTCGGCAGCAGCAGCGCCTGTATGCGCCCCTTGCGCGACACCCCGCCGGTGAGCGCCTTCAGGTGCCCGAGCGCGTTTTCCGGCGCGGCGTAGCCGAGCGCCGCCAGCTGACGCACGGCCGCGTCGGGGCTGAGCCGCAGCGCGTCCGGATCCAGCCGCACCACCGATTCCAGCAGCGGCCGGTAGAACAGCTTCGCGTGTAATCGCCGCACCCGCACCGCATTACGGCGGATCTCGGCGGCGAGCACGCCGACCGCATCCTGCCTGCCGTCCGGCCGGATATGCGCGGCGCGGGCCAGCCAGCGCATACCCTCCTCGTCGTCGGCGGCGGGCAGTGTGTGCGTTCTCTTCAACCGCTGCAACTGCAACCGGTGTTCGAGCAGGCGCAGGAATTCGTAGGAGGCGGTGAGGTTCGCGGCGTCGTCGCGGCCGACGTAACCGCCCGCGGCCAGCGCGGTGAGCGCCTCGACGGTGCCCTGCACATGCAGCGTCTCGTCGACCCGGCCGTGCACCAATTGCAATAGCTGCACCGCGAATTCGACATCGCGCAGGCTACCGTGCCCGAGTTTCAGCTCGCGCTCGCGCAATTCGGCGGGCACCAGATCCTCCACCCGCCTGCGCATGGCCTGCACGTCGGCGACGAAGTCCGGGCGTTCGGACGCGGCCCACACCATCGGCATGATCGCGTCGCGGTACTGCTCGCCCAATGTGATATCGCCGGTCATCGGCCGGTTCTTCAGCAGTGCCTGGAATTCCCAGGTCCGCGCCCACCGCCGGTAGTACGCCAGATGCGATTCCAGCGTGCGCACCAGCGCACCCGCCTTGCCCTCCGGCCGCAGCGCCGCGTCCACCTCGAAGAAGGCCGCGCTCGCCACGCTCATCATCTCGGCGGCCAGCCGGGTCGCGGTGGCGTCGGCGGGTTCGGCGACGAACACCACGTCGACATCGCTGACGTAGTTGAGTTCGCGCGCACCGCTTTTGCCCATGGCGATCACCGCGAGCCGCACCGGGCACGGCCCACTCTTGCACACCCGCGCGATCGCGACGGCGAGCGCCGCGGTGAGCGCGGCGTCGGCCAGGTCGGTCAGGTGGCGGCCGACCACCTGATACGGCAGCACCGGCTCGTTCTCCACGGTGGCCGCCAGGTCGAGCGCGGCGAGCAGCATCAGCTGATCGCGATACCGCTTGCGCAGCAACGGAACAGCCTCGGGCCCGGCGACCGTCGCGCGGAACAGGTTGGGCCCCGCGTACGGACCGTTCTCCGGAACCGCGTCCACCGCGTCCAGCAGTTCGGCGAATATCTCGTCACGCGTCGGCAAACCCTTGCGCCGCAATAGTTCCCAGGACCTCGGCGTGGCGACGAGATGATCGGCGAACGCACTCGACGAACCGAGCAGCGCGAAAAGCCTGCCACGCAACGACGTATCGGTGCGCAGCACGGAATCCAAGGCCGCCCAGTCGGTTCCGAGTCCTTCCCGCAGTTTGACCAGCGTGCTCAGCGCCAGATCGGCGTCGGGCGCGCGGGATAGCGCCCAGAGGACGGGAACGCTTTCGACGTTGTCCCAGGCCAATTCGCGTAACGAATCGGCGGCCGACGGCTCGAGCAATCCGAGTCGACCGACACCTGGAACAGCGGAGCGGGCAGACGGTGGCCGGACCATAAAGTTCAAATTACCTGTCATTGACCAACGACATGCCCAGGGCACCCGCAACTGTGACATTATGCGCATACCGCCCAGGCGGGCGGTATGCGCATCCGCTCTTAAAGCCCCAGGTATTCCTTGAGCTCATACGGCGTCACCTGGCTGCGGTAATCGGCCCATTCCCGGCGCTTGTTGCGCAGGAAGAAGTCGAAGACGTGCTCGCCGAGCGTCTCGGCCACCAGCTCCGAGCGCTCCATCGCCTGCAGCGCCTCGTCCAGCGTGCCGGGCAGCTCGCGGAAGCCCATGGCGCGCCGCTCGGCGGCGGTGAGCGACCACACGTCGTCCTCGGCCTCCGGCGGCAGCGTGTAACCCTTCTCGATACCGCGCAGACCGGCCGCGAGCAGCACCGCGAAGGTCAGGTACGGGTTGCACGCGGAATCTGGGCTGCGGATCTCGACCCGGCGCGAGGACGACTTGTTCGGCGTGTACATCGGCACCCGGACCAGCGCCGACCGGTTCGACCGGCCCCACGAGGCGGCCGTCGGCGCCTCGCCGCCGTGGATCAGCCGCTTGTAGGAGTTCACCCACTGGTTGGTGATCGCGCTGATCTCCGGCGCGTGCTCCAGAATGCCCGCGATGAACGCGCGCGCCGTCTCCGACAGGTTGATCGGATCGTCCGGATCGTGGAAGGCGTTCGCCTCACCCTCGAACAGGCTCATATGCGTATGCATGGCCGAACCCGGATATTCGGCGAACGGCTTGGGCATGAACGTCGCGCGCACACCCTCGTCGATGGCCACTTCCTTGATCAGGTAGCGGAAGGTCATCACGTTGTCGGCCATGGACAGCGCGTCGGCGTAGCGTAGGTCGATCTCCTGCTGGCCGGGCGCGCCCTCGTGGTGGCTGAACTCCACCGAGATGCCCATCGATTCGAGCGCGTCGATGGCGTGGCGGCGGAAGTTCGGCGCGGCGTCGTGCACGGCCTGGTCGAAGAAGCCGCCGTTATCGGCCGGGGTCGGCCGCGAGCCGTCCAGCGGACCGTTCTCCAGCAGGAAGAATTCGATCTCCGGATGCACATAGCAGCTGAAGCCCACATCGCCCGCCTTGTTCAGCTGACGGCGCAGCACGTGGCGCGGGTCGGCCCAGGACGGGGAGCCGTCGGGCATGGTGATATCGCAGAACATCCGCGCGGAGTGCTGGTGGCCCTTGCTGGTGGCCCACGGCAGCACCTGGAAGGTGGACGGATCCGGGCGGGCGACCATATCGGCCTCGGAGACCCGGGCGAAGCCCTCGATGGCCGATCCGTCGAAGCCGATACCCTCTTCGAAGGCGCCCTCCAGTTCCGCGGGGGCGATGGCAACGGACTTCAGGTAACCAAGCACGTCGGTGAACCAGAGCCGCACGAAGCGGATATCCCGCTCTTCGAGCGTCCGCAGCACGAATTCCTTCTGGCGATCCATGTCCGCGAGCGTAGGTGCGCGGCGTTAAATCCGTGTTACATACGGAGTCCGGATTACGCCCGCGCGTTTCATCCGCATGTGAGATTCGGGGCGGGGGCCTTCAGCGACACCAGATAGTCGAAAACCGCGCTGTCGACGCATTGTTCGCCGGCCACCAGCGCGACGGTATGCCTGCTCCCCTTGTAGGTGATGAGCGAGGCCCCCAACTGCCCGGCCAGGTCGACACCGGCCTGGTACGGGGTCGCCGGATCCTCGGTGGTCGACACCACCACCGTCTTCGGCAGGCCGGGCGCCGAAATATGGTGTGGCACAGTGGTATTCGGCACCGGCCAGGTGGCGCACAGCTCCAGCGCCGAGACGCCGGTGCCGCGCCCGTCGTCGGCGAACGGCGCGGCGCGCCGCGCATCGGCGTCCTGCCTGGCGACCACCGCCCGATCGGTGACGCGCGGATCGTCGACGCAGCGGATGGCGTTGAACGCGTCGATCCGGTTGCTGTAGGTGCCGTCGTCGCGACGCGCCTCATACATGTCGGCGAACCGCAGCAGGGTGTCGCCGCGGCCGTCGCGCAATTCCGCGAGCCCGAGGGTGAGACCGGGCCACAGCTCGTCGGAGTAGAGCGCCTGCCGCACGCCGGTGATGGCGTCGTCGTAGCCGAGCCCGCGCTGGTCGGACGTCGGAACCCGCTTGTCCCACAGTGGATTCAGCAGTTCCCGGAATCGGGCGGTCGCCGCGGCGGGGTCGGTGCCGAGCGGGCAGTCCGCACGTTTGGCGCAGTCGGCGCTGTAGGCGTTGAAGGCGGTCTGGAAGCCCGCGGCCTGGCGCAGCGATTCGGCCACCGGATCCTGTGTCGGATCGATCGCGCCGTCGAGCACCATCGCCCGCACCCGCGTCGGGAATTTCTCGGCATACGCCGAACCGAGCCGGGTTCCATAGGAATAGCCGAGATAGGTGAGTTTCGGATCACCGAGCACCGCCCGCAGCACATCCATATCCTGCGCGACCTCCTTGGTCCCCACATGGGCCAGGAAATTCAGGCCGCTGCGCTGCACGCAGCGATCGGCATATCGCTTGTTCTCGGCCTCGATATCGGCGATGCCCTGCGGCGAATTGTCCTTCGGCGGTTCGCTGCGCTCCGCGTCGTTCTCCTGCGCGGTCTGACACAGGATCGCCGGGGTGGACGCGCCGACGCCGCGCGGATCGAAGCCGACCCGGTCGAAACGTTCGGCCAGCGGCGTGCGCCCGCCGAGCGCCGACATCGCCAGCCCCGCCTCACCCGGCCCGCCCGGATTCATCAGCAGCGAGCCGATCTTCTTGCCGGTCGCCCGCAGCCGCGACACCGCGATCTGCGCGGTCGGGCCGTCCGGTGCGGCGTAGTCGATCGGCACCGCGACCCGGGCGCATTCGGTGGCGGGCGCGAATCGGGTCGAACCGTCGGTGAATCCGGCGCAATCACCCCAGTGCACCGTCTGCGCGTAGAACTTCTCCAGTCCCGCGGGTGCGGGCGGCATCGGATCGCCCGTGCTCGCACAACCCGCGACCAGCGCCAGCACCGCGACCCCGAACACACCCATCCGCACCGACGACATGGCAAAGATATTGCACCATCCCCCTGTGACCAATAGCACCGGTCACGGCCCTTAATCCGGCCGTCATCGGGCTGGCAGACTGAATGCGTCAGACAAACCCGGGGACCCGTTACGGGCCCCGAGGCATTCGACGAAAGGGACGATGATGTCCGTATCCGATACGGAAACCCCTGCTTACGGCGCTGCGCCCAGTACGGCCGGTCCGACCGCGAAGGCGGCCAGGCGCAAGACCCGGGTGCAGCACCTGCAGGAGATGAAGTCCGCGGGCAAGAAGTGGGCCATGCTCACGGCCTACGACTACTCCTCGGCGCGGCTGTTCGAGGAGGCCGGTATCCCGGTGCTGCTGGTCGGCGATTCGGCGGCCAATGTGGTGTACGGCTACGACACCACCGTGCCGATCACGGTGGACGAGCTGCTGCCGCTGGTCCGCGGCGTGGTGCGGGGCGCGCCGCATGCGCTGGTGGTGGCCGACCTGCCCTTCGGCACCTATGAAGGCGGTGCACAGCAGGCGCTGGCCACCGCCACCCGGTTCATGAAGGAAGGCCAGGCGCACGCGATCAAGCTGGAGGGCGGCGAGCGCGTCGCCGAGCAGATCGCGCTGCTCACCAGCTCAGGCATCCCCGTGATGGCGCATCTCGGCTTCACACCGCAGAGCGTCAACACCCTCGGCGGATTCCGGGTGCAGGGTCGCGGCGACGCCGCCGAACAGCTCATCGCCGACGCCATCGCGGTGCAGGAGGCCGGTGCGTTCTCGGTGGTGATGGAGATGGTTCCGGCCGAGTTGGCCGGTCAGATCACCCGCAAGCTCACCATTCCCACCGTCGGCATCGGCGCAGGCCGGGATTGCGATGCCCAGGTGCTGGTCTGGCAGGACATGGCGGGCTACACCAGCGGCAAGACCGCCAGGTTCGTCAAGCGTTTCGGCAATGTCGGCGACGAATTGCGTACCGCGGCGGCACTTTACGCCGACGAGGTGCGCCGGGGCGTCTTCCCCGGACCCGAGCACACCTTCTGATCCGTGACGGACGACCGGGCGGCGAATGCTCCCGTTTCGCTGCTCGGCCAACCGATCGATCCGCTGATCGATTGGGCGGCAACCGAACTCGCGCGGTTGGGAATCGAAATCACCGGCCCCGCAACGGAAATCCGCCGCCGCGACTGGTCGCTGCTGGCCCGCATCCCCACCGATGCGGGCCAGGTGTGGGTGAAGGCGAACGCGCGCGCCTTCGCCCACGAGGGTCCGCTGCTGTCCGCACTGGCCCGGCTGCGACCCGGCAGCGTGCTGGAACCCCTTGCCGTTCAACCCGATCGCGGTTGGCTGCTCAGCCCGGACGGCGGCGTGACGGCCCGCGACAGCCCGGCCGAATGGGCCGCGCTGATCGACTCCTACGTCGATCTGCAGCACGCCGCCGCAAGCCACCTGGACGAGCTGCGCGCCACCGGCATCCCCGATCTCGCGCCGCCACAACTGATCACGGTCTATCGGCACTTCGAATCTCGGATACCCGGCCTCGGCCCGCGGATCGCCGAATCCGCCGCCGCCCTGGCCGAATTCGGCAGGCTGAGCGTCGAACACAACGATCTGCACACCGGCAATGTGTTCGCGGACCGCGGCCTGATCTTCGACTGGGGCGACGCGGTGCTCACCCACCCCTTCCTGTCCCATCGCACCCTGCGCGGTCCGCACCGGAACCGCTATCTCGACCGGTGGCGCGAGTACGGTCCGGTCTCGTCCACCGAGGTGGCGTTGGCCGATCGCCTCGCCCCGCTGGTCGTGCTCAATTCCTGGCGCACGATCGACGCGTCGGCGCCGGAGTGGGCCAGGGTGCTGCGCGAGTTGCTCGACGAGGTTCGCGACGGCTTCGGCTGACGATCCCCAAAGTTCGCCCGCGACCCGTCCGGGAAAAGGTGGCAGAGTAGATGCGGACAAACACGACTCGAGCATGAGGTGCCTATGCCGCAACGCCGTTGGATGCCCCGTAGCCTGCTGCTATTCGCGGGAGGATTGGTCGCGGTGACCGTCACCGCCTGCGGCAACTCCGCGAATCCCGCGCAGACCGGCAGCTCCGGCTCGACGACCTCCTCGGCGAGCCCGTCGAAGCCGGCCGGCCCGGAGATCTCCGACCAGGCGGCCGCGCAACTGTGCGACATGATCCGTCCGGAGCTGTCCAACTGGCGGGTGCAGGGGCCGACCCTCGGCAAGATCGGCCTGAACGCGGCGGTGCACGAGTGGGCGCTGCGCAACGGCGCCATCAACGGTGCCGTGCTCGCCGATAAACCGATCATCGATCGGGTCACCACGAAAAGCTGTTCGGATGTCCGGGCGCAGGCCATCGACGCGCTGCAGATCCCGGACCTGGCCTCGGGATTGGCGTTTTGATGCGGATTCTCTACCCGGAACTCGAACCGTATGACACCGGCATGCTCGACGTCGGCGCGGGCGAGAAGGTGTATTGGGAGGTCAGCGGCAATCCGGCCGGTAAACCGGTGATCTTCGTGCACGGCGGCCCCGGCGGCGGCACCGAACCGTTCCACCGGCGGTTCTTCGATCCGAAGCGCTACCGGATCGTGCTGTTCGACCAGCGCGGCTGCGGCAGATCCACCCCGCACATCGCCGACGGCGCGAGCCTGGACGCCAACAACACCCAGAACCTCATCGCCGATATGGAGCTGCTGCGCGAACACCTCGGCATCGAGCGCTGGCAGGTATTCGGCGGCTCCTGGGGTTCCACGCTGGGCCTGGCCTACGCGCAAACCCATCCGGAGCGCGTCACCGAGTTGGTGTTGCGCGGCATATTCCTGTTGCGCCGCAAGGAACTCGACTGGTTCTACAACGGCGGTATCGCCGCGCTGTTCCCCGACGAGTGGGAGAAGTACCTCGCGCCCGTACCCGCCGCCGAGCGCGACGGCGATCTCATCGAGGCATACCACCGCCTGCTGCACTCCCCCGACCCGGAGATAGCGCAGGAGGCCGCCATCACCTGGTCCGTCTACGAGGGTTCGACGAGTTCGCTGCTGCCCAAACCGAATCGGGTCAGCGAATCCGCCGAACCGCGGTTCGCACTCGCCTTCGCCCGCATCGAGAACCACTATTTCCGCAACGGCGGCTTTCTCGAGGAGGGGCAGCTGCTGCGCGATATCGGCAAGATCGCGCACATTCCGGCGGTGATCGTGCAGGGCCGCTACGACGTGGTCTGCCCGGCGACCAGCGCATGGGATCTGCATCGGGCCTGGCCCGGGTCGGTGTTGCATATCGTGCCCGACGCCGGGCACGCCTCCAACGAACCCGGCATCGTCGACCGCCTCGTCGAGGCCACCGACGGATTCGCGGAAGCGAGCTGACGATGGCAGCCACGGCCGGATCCGCGATCGTCAAGGCACTGCGCGACGATGTGGACCGGCTGCTGGCCGCCGAACCCGACGTGCGCGCCGACGCACCCGATTCCGTGCACCAGATGCGGGTGGCCACCCGCCGGCTGCGCAGCGTATTGCGCTCGTACCGAAGCCTTTTCGATGCCGCGCCGGTCGCCGATGTGCAGGAGGAGCTGAAGTGGCTGGCCGGTGTCCTCGGCGTCGCGCGCGACGCGGAGGTGCGCGCGGACCGCTTCGAGACCCTACTGGCCGAGAACACATCCGCCGGTGCGGCGGAATCCGCGCCGATCGAACATGTCACCGCCGACCTCGTCGAGGCCGAGCGGGCCAGGTACGCCTCGGCGCACGACCGGATCCGCGACGTCCTGCACAGCAGCCGCTATCACAAACTGCGCGGCGAACTCTCGGCTTGGCGCACCGCGCCGCCGCTGCGTCCCGACCGCGCCGGGCTACCGGCCGAGGAGGCCTTCGAACGGGTGCTGCGCAAGGATCTGAAACGGCTGCGCAGGCTGGTCTATGCCGAGCCGAGTGCTCCGGCCGCCGAGCGCATCGAGCTGCTGCACGATATCCGCAAGGGCGCCAAGCGGTTACGGTATTCCTGCGATGCCGCCGCGCATGTGCTCGGCCGCGACGCCGAGAAGCTGGGCGGCCAGGCCAAACAGCTGCAGGGCGTGCTCGGCGACCATCGCGACGCCGTCGAATCCCGCGATTCGCTGCTGACCACGGCCGAGCGGACCGATGCGCGGGATGAGGCGTCGATCTACGAAATACTGGCCGCCGCCGAGGATCTCGCCGCCGGGCAGGCGCTTGCCAGATATCCGTCGGCCGCGGCCTTCGTGTCGGGCCGCTAATCCCGTACCTGCGCGGGAAAGGCGAAGGTGACCTTTCGCGCTGTCGGATCGGCCGAAATCAACCGCACCCGAACCGATTCCCCTTCCGGTGGCCCGCCGACGCACGGGCCGAGCACCGGCGGATCGGCGACGAAGATCTCCGCGGGACGGTTGCCGTTGGCCTCCCGCACCACCACCGCGTCGAATTCGGCGCCCGCGCGGGAGGCGAGCAGCGTCGCCTCGGTGAGGTCGATGCATGCGCGCTCCACCTTGCCCGCCAAACCGTCGCTGCGCCGCATACTTTCCGTGATGGTCCCGAGCCCGTCCCGAACCCATTGCGGCACTTCGGTTCCCGCGCAGTGCGCGATACAGATCTCGGTGGCGAATCGATCCGCCAGCCGCCGCAGCGGCGCGGTGACGTGCGCGTAGGGCGCGCCGATCCCGCTGTGCCGCACCACATCCGGGTCCACCCCGGCCAGCGCACGATCGGAGGCGGGGCCGACGGGGTGGGTGAGCACGGTGTAGCCGGCGCCCCGCAGCAGGCCGGTGGCCTCGGACATGAGGACAAGCGCCGCAGGGGTATTCGGATCCAGCCCGGCCAGCATCCGTCCCACCGGCTGATCGTCCGGCCATGGCACGCCGAGCGCGTGCGCGGTCCGCCGCATCGATTCGATGGCCGCGTCGGCGGGCGGCGGCATGGTGCGCAGCAATCCGATGCGCTCACCGGAACCGTTGCCGTCCAACATGATTCGCGCCGCACACATACCGGTGAGCAGCGAAACCTGTTCGTTCCAGTCGTCGGCGGCGGTGCGCGGCTCCACCACCAGCCGCCAATGTCCCTCGGCCGAGTCGTCGCGCACCACGCTCTGCGCGGGCAACCGCAAACCGATCGCGCCGCGGGCCAGCCCGGCCTCGATGCGCCGCTTGCCGAATTCCGGCAGGGCCGCGATCGATGGATGCAGCGCCCGCCCGGCGTCCACGGCGGCCTGCACCCGCTGATAATCGAGCCGGGCCCGCGATCGGACGGTGGCGCGTACCACCGAAAACCGTTGCGGCTCAGCATTTTCGTCGAGTTCAATGGTCCACAGCGCGGCCGGGCGCACCTGATCGGGCAGTAGGCTCGCCGAACCCTCCGAGAGCACCGGCGGATGCAGCGGCACCGTGCCGTCGGGCAGATAGTAGGTCTGGCCGCGCGCGCCCGACTCCTTCGCCAGCGCGCCGCCGGGTTCGATCACCGCACCCACATCGGCGATCGCGTAATGCAGCAGGAATCCGGTGCCGGTGCGTTCGAGATACAGCGCCTGGTCCAGATCCATGGCGCCGGGCGGATCGATCGTCACGAACGGGATGTCCGTGCGATCGATCCGGGCGCCCGCGAACGCGTCGACCGCGTCGCGGGCCTCGGCACTCGCCTCGGCGGGATATGCCGAGGCGAGGCCGAATTCGGAACGGATGGCGCCGAAATCCACCGGCGCCGAGACGATCCGCTGATGTAGTTCCACGGAGTCCGAACTACTGAAGTGCCAGCATGGTGCCGTTCAACTGATCGAACGGACCGTAGACGGTGAACGTGACCCGGCCGTTGGGAACCGAGGCCGAAACATCGGCCGCCGCGTCCAAAGCCGCCCCGAACGAGGGGGCGGACGGATGCGGCAGACCCGCGATCACCTGACCGAAGTGGGTCTGGTGCACCCAAACCGTGTCGGCCGGGCTGAGGTCGACCTGCACCCCACCCGGTAGCGGAGTAACCGCGACTGCACCGGCGGAACCGGCGCCCAGCATGCCGAAAAGCGAAGCGGCCCCGGCGATCAACGCACCGGCGACCAAGGAGCGAACTACCCGCATATGTGTTGAGACCTGCTTTCGGAGCGATCGAGATGTGAGTGGCCCGCTGCCGCCCGGCAACGGGCCTTGCCAACGGCGAATACTTTATGACGTCGCTCACGTTCTAGGCCAGTTACCCGGGAATCACGGTGCCGGCCCGGCGCGCCGGACACGGGCGGGCGCCGGTTGCTAGTGTGGCCGGACGGCGCGGGATACGTTCGCGGCCCGCGCATTCCGAAGTGTTCCCGTACGTCGACGAATTGGGAGTTCCACGCAGATGTCCTCGTTCCTTTACGACTTCCTTCTCCCCGTGCTCGGCGCCGATCAGGCCGCCTACTGGGCATCGGTTCTACTCATCGGACCTCTGTAGCTCGGCGCTTTCACCGTCCCGGTTCCGGTCGCCTCCCGTTAACCTCACGGGAGGCGACTTTCGTTCCGGCCCGCTAGCATCGCGCTCCGTGATACGAACCACCGCCGCAATCGCGGCCTGCGCCACCGCCTTTGCTCTGCTGCTCACCGGCTGCGGCAGCGACAAGGCGTCCAGTTCCGCCCCCGCGTCCGCGGCGACCACCTCGGCCAAGCCCGCCGCCCCGGCCGGAGTCGACAATATGAGGGCGGGCGCGTTCGTCGTCGCCTTCAAGAACGCTTTCCCGAAGTTGATCGTCGACAAGGACGAGACCAAGATCGCGAGTGTGCTCACGGATACCTGCACCGACATTAAAGCGGGCAAGCCGGAGGCCGAAGTGGTGAAGAACGTCGGCGCGCGCGCCAAGTCACCCAGCGCCGACCCCACACCCGAAGAGTCGCAGGCCATCTACCAGATGGCCAAGCTCATGTGCGGCTGATCGTCAGTTATCGCGCGGTATCTCCCGCCGCTGCGGCAGGTACTTCAGCACATATCCGATCGTGATCATCAATACGATCGCGATCACGGGAATCAGCACCGACATCGGTCCGGTCCTAACGTTGTCGCCGATACGACGTGCGGCGAGCGCCGCACCCGTATCGGTATACGCCGACCCTGTTACGCCTGTGTTCCGGTCGGGCCGGTCGCCTGCGTGTCGTCCGGGGATTTCGGCTGAGGCGCTTCGGTTTTCGGGCCGGCCGCGGGCAGGCTGTTGCGTTCCAGGAAGCGAAGCAACTCCACCGGGAACGGCAGCACCAGCGTCGAATTCTTTTCCGCCGCAACCTGAACCACGGTTTCCAGCAGACGCAGTTGCAGCGCCGCCGGTGTCTCCGCCATCTGCGCGGCGGCCCGCGACAGCATGTCCGACGCCTGCAGTTCACCCTCGGCGGAGATCACCCGGGCGCGCCGCTCCCGCTCCGCCTCGGCCTGCCGTGACATCGAGCGCTTCATCGTGTCCGGCAGCGCCACATCCTTGATCTCCACCCGGTCGATGTGCACGCCCCAGGCCAGGGCCGGGCTGTCGATCATGATCTCCAGGCCCTTGTTCAGTTCCTCACGGTTGGACAGCAGGTCGTCCAGGTCGCTCTTGCCGATGATCGAGCGCAGCGAGGTCTGCGCCACCTGCCCGACCGCGAACAGATAGTTCTCCACCTCCAGCACCGCGCGCTGCGGATCGATCACCCGGAAATACACCACCGCGTCCACCCGTACCGTGACGTTGTCCCGGGTGATGCCCTCCTGCGCCGGAACCGGCATGGTGACGATCCGCGTCGACACCTTCCGCATTTTGTCCACGAACGGAATCAGCAACCGCAGCCCGGGATCCCGCGTCGCGACCACCCGCCCGAACCGGAAAATCAACCCCTTCTCGTACTGTGCGACCACCCGCGCACTCGCCGCCGTCGCGATCCCGCCGCCAACCACGGCAATCCCCACGATGCTCGCCAGAAACTCCAGAATATCCATGGCGTCACTTCCATCTCGCTGTAATTCATGATTGCACCGAGACGCGGCCCGTGGCACCGATCTTCGCGGCCGGGAGGGGATTCACGCCACGCCGATGATCATCTCCCGTTCGCGGCGCGGATTGTTCATCCTGGATGGCTGATCGCGGCCGGTGAATACGAAACCCTTTCGCTCGTAGAGTTTTTCGGCGTGGCGGTTGTCCTTCAGCACCCAGAGGCGCAGTTCCCGGTGGCCGGTTTCGCGGGCGCGGGCGATCACCGCGTCGATGAGGTGGTCGGATGCGCCGGTGCCGCGGGCCACCGGATTCACCCACATCGAGACCAGCACCGGCAGGCCCTCCTGAATGAGCAATCCGGCACAGCCGACCGGGGATCGGTCGAGTTCGGCGACGAAGAGCTCACGGCCGCGATGCCAGTCGCGCCACTGTTCGTCGGTCCACTCCGCCGCGATGTCGTAGGTGGTGGCGAAGGTGCCCTGCGGCGAACCCCGCAAGGCGTCCAGCCGGATCTGCCGCGTGATCTTCCATTCGTCGACGGCCAGTCTGCGCACGATCATGATTTCGATCGTGCGCGGCTGCACCGGATCTCGGCAACAAGATCCGCTTCCCCGTGATGCGAACTACAGGCGGACGAGTTGGCCTGTAAGCCGGATCCTGTCCCCGGCCGAGCCGGGTGGCGACCATCCATCTGGACACACCGTCGCCGGGTGCCTCGAGCGGCCCACCCGCAGGCTCGGGCGAGCAGCCCTCGAACGCCTGCGCAGCCGCACCGCGAGCGATGCGACCTTCGACCTTGCTCCGGGCGGGGTTTACCTAGCCGCCCCGGTCACCCGGGGCGCTGGTGCGCTCTTACCGCACCGTTTCACCCTCACCACGCGACGCCGCACCTCTTGCGAGGTCCGCCGCCGCGGGCGGTCTGTTTTCTGTGGCACTGTCCCGCGGGTCACCCCGGGTTGCCGTTAGCAACCGCCCTGCTCTGTGGAGTCCGGACTTTCCTCGGCGGCGGGCGGCGGCACACAGGTGCCCGTTCCCAACGCCGCGGTCGCCCGGCCAACTCGTCCGCCGGTACAGGGTACCCGCTACCCTCGGGCGTCATGGAACGTGTCGAGGTCAGTTTTCCGTCGGGCGGCGAACAGTGCGCCGCTTGGCTGTATCCACCCGACGGCGTCCCCAAGCCCCGCCCACTCGTGGTGATGGGGCACGGTCTCGGGGGCAACCGTGAAATGGGCTTGGATCGTTACGCACGGCGCTTCGCCGCCGCCGGTATGGCCGTGCTGGTCTTCGATTACCGGCATTTCGGGGCCAGCCAGGGTTCCCCGCGCCAGCTGGTGCATATCGCGCGCCAGCGCGAGGACTGGCATGCGGCCATCGCGTACGCGCGCACCCTGCGCGGTATCGACGCGACCCGAATCGCGTTGTGGGGCACCTCGTTCGGCGGGGGGCACGTGCTATCGGTGGCGCCCGACGACGCCTACATCGCCGCCGTCGTCGCGCAGGTCCCGTTCACCAGCGGGTGGGCATCGGCGCTGGCGAAGGGCCCGATCAGCCTGACCAAGGTTTCCACGATCGCGGCCACCGATCTGCTGATCGGGCCGTTGCGGCGCAAGCCGGTTCGCATCCGGCTGGCCGGGCGCAAACGTTCGGCGGCGCTGATGAGCGCGTCGGATGTGCCGGAGGGTTACGGCAGGCTGGCCGAGGAGAGCCCGAGGTATGAGCCGAAAGTCGCTGCGCGGATCGCGTTTTCGGCGCTGTTCGACGCGCCGGGCCGCCGGGCGAAGGCGCTGAAGATGCCGGTGCTGTACGCGGTGGCCGACCATGATTCGATCGCGCCGGCCAAATCGGCGCTGCGGGCGGCCGAACGCACCAAGCACGCGATCGTGAAGCGTTATCCGGTGGGACATTTCGACGTCTACTTCGACGATCATTTCGAGCGGGCGGTCTACGACCAGATCGAATTCCTGGTCTCGGTGCTGCGCCCGTGAGATCGAGCTCGCGGCGCGCCGGGTATCCTGGGACCACCGGTCCGGCCTGTTCGTCGGCAGACCTCGTCGATGGCCCGATGCGCCGCGAAGCATCCCCGTATATGAATCTCGTTGTCCCCCAGCCTTTCGGGAAGGGTCTTCCCGTCCGCCGATGACCGCGGCGCGCCTCCGGACGCGTCCGGAGCTGCGTCGGCAGCGCCGCAGGCGGGCGCACGGCTGCTGGAATCATCTGATCGCCGCACCGCTGTGGCCCAAGCACGGCGTGAACCTGGGCACCCTGCTGCGCACCTGCGATGCCGTCGGCGCCTGTCTCGCGGTGCCGCGGCGGCCATGGATTCCGGATGCGCTCGCGCACGGAAACACCCTGCGGCACCGGCAATGCGTGCACTGGATCGACGGCCGGGTCGATCGCTGGCTGGATCGTCAGCGCGACGGCGGTTCGGCCGTGGTCGGCGTCGAACTCACCGACGAGTCCATCCGGCTGGCCGATCTGCCCCCGGCCCGTCGCCGCACGATCATGCTGCTCGGCCACGAATCCGACGGCATTCCGCCGGAGGGGCTCGAAAGGCTCGACGTCGCGGTGGAGATCCCGATGGTCGGCACCGGCCACAGCCTCAATGTCGCGGTGGCGGGTTCGCTGGTGCTCTACAAGCTGGCCGGTCTCTGCTGAATCCGCCTCGGCCGCATGGGCTTTGGTGCGTCATTCGGCAAGCAGTTCCCTCGGCAGTGCGGCGGCCCACCACCGCTGCACCCGTTGCGGCGTCCAGCCGCGTTCGTCGATGAACGTGCGATAGATATCGATATTGCACAGCGCGGCATAGATATCCAAGGCGGTGTCGAGGTCCAGCCCCTGGCGCAGGGTGCCTTTCGGCCAGGCGGCGAACACCTGACGGTGGGCGTCGTCGGCACGGTCGCGTGCCTCCCGATAGGCGTGTGCCAGTTCGGGTTCGGTGCGCCCGGCCTCGCGCAGCAGCACAATCACATCCCCGGAGCGTTCGTAAAGCCTGCGGTCGTAACCGGCCATCGCGGCCAACTGTTTAGCAGGATCGCCTGCGGCGGAATCCAATTCGCCGAGCATCCGATCCAGGTCCGCGGACAGATCGGCCGCATCGACCAGTGCGCGGGCGAGCCCTGCCTTATTGCCGTATGCGGCGTAGACGGTCGGCACGGAAACGCCTGCCGCCGTGGCTACCTCGCGAATGGTGGTGGCCGCCCAGCCGCGCGTGACGAACAACTCGCGCGCGGCATCGGCGATCGCCGCGCTGGTCTGCTGCGCCTGCGCCGCGCGACGTATCGAGTCGTAGCGCCGCCGCTCCTTCATCGTTCCCCTTTCAGTTTACACCTATTATATTGAATACATGGTTAGTAAAGCTCTTGGCGGGCCGACCTGGCCCTTCACTCGAATCGGCGGCATCGGAGCGATCGTCTTCGCCGCCGCCATCATCGGCATAAACCTCATCCTCTTCCCCGCCGGGCTGCCCGAGGGCCGCACCGGTATCGCCGATACGACAAGGTTTTTCGACGACAACGGCGAGGTCGTCCGATGGGCACTCGCGGCGACACCGGTCGCGTTCTTCGCCGTCGTCACCTTCGGCGCGGGTGCGTTCGCGGCACTGCGCGAGTTCGAGCGCGCCGACATCTCCGCCTGGTCGCTGGTCGGCCTCGCGGGCCTGATCCTGCAAACCGCGACCTTCACGGTGGTGAGCGCGCTGCGCCTGGCGCTCACCACGATTCCCGAACACACCTCGGCTACGGCGGCCGGTCTGTTCGCGCTGCACAATGCCGTGTTCAACCTCAACGGCACCTTCCTCGCGACGGCCATGATCGGACTTTCGATGGGCGGCCTGCGCGCCCGGCTCATCCAACCGTGGCATGCGGCACTCGGATTCATCGCCGCCGCACTGCAATTCACCTGGACGCTGCTCACCCCGTTGATGCTCGACCGGCCGAGTCCGCTCGCGCTGGTCGGACTGGTCGGGTGGCTCATTTGGACGGTGTGGCTGGTTGTCTACGGCATCACGCTGATCCGGTTGCGCGCCAACCGGCTTGCGGTCGCATCCTGAGCCGTGGGCGTAGATTGCGGACAAACGACATTTTCGGGAGTCCGCGATGATCGATCCACTTGCCCTGGAAGGGCGCCGAGAACAGTTGCTGGCGCGGCTGCGTGAATTGCGCGGTGAGCTGGCGGATTTGGCCGACGACTATGGTGAGCTGCCCGCCTCGGGTCTGCTGATCGATACCGACGGGATCGGCGCGCTCACCACCCCCGGTTACTGCATCGCGGGGGCACGTGAGGTGTTCGAGGAGGCGCTGCTCGAACTCGACGCGGCTGGCGACGCGCTCAACCGGGCCGCGACATACACGGGACGCTTACGTCCGGTCGTTTTCGACTGAGCGGATTTCGAAACCGGGTCGCGCAGCAGGCTTTCGCGGCAGCGTGCGGGATTTTTCGATTCATCGGGTTCCAGCCCGCATCCAGATTCGCGCCGTTAGCGTTTCGGCTGCTGCGATGGCCTCTGCACCGTTATTCGGCTTGGCCGCAGCACTGCGCCCCCCGAAGCCGTCGCAGTGATACGGTCCCGTGCCGGTCATCGTCGTAATCAGTTGCTCCCAAGTTGGATTCGCGAGCCACACCCTGAATTGACGCCGATCCCGTACCGCACCGGCGATGATGCACCGCAGCAGCAACCACCATGTATGAGCACTTCGGCAAATCGCCGAAAACCGATAGCCACCGATGGATTTGGTCCAGCCTGCGCACCGCGCCATTCGGTCAGCGCCCATCCCAGCGCCGATACCGGGCGCCCAGCCACAGAGGGAAGCTCGAACCCCGCACCGGCAGATCCGATTTCATAAAACCCCCGCCTTTTGCAGCCCGGTCAACCGGTAGCCAGGCCGAAGGCGCGGACGTCGAACGCCATATCCGGCTTCTCACTGCGGGCGGCATGCGACCACGCGCACCGCCGGTCTATCCCCGTAAGTTCGGTGACAATGGCGAATTCACCTGTACCGCAGTCGTTGTCGCGCTTAGAGATCGACTGCGGCACAGGGCATCGCTGTCACGAGAGATCGAACATCGCTGCCCACTGGAGGTTCCATGGCTTACACCACCCCGCCCCGGCCGGTCGACGTTGCGGCCGTACTCCCCGCGCTGGCACCGTTCGCTCGCACCGCGACCCGCCTGCACCCGCGCCCCGGAAACCCCTCGCCGCAGGACAGTTCGGTCGGCGGGCCGCTGCTGTGGCCGGCGGCCGAGCCGTGGCCGCACTGCGACGGCCCCCACGACTTGAACGCACTGGGTTCGCCCGCACCCCTGGCGGACGTGAGACTGATACGAGATGCCGCACGATCCGGCGGAACTATGACTCCGCAGGTGCGGGAGGCCTACGACCGCATTCATCCCCGGTGGCAGGATCGATCACCTGTCCCCCGACCGTATCCCGGTTCGATAGCGATGCTGCCGGTCGCGCAGCTGTACGCGCGTGACGTGCCCAATTTACCCGCGCCCGCGGGTGCGGACCTGCTGCAGGTGCTGTGGTGCCCGTTCGACCACCCCGAAGACGACGAATACATGCCCAAGACCGCACTGTTCTGGCGGTCCGCGGCCGAGGTCACCGACCTCCGCACCGATCCCCCACAACCGGCGGTAATCCAGACCGGGGACTATCTGCCTGAACCGTGCACGATCGCGCCGGAGCAGGTGATCGAATACCCCCGCTCGCTGGAACTCGACGACGACCTACGTGAACAGCTGAAACAGCTCACACAACACGCTGCCCGCCTAGGCGTCGAAGCGGATGACATCGCCGACGGCGTGATCGAAGAACTGTACAACTCGAATCTGGCGGTGGCACCGGGATGGAAGGTGGGCGGCTGGATCGGCTGGGGCACCACCGACCCGTACCCACAGCCATGTCCCACCTGCGGCACGCCCACCCGGCCGCTGCTGACCATCGCTACCTCCGAATGGGATTCGAGTCAGCACAGCTGGATCCCTTACGAGGATCGCGACACCGCAGTGGGCATCGGCTATCCAGACGGACCGGGTTACCCGACCAAGATTGTCATCGCACGCGGATACAACCAGATCATCAGCGTTTGCCCGGCCTCGTCCGACCACCCGCGGGTCCAACTGATGCAATAAGTCCGCACGCCGACGCTACGCCGATGCGCTGGTGACCCGGGCGAGTATCCGATGCACGAATTGCCCTACAGCGCTGGGGCTCAGCTCGGCGGCGGGTAGGCAGCGCTGACGGTTCAGCGCGGTGCGGATCAGCTCGCGGTCCGGCTGGGGCACACGATCCATTGCCCACCGACCGCCATCGATTTTGGATACGAATGTGCTGTCCACCGCGAATCGCCAAGCGCGGCAGGCATTCAACACCGCGTACTCGCCTGCGGCGTGCTCGGCGGCCCAATGCAGCTCACGCGCCAGCTGGGCGAGGACCAGTTCGGCGGCGACCGGAGCGAACACCTCGCTCGCAGGCCCACCTGATCCGGCGAGGCGTCCAGCCTGTTGGCATACGGCGAAATGCAGTACCAGATCCGGATCTCCCGCATGTTCATGGCCGTCGACTACTTTGCTGTCATCGGGTGCCGTCGTCACATGCAGCTCGAATCGCGGCCGAGCTGTCGGATTCCGGGTGACCGGAAGTGTGACGACGCTCAATTCCAGTCCGTGCGCCGGACAGGGCAGGCGTTCCTCGTTCAACCCGGCGGCGACGGCCGATCGCTCGGCCACCGTTAGCGAATTCGCGCACACGACAAGGACATCGATATCGCTGCGCCGCGCGTCGAAGCCGCCGAGCACCGCGGAGCCGTGCAGATAGACGCCCACCAGGCGCGAACCGAACACCGTCGCCATCGCGGATGCGACATCACCGGCGTAACGGTCCGAGGCGGCATCCATGCCGCAACTCTAGACACCGGCTCATTTCGCACGGCGCGTATGTCACCCGAGGACTCGTTGCCGCTCGGTAGTCGATATATCACCGGCTCATTTCGCACCGCACATATCACCCGAAGATCCGTTACCGTTCGCGGTGTCGATATCTCACCGGATCGACCCAATTCCCAGGCCTGGGAACAGAATTAGGTGATGACGGATCATATCTGCCTATGTTGTCGTTCGGAAATAATCCGAATGGACGCTCAAAGCGGATGTGGCACAACTGAATCGCGCGGCCTCGGCCCCCGACGACCAGGTCGTGAACATCCTGCACAGGCAAGAATCCAAAGGCGCGAGGGACGCGGTCAACTCCCGCTGCGGCTTCTGAGCAACGGACGGCGGGTTCGAAGCGCTGACGGCATGTGAGCATCAATCAACCGGACAGCGCTGTGCCGAGGCTGCGCTGTCCGGCCGATCGATCGGTGTCACTACATGGGCATATCGGGGAACATCATGTTCCACCAGTCGCGCAACATGTCCATCAACTGCATAAACATCGGTGACATCACAATCATCACCTCCTGACCATTTCCCGCCGGTCAGTTCTCGCGTACCCAGAGATCCAGTCCCTAGACCGACGCCAGCGGAGTGTCGTAATGCTTGACCGGCATCGAGTCGTAAATCCGCAGGCCGCGGGCGCCGAGTTGCGTTGCGGCGCGAGCCAACCCGGTGGGCAGGGCCGTGACCAGTCGTCCGGCTTGGATGAATGCCCACATGCCGAGGCGGGAGGTGGGCACGATCGTCGCGGCCGCCCGCGCGGCGAATATCCGGCTACGCCGGACAGATTCCGCCATCACCGCCTCGTAGACGGGCAGCGCGACGGTGTGGTCGCCACCGGCCGCGGCGAGTTCCCCGGCCAAGGTGTAGGCGCCGACGATCGCCAGGCTGGTGCTGCCGCCGACCACCGGACCGGGACAGTAGGCGGCATCGCCGACCAGCGTGACCCGGTCCCGGGACCAGCGGTCGAGCCGAAGCTGGGTGATCGAGTCGAAATAGAAGGCGGGCGTATCGTCGAGCACCGCGAGCCACCGGTCGACCTCGGGCGCCGAACCGGCGAATGCCTTGCGCACCAACCGCTTCTGCTGATCGATATCGCGGTGGTCGTAATCGAGCTCCCGTTCCGGCCGGAACAGGAAGATGATCCGGGAGTCGGTCAGGCATTGGGCGGTGTAGATCCCCGCGACCCGGCCGACCGCCAACCGCGCCTCGAACTCGCCGGGCACCGCGAGTTCGCGTGGCGCCGAGGCCACCGCGAGGTAGCCGCCCAGAAACCGTTCCGGCACCTGCCCGAAGACCAGCCGCCGGACATTCGAGCGCAGCCCGTCCGCGCCGACCACGAGATCGAATTCCCGCGGTTCGCTGTGCTCGAAGCTGACGCGGCCGTCCGCGGTGATCGCGGTGATGAAATCGCCGAACCGATACTCCACATCGTTTCGTGTTGCGTCGTAATAGATTTCGCTGAGATCGTCGCGCATGATCTCCACGTGCCGATCGGAGGCGACCCGGGCGAGCTTGGCCTGGTCCAAGCGCACCCGGCGGCTGCCCGTGTGCACGGTGAGGTAGTCGGTTCCGGTGGCGCGCTCCATGATTCGCGGCAGCACACCCATTTGTTCGGAGATCTGCACGGACGGCCGGAACAGGTCGACCGCGTGGCCACCGGTTTTGCGCAGTGTCTGCGCCTTTTCGACGACGGTTACGGTGAATCCGTACCGGGTGAGCCAGTAGGACAGGACGGGTCCGGCGATGCTGGCGCGGGAGACGAGGATTTGCATATTGCACTTCCTTTGCGAAAACCCGTTCACTGCAACAGTTTCCAGGCACGGCAAGAGATACCGCGCCAACGTTCGTCAGGCGATCGGAGTGTCGCAGCGAGCTGGGAATGTATATGTCGGAACCGGACTGGGATACGGACTATCGCCGGACATCATGTCGTCCCCCACCTCCTCGCCGCGGCAATCACCATGAAGGCACAAAGGGGAACCCGAAGACGGGCTGGCACCCCTCTCGTCAGAGCTTCGGCACTGCACGACGTATCCCGTTGCCGGGGAAGCCACTTCGGATAACCCCTTAATCCGGGGAGATCTGTCCTGACCCTGGGCGTCTCTCGACGTCGTCGGATCAGTGGCCTGTGTTCGTACAGGAGCCTCGCCTAGCGAGGTGCTGACCTGAAAATACTGACCCGCGCTCGCCGGTGAAGTCAAGCGATTCTTACTGTCGCGAAGGAGTTTTCGCGCTCAGGGTGCGATCTCCGCGAAACCGACGGGCAGCGCGGCCGGACCGCGCAGGGTGACGTGGTCGCGGTAGGGCGGCGGGTCCAGCAGCAGGCGTGGTTGGCGAACCCGTAATGCGAAGCGCGTCAACGCGACTCGCGCCTCCAATCGCGCGAGCGGCGCCCCGAGGCAGAAGTGTGCCCCCGCACCGAAGGCCAGATGCCGGATGTCGCGCCGTGGGTCGAAATGGTCCGGGTCCGGATTCAGTCGCGGATCGCGCTGTGCGGCGGCGAGCAGCATGATCATGACCTCGCCGCGGCGCACCGGGAAATCGCCGATCCGCAGGTCCGCCGCGGCGATTCGCGGGGCGAGCTGTACCGGCGGGTCGTAGCGCAGCGTCTCCTCCACCACGGCGGCGGCGAGAGCCGGGTCGGCGCGCAACGCGGCGAGTTGTTCGGGGTTGCGCAGCAGCGCGAGCACCGCGTTGCCGATCAGGTTGACCGTCGTCTCGTGCCCGGCGATGAGCAAAAGCCCACAGGTGCTTATCAATTCGTCGTGGCTGAGCTTGTCGCCGGCCTCCTCGGCGGCGATGAGTTCGGACAGCAGGTCCGGCCCGGGGTCCGCGCGCCTGCGAACCGTCAATTCCTCGAAATATTCGTACAATTCGTCGCTCGCCTGGTCGACGGCCGCGGGATCGGCGGCGAATTCGGCGGTGGAGCGCGATGCCGGATCCAGTTTGCGCGACATGAGCGCCGACCAGCGACCCAGCCGCGCCTCGTCTTCCAATGGGACACCGAGCAATTCGCAGATGACGGTGACCGGCAGCGGATAGGCCAGCTCGGCGACGACGTCGAATTCGGTTCCGGAGACCCGATCGAGTATGCCGTCCACCAGCGCCGTGATCCTCGGTTCCATGGTCTGCACGACGCGCGGGGTGAACGCCTTCGCGACCAGCCGCCGCAGCCGGGTGTGGTCGGGCGGATCGCGGAACAGGAAGGCGGGTCCGCGTTCGTCGTCGCCGGTGCGGGGGTCCGGGAACTGCGACAGTTCGAAGGCGCTGAGCCTGCGGTCGACGCGGGCATCCGGATGCCGCAGCACCGTCGCGCAGTCCGCGTACCCCGGAAAGACGACGACGGGCGCGGAACCGAGCCGGAACGGTCCGGCCGCACGCATCCGCGCGAGCAGCGGGTACGGATCGGGCCGGTTGGCCGGGTCGATGAGGCTCAGGTAGTCGGCGATGCCGATCGGCTCGTCCGTCGTGGTCATCACGATCCTCCAGAAATGCTACATATACTGTAGCTACAGTCCTTGTAGCATCCTGGAATGGGCCACCCGCTGTCAAGAGCCCCGAGAAGACCTTCCACACAGAACAGAGAACCAGCGATGACCGAACCGGCGACCCGGCGCAATCGCACCTACGCGCCGCGCATGGCCCCCGAGCAGCGGCGCGCCCAACTACTCGACGCGGCGCTGCGGATCATCGTCGAACAGGGCATCCACAAGGTCTCGATGGATGCGGTGGCGCGCTCGGCCGGTGTCACCCGGCCGGTGGTGTACAGCCAGTTCGCCGACACCGACGACCTACTGCGCAGCTCGCTCGAGCGGGAGGAACAACTTGCCCGCCGACAACTTTCCGATATCGTGCCGCTGCGCCCGACCGGCGACCCGGCCGCCGACGCACTGCGCTACCTGGCGGGATTCCTGCGCGCGGTCACCGAGGCCCCGGACCGCTGGCGAGCCGCCTTCGTACTGGTGGACAGCGCGACACCGTACTTCCGCCGCCGGATGGAGCATTGGCGACGCGAACTCGTCACCGCGTTGGAGGATTTCGTCCGCGCCTCGACCGCCGACCTCGACGTCGCGATGACCGCCCGCGCCATCGACGCGCTCGTCTGGAACGCCGGACGCCTCACTCTCGCCGAACCCGGCGAGTTCCCGCCCGAGCGTGTCATCGCCTACTACACCGACCTGGTGCGCACCCACTTCGACCGGCGCTGACCTCGAGATTCCTGTCGGTGGGCGGCGTTACAGTCCCGCCATGCATCCTGCCACCGCAGCCATCGCCGAAATCGTGTGTGGGATCGAACCGTTCGACGCGCTCGAATGCGAACACATCGCCCGAACGCTGCGCTGGCTGGATGCGACCGATGATGTCTTCCGCCGCGCGAAACCCGCGACTCCGCCGCGACATCTGGTCACCTACGCGGTGCTCGTCGACCCGGACGGCCGGGCAGTCCTGCTCGGCCTGCACCGACTGGCCGGGCTGTGGCTGCCGACCGGCGGCCATGTCGAGCCCGGTGAACATCCGCTCGCGGCGGCCCGCCGGGAGACGCTGGAGGAGTTGGGCATCGAGCCCGACTTCGGCGTCGTCGGCACCGCACCGCTGTTCCTGACGATCACCACCACGGTCGGAATCGACGCCGGGCACGAGGACGTGAGCCTCTGGTACGTCGTCCGCGGCGACCGCACCCGCGAATATCGGCTGGATCCAAGAGAATTCGACGACGGCAGGTGGTGGGATATCGACCGGTTCGCCGTCCCGGAATCCGATCCGCATTTCGGGCGTTTCCTAGGCAAACTGGAGGCCGCGATCTTGCCTTGACGCCGGTGACAACGTTTACCGTTGCGGCCGACGCATCGAAGGAGGTCGCATGCTCATCGGCGAACTGGCCGAGCGGGTCGGCACCAGCACCCGCACCCTGCGGTATTACGAACAGCACGGTCTGGTGCGGGCGCGCCGCTCGGCCAACGGTTACCGGATCTACGACGAGACGGAACTACCGGTGGTACACGAGATCCGGACGCTGCTCGCCGCCGGATTCGATCTCGCCGAGATCCAGCCGTTCGTCGCCTGCCTGCGCGCGACCGCGATGCCGGAACAAGCGACTCCGGATAGCGACGACATCAGCGCCGAATGCGCGGATTCGCGGGAGGCCCTGCGCCGCAAGCTGGATCAGGTCGACGCGACGATGGGCCAGCTCGCCGCGCTGCGCGAACAACTGCTCGACCGGCTGCGCACCGCCGCACCGAAATGCGAATTCCGTTGACCGACATGCGTTTCGCCATCAGCTATAGTTCGCCGTTCCACGGCGTGGATCCGGACCGGCTCATCGCGGTCGCACGGCACGCCGAGCGGTGCGGATTCGAGGGGCTGTACCTGCCCGATCATCTCGCGCTCTATCCGGGAGCGATGTTCGGCGCAGTGGAATTACCCGCCCAGCTCCCCTATCTGGAACCGCTCGACGCGCTGAGCTTCGTCGCCGCGGCCACCGAACGAATCCTGCTCGGCACGGGCGTACTCCTACTGCCGCACCGCAACCCGGTCGAACTCGCGAAGCGGCTGGCGACCATCGACGTGCTGTCCAAGGGCCGCATGCGCCTGCTCACCGTCGGGGTCGGCGCGCTGCCTGGCGAAGCGCGGGCGGCCGGTATCGATTTCGGCAGCCGGGGCAGGCGCGCCGACGAGGCCATCGATGTGCTGCGGCTGCTGTGGTCCGGCGACGCGGACGGCGTGAGCTTCCATGGCGAGTTCTTCGACTTCGAGAACCTGTGCAGCTTCCCGAAACCGCTGGGCCGGTTGCCGATTCACATCGGCGGCGGCAGTCGAGCCGCCGCCCGCCGGGCCGGGCGGCGCGGCGACGGTTATTTCGCGGGCGGCATGCCCGCCCCGGCCGAACGGACCACCCAACTGGAGCTGATGCGACACGAGGCGGCCGCCGCCGGGCGCGATCCGGCCGCACTGGAATACACCCGCTGGGGTTCGCTCGATATGCCTGCCGAACGGGTGGCAGGTCTGGCCGCCCAGGGCGTCACCCGGATCGTGATCCCGGTACCAGCGGACGACCTCACCGAACTATTCGACGAAATGACCGAATTCGCCGCACGTTTCGAGCTATCGGCTGAATAGTCTCGCGCCGAGTCAGCAGCGGATCCCACTCGAGTCGCCGGACCGGCGCGATCTCCGGCAGTATCGAGCCATGGAGACGCTGGGATCGCAGACGATGTACACGAATCCGTGGATTTCGGTGCGCGAGGATGTGGTGCGCCGGGCCGACGATTCGACCGGGATATACGGCGTGGTCGATCTCCCCGACTTCGCCATGATCATCCCATTGCGGGACAACATGTTTCATCTCGTCGAACAGTTCAGATATCCGCTCGGGCTGCGGCGCTGGGAGTTTCCGGCGGGTTCCTGCCCCGCCGACGACCCGGTCACCGCGGCGCACACCGAATTGCGCGAGGAGACGGGGTTGCGCGCCGGGCGACTCATCCACCTGGGCACGGTGGACAGCGCGCCGAGTATGAGCAGCCAGCGCGGCTGGATCTACCTGGCCACCGAACTCACCGACGGCGCACCCGAACGCGAACACTCCGAACAGGACATGCGCTCGGCCTGGTTCCCACGGGAGACCGTCGAGGCGATGCTGACCGACGGCGAGATCACCGACTCGCACACCGTCGCCGCCTACACCCTCCTGCTGCTGCACGAACGCCGCAACGACTGAGCCGATCCGAGCATGTACGGCGGCCAGCGCGCGTCACCGAGCCCACCGGCTCAGAACTCCAGCACCATCTCGAATTCCGGGCGCGGATTCACGGGCGAGATAATGGATCGCACCCCCGTACGCGCGAATCCATTTCGCAAATAAAGCTTTTCGGCGACAACGTTCCCCTCCGCAACCTCCAACCACACCCTGCGATATCCCGCTCCCCTGGCCCAGTCGAGCAGCGCGCGCACCAGGACGTCACCGACACCGGTCCCCCGCGCCCCGGGCGCTACCCACATCGAAATCAGGTGTGCTCCATCGCGTTCCGGATCGGCCAGGCCGCCGATCGTGCCGACCTCGACACCGTCGACGGTCGCGACGAACTGGACGCGCCCGGCCAGCAGCGCCCGCCACACCGCTTCGGTACGCCCCTGCGCCTCGGCCAGCGTCGCACCGAAGGCGTGTGGCGCGTCGGTGAGGGACAGCAGCCGTAACCGGCGGAAGGTCGCCCACTCGTCCGGGCCGAGCCGCCTGATGCCGATCTCCGAACTGTCCACCGCACCTCGCTCTCGGAATACTGGATCGTACGACGGCTCCAAGCAAGTGCACCAACGGTTTTCAACGCACCCGGATCAGGCGGGCCCCGATGGCCGGATGCGCGTGTTCTGGAACGAGGTGAACAGCCAGCTGCCATCCGCCTTTACGGCGGTCCTCGTCTGGATCGAAAGGTCTTCCGGGCGGCAGGTTTCGACGCCGTCGCGCAACACGCAGAGGCCGTTGGTCACCATGATCGCGAGATCGGGCGCCGGAAAGCGGATTGTCACCTCGCGCGGTTCCGACCAGCGGGTGCCCTTCATGAAGCCATCGAAGCCTTCCTGCATCACCTTTGCGAGTTCGCTTCGGCCCCTGATGAATTCGCCGATAACTGAGACGAAGTCGGCATCCTCGGTGCAGGTGGCGGCGAAGGCGGCTCCGTCACCCGCCGCCCATGCCGCCGCCTGAGCCCGCTCCAGGGCGAGCAGCGCCGCGCGATCACCGGATTCGATCATGTTGTCGTACATCATGTTTCGAGCTTCCAGATGATCAATCGCGCAGCTTGCGCAGACCGGTGTACTCGAGGGCGGCGAAGGCGCCGACGACGGCGGCCCCGACCCAGCAGAAGGCGACGCCGAGACCGGTCAGGTCGATGAGGCCCGAGTACGCGAGTGCCACCATGCCGACCGCGGAGGCCGCGTTCACCACGACGACCGTGGCCGCCTGCCGCACCGCGATCACCGGGTAACCGGCGATGAGCAGCAGCGCCAAACCGCCGCCGACCATGGCGACGCCGAACGGAATCGACCACCCCGTCGGCAGCCCGAGCGGATCACGCAGCGCGACCGCCCCAGCCAGCAGCACCACGCCGAACGCGCCGGTGCCCCAGCCGTCCGTCCGCAGCGCCATGCGCAGAAAACCCTGTTCGGCGCGGATAGCCAACGGCTGGGCCTGCATCGTCGATGTGCTCATCTAGGTTCCATACCTTTCTCGGCGGGAGTTCGAGCTTGTCGGCCGTGGGCGTCGAAATCACCCAGAACTCTCCTTCGGCCGGGTTGGCCTGAAAGATCAGCCGCCCGTTATCCACCCTGCCGCCGTGCGGTATGCGTCTCAATAACCTCTGAGGTCATGGCCGGGCATCGTTGCCGGCGATTAGCCTGATCAGGTGGCATCCATGCAGAACCCGTCGCGAATCGGCCCGCTGCTGCGCGAGTGGCGGCAGCGGCGCAGGCTGAGCCAACTGGATCTGGCGCTGTCGGCGGACACCTCGGCGCGGCATCTGTCCTATGTGGAGACCGGCCGGGCCAAACCGAGTCGAGCGATGGTGCTCCGGCTGTCCGAGGCGCTGGATGTGCCGCTGCGCGAACGCAATACGCTGTTGCTGGCGGCCGACTACGCACCCGCCTACCGCGAATCCGGTTTGGGTGACGCGGGTCTGGCCGCCGC
Organism: Nocardia sp. JCM 34519.1; assembly: GCF_020361265.1. NCBI lineage: Bacteria > Bacillati > Actinomycetota > Actinomycetes > Mycobacteriales > Nocardiaceae > Nocardia > Nocardia sp. JCM 34519.1. The sequence goes on from NZ_JAIRBR010000009.1 coordinate 163,967, forward strand.
CCGGCGCGCGCTGGACACCATGCTGGCCGCGCACGAACCGTATCCGGCGGTGGTCGTCGACCGGCGGTGGGACGTGCACCTCGGCAACTCCGCGATGTCCGTACTGATGCAAGGCATTCCGGAGCACCTGCTGCTGCCGCGGCCGAATGTCTATCGGCTGGTGTTGCATCCGGAGGGTCTGTCGCGCAGCCTCGCCAATCCGGTTCAGGTGCGAGAGTTGTTCCTGGAGCGACTGACCCGGCAGGCCGATGCCACCGGCGATCCGGAACTGCGCGCGCTGCTCGACGAGGTGTCCGCGTATCCCCTCCCGCCGGATGGCCCGGAAGACGCCGACGCGCAACCGAGTCCGTTCGAGGTGCCGGTGCGCATCCGGACGCCGCACGGTGAGCTGTCCATGTTCAGCGTGATGGCCACCTTCGGCGCACCCGCCGATGTCACCCTCTCCGAGCTGGCGATCGAATTGTTCTATCCCCTGGACGAATTCACCGCCGCCGCCCTGCGCGGGCTGGCGGCGGCGAATACTGCGGCAGGGTGATCATCCACCCGGACAACGGTTTTCGTCAGATCGGCTGGAATCCGGCGCCGACCTCCCCGCGCGCATCGATATCACCCAGGATCTGGTCGATCGAGGCGAAGAAGGCGGGCGAGTGGTACGGGATGGCGGCGATGGTGCACGGCACGTCGAAGCCGATCGGGCCGAGCCCGGTCAGCCTGCCCTGGTTCATGCCGACGAGGCGGTCGCCGACGGTGACCGGACCACCGGAATCGCCGGGCCGTGAACATGCCTGGTTGATCGTGGTGCCGTCGAGCACACCCCACACCACACCGCAGCCGAAACCGCTGCTGCGCCCGTTGGCGCAGACGGTGCCGCCGAATCCGGGCGCGGCGCCGATGCCGTCGATGGTGGTCGGGCCGACGGTGCGCACCGGGATCACCCGGTCCGGATCGAATTCGATGACGGCGTAGTCGATTCCGTCGCCGTTATCGGAGTAGACCACCCGGCCGACCACCCCGGCCTCCCTGGTCCGCTCGGCGATCAGGTTCGCGCCGACGGGTGCGCAGTGGCCCGCCGTCAGCCCGACCAGCCTGCCGGCCCTGTCGTGGCCGATCGTGGTGAGCGAGCAGGCGGCGTCCGTGTCGAAGATGATGCCGGAGCTGCCGCCGAGCACAGCGCTCGGATCGGCCTGTGCGGCCCCGGCGCCCGCCACGGCCAGACCCGCGAAGGATGCGGTCACCGCGGTGACCCACCTGAATGTCCTAGCCACAACTTCTCCTTATGACGGTCCCCCCGAATCGCGCGGCTATCTCCTGCAAGATCAAAGATAGGCGCGGTCGCGGAATAGCGGCAGGTGAAAGTCCGGGAACGCGGAACCAGCTAGTGTTCAGTTATCACAGCTTCGGGTCGCGCCACACGGCTCTATAGGTACGAGGTGTCGTTGACCGATCGCACCGACGACCCACCATCCGGATAGAACTCCGCGATGGATAGCGACGCCAGATCCAGATGCAGACGGTACAGCAGCGCGGGCCCGACTCCCAGTGCCAGCTGCAACAACGTTTTGATCGGCGTGACGTGGCTCACCACAACGACATTCGCGCCCGGGTGCAGCGCGACCAGATCGCGGCGCACCGCCTCCACCCGCTCGCGGACCGCGTCGAAACTTTCGCCGCCCGGCGCGGCCACGGCGGGATCGCCGAGCCAGCGCGCATGCAACTCCGGATCCCGTTGCGCCGCCTCGGAAAAGGTCAACCCTTCCCATTCGCCGAAGTCGGTTTCGATCAGGCCGTCCACCACCCGCACCGGCAGGTCGAGCGCCGCGCCCGCCGCCTCGGCGGTCGCCACGGCCCGGTCCAGCGGCGACGATACGATCGCGGCGATATCCCCTTTCGCCGCAAGCATTTTCGCGGCACGCACGGCCTGTTCCCGGCCCAGCTCGGTGAGCGGGGGATTGCCGCGGCCGGAATACCGGCGCTGAATGGACAATTCGGTCTGGCCGTGGCGCAGCAGTAGCAATCGGGTCGGCCGCCCAGTCGCGCCGGTCCAACCCGGTGCGGCGGCCGGTTCCCTTGCTATGAGCGGGTTTTCGGCCGGGTCGCGCAGGTCCGCGCCGTTCGCCGCGCGCACCTCGTCGACCAGCGACGCGTCATCCATCGCCATATTCGCCAGTCGGTCGGCGTGCGAATTCTGTTCGCGCGGAATCCAGGTGAACGTCACGCGGTCGAATCCGGCGGCCAGCGCCCTTGCCTGCTCGGCCAGCGGAATCATGGCCGCATGCTTGACCTTCCAGCGCCCCGACATCTGCTCGATCACCAGTTTGGAATCCATCCGCACCGCGACCGTGCGGGCGCCCAACTCGGCCGCGGCCGCCAAACCCGCGATCAGGCCCCGGTATTCGGCGACATTGTTGGTCGTGACGCCCAGGCTCTCCCGGCGCTCGGCGAGCACCCGCACATGGTCGGCGTCATAGACCACCGCACCGTAGCCCGCCGGCCCGGGATTACCCCGCGAACCGCCATCGGCCTCGACGATCACCGACAGTTCTGTCACAGACCGGATTCCTTGGTGCGCACCATGATCGCACCGCATTCGGGGCAGCGCACGATCACATCGGGCGCCGTCTTGGCGATCCGGGCGAGCTCGCCGCGGTCCAATTCGATCCGGCAGGCGCCGCATTTACGCGCCTGCAGCAGCGCGGCGCCGACACCGTGCTGGGCCCGCTGCTTGTCGTACACGGCGAGCAGTTCGGCCGGGAACAGCCCGATCAGGCCGGTCCGCTCGCCGTCGCAACGGCCCTGCGCCACTTCGAGATCCGCGAGCGCCTCATCGCGTCGGCGTTCCGCGTCGGCCAGATCGGCCTCGGCTTTGCTGAGCCGGGCGCCCGCGTGCTCGTGATCGGCGGCCGACGCCTCGCGCCGCTCCATCACCTCGAGCAGTTCGTCCTCCAGCACCGAGCGGCGCCGCTCCAGGCTGCCGAGCTCGTGTTGGATATCCGAATACTGTTTGGCGCCAACCGATCCCGCGTCGAGCAGGCCACGGTCGCGCTGCTCGCGCTTGCGCACCGCGTCCACCTCGCCCTCCAGCTTGCGGATATCGCGGTCCAGGTCGTCGAGCACGATCTCCACCGCGACCGCGGCGTCCTTCTGCGCATTGCGCTCGGCTTCCAGCCGCGCCACCTCCTGCTGCTCGGGCAGCACGGCGCGCCGGTGCGCGATCCGCGTCAGTTCGGCGTCGACGGCGGCGAGCTGGAGCAGCTTGGCCTGGACGGATGGTTCGACATTCAACGCGGACAAACTCCTGCACGCTATGGACGGGTCGGGTCCTCAACCGTACCTCGCGCACCGACCTGTTCGGCTCCTGGCCACCCGGCACGGGTGGTAGTTAATTTCCGGCACCCATAATTTCAATGGCCGTCATCGCGCTCAACAGTCGACACTGCGCTCAATGGCCGGAACTCCGGTCAACGGCCGACACCACGCGTTGCTCAATGACCAGCACTGCGTGTTTTGATCGCATCGCGCGAGATATAGACGTCGTAGTCGCCCGGCATCGAGATCACCGCATTGCCGTACGCCGAGCGGACGAACGGATCGGTCCACCACTTGCCGGACCGCATATCGCTGAAGAAATCCTGGTCGTCACCGTTCAGGAAGATCTGGTGCTGGCTGGTGGCCACCCCGTCCAGCCGCTGGCCGTACAGCCGCGACACCTTGTATCCGGAGTGGAAACCCAGCGCGTTCACCCACGGCTCCAATTCGACGATATTGGCCTGCAGCACCCACAGATCGCCCTCGACCTGATAGGTCTTGCGCTGCTCCGGATGCTCGTCGTCGCCATACAGGGTGAGGTCTATCTTCAGCTGGTGATCCTGGCCGGGCACCGCGCTCGCCACCACGTGCGCGGCCTTGATCTCGCCGGTCAGACCGAGATAGGTCTGCATCAGCGTGGCCACCCACAGCAGCACCACCGCGGTGAGCAGCAGCACCAGCCCGCTCGCGCCGCGTCCGATGAGCACCCGCAGCCCGACCTTGCGCACCCGCAGGATCGCCGTCACCAGCAGCGCGAGCCCGACCACGATGATGAGAATCAGGCCGACTTGCACGAACCCGAATTCCACCGGGAAATTCATGCGGTAGTTGTACCCCGGTACGCCGCCATCACTCGGCAGACCCGCCAGATCGGATCCGAACACGCCAAGACACGCCGCCCGCTACCTTTCCGCCCCTACCACCCACCGATCGGTGCACAAGGTCGAGACGCGCGTCCCAACCTCCGGATAGTGGCATTACGGACCACGCTCTGTGCCTATGCGCACCAAGGGAATTCGGTGGGCTCACCCGGGCGGGGCCGCGGCATCAACCCTTCGCCCCGATTGTCCATGGATCAGTACGCACACTCGACACGCCCATTTCCAACTCCGCGATAGCATCGCGGACCCCCTCTGCGCCAGAGCACCCAAGGAAACTCAGCGACCTCACCCGGCCGGGCCGCGGCGTCAGCTCTACGCCCGACCATCCACGGAGCAGTACGCACGCTCGAAACACGCGTCTCCAACTCCGGCAGCGTATTACGGACCACTGCTGTATCCGCGCACACCAGGAAACTCGGGGGCTCGCCCGGCCGCCGCGGCGTCAGCTCTTCGCCCCGACCGTCCACGGATCGGTACGCGCGCTCGAAACGCGCGTCTCCAACTCTGGGAGCGCATTGCGGACAATGCTCTGCGCCTGGGCGCACCAGGGGAATTCAGTAGCCCAGTGGGCGGCGTCGATCAGGGCGGGGCCGCCCCGTCGAAGCTGTTCGTCGACCGGGTGGTGGCGCAGGTCCGCGGTGACGTACGCGTCGACGCCGAGGCGCGCGACGGTGTCGAGATAGGAATCACCGGCACCGCCGCACACCGCGACCGTGTAGACGGTGCGGTCCGGGTCGCCCGCGGCGCGCACGCCCCATACGGTGGGCGGCAGCGCGGCCGCGACGCGTTCGGTGAAGGCGCGCAACGATTCCGGCTCCGGCAGGTTGCCCACTCGGCCGATGCCGACCGGCGCGGGTAGTAGCGCGCGTTCGCTGATGTGGTAGGCCGGAGATTCGTACGGGTGCGCCGCGCGCAGGGCGGCGAGCACGGCCGCGCGCACCGAGGGCGGCGCGACCACCTCCAGGCGCTCCTCGTCCACCCGCTGCAGGTCGCCGTGCGAGCCGATCGCCGGATTCGCCTCGGCCATCGGCCGGAACTGCCCGACCGCGGGCACCCGCAGCGCACAGTCCCGATAGTCGCCGCTGCCGCCCGCACCGGCGGCGAACATGGCCGCCAGCACCGCATCGCTGTGCGAGCTGGGTACCTGGACGACCCAATTGTCAATGGGCGCTTCGGGTTTCGCATCGATCGGGCCGGTGACGGTGAGCCCGAGCGCCCCGGCCAGCGCATCCGAGACCCCCGGATCGGCGGAATCGGCGTTCGTGTGCGCGGTGAACAGCGCGCAGCCCGCGCGGATGAGCCGGTGCAGCAGCGCACCCTTCGGCGTATCGGCGGCCACGGTGTCGACGCCGCGCAGCAGCAGCGGATGATGCACCACCAGCGCCTGCGCGCCCCACGCGACCGCCTCGTCCACCACGCCCGCAGTGGCGTCGACCGCGAACAGCACGCGGGTCACCTCCTCCGCCGGATCGCCGCACACCAGGCCGACGGAATCCCAGGATTCGGCCAGCCACGGCGGGTAGGCCGCGTCGAGTACGCCGATGAGCTCGGCCAACGTCGTCACCGCTCAGCCTCCTTCGTTCATTTCGGTCGATAGCTCTGATCGACAGCAACATCCGCAATCAACGACACCACCCACGTCGACGGCACAGCCTCCGACCGACGACGCCGACAACACCGATAGCACAGCCGTCACAAACCGACCGTCGTGATCGCCGCAATCAACCGGTCCACCGCCTGCGCGTCTCGGACCGCGACGCGCAGATGATTTTGATCCAACCCTGGAAATGTATCCGCCCGCCGCACCGCGATACCGAGGTCGGTCAATCGTTTGCGCAGCAGTTCACCGTCCGGCACCCGCAGTAGGAGGAACGGCCCCTCGGCAGGCGTGTGCACCGTGATACCCAGCCCACGCAGCCGCTCGATCATCGAAGCACGCTCGGCCGCAATGACTTTCGCGGCATATTCGGTCTCGGCGACGGCGGAGGGCGTAGCGGTCGCCGCGATCGCCTCCAATTGCAGTGTGCCGAGCGGCCAGTGCGCCCTGCCGTGTGCGAGCCGGGCGAGCAATTCCGGTGCGCCCAACCAGTATCCGCAACGCAATCCGGCCAACGCCCAGGTCTTGGTCAGGCTGCGCAATACGAGCACATCCGGAAGTGACCGGCGGGCAAGCGATTCCGGCTCCCCGGCCACCGCGTCGGCGAACGCCTCGTCCACCACCAGCACCCGACCCGGTCGGCGTAACGCGAGAATCGTTGCGGCGCAATGCTGTACCGAGGTCGGATTGGTCGGGTTGCCGAGCACCACCAGATCCGCGTCGGCCGGAACCTGAGCGGGATCGAGCAGGTAGGGCGCGTCGAGCAGCACCCGGGTCACCGCAACGCCCGCCTTGCGCAGCGCCAGCTCCGGTTCGGTGAACGAGGGATGGATCACCGCGGCCAGCCGGGGCGCCAGCCGCGGCAGCATCGCGAAACCCTCGGCCGCACCGGCGAGCAGCAGCACCTGCTCCGGCGTCCGGCCGTGCCTGGCCGCCACCGCCGTCCGCGCCGCGAGTTCCTCCGCGGCGTCGGGATACCGCCCCAGCTCGTCCAACCGGGCCGCGAGCCGGGCGCGCAACCAGTCCGGCGGCGCGGCGCCGCGCACGTTCACCGCGAAATCGAGCAGTCCCGGCCGGGCCGCGATATCGCCGTGATAGCGCAGCTTCGCGTGGTCGGCGCTGTTCCCTGCCATGACAGCACACCCTACGTGGCGCTGTAGTAGAGGCACCGGCCAGAATGTCTGTCGTGGGTGAGCTGCACGTGTCATTCGTGTGTACCGGCAATATCTGTCGTTCTCCGATGGCAGAGAAAATCTTCGCCGCGCAACTACACCGCGCCGGTCTGGCCGACCGGGTGCGGGTGAGCAGCGCGGGCACCACCGCATGGCATGTGGGCGAAGAGGCCGATCCGCGCACGAATTCGACCCTGCGCGAACACGGTTACCCCACCGGGCACAGTGCGGCGAAACTCGATGCCGACCATCTCAGCGCCGACCTGCTCGTCGCGCTCGACCGCGGGCACGACCGGGATCTGGCCCGGCTCGGCGTCCCGCCGGACCGGCACCGGCTGCTGCGCAGCTTCGATCCGTCCGCCGACGGCCCCGACGTACCCGACCCCTATTACGGCGACCTGACCGATTTCGAGTTGGTGCGCGAACAGATCGAGGCGGCCGTGCCCGGTCTGCTCGCCTGGGTCCGCGCCGCGCTCGGCGACGCCCCCGAGACCACGAAGGGCGGGCACCGCTGATGCTGCGCCGACTCTCCTTCCTGCTGCGCCCCAGCTGGGTGATCCTCGCGATCATCGTGATCGCCTTCGCCTACCTGTGTTTCACCGTGCTCGCGCCGTGGCAGCTGGGCAAGAACACCACCACCTCACACCGCAACCAGCTCATCGCCGATTCGGTGCACGCCGACCCGGTCGACGTGCTGGCCGCCGCCGACGGCAGGGTTCAGGTGCACGAGTGGCAGCGGGTCACCGCCAACGGCGCCTATCTGCCCGATTCCACGGTGCTGGTCCGCCTGCGCCATCTCGACGACAAGCCCGCCTACTCGGTGCTCGGCGCGTTCAAACTCGACGACGGGCGCATCGTGCTCGTCGACCGCGGTCTCGTCGCCGCCGTCAACGGCACCCGCCCGCCGGAGGTCGCCGCCCCGCCCTCGGGTCCGCAACGCATCGAGGGGCGAATCCGGGTGGCGGAGGGCGTGATTCCCGGTAAGGACCCGAGTGTGCAGGACGGGTTCCGCCAGGTGTACTCGATCGACGTCACCCAGGAGATGACGACGCTGCAACTGCCGCTCACCGCGCTCCCCGGCGGTGACCGCGGCGGCTACCTGCAACTCGAATCGGGCCAGCCGGGCGCCTTCACCCCCGACCCGCTCCCCCAACTCGATGCGGGCCCCTACCTCTCCTACGGGTTGCAGTGGCTCGCCTTCGGCATCATGGCACCGCTCGGGCTCGGGTATTTCGTCTATGCGGAGATCCGGGAGCGCCGCAAGGAAAAAGGCGACACGAAGGGCGAATCCGGTTCCGCGTCAACGGAATCCGCGAGTCCGAAGCCGGAACCCGAAGCCCCCGAACCGAAACCGGCACCGACGGCAACCGAAACACGACTGGCCGATCGTTACGGTCGGAAGTAAGTCGCGAACCGCGCACACCAATCGGCTACCCGCGCTGCCTACCACACGCGGGTAGCTGAACCCACGCCGGAACAGCGTCATTCGGATGCGAAACCTGAACGCCGCAAGCCGCCTCCGGCGATCCGTACATCTTCGCGGCGCAATCACCTATCAGCGCATCGATCACTCACTTGTTGATCCGAGCACCTAACGGGCACAACCCGGCTGCCGCCCACAACGCCGCGAAAACAACAGCAGCCACCTGCACCCCCTCCGAAATCAGCACAGCCCGGCGCAGATCCGAAATGCCGGGCGCGGGACCGTCGCCCAGCGTCGGACGCAATTCGGTGCCGTACCGATACTGGGTGCGCCCGCCCAACCGCACGCCGAGCGCACCGGCCATGGCGGCCTCCGCGACACCGGCGTTCGGGCTCGGATGTTTCACCGCGTCGCGCCGCCACGCCCGCAGCGCGTCGGCGGGCCGCCCGCCGATCAGCGGCGCGAGCGCCGCGGTGAGCAGACCGGTGATCCGGGCCGGAATCAGGTTCGCCAGGTCGTCCACCCGCGCGGCGGCCCAACCGAAACGCCGATAGCGTTCGTTGCGGTAGCCGATCATCGCGTCGAGGGTGTTGATCGCGCGGTATGCGAGCAGCCCCGGCACCCCGGCCACCGAACCCCACCACAGCGGCGCGACGGCCGCGTCCGAGGTGTTCTCGGCGACGGATTCCAGTGCGGCCCTGGCCAATCCGTCGGCATCGAGCACGTCGGGATCGCGTCCGCACAGCGACGGCAACAGCGCACGCGCACCGGCCAGGTCGCCCGCTTCGAGCCGGTCGGCCATCGCCCGGCCGGTGTGCGCGAGCGTATGCCCGCCGAGTACGGTCCAGGTGGCCAGCGCGGTGGCCGCGATGCCGCCGCGGCGCAACAGCACACCGAATCCGGCGACCGCGCCGACCGCGATCGCCTCGTGCAGTACGCCGGCCGACCGGCGGTCGGCATAGGTTATGGCTTCGAGTTTGCTTGCCGCCGTGCCGAATCCGGCCACCGGATGCCGGCGCCGCGGATCACCGAAGGCGCGGTCGAGCGCGAAGCCGAGCAGCAGCCCGGCGGCAGTCGAGGTCCCCGTAGACACCGGGCGAGGGTAACGGGTGCCCCTACCCGGCGTCGCGAGTGGTCGGTTGGACGCTCAGAGCGTCATCGGGTCGCCGTAGACGGTGACCGCGTGGTCGGCGGCGGAGGTCTTGATGGTCGCGGTGGCGAAGGAGCGCAGCGTCACCGGCCCCGCGCAGGCGTCGACCTTGATCTCCACCTGCTCGGCCGCGATCGAAGCGCGCTGACCGGCAAGGGGTTTGGTGCCGAAGACGATGGTGGTGATGGCGCCGGGCTTCAGCGTGGTCTGCATGCTCGGGATCACCGCGGCCGAGCCGCCGACGGTCACGCCGGGCGTCCCGCCGACGGTGACGCCGACATTCGGGCCGAACGAGAAGCCGAGGCCGAGTTGCAGGCCGCTCGACACGTCCACCTGACAGCCGAGTTGGTAGCCGAACGCGATATCGCCCGCATCCACCTTGTGCTTGCCGGCGCCGTGGTATTCGGCGATCCCCTTGAGCGAGACGAACCCTTCGCGGGTGGTCGGGGTCGAGGCCAGGTTGGGGTATCGGTCGAGGGTTTCGGCGGTCTTGGTGACGGTGAGGTCCCAGCCGTCATCGGTCCGTGTCGTGCGCGATTTATCGGCGGACGCATCGGCGGCGGCCACACCGGAGCCCATCAGCAATCCGGTCGTTACCAGGGCGGCCAGCCCTGTGGCGGCGATACTTCCTCGGCGAATTCCAGCCAGGTTCATGGGGGTTGTTCTTCTACTTTCCGCTCGCTACGCGCTGATGAACCCAGCTGCGTCCTCAAAGGTGATGGATTAAGTGAAACTTCTCTGGCTATCATTTGGCAACAATTGATAGGCTCGGTGAGCTGCCCAAACCGGGTTTCACCAGGGCGGCATTTCATTCCCCAGCCGCTTATGGCCGGATTTATTAGTCGTACGACCGTTTTGTGATATGCCACACCGATACCTACCGCACCGGTCGAATGTGACCCGGCACACCGAATCTCGGCCGCGATGTCACACTGGACCGTCCCGCGTCGTCACCCTGATGACCACTTCTAAACTCGGCCTCGACAGGGCCAGGCACGACGAACGGCGACAGCAGTGAATTCCGAGCAACGACCGCACTCGACCGACCGGGCCGAACTGGCCCGCCAGTTCGAGGAGCACCGCCCCTACCTGCGCAGGCTCGCCTACAGCACGCTCGGCAGCCTCGCCGACGCCGACGACGTCGTACAGGAGGCCTGGCTACGCCTGCAGCGCCAACAGGACGCGGGTAAGGCGGGCGAGATCGATAATCTGCGCGCCTGGCTCACCACCGTCACCGGCCGGCTCGCTCTCGACTATCTCGGCTCCGCCCGCGCCCGTCGCGAGCAATACGTCGGCGAATGGCTGCCCGAACCGGAGGTGACCACCATCGACGATCCGGCCGACCGGGTCACCCAGGACGAGCGGGTCACCACCGCGCTGCTGGTTGTGCTCGAATCCCTGTCCCCGGCCGAGCGCACCGCGTTCGTGCTGCAGGACGTATTCGGCATGAGCGGCCCGGAGGTCGCCGAGGTGGTCGGCCGCACCCCCGCCGCGGTGCGACAGCTCGCCTCCCGTGCCCGCAAACGGGTCGAGGAGGGCACGCCGCGCTTCCCCGCGTCGGCGGACGAACAGCAGAAGGTGGTTTCGGCGTTCGCGGTCGCTTGGCGCTCAGGCGATTTGAGCGCGCTGCTCGGCGTGCTCGACTCGAACGTCAGCCTCGCCGCGGACGGCGGCGGCAAGGTGCCCGCCATCCGGCAGCCGGTGCGCGGCGCCGAGCTGGTGGCCAAGATGCTGCTCGGTTGGTACCACGCGCCGTCCGCTCAGGGCGCGTGGGGCCGCGCGGTGCTGGTCAACGGCGAACCGGGCCTGCTGGTGTTCGACGGCACGCACACCGGCGTCTTCTCGTTCACCGTCGACGGCGGCCGCATCGTCGCCATCAACGTCATCCGCAATCCGGAGAAGTTGCGCGATCTGCCGACCGAGGGCGACCCCGACTGGTATCTCAACGCGCAGTAGCTCAGCCGACCAGGCCGACCGGCCGCGGCGCCGAATATCCGTGCGCCGCGGCCACCTCCACCGAACGCAGCACGCCCGCGTCGGCCGTCAACCCGTGCGCCAGTTCGGGATTCGCCGAGCACGCCACCTTCCAACCCTGCGTCGCAATGGCTTTCACATAGGGCAGGGTCGCGTTGGTGAGCGCGACGGTGGAGCTGTGCGGCACCGCGCCCGGCATATTCGCCACGCAGTAGAACAGCGAATCCGCCACCCGGAAGGTCGGATTCGCATGCGTGGTGGGATGCGATCCGGCAAAACAGCCGCCCTGATCGATGGCGATATCCACCAGCACCGAACCGGGGCGCATGGCGGCGACCAGCTCGTTCGAAACCAGTTTGGGCGCACGCGCACCCGGCACCAGCACCGAACCGATCACCAAATCGGCTGCCAGCACCGCCTTTTCGAGTTCGGCCGCATTGGAGGCCAGCGTGCTCACCCGGCCGCGGAACCGGGCGTCGAGTTCGCGCAAGCGGGCCAGGTTGGTGTCCAGCACGGTGACTCGCGCACCCATACCCGCCGCCACCGCGGCCGCGTTCGCGCCCGCCACACCGCCGCCGATCACCACGACATCGGCGGGCCGCACCCCCGGCACCCCGCCCAGCAATACACCGGAGCCGCCGAGCGGGGCCATCAGGTGATAGGCGCCGACTTGCGCGCCGAGTTTGCCCGCGACCTCGCTCATCGGCGCGAGCAGCGGCAGCGAGCCGTCGGCGGCCCGCACCGTCTCGTAGGCGATCGCGGTGATACCCGAGCGCAGGATCGCGTCGGTGCATTCCCGCGATGCGGCCAGATGCAGATAGGTGAACAGCACCTGCTCCGACCGCATACGCGAATATTCAACGGGGATCGGCTCTTTCACCTTCAACACCAGATCCGCGGCCCACCAGACCCGATCCGCGTCGGCCGCGAGCGCCGCGCCCTTCGCGGTGTAATCGGAGTCCGCGAAACCGGATCCGGCGCCGGCCCCGGTTTCGATCAAAACCTCGTGCCCGAGCGCCACCAGCTCACCCGCACCCGCGGGCGTCAGCGCGACCCGGAACTCCTGCTCCTTGACCTCCCGCGGCACTCCGATTTTCATACGGTCATCGTGGACCACCGGACCACCCCGCGCCACGACCGCCGCGCCGGTGTCGCACCCTGCCAACACTCGGTCCCATCAGCGATGTTTTTCTGCGCACCGCGCGCAGGCAGGATCGGTGCGAGCGACTCGGCGCTCCCCGATGCGACGACCACCTAGCGCGATCGCAGCCCGAGGCGATACACAAGTGGCCCCATCGCAGCAGGGTTTTCCGCACCGCGCAGCCCCGAGCGAAATAAGAACAGCCCATCGCGGTGGGCACCGCGCAGAGCCCCGATCGGCAATGCGCGGATGCGCGCGCACCTCAGTGTTCCGGCTGGGGCAGCAACCACGCCAGCACGATCGCGACCAACGGGACGAAGCACAGCACAGTCAGCACAGCCTGCGGGCCGTGCGCGTCGGCGATCGCGCCGAGCACCGGTGCGGCCAGTCCGCCGATGCTGATGGCCAGTCCGAGGGTGACCCCGGCGGCGGTGCCCGGGCGGCTGGGCAGATAGTCCTGCCCGAGTTTGACCAGCACCGCGAACGGAATATTGGTCGCGATACCGGCGAGCACCGCGAACACCAGTCCCAGCTGCGGATTGGGTATCACGCGCAGTGCAACGAGCGCGGGAATCGCTGCGACACTGCCGATTTGAATGGTGCGCAGCATGCCGAGCCGGTCGGCGAGCCTGCCTCCGGCGAGGGTTCCGCCCACGCCGCCGACCAGGAATGCCGTCAGCGCGACGCCGCCCAACGACTGTGACGCGCCCAGATGCCGGATCCAGTACAGCGCGATGAAGGTGTTCACGCCGAAGGCGATGACCGACCGGACCACCGCCAGCGCGCTGAGCATCAGGAACGGCACCCACCGATCCCGGCCGGTGACGGCTTTGCCCGCGGCGGCCTGCTCCACCTGCCGCAGCTGATGCCGCCAGAGCAGGAATCCCATCAGCACCGCGGGCGGAATGAATATCGCCGTCGCGCCGACACCCCAGGCCACCAGCGCGGGCGTCGCGAGCGCCGGCGCGAGGAAGAAGCCGATGCTGCCGCCCACCGCGAAAAGGCTCATCCCGGTGGCGCTCGCACCAGCCGCCCGTCGCGCGTCCCGGCCCGCCGCCGGATGGAATGCGGCGACGCCGACGCCCGAGAGCAGCAGCAACATCCACACCAGCAAATAGCCGGGCGCCAAACCCGCGAGCCCGGCCCCGAGCCCGGCCAGGCTCATCCCGGCCGGAGCCAGCCAGAGCAGCCGACGCCGATCGGCGAGCACGCCCAGAATCGGTTGCGGCAGTGAACTTCCCAGCGTCGCCGCCAACGCGAGCCCGGAGGCGGCGACGTAGCTGTAGTGCCGCTCCAGCACGAAGAACGGAATGCTCGCAGGCACCAGTCCCTGATAGAAATCGTCGACCGCGTGCGCGGCCACCCAGTAGCGCATCCGGTGCAAGAGCGCCCAGCGGCCCGCCGCAGGCGTGACCGCGACCTGTGTTGCCATCACCAACCCTCCATTCGTCCCACGAATCGGAGCGTAGGTCGGCGACGACCGGGCGGGCTTCCGATAAAATGCCAATTCATGTCGATAATCGGCCACGAGCCGGTGCTCAGCAGCGAACTGCCCGCGGCGACCCGGACCCGCACGGTGCAGGCGGGCGACCGCATCGAGCGGCATCGGCATCCCGAACATCAGCTCGTCTATCTCAGCTCCGGCGTCGCCGAAATACGCACCGCGGGCGGCAGCTGGCTCGCGCCGACGGACCGGGCGATCTGGATTCCCGGGGGTTACTGGCACGAACACCACTTCTACGGCCCGACCAGATTCCACACGGTGGCCTTTCCGCTGGACCAATCCCTAGGCGGCACAACGCCTTCGGTACTAGCGGTGCATCCGCTGCTGCGCGAGCTCATCATCGCGTGCTCGATGCCGGGCCCGCTGCCGGAACCGGAATTGCGGCGGATGCGGCAGGTGCTGCTCGACCAGCTCAGGCGCAGCACCGAACAACCGCTGCGCCTGCCCGTCGCCACCGATGAAAGGTTGCGCCGGGCTTGCGAATTGATCGAAGACGACCTCACCGTCGGCTGGTCGCTCGCCGAGCTCGGCCACCGGGTCGGCGCGGCCGAGCGCACGCTGTCCCGCCTGTTCCGCACCGAATTCGGGATGACCTATCCGCAGTGGCGCACCCAGCTGCGCCTGCACCGCGCCGTCCAACTGCTGGCCGACGCGGTACCGGTCACCGTGGTCGCACACCGCTGCGGATGGGCGACTCCGAGCGCATTCATCGACGTCTACCGCCGCACCCTCGGGCATACGCCGGGCTCGTATCGCAGTGCGCGGGAATCGGATTCGCCGTCGACCTACGCATTGCCCCGACTCACCCGCGAGCCCGGCGCACGGCCACCCCGGGGACGAACGATCGCCCCGGAGCCCGATTCCCCGCCCACACACCGGTCACCGGAGTGATATCCGAGGCTACCAAACGAAAAACGTTGCGCGACATCAGTTTCGGATCACACAGTGAATACCTTGCCCAGCGGCGGGACGTGCAGTTGCGTGGCACGTCCGGCGTAGCCGAAGTTCCGTTCCAGGTAGTCGAGCGATTCGCTGAAGTGCGCCCATCCCTCGGCGTGGATCGCGATGATCGCCGCGTCGCCGAGCAGTTCGGCGGCCTCGACCGCGGTGCGCCCGTTGAGGGTCAGATCGATATCGCCGAACCGGCCGACGTTCGCCGCGCCGACGTTCAGGATCGCGATATCGATCCGCTCGAACCGCTCGGCGATCTGCCGGACCAGGTCCACGGAGGCATTGTCGCCTGAGACGTACACGGTGGGCTGTCCGTCGGCCTGTAGGACGAATCCGGTGACCGTGCCGGTCAAGGGTTCGCAACCTTCCGGCCCGTGCAGCGCGGGCACCCAGGTGACCGTGACGTCGCCGAGCCGCACCGACTCCCAATTCGCCAGTCCCCGAACGCCGTTCATCCGTCCCGCGGCCTCCGGTGTGGACAGTACGGTCTCGACGGCGCCCAGGAATTCGCGCCCGGATTCGTCGAGGTTGTCGGCGTGCTGGTCGTGCGAGAGCAGCACCACGTCCACCGGCCCGATCTCGTCCACCGGCACCGCGGGCCCGGTGAGCTTGTGCAGCCTGGAGCCGCCCTGGTAGTCGCGCGGCTCGTCGAAGGTGGGATCGGTCAGCCAGGTCAGCCCGCCGTATTCGAAGCGCAGGGTCGGCCCGCCGATGTGCAGGGCCGTCAGCTGGACGTTGTTCGTACTCATGAGATGAATCCTGCGCCATCGCGGATCCACCTCAAAAGTGGCCCGCAGGCCGCCTAGCGCTAAGATCGGGCCATGCGTACCGTGGCCGTACTCGCCTTCGACGGCAACAGCCCGTTCCATCTGTCCGTGCCCGCGCTGGTGTTCGGCCGCATCGGGGTGGAAGGAAAAGCCCCCTACCGCATCGAAATCTGCGCCGAACGCCCCGGAAGCCTTTCCACCCCGGCCGGATTCGAGATCGTCGTGCATCACGGGCTGGAGAGCTTCGCCACCGCCGATCTCGTGGTGATCCCGAGTTGGCCACGCGGCCGAGATATCTCCGACGAATTGCGCGCCGCACTGCACGGCGCGCACGCCCGCGGCGCCCGCATCGTCGGACTATGTCTCGGCGCCTGGGTGATCGCGGCCAGCGGCCTGGCCGACGGCCGCGAGATCACCACCCACTGGGCCTCCGCGACGGAATTGGCCCGCGCCTACCCGGCGGTCCGGGTGCGCGCCGACACGCTGTGGACCGATCTCGGCGACGTCGTCACCTCCGCCGGCGTCGCCGCCGCACTCGACTGCTGCCTGCACCTGGTGCGCGCCGATCTCGGCAGCCGGGCCGCGACGGAGCTGGCCCGATCCCTGGTCACCGCGCCGCACCGCAGCGGATCTCAGGCGCAATACATTCCCGTCGCGGTGCCCGACGCCGCCGACGACGACCCGATCGAGCGCGCGATGGTCTGGGCCAGAACACATCTCGGCGATCCCATCGACCTCGACGGCTGGGCGGCGGTCGCGCTCATGTCCCGGCGCACCTTCACCCGCCGATTCCGCGAACGCACCGGCGACAGCCCGCAGCAGTGGCTGCTGCACCAGCGCGCCGACCGCGCCCGCCTGCTGCTGGAATCCACCGACGACACCGTCGACCGCATCGCCGCGGAAACCGGTTTCGGCACCGCCGTCAGCCTGCGCCACCACTTCCACCGCATCCTCGGCACCAGCCCGGCCGCCCATCGCGCGCTGTTCTCGTCCCGCCTCCCCGTGGTTTCAGGCCAGACTCGTGTGCCGCAAGATTTGCGTTGGCGGCCGGCGGTAGGACCGTGAGCGAGTTAGCCCGTCCCCGGCGAGTTACCCATGTCCTTGCGAAATCAGCTGTTACGTCAGGCCCATTGCCGCCGTCCGGTCATCGCGGGGTGGGCTGCCCTGCCGCTTACCGCTGCGGAGCACACCGCTAGGTTCTTGACATGCAGCTCGAGGTAGGCGGGTTCACGCCGGAAATTGACGAGGGCGCCTGGCTCGCGCCCAATGCGACGGTGATCGGACGCGTGACGCTCGCCGCCGAGGTCAGCGTGTGGTATAGCGCGGTGATCCGCGGCGATATGGAGGCCATCGCGATCGGTGAGCGCACCAATATCCAGGACGGTTGCGTACTACACGCCGACCCCGGCTTCCCGCTCACTGTCGGCAGCGGAGTTTCGGTGGGGCACAACGCGATCCTGCACGGCTGCACGATCGGCGACGATGTCCTGGTCGGCATGGGCGCGACCGTGCTCAACGGCGCGGTGATCGGCGCGGGCAGTCTCATCGCGGCCAATGCGCTGATTCCGGAGGGCGCGCAGATCCCGCCCGGATCCCTGGTCGCGGGCGTGCCGGGCAAGGTGCGGCGCGAGCTGAGCGAGGCCGAGCAGGACGGCATCCGGCTCAACGGCGCGGTATACGTGCACAACATGGCGAATCACCGGGCCGCACGGACGGTGTGACTCAGCGCACACAGGTCGGACGTCCATTCGGAATCATTGGTAACATGCTGCCAGCGTTCCCGGTGGCCACGGGGCTTGCGCCGAATCCGCCGGGAGGTGGGAACGCGAGCGTGCAGGGCAGGAGGTTTCACGGTGGCGTACGGGCAGGACAGTATGCACCGGCCGGTGGGGCGGATCAGCGTGGCCGATATCGCGGCCCAACCTGGTGGCATCGAGGCATTACAGCGTAGGGTTCACGAATTACGGTCCCGCGGCGTCGATTTCGCGGCCAATGCGATCGAGCAGGAAATGGTGGCGCTGGATCTTCCGCGTCCGTGACGGGCCGTTCGGCCCGGAACTCGGCTCCAGCCATCCCCCCGGATGAAATAATGAACGGCAATCATCCGCACCGTCGCGCGCCGCATCCCCGGGGATCGGCTGCCGCGCCGAATGACTGGAGAGCCGATGCCGACCGTTCCGCCCATGCTGCAGCGCATCCTCGACAAACCCGTCGCCGACGGTGAAAAGCTGTTGGAGAGCGCGCTGTCGGCGTTCCTGGACTTCGGCATCAAACGCACCAGCATGGGTGAGATCGCCCGCCGCGCCGGAATCAGCCCGGCCACCCTGTACCGCCGCTTCGAATCCAAGAACGAACTCGTCGAGGCGGTCAGCGTGCGCGAGGCGCAGCGCTTCGTCGCCGAGATCGACAAGCGGGTACAGGGTGTCCAGGGCAGCGACGAACAGCTGGTGGAGATCTTCGTCGCCTTCATCACCGCCATCGCGGGCAACGAGCTGCTGCGCAGGCTGCTGCGCACCGAACCCGAACTCATCCTGCCCCGGCTCACCACCGACGCCGGGCCGGTGCTGGCCGTCGGCCGCGGCTACCTGGCCGAAAAGCTGCGGGAATTGCGCGACGCCGGTGGCGTCGACGATTTCGACGCCGAGCTGGTCGCCGAAATCATGGCGCGCCTCGCGCTTTCGCTCGCGCTGACCCCGGACGGACTCATCCCGATCGAGGACGCGGAGGCCGGGCGGAACTTCGCGCGGCGCACCCTGCTGCCCATGGTCGGGGTGCGCACCTCGGCCTGACCGGATTCACCGTAGGCCGAAGGCGGCCGACACCCGCTCATCGAGTTCGCCGAGCGCTGCCGGGTCCGGCGCCGCCGAACCATCGGCGAGATCCCTTGCGAGGGCGATGATTTCGGCCGCGGACGACGCTGCCGGATCCGGCAGCGGCAAGCGGGAAACGTATTGCGTGATCCATCTGCGCCGCCCCGAATAGAGGCGGTTGCCGCACACCGCGTCGTAGAACCGCAGCCCGAGCGCCGAATTCGCCACACCCATCAGCAGATACGCGAGCCGTTCCGCATCGCCGGCCTGCGCCAGATCGGTCAGCGATATCCAATAGCAGTCCCCATTCACCACCGCACCCGAACGGTCGAGCGCGAACCGCGGCCGATCGCTGATATCCGGGAACACCACCTTCGGCGTCCGCCACAGATGCGGACGCTGCGGCACCCAGATCTCGAACCACTCCCGCCCGCCGGCGATCACATAGCCGCGGGCCGCCAACGTATCCTTGTGCGTCCGCAAATACTCTGCCGCACAAGGGAATTCCGCCAGGTCTATCGGCGTGCGCACCGGCCGCGCCGTATCATATGGATACAACACCCTGGTGTCACCGGCCCGGCGCACCCGCCACGCCGCCACATCGTCGTGAGTTATCAGCGCCAGCAAGAGATCGGCCTCCGGCCGCGGCACCCGCTCCCCCCACCGATCCGAGATGAACACCCGATCCGCGGTCGTCTTGATCCCCACCCGAATCCGCCCCACCTCCCCGAACGTCCGCCACGTCCGCGCCCCGATCCGCCCAAGCCACGCATCCACCTCCGGCCGCGACATCCGCCAAGCCCCCTCACCCCCGACCCGCACAACCGCAGGACGCAACACATCGCCCGGCCGCACAAGCTCACGGCCGGAAACCGCTGCGGCAGAGACTTCGTCGCTCAGTTCCGCTGAATCCACTGCCTCAGCGCCACCGGTCGGCTCGGCTGCCGCGCTCCCTGGCACCGCGAATCCGCCGGAAGCTCCTGCGGCACCGGCATTATCGTGCGACTCGCTCGAATCGCTTGTCGCGGGCGGATTCCCATCGCCGCTCTGCGAACAAGACTGTGCAGGCGACAGATCGGTCGTAGCGGCAGCGCTCATCCGCCCGAGCTCGCCGGTCGCCAGCAGGCCGACCTCCACCGCGAAGACCCGGCCGTTGTGCGCGACGACACTGCTGCTCTCGGCCACCAATGCCTCGAAAAGGTCTGCCGCGCAGGCGATGCCGGTCGGCGGAATCTCGTATGCCGAGACGTAGCGGCAGGCGCGTGTGACCTCGCCGCGCGTCGCGATGGTCACGGCGGGCAACACCGCCGCCTCGAACAGTTTGGTGTCGCCGAGGTCGTACAGTTCGACCGGCGCCAATTCGGTGAGCAGCAGCCTGCGAATATTGGCGCCCGCCTTGGTCGTGAGAAACCGGTTGGCGCACAGCAATCCGAGCACACCGCCCGGTTCCAGCAGCCGGGGAATGGTCGCGACGAACGGGTGGGTCAGATCGATCCGGCCGCGCAGCCCGAAGCGCTTGGCCAGCAGCTGCGCGGTCGCGCCACCCAGCTGCTGGGTCCGGACATACGGCGGATTGGTGATGATCGCGTCGAACGAGCCGTCCGCGAGATCCGCCGAGTCGAGTAGGAAATCGCCTGTGTGCCAATCGATCTCGATCCCGGCCTGGTCCGCACGGTCCCGCGCGACCTCGACCGCCGCCGGATCGAGATCGCAGCCGAGCAATTCCAGCCGCAGCCGAGGCAGCCGGGCCGCCGCTTCCGCGCACACCGCGAGCAGCAGTTCCCCGTCACCGCATGCCGGATCGAGCACCCGTAGCGCATCGGCCCGCCGCGGGTCGGACACCGGAATATGCGCAAGCAACCGCCGCGCCAGGAACCGCGCCAGCGCGGGCGGCGTGTAATGCCGACCGTGCCGCTTCCGGTCCCGCCCGCCCGAGGCCTCGGATGCCATCCCTGGATTCTGCCGGGCCGCCCCCTATTCCGCGTTACGACGCGGCCGGAGAATACTGTGGGCGACCCCGGACGCCACCGACCTCGCCTCAGCCCACCTAGGACCCGCGATGAGCGCAACCGACCCGGTCTTCAGCCACGCCCACATCCTGTTCACGGCCGTTGTCACCGCCGCGATCACCGCACCCTTCGCTGTCTGGCGGTTGGGCCGTGCGGGTTGGATCGATATCGTCGGCGTCACCATCGTCACCGGGGCGGCCACCTGGCTGTGGCGCACCAGCGCCAACCTGCCCCAGCTCAATACCGACGGCCTACCCGGCTTCTCCGCCAACGACTGGCTCGCCCCGGTACTCACCTACGTGCTGCTCTCGCTGTACGCCGCGCTGCGACCACCACGAGATCTACACCGCTACAACCAAATCCGTGCCATCGCGGTTCTCGTCAGCCTCGCCGTCAACGTCATCACGATCTGATCCGGGCGAACGAGCGATCCCGGGCCGATCCGCGCAACCACCCCTACTGTCCAGCATCCGGCGCGACAGCTTCGACAACTAGCTCCAGGGCGCGACGGTATCCGGCGATATCGATATCCGGTTCCCACGCCTGCTGCAGGATGAAGCCCTGGATGAGGGCCAGGGCAATGCGGGTGATCGCGTCGGCGTCGGCCCGGCCGGTTATCACACCCGCTGCCTGACCGGCCCGGATCGCGTCGAGCGCCATGGTTCGCTGCGCGATGCCCTCGTCTACGCCGGGCCGCATCCGCTCGTTCACCAGCGATTCCGCCCACACCAGCACGCTGACCCGCCGCCGTCGCTGTTCGGCCGGATCGGCGAGCCAGTCGAAATAGGCGTCGAGGAAGGTGCGCAGCGCGGTGCGCGGATCGGCCGCCCGCAGCGCGGTCTGCAGCAGCTCGCGTTCGTGCCGATGCCGTTCGTCGGCGACCGCATCGATGATCGCCTCCTTGCTCGGGTACCAGCAGTAGACCGCGCCTGGACTCAGGCCGGATCGGCGGCAGATGTCCTGCATGGTGGTCGCGTGCAGCCCGCGTTCGGCGAAGCAGTCGAGGGCCGCGTCGATGATGCGCCGCCGCCGCTCCCGTTCCGTCGCGGGCGTCAGGCGGGGCATGCGATCCGCGCCAGCGCCACCCGGTACAGCTCGGAGGCGCGGTCGGCGCGACCGCGCGGGCGAAAGTACCGATCTCCGGCCGCGGCCGTCGACTGCTCCCATATCAGGTCGTATCCGCGGGCGGCCAGGAATGCGCCGAGCCGGTTCGGGTCCAGGCCGAACGTCCATGGCTCGCCGACCCGCGCGACGCCGCGCAGCCACCGCTCGGCCTCGGGAAACGTTGCGGTGCCGTCGATTACACCGGCGTGCACATAGGTGAAGACCAGCATGCCGTCCGGCCCGCCGACCCGGCGCAGCACGGCGAGCGTCCGGTCCACCGCGGCCGCGGTCAAATAATTGGTGACGCCCTCCCACACGAACAGCGTGCGCCGCTCGCCGACGCCGCCCGCGCGCAATGCCGTTGCCAGATCATCGGTTTCGAAATCCACCGGCAGGAATCCGACGTGCCCGGCGTCGACGCCCGCCGCGCGCACGGCCGCCGCCTTCACCGCCTGCGTGCCCGCCCGGTCGACCTCGACGATCCGCGCCCCACGCAGTTCCGGCAATCGCCAAGGCCTGCTGTCGAATCCCGCGCCCAGCACCACGATCTCGCGCACGCCGCCCGCGACCAGTTCGACGATCGTGTCATCGATCAACCGCGTCCGCGCCACCGCCGATGGTCGCGGACCGGGAAAGGCCAGATCGTACAGCCGCGCCACCAGGGAGCCCGCCACCGGAATCCGGGCCATCCCGGCCAGCGCTCGCAACGGCGGGGACAGGAACCGCGTGGCCAAAGGATCGGTGAATAGCCGGGATTCGATGGACCGCGCGGATTCCAGCGCCCGCTGGAATGCCATGGTCTGTGCCGTGAAACTCACCACAAACAGAATATATATTCTGTTTGTATCGCCGTCCAGCGATAGCTGGCACACTCGTCGTATGGGATTTCGTGACCTCATGGCACGAAGTCGGGGGCGGATCCGGACCTGGCTTCGACTGCGCACTGTTCTTCGGCTGGCCGTCTTCGCGATCGCCGCGGCCGCACTCGTCGGATTCGGCTCGATCGCGTGGGTGCGTCATCAGGCGAGCGACGCCGAATATTCGCTCGACAACGTCCCCGCCGCCGAGGTGGCGCTGATTCCCGGCGCACAGGTCTACGGCAACGGCCAGCCCTCCCCCTATCTGGCGGCCCGGCTGGAGCTCGGCCGCCGTCTACTGGAGGCGGGCAAGGTGCGGGCACTGCTGCTGACCGGCGACAACGGCACCAGCACCTATGACGAGCCGTCCGCGATGCGCGGATACCTGGTGCGAAAAGGTGTGCCCGCCAACAAGATAGCCCTGGACTACGCGGGTTTCAGCACCTATGAGTCGTGCGAACGCGCGCACCGGATCTTCGGCGTCCGGCAGGCGATCGTGGTGACCCAGGACTTCAGCCTGCCCAGAACCGTCGCGCTCTGCCGGAATGCGGGCATCGAAACCACCGGCATCGGCGACGACACCCAACCACATAACTTCACCTACGAAAAGTGTTGGCTGCGTGACCAATTGGCGGCGACCAAGGCGGTCTTCGACATGGTGGTCCACCCGGACCCGAAATTCCTCGGGCGCCAGGAGACCACCGTCCGCGACGCGATCAACGCGTCGCCCAGTCCTACCGAATAACGAAGTGGGCCCCGGGAGTACCCGGGGCCCACTTCGTTCCCGCCGAGCCCTACAGCGGAATGTTCTTGTTGTGGCTGGCGCGCGCGGGCGCGGCGGCCAGGGCGGCGGCGATGGTGGACCGCGTCTTCGCCGGGTCGATCACCTCGTCGACGACGCCGATCGCGATGGCCCGCTCGACACCGCCCGCGATGCGCTCGTGCTCGGCGGTCAACCGCTCGTGCAGCGCCTCCCGCTCCTCCTCCGGCGCGGCGGCCAGTGCCTTCTTGTGCAGGATGCCGACCGCGGCCTTGGCGCCCATCACCGCGACCTCCGAACCCGGCCACGCGTACACCGCGGTCGCGCCGAGCGAGCGGGCGTTCATCGCGATGTACGCGCCGCCGTAGATCTTGCGGGTCACCAGGGTGACGCGCGGGACGCGGGCCTCGGCGAAGGCGTGCAGCAGCTTCGCGCCGCGGCGCACCACGCCCTCCCACTCCTGGCCGACACCGGGCAGATAGCCGGGCACGTCGGTGATCACCACAAGCGGGATGCCGAACGAATTGCACAGTCGCACGAAACGCGCTGCCTTCTCGGCACTTTCGGAGTTCAGGCAGCCGCCGAGCCGCAGCGGGTTGTTGGCGAGGACACCGACGGTGCGCCCGGCCAGGCGACCGAGACCGGTCACCATCGAGCGCGCGTATCCGGCCTGCATCTCCTCGAAAGTGGATTCGCCGTCGACGTTGTCGAGCAGTTCGTGCACGATCGGCTTCACGTCGTATGCGCGCTTGGCCGAGGCGGGCAGCATCGCCTTCAGGTCGACATCGCCGTGTTCGGCGGCGACCAGGTCGAATTCACCCTGCTCGGCGAACATCGAGACCAGGCGGCGCGCGCGGTGCACGGCATCGGCCTCGTCGTCGGCGACGATATGGCATACGCCCGACTTCTTGCCGTGCGTCACCGGGCCGCCGAGGGTCTCCATATCGACGTTCTCACCGGTCACCGAGCGCACCACATCCGGACCGGTCACGAAGACCCGGCCCTCCGGGGCCATGATCACGATGTCGGTGAGCGCGGGACCGTAGGCGGCGCCACCCGCGGCGAAACCGAGCACCACGGAAATCTGCGGGACCAGCCCGGAGGCGCGAACCATCGCCTCGAATACCAGGCCGACCGCGTGCAGTGCCTCGACGCCCTCGGCGAGCCGGGCGCCACCCGAATGCCAGATGCCGACCACCGGGATACCGGAATCGATGGCGGTGTCGATGGCGTCGACGATGTGCTTACAGCCCTCGACGCCCATCGCGCCGCCCATCACGGTGGCGTCGGAGCAGTAGGCGACGGTGCGCACACCGTCCACCTCGCCGACGGCGGCCAGCACACCGGACTTGTCACGGGGGTGTAGCGGAAGAACAGTGCCGGGATCGAAGAAGCGCTGCAGCCGGCCGAGTGGATCGCGCGGATCGGTCGCAGTTTCGGCATGAAACGCGGGAGCAATGATGGTCATCGCGTCTTCTCCATCCTCACTGAGTAGGCCGCAACGGCGGCTGCGAAAGTCGAATCCCGGTGGGGCCGAACGCCTTTGGCGTCCGACCCCACCCCGGATCTGTGGTGAGTCGCCCGGTGCGGCCTAGGCCCGACCGAAGGTAAGCGCGACGTTGTGCCCACCGAACCCGAAGGAATTGTTGATCGCGTACTCGATCTCCTGGCGGCGAGCCTCGCCGTGAACCACGTCCAGATCGATCTCTGGATCCTGGTTCTCCAGGTTCAGCGTCGGCGGGACGATCCCGTCCCGGATGCTGAGCACGGTGAGAACCGATTCGAGCGCGCCGACGGCGCCGATCGAGTGGCCGAGCGCCGACTTCGGCGCGTAGATCGACGCGTGATTGCCGACGGCCTTGTTGATCGCGTTCGCCTCCGCGGTGTCGCCGATCGGCGTCGCGGTGGCGTGCGCGTTGATATGGGTGATGTCCTTCTTGGTCAGACCCGCGGTCTGCATCGCCCTGGTCATCGCCCGCGCCGCACCCTCGCCCGACGGCTCCGGCGCGACAAGGTGGTATCCGTCCGAGGTGATGCCCGCGCCGAGCAGCCGCGCGTGGATCGTCGCACCGCGCGCCTTGGCGTGCTCCTCGGTCTCGATGACCATGAGCGCACCCGCCTCGCCGAAGACGAAGCCGTCCCGATCCTTGTCGAACGGGCGCGACGCGCTCTTCGGGTCGTCGTTGCGGGTGCTCATCGCCCGCATCATCGAGAAGGCCGCGATCGGAATCGAATCGATGTAGCCCTCGACGCCACCGGTGACGACCATATCGGCGTCACCCATGACGATCATTCGCCAGGCGTTGGCGATGGCCTCGGAGCCGGACGAGCATGCCGAGACCGGAGTGACCACTCCCGCCCGGGCCTTCAGTTCGAGACCGACGACGGCCGACGGGCCGTTCGGCATGACCATCTGAACAGCCAGCGGCGAAATCTTGCGATAGCCACCGTTCTTCAGTTTGTCGACCGAATCGATCAGCGCGTCGGCGCCGCCCAGCCCGGTACCGATGGCCACACCCAGACGTTCGGGGTCGACCTCCGGGCTGCCCGCGTTCTTCCACACCTCACGACCGAGCACGATCGCCAGTCGCTCGACATAGGCCATGCGACGGATCTCGACTCGATCGAGCAGTGTGTCCGGGTTCACCTTCAGGTGACCGCCGATGCGGACCGGAAGGTTGTATTCCTCGATGAAGGAATCCTCGAGAGCCTCGATCCCGCTCTCGCCGTTGAGGAGTCCCTTCCACGTCGCATCGACGTCACCCGCGATCGACGTGGTCGCCGCCAGGCTAGTTACGACGACGTTGGGGAAGTTCCCGTTCAAGGTGGAAGGAGTGGTCACAGGTTCGGCCCTACTCGGCTTCGTTCTGGAACTTGGCCTTGAGCGCCTCGGCGGCCTCGGCGTTCTCGGACTCGAGCTTCTGGATGTACGCCACCGCGTCGCCGACCGTCTTCAGGCTGGCCAGATCCTCGTCGGGGATCTTCACGCCGTACTTGTCCTCGGTCTGCACCGCGATCTCGACCATGGACAGCGAGTCGATGTCCAGGTCATCGACGAAGGACTTCTCGATGGTGACCTCGGAGGGTTCGATACCCGTAACCTCTTCGATGATCTTGCCGAGTTCCTCGACGATTTCTTCCTGGGTCAGAGCGGCCACTTGGTGGCTCCCTTCTTGTTACTGTGTAGGGCTCTACTGTTTTTCGGGTTGAGACGGACGCTGTTACGTCCGCCCGGTCACAACCATGCGTCCGATGCATGGCCGCGGATGGAAAAGCTAGCCGGACATTCCGAGTCCGGCCAACGCGGGGAGGTCTTCCGGAGTTTTCAGGGCCAATGTCGGCGTGCCCTTCAACTCCCGTTTCGCGATACCGACGAGGGTGCCCGCCGGCGGCAACTCCGCCACGCCCGAAACCCCTGCGGCACGCACGGTTTCGGTGCACAGGTCCCAGCGCACGGGGCGTGTGACCTGGGCGGCGAGCTTATCGATCGCGTCCTGGCCCGAGGCGACCGGCTTGCCGTCGAAATTCGAGAGCAGCGTCCGGTTCGGCTCGTTGGGCACGATCTTGGCTATGGCGCTCGCCACAGCGTCCCGGGCCGGAGCCATGAACGCCGTATGGAAAGCCCCCGCGACAGACAGCGCGCGAACCCGGGCTTTTTCGGGTGGGTTCGCCGCCAGCTCCGCCAGGGCGCCCAGTGTGCCCGCCGCCACGATCTGACCGGCCGCGTTGCGGTTGGCCGGAACGAGGCCGAGCTCGTCGAGCCGGGCGAGCACGGTGGCCTCATCGCCACCGAGCACCGCGGACATACCGGTCGGCTCCAGCGCGCACGCCTTGGCCATCTCCGCGCCGCGGATAGCGGCCAGTGCCACCGCGTCATCGGGTGAGATGACCCCGGCGACCGCAGCGGCGGCGAACTCGCCGACCGAGTGTCCGGCGACGATGGTATCGGCAGGAAGTGAATCCTGCCCGATTTCCGCGTACGCCAGCAGCGCGGCGGCGACCACCAGCGGCTGGGTGACGGCGGTATCGACGATCTCCTCGGCGGTTGCCGTGGTGCCGAGGCGAACCAGGTCGAGGCCCGAGGCCTTCGACCACATGGTGAGGCGATCACTTGCACCGGCAACTTCGAGCCACGGCGTGAGCATGCCGGGAGTCTGGGAGCCCTGTCCTGGGGCGAACAACGCGATCACGCCTCTAAGAAAACACTGTGAGGCCGAACTCACGAGATGTCGACGCGAATGAGGTTTGCGGACCCGTTTTGTGTGAACCCCACAAAACTCCACGTGGGTTGTCCTGATCGACCCAATTGCCGATCGCGTTACAACCCCTCATGTCCCGATGGGACATATGTTGCTTCTGGGGCTGATGTTGACGTTTCGTTACGGGTTCGTGTCAGACGACCTACTGTGGCGGCAATCCGGAGCACGTACGCATCACGCGGATTCATCGGATCGCGGCCCGTGATCTCGCCGATTCGTTTGAGACGGTATCGAACCGTATTTGGATGGACGTACAGCTGACGCGCACACGTCTCGACGGCGCCACCACAGTCCAGATAGGCATCGAGGGTGTCCGCCAGCGCCGAACCGGCAGCGGCCAACGGTAGGACAAGGTACTCGTTCAACGCGTCGATCGCAGCACGATCTCCCAACAAGGCGCGTTCGGGCAACAGCTCCGCCGCATGCACCGGCCGCGGCGCCCCGCGCCAGCCGACAACCGCCTCCATACCGGCCAGCGCCTCCACCGCGCTGGCGTGCGCGGCGCCCAGCGTCCTGGTGGTCGGGCCGATCACCACCGGACCGTCCGAGAACACCTCGGCCAGCAGGTCGGCCAGGAACGGCTGTATATAAGAGGCGTCGCCGAGATGGCCGCTGACCACCATCACCAGCCGGGTGCCCTGCACCACCGCGAGCGCCGCGCGACCGTGCCGGGCCGCGATCGCGTGCACCGCGCCGACCGCCGAGACACCCTCCTCCCGCGGCGGCGTGCCGACCAGCACCGTCGCCGGGGCGGTGGCATCCCAGTTCAATGTCGCGGCCCGGGACAACATGTCCGGACCGGTGTCACCGCGCACCACCGCGTCGACGACCAGCGCCTCCAGCCGGGTATCCCACGCGCCGCGGGATTCGGCCGCGCTGGCATACACCGAGGCGGCGGCGAAACCGAGCTCACGCCCGTATCGCAACACCGCCTCGGTGAGCGCGACCAGCTGACGGTCGTTGCGCGCCAACGCCGGTAGCCACTGCTCGAAGAACTCCATGGCCACCCGGACCATGTCCACGGTCTGGCGCAGCGTCAACCGCCGCGCCAGATCCTGCGGAATCACCTGGAAGGCGTCCAGGCTGAACCGGATATCGCTCTCCGGATCCTGCAGCCATTCCAGGAAGTTCACCACCGCGGTCTGCACCAGCATCTGGACGCCCGCGCGTTGCGCGGCGTCCAGATCGGCGAAGAACGGCAGCCGATCCTGCATCGACCCGACCGCCTCGGTGGACAGGCGGCCCGAGAACTGCTTCACGCGTTTGAGCAGCGTGTCCGGGAGCGGGTCGCGAGTTTGCCGGTTCGGGGAGAGCGCGCCGGTCGGCAGATACACCTCGTGCTCGGACGAGCCTTCGGAGATCCTCCGCGGCCGCGGCGGTTTACGGTCCACCATCCAATAGTCCGCTACGCCAGGTCGTCTTCCGAACCGACCGCCGCCTTCGGCGCGGCGTCCACATCGTCGATGCGGTATTTCGCCGCCGCCTCGACGACCTTGGCCCGGTCGAACTTGCCCGTCCTGGCCAGGCCGGCCAGCGCCGCGACCGCGATCGACTGCGCATCGACATTGAATACGCGCCGGGCCGCGGGCCTGGTGTCGGAGAAGCCGAATCCGTCGGTGCCGAGGGTGGTGTAGTCGCCGGGGACCCACTTGCCGATCTGATCCGGCACCGCGCGCATCCAGTCGGAGGCCGCGATATAGGGGCCCTCGACCCGCGAAAGCGCCTGGGTGACATAGGGGACCCCGACATCGGCGCCCGGATTGCGCAGCGCCGCAATCTCCTTCGCCAGCGCGTCCTTGCGCAACTCACCCCATGAGGTGACCGACCAGACATCGGCCTGCACACCCCACTCCTCGGCGAGCAGCGCCTGCGCGCGCAGACCGTCGGGCACGGTGACGCCCGCGACCAGGATCTGGGCGCGCACGTCGCCCTCCCCCCCGCGCTTCAGCAGGTAGATGCCCTTCAACAGACCCGCGACATCCAGATCGTCCGGCTCGGCCGGCTGGACATACGGCTCGTTGTAGAGGGTGATGTAGTAGAAGACGTCCTCGCCGCCGAAATCGCCCGGCTCCCCGTGCGGATGCGCACCCGGCAGGGTGTTCGGCCCGGAAGGTGTTCCGCCGCCGTACATCCGGCGCAGACCGTCCCGCACGATATGCGCGATCTCGTAGGCGTAGGCCGGGTCGTAGCTCACCACCGCCGGATTGGTCGAGGCGAGCAGCAGCGAATGACCGTCGTTGTGCTGCAGACCCTCACCGGTGAGTGTCGTTCGCCCCGCGGTCGCTCCGAGCACGAAACCACGCGCCAATTGATCCGCGGCGGCCCACAATCCGTCACCGGTGCGCTGGAAACCGAACATCGAGTAGAAGATGTACAGCGGGATCATCGGCTCGCCGTGCGTGGCGTACGAGGTGCCCGCCGCGGTGAACGACGCGGTCGAACCGGCCTCGTTGATGCCCTCGTGCAGGATCTGCCCGACCGTGCTCTCTTTGTAGGCAAGCATCAATTCCGCGTCGACGGAGGTGTACAACTGCCCATTGCGGTTGTAGATCTTCAACGACGGGAACCAGGAGTCCATACCGAAGGTGCGGGCCTCGTCCGGGATGATCGGGACGATCCGCTTACCGATCTCCTTGTCCCGCAACAGCTCCTTCATCAGGCGGACCAGCGCCATGGTGGTGGCGACGTTCTGCTTGCCCGAACCCTTGCGCACCGAGCGGTACGCCTCGTCGCCGGGCAGTTGCAACGGCTTTGCCGGCGAACGCCGCTCGGGCAGGAATCCGCCGAGCGCCCGCCGCCGGTCCAGCATGTACTGGATCTCCTTGGCGTCCTTACCGGGGTGGTAGTAAGGCGGCTTGTACGGGTCGCGCTCGAGTTCGGCGTCGGTGATCGGAATCCGTTGCAGGTCACGGAAATCCTTGAGGTCCTGCAGCGTCAGCTTCTTCATCTGATGCGTGGCGTTGCGGCCCTCGAAATGCTTGCCGAGGGTGTAGCCCTTGATGGTTTTGGCCAGGATCACCGTCGGCTGACCCTTGTGCGCCATCGCGGCCGCGTACGCGGCATACACCTTGCGGTAGTCGTGCCCGCCGCGCTTGAGATTCCAGATCTCCTGATCGGACATGTTCTGGACCAGCGCCTTCGTCCGCGGGTCGCGCCCGAAGAAATGCTCGCGGACATACGCGCCGTCGTTGGCCTTGTAGGTCTGGTAGTCGCCATCGGGGGTGGTGTTCATCAAATTCACCAGTGCCCCATCGCGATCCGCGCCGAGCAGCGCGTCCCACTCACGGCCCCAGATGACCTTGATCACGTTCCAGCCCGCGCCGCGGAAGAACGACTCCAACTCCTGAATGATCTTGCCGTTACCGCGCACCGGACCATCGAGCCGCTGCAGGTTGCAGTTGATCACGAACGTCAGATTGTCCAGGCCCTCCATCGCCGCGACCTGGGCGAGGCCGCGTGACTCCGGCTCGTCCATCTCGCCGTCGCCGAGGAACGCCCACACATGCTGATCCGAGGTGTCCTTGATACCGCGATCGTGCAGGTAGTGGTTGAACCGCGCCTGGTAGATGGCGTTCATCGGGCCAAGACCCATGGAAACCGTTGGGAATTCCCAGAAATCGGGCATCAGACGCGGATGCGGATACGACGGCAGACCGTGGCCGAGACCGCCGTTGCTGTACTCCTGGCGGAACCCGTCGAGGCGATCCTCGCCGAGCCTGCCCTCCAGGAACGCGCGCGCGTAGATACCCGGCGACGCGTGACCCTGAATGTAGATCTGATCGCCGCCGCCGGAATGGTTCTTACCGCGGAAGAAGTGGTTGAAGCCGACCTCGTACAGCGCCGCCGACGACGCGTAGGTCGAAATGTGGCCGCCCACACCGATACCCGGACGCTGCGCGCGATGCACCATGATCGCCGCGTTCCAGCGGATCCAGGCCCGGTAGCGCCGCTCCACCTCCTCGTCGCCGGGGAACCACGGCTCGTTCTCGGTCGGAATGGTGTTCACATAGTCGGTCGATGTCAACGCGGGGATGGCGACCCGGCGCTCACCGGCCCGCTCCAACAAACGGAGCATGAGGTAGCGCGCGCGACCCGGACCCTCCCGGTCCAGCATCTCGTCGAACGACTCGAGCCATTCGCTGGTTTCCTCCGGATCGATATCCGGTAGGTAGGACGCCACCCCTTCGCGAATAACCCGCACCCGGCCGGCCGGCTGCGGCGATCCGTTCGGATCACGAGCCTCCGGGCCGGAATCGGACGCAGCGGGTTTCGCTGGAGCGGAAGAGTGGATCAGGTCGGTCAAATCTGCTCCTCGTACAAGGGGGTTCGGACATGCTGATGGCGTCTGTATCCCCGGACTACCCGCGTGGTTGGCGGATCATCCGTTACGAAAGGTTCGGGCGCACCCTCCATCCTTGCCGATGATGTGGCCCAGGTCATCACGTGCCCCCGGAAATGCAGTACCGTGACGCGCGCAACCGTGAGTCAGCCACCGTAGAGCAAGCCGCCGAAAACTATGGAAGCGGGGAGGACGAATACATGCTGAGCCCACGCGGGTTCGGGTTGGTGTGCGCGGCCGGGGCGATCGTCGTCGGAGTGATCGTCGCGGGTTGTTCGAAACAGGTCGACGGCATCGCCGGGCCGAGTCCGGCGGATCTCGTGGCGTACCGCAGCGACGCCTCATCCTCGTCGCAGGCCGCGACCTCGTCGAAAAAAGCGGCGGCACAAGCAAAAGCGATCGGCGACAACTGCGATCAATTCCCCACCACCACCGGTGTAGGGGTGGCCAAATACAACGAGTTCGTCGACGCGCACGACGCCAACGCCGCCGACTACCTGCCCAAGCGGGAACTGGCGGCGAGCACCCTCGACGAGGCGGCCAGGAAGGTGGAAACCGGCGTGAACGACGCCGCCGACGCGCTGCCCGAGGATATCGCCGCCAAGTTCAAGGAGTACGTCGCCGCGGCGCGCGGCCTGGCCGCCGAAACCAGGAAGATGACCTACACCGCATCGGTGGATCCACTCAACGCCGCCAGCCGCCGGGTCAACGACGCGCGCAACGCCGTTCGCGATGCCTGCCCGAAAAAGTAGGCCGATAAGCCGCGCTGACATGGTGTTCAGCGACACTCACAGCTCGCTCCCGCGCGACATTCGGTGGGTAATTCGCCCGATCGGCTTGCGCTGGAGCGCTTAACCATGTTCGCTTGCAACTACCTACTGTCGGGAGTTGAGGAGGACACCACCGTGGTCGCCGCGGCGGACGCGCAGAACTACGCTCAGAAGCTTGGCATTACACACGGCATGGTGGTCCAGGAACTGGGCTGGGACGAGGACACCGACGACGACATTCGGGCCGACGTCGAGGACGCCAGCGGCGGGGAAATGGTGGACGACGAAACCGACGAGGTGGTCGACGCCGTCCTGCTGTGGTGGCGCGAAGGCGACGGCGACCTCGCCGACGAGTTGATGGGCATTGTCAGCCCGCTCGCCGACGACGGATTCGTCTGGGTTCTCACCCCCAAGACCGGACAACCTGGCTATGTCGATCAGAGCGAAATCGCCGAAGCCGCCGAAACCGCGGGACTGACCTCGACGTCGGCTGTGACACTCGGAGGTTGGAGCGGCAGCCGCCTCGTCCAGCCGAAGACGCCGACGAAACAGCGCTGACCCGTTCGCTATGGTGTCGCCGGGCGGCTTCGGCCGCCCGGCGCTCACCCCACCCCGCCGGGTGCAGGCCCGACACGATGGAGGATTCGCGATGCCGCTCGAAATTGGCACGGTCGCGCCGGATTTCACGTTGAAGGACCAGAACAACCAGGACGTCACGCTGTCGGACTTCCGCGGCCAGAAGAATGTGCTGCTGGTGTTCTACCCGCTCGCGTTCACCGGCATCTGCCAAGGCGAGCTATGCAAGGTCCGTGACGAACTACCCAAGTTCCACAACGACAACGCCGAAATCCTCGCCATCTCCGTCGGCCCGCCACCCACCCACAAAATCTGGGCCGCCGAACAGGGCTACCTGTTCCCGCTCCTGTCCGACTTCTGGCCGCACGGCGCCGTCGCCCAGTCCTACGGCGTCTTCAACGAAAAATCCGGCTACCCCAACCGCGGCACCTTCGTCGTCGACAAGTCCGGAATCATCCGATTCGCCGAAATGAACGGCCCCGGAGAGCCTCGTGACCAGGCGGCTTGGGAGAAAGCGCTCGCCGCGCTAGATTCATAGACCGTTGCCCGCCGGATTCGGCGGACTCCGGGCGTATAGCTCAGCGGTAGAGCTCTGGTCTTACACACCAGCGGTCGGGGGTTCGAACCCCTCTGCGCCCACCCGATCGAAGGCGTGCCCTGCTTGGCGGGCACGCCTTCGGTGGGTTCGATCATCGTCGTGTTTTGTGGGGGCCAAGCCCCCACACCCCAGCCGGGGGCGAGCCCCCGGACCCCCTAATCCTGGGTCGCCTACCCGACGCCGTCGCTACGTCCCTCGGACCGCCCACGCGGGGTCGCCTATCCGAGGACTCTTCCGTTCCGGAGCCCCACGCCTCACCCGGCGGGGCTACGCCCCGGGACCCCCACCCCCTGGGTCGCCTACCCGACGCCGTCGCTACGCCTCCCGGACCCCCGATTTTGTGGTCACCTTTTGTGGTGAAGTCGGCTGCCCGGGGCGTTCGGGCTGGGAAGCGTTAGGCCCACTCTTGAGATGCAGGTCGATAGCGGCTTTCGTGGGGCAATCCTGACGATTCCACCGAGTCCGTGGGGCAAACATGGGGCACGAGGCTCATCAGACGAGCGTTTTCCCCACATCGGGCGATTGGCTCTCCCCTAGCCGAGGCCATTTCCGCACCTTGTGGCCTGCCGTTGTTGGACGGTGCCTGATTGCCGCCGGTAGAGTTCGATTCATGGGCACTTCAGGGGGAACGCCGCGCTCCAGTCAGTCGTTATCGGTCGTTCCAGATAGCGTCCGAGAGGTTGGCGCCTACATTTATGATCTTGCCAATACCCTCAAATCGGCGCTCGGCTCTGCTGGTCGTGAAGTCGAATCCGTGACGACAGGTAGCTGGACAGGTGATGCTGCTATCGGGTTCAGCACGGGATGGAACGAGGTCAGCGACGGCGGCGAGCAAATCATCTCCGCTCTTACAGAGCTGGCCGAGAAGTTGGGAGTTACGGCCGATACTTACCAGCGCCGCGACCGATCCAACGCCGATTCCCTGTCGAACTCCAGCCTCGACCTACCGCCGCTGTCGTGACGAACCCTTTCACCGTCGACCTCGATGAACTCGAGCAGATCATTGCTCGACTGTCCGGGTTGGCCGCGTTCGTCGCGGACCATCTCGATGAAATTGATAGGCGGGTCGAGACCCTGCGTGGAAGCGGGTGGGACGGTGTTGCCGCAGAAGCGTATTCGGCGGCTCATCAACAGTGGATCTCGGGTGCGCGGGAATTCGCGCAGGGCATCCGCGACATGAGCGATGCGGCCAAGACAGCCCATGGAGCGTACTCCGAAGCCGCGGACGTCAACTCGAAGATGATGCGCAGCGGGTGATCGGGTGGCCATCAACGTCGACCCGCAAACTTATTATGACGCCGCCGCTAAATGCGCGAAGATAAACAGCGAGATCCTTTCCGCCTTATCGGCGTTGTGGAACTCGCCGCAGAACTCCAGCCAAATGGCGGGTAGTTATGACAAGGCGGCCGGTTGGGCTTCCGGGTACGACGAGAACACGGCCGATATGCTCAGTACCTGAGCCTCATTGACGAATGCCCTCGCAAATTTCTCCAATATTTTGAACACTGCGGGAGACAATTGGGCGTACTCGAATTGGAATGCAAATCCGGATCCAGCGAAGGGCCCGGCCCTTCCATGTCCCGCAGGGTGTGGTTTTCCAAAATGACATAAAGCCTCCTCCATCGGCTTTCGGCGGCTCAGCCAAAGGGCTTGATACCAGTGTGCCCGGACTTCTGGATCAGATCGGCTACACGGTGCCAAACGGCGATACGGATCGCTTGAAATCCGCAGCCGGCGCATGGAAGACATTCGCTGAAACGTCAGCTGTCAAGAACGCCGCCGACGGGATAAAAGCGATCATCACCGATATCCACTCGGCGAACACCGCTGCACCGGATGTAGCCGATGTCGAGACGCACCTCACCACCCTGTCGAACGGCGCAGCCGCTATCGCCTCGGTATCGGTGTCGCTTTCCGGTGCGGTAGCTGAGTACTATACGAACTTGGTGGCGTTCAGATCCGACCTCGACGGTCACGTCAACAGCCTGATGAAAGACCTGTTCTGGATCGCCATCGGTACTGCGGCCGCTGTTGCGCTGACCGAGATCCTGACAGCAGGCTTGGCAACCCTGGGGCCAGCCGAGGCAGAGGCCGCCGCAGGGACGGCCGCGGGAACCGCCGCGGTAGCGACTGCTGCCACACGGATTCGGAATCTGTGGAACATCTGCCGGTTGTTCCAGACGCTCGAAGTCGGGGTTGGAATTGCTGAAGCCATCAATGCTGTCAACCCTCTCGATATCCAGTCCAAATTGGACGAGATCGCATCGCTCGTTGCCGCTACCGTTGCCGGCGTTTTTGTCGCCGAAATGGCAAAGGGCGGAAAGCAGAACGGCGGCGACACGGGAATCGAGGATGAGATGCGTGCGTTGATTGCCGCCGGCGCGGCGATCGGCAACTGTGCTGCTCTGGCGAAACTATGGGATCAAGCAAAAGGGGATAACGCACGGCGGCAGCGGATCAAGCGCACGCAGAAGAAGTACGATTGTCGTCACTCCAGTGGCGGCGGTGGTCGATAGTGTATGCGCTGCCGACACAGCCCGTGCCGCTCGGCCGTAGTCGAAGAATGTGAGGACAGGTGGACGGCGGAAGTTCCCCTCTCGATTCGGCACTCGTCTCAGGCGATCCGGATCAGCAGGTCGACGCATTGATCGAACTGATCAAGGGTGGCGATGGCGCCGCGGTTGCCAAAATTC
This sequence comes from Nocardia sp. JCM 34519.1, assembly GCF_020361265.1. NCBI lineage: Bacteria > Bacillati > Actinomycetota > Actinomycetes > Mycobacteriales > Nocardiaceae > Nocardia > Nocardia sp. JCM 34519.1. The sequence goes on from NZ_JAIRBR010000009.1 coordinate 200,608, forward strand.
TGCCTCTCGTCGATTCGGACGATGCCGCGGTTCGTAGCGAAGCGGTGCGTGCGATCGGCTACCTGGGTATCGCGCAGGCGCCGGTTATCGGTCCGGTGCTGATGCGGATGCTGTCGGATTCGGATGAGATGGTTCGTAACGAGGCAGCAGAGGCACTCGGCATCGTTCGGTATCAGCCCGCGGGCGACGCACTGGTGTCACTGTTGGGCACCGAACAGTCGTGGATGGTTCGAGCTTCGATCGCCGAGGCGTTGGGTGCCTACCCCGGACAGGCGGCCGCCGCGCTGGTCCGGTGCGTGCGCGAGGTCGACGAATTCGGGGAGGTGCGGCGCTACGCGATAGGCTCACTCGCCCGCACCGGCGACCTCACCTGTGCCGAAATGTCCACTCTGGTAGCCGAATTCGGACACGAGCCGGAGATCGGGCCCCAACTGCGCATCGCCGCATACCGATTGGGCGATCAAACACAGCTCGACGAGATCGCCGCTGACGCGGCCCGACTGGACGAGGACGAATCGGCCCGCCTCCTCAACGACATCGAAGATCTACTGCGGAGCCCGCAACCACCAACACTTCCGGAAGACGCTGCGCGCATCGAGACCATTCTCAATGTGGTCGCGATGCGCTGGCCGCTCTACTCGCGGCAAGCCGGGGCCATCCGCGACAAACTCCCGAAATAGGCAATTCCCCGGGGTCGTGGGCCAGTTCCCTGGGTCTGCCTGCCCATAACAGCGCCAGCGGCGAGCGGACCGGAGCCTGCCGGGGCGACGACGGCGGTCCATTGGTCGCGTACAAGGTCCTGATCGGCCTCTACTCCTGGCGCAACGGCTGCGGCACGCGAGGCTATCCCGATATCTACACCCGAATCGGCGACCTGCGCACCTGGATCGACAACAACCGCAGCGGACAACCGCACAAATCTGGCACGAACACAGCATGCCGCCGGGCGATCCGGACCTCGGAGGGTTCTGGTCCGGACCTGTCGGCGTCGGCTGGATCGGGAAATTTGCTGCCGATTTTCCGATGGCGGTAACATCTGCTGTTGTCGATCTGATAAGATGAATATCCGCATTGCGTACAATGCAATTCGCAAGCTCGTTGGAAGGATCTGGCAAATGGATGTCAATAATACGGAAGGCGCCCTTATCTGGCTCGTGATCCTCGCGCCCCTCATAGCGATAGGAGGGGTTTATGCCCTGTTCAACGGCATAGGTCATGTGTTGGGGCTCAACTGATACAACTGCGATGACGGGTGACTCGGACGCCTTGCCGTCGAGTCTGGGATCAGCTGTGTCTCTGAATTATCCGCTGCCCGGCCTCTGCTGAGATATCCATGTCTCTAGATTCTGGATACGGAAGCCGAGTACGTTTTTCTGAATATATTCAGCACCGGTGTCGATAATATATTCTCGATACCGTCCGGTCGCGAGTTGAAGGCACTCCGTCCGACCGTCGAACGGAGATGCCGACCACCTGACCGAACATCGGCGCCAGCTCATGCCGGGCCGCATGCGAAACATGGCTGTAGACAGCACTTCTCACCGACGGCGCATCCGAGTTCGGTGGTGCCTCAGGATGTCGATGGGTTCGCGCTCTGGCTCGCGCATTCGGCGGCGTGGCGGCGGCGCGCGATATTCGAGAAAAGACATACGCGTGTTTCAGCCCCCGTCGCGGCCGACCACAATGAAGTCGACCCCGTAGTCTCCGCGCTCGATTCCCTTGGCGCACAGCGCCTCCCCGACGCGCAGGCCGTAGTCGATCAGTAACCCCCGGTAGGGGTCGGCCGCGGGGAACGTGGCGCCGAGATAGGTCTGCCCGTTGGCGGCGAGCAGCTGCTCGTGGGTACTCGACCTGTTTCTCCGCATTCGCCATCACGGGTGCCGCATTCGGTGGCCCTGGAGCGTGATGCGGCCGTTGGAGTACGATCACGTTGCACGTCAACAGGATTGGGGGCAGGTTCGTGACGGAGCCGACGCGGCCGATCGTGAGGCAGCCGAGCAGCGGTGTGCCGCAGCCGATTCCGGCCGACCCGCCGATGGTCGCGCCTGGCTCTATGCCGGACGGGGTCCTGGAGTGGTCGACGGCGTTCAGTGCGACGGCGCCGGTGGCGACGATCTTCGGGAAAGCATTTTTGGAGGCGCTGGCCAAGCGGACCGCCGAGAGTGTGGCGGGGATGCCGGGAAAACTGCGTCAACGCTGGTTTCGGAGACCAACGCAGAACACGGGCACCGATGAGCTGTCCACCGTGATCGATATCGGGGACGCGAATTCCGCGGCCATCCTGGTGACTGCCGATCTGCCTGATGAAGCGCGGCTCGCGCTGCTCGATCTCGATCCCACCGCCCCTTCGCTGCACGGCAAGGTCCTGGGCTGGAATGTCGAACTCCAGCAGTGGGCGCCCGTGAATCCGCCCGCATCCCAGGTGACCCCACCGAGTCACTAGCAGAACTGGTTCGGTTCAGTTGGTTCCGGAGAATGCCACGCTGGTGCCGACTCCGATGATCATCAGTCCGCCGGTGCTGCCGATCGCCTCGAGGCGGCGCGGTGAGCGCGCGAACCATGTTCGGGCGGTGGCGGCGAGCAGTGCCCACAGTCCGTCCGAAAGTGCTTGGATCACCAGGAAGATGAGGCCGAGTATCAGCAGTTGGGCTGGCAGCGAACCGGATTCGGGCGCCGTGAACTGCGGGAGTACGGCGCCGAAGAAGACCATCGTCTTCGGGTTGGTGGCGCCTACCACGAATCCCTGCCGCAGGACCCGCTTGGCATCGGCGTCCGGGACTTCGGCGGCCAGCGCCGCCACCAGTTTCTTGCGGTGCCGGATCGTCGCGATGCCCAGATAGATCAGATACGCGGCCCCTGCGATCTTCACGATGAAGAACAACGCCGCCGAGGCGGTCAACACCGCACCCAGCCCCAGGGCCACCGCCAGCAACGGCACGAGCGATCCGGCGACGGTGCCCGCCACCGACAGGATGGCCGACCGACGCCCCAGCGCCAGCGCCCGCCCGATGGCGAACAGCACGTTCGGGCCCGGTATGACGATGATGATGAGCGCGGCGAGCGCGAAGGCGGCCGCATGTGAAACAGGCACCACCTCGGCAGCGTAACCCCTTACCACCGGATGATCGAAGCGAATTGCCTTGGTGAGGTTCCCCTCTCACGAAGTTGCTGGAGACATCTCGCAGTCCACGGCGATTGTCCAGCTACCGAATGTGAAAGAAATTCCAAACGAAACGGACATTTCGGAGTGAGGCGGTAACATGACCGAATTGCCGGACTGTTCCGGCACACGAGGGCCAACCGCGCACATTCGGTCGTCATCGCACGTGATCACAACGTACAAACTGTCAAGAATTCGGCTCGGTGCGTTCCTTGAATTGTCGCCGAAGCGGCGGTAACCACACCTCCCCAGATAGGTTGCCGCACAGGGAAATCTGTCCCGCACAGCTGGTTCCCCAATAGCGCTCTTTGTTAGATTCCGTAACACAAACGTCAGCCCAGGCGAAACCCGTTGCAACATAAGTCGTTTCGCAGCAGGGGTGAGTGCCGTTAAGGACTGGGTGGTTGGTTTGGGGGACATGGACGCGATCGACAGACGGATCGCGGTCGCGGGCAACAATGGGGCTCATCGTGCGCGACGAATGCATCATCTGTTCGAGGCCAGCTGTGACGCGGCGCCGGACGCGATCGCGGTGGACCGGGACGGCACGACCTACAGCTACGCCGAATTGGACGCACGCGCGAACAGATTGGCGCATCACCTGCGCGAACTGGGCGTATCCTCGGGCACCCGGGTCGCGATCCTGTTGCCGCGCTCGGAACAGACCTATGTCGCGTTGCTCGGCATCGGCAAGGCGGGCGCGACATTCGTACCCATAGATCCGGGTGCGCCGCCCGACCGTGTCGCCTACATCATCGAGGACGCCGCGGTCGCGGTGGTGGTGACCTCGACCGAATTGGACTCCGCGCTGGCCGGACTGGACCGCGTCGTCGTGCGGGTCGACGCGGATGCGGAGCGGATCGCGGCCGCACCGTGCGGCAGGCCCGAGCCGTTGGCGGACGATGTCGCGGACCCGGTGGCCTATGTCATGTACACCTCGGGTTCGAGCGGCAGGCCGAAGGGTGTGTTGATCGCCCAGTCCAGCATCTGCAATTTCCTCGATGTGGTGCCCGAGGTGTACGACGTACGCCCCGGTGACCGGGTGTACCAGGGCATGACCATCTCGTTCGACTTCTCCATCGAGGAGATCTGGCCGACCTTCGCCCGCGGCGCGACGCTGGTTGTCGGACCGACGGATTCGCGCCGCCTCGGCGCCGAGCTCGCCGATTTCCTGGAGTCGTCCGGGGTGACGGTGCTGTACTGCGTGCCGACCCTGCTGGCGACCCTCCCGCGCGAATTGCCCGCCATCCGAAGCATTCTCGTCGGCGGCGAGGCCTGCCCCGGTCAATTGGTCGAGCGCTGGGCCGGATCCGGCCGCCGCATGCTCAACACCTACGGTCCGACCGAGGCCACCGTCACCGCGACCGTCGGCGTGCTGCTGCCGGGCCGCACGGTGACCATCGGGCGGCCGCTGCCGACCTACTCGGTGGTGCTGCTCGACGATGATCGAAATCCGGTGCCGGACGGGGAGATCGGGGAAATCTGCATCGGCGGGCCCGGGGTGGCGCTCGGCTATGTCGGCAGGCCCGACCTCACCGCCGAGAAATTCATCGACCACCCGGCGGCGCCGGACGGAAAGCTGTACCGCACCGGCGATCTCGGCCGCATCGACGCCGATGGCGAGATCGAGTACCACGGCCGCGCCGACGCCGAGGTCAAGATCCGCGGGCATCGCATCGATCTCGGCGAGATCGAATCGGTGCTGCTGGAGGACAAGTCGATCGCCGAAGCGGTGGTGGCGACGACGGCGGGCGACGGTGGCCCGGACCTGGCGGCGTATGTGGTGCTGGCGGACGACGCACCGGTCGAGGACGATCTGCGGGCCCGGCTGCATCAGCGCATGCGCGAGCGACTGCCCGCCTACATGGTGGCGTCCTATGTCGAACTGCTGCCGGCGCTGCCGACGATGCCGTCGGGCAAGGTCGACCGCAAACAGCTGCCCGCGCCGTCCGGACACCGCTTCGTCGGATCCGGGCCGGTGGTCGCGCCCGCAAGCCCGGCCGAGGAGAGCATCCGCGATATCTGGGCCGACGCGCTCGGCCTGCCCGCCGAGGCGGTTTCGGTGACCGCCGACTTCTTCACCGACCTCGGCGGGCATTCGCTGCTGGCGGCGCGCACGGTGACGCTGCTGCGGTCCAGCGGGGTCGCACCGCACGCCGCCCTGCGCGATCTCTACCGGTATCGCAACGTACGCGCGATGGCCGGGCAACTTCCCGAAGCCGAACCGGTCGCGGCCGAGGTGGCTTCGAAACCGTTGCGGCACAGCAATATCGCGGTGGCCCGCGGCGGACTGGCACAGGCGGCGGCGCTGTACCTGCTGCTGTTCGTGATCACGCTGCCGGTGGTGTACGTGTACACCGTCAACGACGGTGATGTGTCGTTCGAGGTGCTGGGGCAGCTGCTGGTGGCGATCCTCGTCGCCTACCTGAACGTGCGCTGGGTGGTCCCGGTGCTGCTCGGCAGACTGCTCGTCGCGGGTATCCGGCCGGGCCGATATCCGTTGTGGGGCTTGACCTATCTGCGCATCTGGACGCTGCACCTGCTGCTTTCGGTCGGCCCGCTGCCGGTGCTTTCGGGTTCGCCGCTGGCCAATGTCTATCTGCGGCTGCTCGGCGCGCGGATCGGGCGCGGCGCCCATATCGCCACCGCGACGGTCAGCCTGCCGACGATGCTCGATATCGGTGCGGGCGCCGCCGTCGGCTACGGGGTGACCATGCTGCCGTGGCGGGTCGAGGACGGCTGGGTGGTGGTCGCACCGATCACCGTCGGCGCGGACGCGTTCGTCGGCGCGCACGCGATGCTGGATCCGGGCGCGACGGTCGAGGCGGGCGGCGCGCTCGGCGAGCAGTCGGCGCTGGGCGCGGGGCAGACCGTGACGGCGGGCAGCCGCTGGGCGGGTTCGCCCGCCACCGTCACCGATCGATTGTCCGATACGGTCGAAACGTTGCTGGCCATCGAGCCGGACCGCACGCCGTGGACGGCGGCGCAGCTGGCGGCCATCGGATTCGCCGCCTTCGTCGTCGAAGTGGCCGCGATCGCGATGATCGTGCCCGCGACGGCCTTCGTCTGGTGGGCGCTGCTGCGGTTCGACATCCTCGTCGGGCTGCTGTCCACGCTGATCGTCGGGCCGATCTTCCTGGTGACGGTGTGCGCGGTGGTGGCGGCGGGCAAACTGCTGATCCTGCCCCGGCTGCCGATCGGAATCCATTCCGCGCGTTCCGGATTGGGCATCAGGAAATGGGTGGCGGACAAATTGTTCGAGTACAGCCTGGAATTCACCAACTCGCTGTACGCCACCCTGTACACGGTGCCGTGGCTGCGGTTGCTCGGCGCCAGGATCGGCCGCGGCTCGGAGGTGTCGACCGTCGCGCACCTCGATCCGGATCTGCTGGAACTCGATGCGGGCACCTTCGTCGCCGATATGGCCAGCGTGGGTGCGGCCACCTTCGCACACGGCCGAATCGCCTTCGCGCCCACCACCGTTGGGCTGCGCTCGTTCATCGGCAACGCGGCCGTCGTCGCCGCCGGGTCGACCATCGGCGCGGGCGCGCTCGTCGGGGTCGGCACGCTGCCGCCGGAATCCGGTGTGCCGGACGGGACTTCGTGGCTCGGCTCACCCGCGATGCATCTGCCGGTGCGGCAGGATTCCGGCGATTTTCCGGAGGCGGCGACCTATGACCCGCCGGCACGGCTGGTGCGTCAGCGGCTGGCCATCGAATTCTTCCGCGCGACGCTGCCCGCGACCGTGCTCGGCACCGGGTTCTACCTGTACCTGTGGACGCTGTCGGGGCTGGCGCACGGCAATGACATCGGCCTGCCCGCGGTGCTGTCGCCGCTGGTCGCCGGGGCCGTCGGCGTCGCGATCGCCGGCTACTGCGCGGCGGTGAAGCGCAACGTCATCGGGCGCTACCGGCCGCGGGTCGAGCCGCTGTGGGATACGTTCGTGCGCAAGAGCGAATTCGTCACCGGTCTGTACGAGGCGGCGGCCGTGCCCGCCTGCCTGGCCCTGCTGACCGGGACTCCTTTCTTACCGATGATGCTGCGCTGGTTCGGCGCCGATATCGGCAAGCGCACCTGGATCGGCACCACCTACCTCACCGAATTCGACCTGTGCGTCATCGGCGACGATGCCGCCGTCGGACTGGAAGTGTCGCTACAGACCCATCTTTTCGAGGACCGGGTGATGAAGATGTCCACCGTCACCATCCGGCCCGGCGCGACCGTCGGCACCCGCGCCATCGTGCTCTACGACGCCGTCGTCGGCGATGACGTGGTGCTCGACTCGCTATCGCTGCTGATGAAGGGCGAACACCTCACCCCGGCCACCCGCTGGGGCGGCATTCCGGCGCAGCCGCGGGCGGCCGTCATCCAGAACATCCGCGAAACCATCGGCGGCGCACCGCAACTCGCGGGTGCGGCCGCCGGATGACCACATCCGACGACTGCGAGCAATCCATGAATCTGTTTCGACACTTCCGATCCGACGCCGAATCCGCAAGGCCCATCGCACTCGTCTACCGCGGCCCGGCCACCCTGCCCGGCTGCCCGGAGGCGGCCGCCGCAGTGCTGGCCGCCTCCCGCTGGAACTTCGACATCCGGTTCATCGGCCCGCGCGAACACCTCCGGTTCGGCGACTCCGCCATGACCGGGGCCGCGATCTACGTCCAGCCCGGCGGCGGCGAACTCGAGCCCGCCTATCGGCACCTGAAGTCGCATCGCGGCGAAATCCGCCACTTCGTGCGCGACGGCGGCGGCTATCTCGGATTCTGCCTGGGCGGCTATTTGGCAGGCGCCACACCGGGATTCGATCTACTGCCCGGGGATACCGACCGCTATATCGATACCAGGGGCGCCACCGTCGACCACGACGACGACACCGTGATCTCGGTGCGGTGGCGCGGCCAGCGCAGGCAGCTGTACTTCCAGGACGGCCCGATTTTCGATATCGAAACCGACGGCGGCACACAGGTTCTGGCCACCTACACCAACGGAACCATCGCCGCCGCGGTCACCGAATTCGGCCGAGGGCGGGTCGGTGTGTGCGGACCGCATCCAGAGGCGACCAGTGACTGGTTCACCGATGCGGGCCTGCGCGATCCGGGCCGGGGCGCGGCCGATCCGCATATCGCCTACGGGCACGACCTGGCCATCGATCTCGTCGATACGGTGCTGACCCGATGACCCTGACCATTCCCGCACCGGTCGAATCCCCTTCGCACACGGGCACTTCCGCCATCCGGCTGCGCGGTGTCGATGCCGCCCGCGGTATCGCGCTGATCGGCATGATGGCCGTGCACGTGCTGCCGGACGCCACCGTGGACGGCGACCCGACCTGGAGCTTCACCCTTTTCGGCGGCCGCGCCTCCGCGCTGTTCGCCACGCTGGCCGGGGTATCCATCGCCTTGATCACCCGCAGAAGGCGGGTCCGGCTCGCCGACGGCGCGGGCACGGCCGCCGGGCTCGCGGCGCGCGCGGGCGTCGTCGCCGTGATCGGATTGCTGCTGGGCTATACCGATCCCGCGCTCGCGACGGTCATCCTGCCGTACTACGCCGTGATGTTCCTCGCGACGATTCCGCTGGTATTCCTGCCCACCTGGGGTGTCGCGCTGGCCGGGCTCGGCTTCGTCGCGGGCGCGCCGGTGGCCACCCACCTGCTCCTGGACCGGCTCCCCGACTCCACCGGCGACAACTTCGGTTTCACCGATCTGATCACCCGCCCCGTGCAGCTGCTCTCCGAAATCACTGTCACCGGCGAGTTTCCGGCGCTGACGTGGATGGCCTATCTGTGCGCCGGGCTGGTGATCGGCAGGCTGACCCTCACCCGGTTGCGCACCGCGCTGGCGCTCACCGCGATCGGCATCACGATAGCTGTTGCGGCGCACGTACTTTCGCTCGAACTGCTCGGCACCTACCACGGCATCGACCACATCCTGGCGGCCCAGCCCGGCAGCGATCGCACCCTCGACGAAACTCAGGAACTACTCGACTTCGGCGCCGACGGCACCGTGCCGAACAGCACCTGGTGGTGGCTGGCCGTCGATCTGCCGCACACCGGCGCGCCGCTGGATCTGCTCACCACCATCGGGGCGGCCTACGCCGTAATCGGTGCGATGCTGCTCGCCGAACACCTCTCCGCGAAGCGCGTTGTCACAGCCATCCAGGTGCCGCTGGCCGCCGCGGGCCGGATGACGCTGACGCTCTACACGCTGCACCTGGTGTTCATCAACTCCGATTACGACCGCTATTCGCGCCCCGTCAGCTTCGTGATCCAAACCGCCGCAGTGCTTTTCCTCGGATTGGCCTGGACGACGACCGCGGGGCGCGGACCGCTGGAATCCCTCGTCACCACCGCGGCACGACGCGCTTCGGCGGCCGTGCGCCGCACCCGATCGAGCGAGCCCGCGCCGTGATCCGCCGCCGCACCTTCCTGATCGCCACCGCCGCCGTCACCGGGACGGCGGCGGCCGGTGGCGCGGCCGTCTACGAAACCTATCGCCACCGCGAGCCGGATCCGCTGGCGCTGGTGTATCGCGGCCCGGCGAGTAAACCCGGCTGCCCGGAAGCGGTGGCCGCGCTGCTGTCGTCCACCGCCACCGCGCTGCGGGTCGCCTATGTCGGCCCGCGCGAACAGCTTCCGTTGACTGCCGAAACACTCTCCAGCGCAACGATTTTCGCGCAGCCCGGCGGCGGTGAGGTGGAGGACGCGTGGCCGAGCCTGCGCGCACACGCCGAACCCGTGCGGGACTGGGTCCGCGCGGGCGGTATCTATCTCGGGTTCTGCCTCGGCGCCTATCTGGCGGGCAAACTCGGGTACCGGCTGCTGGACGGTCACGTCGATCAATACATCAGCACACCGCACGCCATCGTCACCTCCACCCGCGACACGGTGATCCCGATCGACTGGCGCGATCGGCGCTACCGCCTGTTCTTCCAGGACGGTCCGGCTTTCCGGCTCAACGCGGCCGCGCCCGCGTTGCGGCTGGCCACCTACACCACCGGCGAGCCCGCCGCACTCGTCACCACCTGCGGCAAGGGGCAGCTCGGTCTGGTCGGCCCCCATCCCGAGGCCGACAAGACCTGGTTCCAGCCGCCCGAGCTCTCCCCCGAGGGTGCGATCCACCCCGAACTCGGGCACGACCTCATCGAATCCGCCCTCACCCCACTGCAATCCGCCCCACCCGTCTGAGGAAACAGGAAGCCATGTCCAGTAACCGAGCCATTCCCCAATGGCTGAAGAGCACCTCCCGGGTGACCATCGCGGTCGCCGTCCTGCTCGCGGTTCCCGGAATCGCGCTCGCATTCGGCCTGTCCGCCTATTCCGCGTCGACGGCGCACCGGGCGCAGGCGCCCACCGGCTCGGCGCTGGCCGCCGCCCGCGCCGGGGTGAACGCCTGCCCCGAAACGGCGCTGTGGACCTCCGCGCCGAACGGCCGCGGCATCCGCGTCAACATGCGCAATATGACGAAGCCCGGCCGGGTCACCGTCACGGTGCTGCACGATTCGGACCGGGTGGCCGTCCGCACGAAAGATATTGCGGCGGGCCAGAACAGCATCGAGGTCGACTTCCACAAGATCTACCCCGATACGGTCGACGCGGTCTTCATGCAGACGACGTCGAACGACAAGTGCGAGCTGGATTCCCTCGACGACGCGCGGGCGCCCGGCCCATCGACGACACCGGAGGCTACGCCGCCGGGCCGCTGAAGCCCGCGCCGTTCGTTTCGGCGTCGGCTGGCTCGGAGTACGGGTCGGTGCGGGCGACCGTTCTCGATCGCACCGTCCGCCTCCGGAATCTGAGCATTAACTGAATATTTGCCCATATTCATGATGGTCATTCGTTCAGTTATCCTGCGTCTACCCTCGAGGCTTCCAATAGGAAGCAATGTTCAACCAAATCCCCTTTAGGTCCAGGAAAACCCCACGTCAACCCAGAGGCAGACCCATGCCGAAATGCAATACATGGGACCTTTTGCAGAATTGCCTATCAATTGCTAACTTGGGGCGATAACTGCCATGGCGAGACATATCGTGGCCATGGCGGCCGGAATGTGGGAGACATCACCCGTGCGCAAATCTGGCAGAGTCCGCGTTCCGCGGATAGATCGAGTCGGCACCGCGGGACGACTGGACGCGGTGGCGAACTAGCACAAGAGATTGGAAGACCAATGCATCGTAAGTCTGTAAAAGAAACTGCGGCAATAGTTTTCGGCCTTCTGGCCATCTTGGTGCTCGGTTCGGCCGTCGCGGATGCGCAGCCCGGTCCGCCGGTGATCGGCGGCGGATCCGGAATCGTCATCGACGACAAAGCGCTGTGCACCGTCACCACGGTCGGGCACGACGCGCAGGGCAGGCTGGTCGGCTTGACGGCCGGGCACTGCGGTGGCGTCGGCGCCGCGATCTCCGCCGAGGCCGACCGCGGCGCGGGACGCATCGGGCATGTCGCCTACACCAACCCCGATCTCGACTACGGGATCATCGAATTCGAACCCGGCACGATAATCCCGGTGAACCGCATCGGCAACGTCACCATTACCGGAATCGGTGCGCCGCCGGACTTTCCGGAGGTCGCGTGCAAAGAGGGCAGGACCACCGGCAACACCTGCGGAATCAGTTGGGGTGACGCGCAAGCCGGTGCGCAAACCTGGACGCAGATGTGTGTCGTCGAAGGCGACTCGGGCAGTCCGGTCGTCGTCGGCACCAACCTTGTCGGCATGGTGAACGCCTATCTCGGCGTGCCCTGCCTCGGACCCGAGGTGGGCACGAATATGTCGGCCATCGTCGCCGATCTGAACGGACGTGGCGTGATCGGTTCCGGCTTCCGGCCCATCTAGCTCCTAGGCCGAAACCTGGCCGCTCCGAACGGATTCGGACTCCGGCGAGTCGGTGCGGACGCGACCATCCGCGCCCGGGACATCGGCGATCCTCACCCGACCTCGATCGGGGTGGCGGCCGCGGCCATCGCCTCGACGGTGGGATGGTTGACCACCCCGCACGGCAGTATCTTCAGACCGGCCTGTTCGCGGGCGAGCTGGATGAGATCCATTGCGCGGATGCTGGTTCCGCCGAGTTCGTAGAAATTGCTGTACACGGTGATCTCGGCGTCGTCGAACAATTGGCGGAAGATCGAGCACAGCGCTTCCTCGGCGGGTGTGCGCGGCGGCCGGGCGGGCCGCGGCGCGGGAACCGTCGGATCGGGCAGTGCGGCGCGATCGGCCTTACCGTTCGGGGTGAGCGGAATGGCATCGATCATCGAATAGACCGAGGGAACCATGAAGGCGGGCAGATAGCGAACGGCGTGCTCGCGCAACGCATCCGGTGTCGGCGCGGCGCCGTTCGCCGGTACCACGTAGGCGACGAGCCGTGCGTCGTTATCACCGTCCCCGCGCACGACGGCCACGACGTGGCCGACATCCGGGTGCGTGCCGAGCACGGCCTCCACCTCGCCGAGTTCGATCCGGAATCCACGCAGTTTGACCTGGTTGTCCAGCCTGCCGTGGAATCGGATGGCGCCGTCCGCGCGCCACGCCGCGAGATCACCGGTCCGGTACATTCGCGCGCCCTCCCCGCCGAACGGATTCGCCACGAATCGTTCCGCGGTGCGGCCCGGCTGCCGGAGATAACCTCGGGCCAATCCGACTCCGCCGATGTACATTTCGCCCGCGTCGCCGGGCGGCACCGGGCGCAGCTGGTCGTCGAGGATGTACACCGACGCGCCCGGTATCGGGCGGCCGATGGTGACCTCCTCCTTGCCGTCGAGCGCATCGCTCGTCGACGCGCACACCGTGGCCTCGGTCGGGCCGTACGAATTGATCACCCTGCGTCCCTGCGCCCAGCGGGCGAGCAGATCGGGCGGGCACGCTTCACCGGCCAGTACCAGCGTCCGCAGGTCGGGAACATCCGACGGCGATACCGTCGCGGCCGCCGCCGGTGGCAGCACCGCATGGCTGATCGCATTGTCCCGCAAGGCTTTTGTCAACTGCTGGCCGACGAGGGTGGCGCCGGCGGGCACCACGAGCACGGCCCCGGCCGCGAAGGTGCCCAGCAGCTCGGTCAGGAAGGCGTCGAAGCTCGGCGACATGAATTGCAGCACCCGGCTGTCCGAAGTGACCTGCAGCGACGCGACTTTCACCGCGGCGAGCCCGGCCAGCCCGGCGTGCGTGACGGCGACGCCCTTCGGCCGACCGGTCGATCCGGACGTGTAGATCACGTACGCGAGATTCGCGGTGGACCCCCTGCGGCCGACGATATCGGCGCCGTCCAGCGCGGCGAGCGCGGCGGCCTCCTCGGTGCCGTCCAACATGATTCGGCGGACCGGCGGGTCGTCGGGCAGGTTCCTGGTGGCGGCGCTCGTCGTGCACAGCAGGGCGGGCGCGGCATCGGCCAGCATCGCGTGCACCCGCTCGGCCGGGTACCGGATATCGATCGGCAGGAAGGCCGCGTCGGCCTTCGCGACGGCTATCACGCCCACCACCATGTGGACCGAGCGGGGCAGCGCGAGCGCGACCATGCGTTCCGGGCCCGCGCCGCGCTCGATCAGCAAGCGGGCCAGGCGGTTCGCCCGTTCGTTGGCTTCGGCGTAGGTGAGGGTTTCCTCATCCGACACGATCGCGGTATTGCCCGGGTAGGCCCGGACCGTGCGCTCCCAGAGTTCGGCGAGGGTGGTCGAACCGCTTGCGCTTTCCCAACTTTCCCGCGCATCCAGCATGCCGACGTCGTGTGTCATGGCATCCTCCAAATATCTTGTGACACAACGTGTATGAGTTCGCCTCGCCTATCCGCACCAATTCCGTGGCAGCACATCGAAATAGCCGAGATCAAGGATCGAGCACCTGGGCCAGGATGCTCACGCGCGATCCCGGCACGCTCGAAGTCAGCAGGACGTATTCGCCGGGCCGCGTGCCGTCCGTACGCTGCCGATCGACGAGATTCACCAGCGGGTCCGCGCTGAAGCAGTGTCCCCGGTTCGCGATATTCCGCAGATACAACTGATCGGGCCGGAAGCCGGATTGGCCTTCGCTCATCCGGACGATCGGCACGAACAGATTCGGTGGCAGCACAACGGATATCTCGTCCGGCCGGACACCGCACCGTCGGGTGATCCCGTCGGCGGCGACGCGGCCGAGCCGCCCGCTGAACCGCCCCATCGCGTCGAAAGCCGAAGGGTCGAGCGCGGATCCGGTCGCGATGATGGCCAGATCACCGGGCCGTGCGGTGACGAGGCAGCTGGCCGCACCGTCGCTGAACAGTGCGAACTGCTGAAACCGCTTCTCCTCGTCCGTGATTCGGTCGCTCACGATGACGAGTACGCTCTCATACGTCCCGGAGGCGACGAGCCGGTCCGCGAGATGCACCGCGGACAGCAGGGTATTGCACCGCCCCAGCGTCACGCCGATGACGAACGCGTTCTCCAGGCCGAGCGTTTCGAGCACCACCCGGCAGTAACTGGCATGGCAGTCCACGCTCGACGGGAATTCCGCGGCGCAGAGGATGACGGCGTCCACATCCGTACCGGCGCATCCCGTCATCGTCAGTGTGCGGCGCGCCGATGCCACCGCGAGGTCCGCGCGATCGCGATCGGATTTGAAATACCGCCCCCAGCCCCATGTTTCGGCGTCGTCCAGCATCTCGTAGCTGACGATCTTCTCCGCGAAACGATGGGCGCCGCGGTAGCCGACCGCATGCTCGCCGAGTTCATAGGATGCTCCCCGAACCGATACCCGGACGTTCACGACACCTCCCTCCGAACCCCTGATCCAACGTAATTCGAAGCCACGCAACGACATCGGCCACCATGTCCGGCGTGATGTCGTGCCCGCCGCGGTATTCGCGATAGGTCAGGCGGGCTCCCATGTCTTCCAGCAGGTCTCGCGCGTTCCGGCCCTTGTCGATCTTCACGATGGGATCCGAGATGCCGTGGCCGACGAATATGGGCATGCCATCCAGGTCCGGACGTTCCGGTAGCAGGGCCAGCGTTTCGGGAAGGATGCGCCCGTTCACCACCGCGCAGCCGGCTATCAGGTCGGGTCGCAGCAGCGCGACGCTCAACGCCATCATCGCGCCCTGGCTGTGGCCGAACAGGAAAAGTGGCTCGTCCCTGCGGGTTTCGTCGAGGTATGCGATCAGCGCCGCGCGGCTGCGGCGTTCCTCCTCCATCACTATCGCGACGCTGCCGTCCGGAAGATCCTCGTAGCCGAACCACCGGTAAACTGCGGGCCCCATCCGGAAACCCGCTCGGACCGCCGCCACCGACCAGTCGATATCCGATCGCGGCCACAGATCGAGGAGATGGCCGTGATATTTGCCGAAGCCGTGCAACAGCACGACGGCGGGTGCGCCCGCTACCCGCTCCTCGGCGACGGCGAGCCCCGTATGCAGCTGCCGGACGTTCGTCACCTGCGCTGCTCCGCCAGCATATGTTCGACGAGATCGACCACCGAGCCCACCGAGCTCAGCGCCGCGTCGGCGACGGTTCGGTCGTCGAAGACGATGCCCAGGCTGTCCTCGATCCGCACCAGTGCCTGCAGCATATTCAGCGAGCTGATGCCGAGGCCCGCGCCACCGATGGCCGTCTCGTCGTCGACGAGCGCGGCGGCTTGCTGATCCGGTTTGGTCGCCAGCAGCGCCGAGACCACCGTGGCGCGAATCTCTTGTCTGCTGAGGGTTTTCGGTTCCACTGCCTTATCCGTTCAGTTGCGGAAGCTGGGCCAGGGACCGGCGAATCTCTTCGTCGGACACCGGCATGTCCTGCATGGTTCCGTTCAGGTACGCCTCGTAGGAGGCCAGGTCGAACAGGCCGTGACCACTGAGGCAGAACAGGATCACCGGGGCGGCGCCTTCCGCGTCCGCTTGTTTGGCCAATTCGATCGCCGCGTGGATGGCGTGCGCCGATTCGGGCGCGGGCAGTATGCCTTCGAGTCTGCTGAAGAGCACTCCGCTGGCGAAGACATCCAATTGGGGATACGCGAGCGCCTCGACGATGCGGTGGTGGTATAGCGCGCTGATGATCTTCGAACAGGCGTGATAGCGCAGGCCGCCGACATGCCCGCCCGCCGTGGTGAACCGCGACCCGAGCGTGTACATCTTCTGCAGCGGCGATACGCCGGAGCCGTCGGTGTAGTCGTAGCAGTACCGGCCGCGCGTGAGCTTCGGGCACCGCTGCGCCTCGACGGCGATGCAGCGCACCTCGGCCTCCCCGCGCAGTTTCGCACCGATGAACGGCATGGCGATACCGCCGAAATTGCTTCCGGCACCGAGTGATCCGATCACGATGTCGGGCTGATTCGCCGGCCCGAGTTGTTCACGGGCCTCCTGGCCGACCACGGTGGAGTGGAGGATGGAGTACGCCTCCCCGCTGCCGACGCTCAACTGCGTCCCCGGATGCGCCAGCGCGTCCTCGAAGGCCTCGGTCACCGCGTAGGCGATATTCTCCGCATGGACCTCGCCCCGGCGCGCGGATGGCGCGGCATCGGGATGTGGGCTCGGGACGACCTCGGCGTCGTACATCCGCATGATCGTTTGGCGGTAGGGTTTTTCGCGGAAGCTCTTCGCGACCATGTAGACCTTGCAGGCCAGCCCGAATTGCTGGCACGCCACCGCAAGCGCGGTACCCCATTGGCCCGCGCCCGTGCCGGTCACCAGGCGCTGCGCCCCCGCGGCCGCGTAGTAATGCGCCTGCGCCACCGCCGAACAGAGCTTGTGGCTGCCGCTCGCGTTGCCGCCCTCGTACTTGTAGTAGATGCGTGCCCGGGTGCCGATGTGCTGTTCGAACGCCCGCGCTCGCCGCAGCGGCGTCGGGCGCCAGGACAGATATTTCTCGAAAACCGGCTCCGGAATGGGGATCAGCCGCTCGCGAGTCATGCTCTGCCGGACCAGCGCGAGCGGCAGCTGTAGTTTCATCGCATCCGGCTGGCCGGAACGGGCGGGCGGCGGAATATCGGGTGGCAGCTCGAACGGAATGTCGGCGAGAATGTTGTACCAATTTTTCGGCGCGTCGCCCGTGTTCGCGGAAGGTCTCGTCATCTGCGCCTTCACAGGGTTGGGATGATTCTTGGTTAATCCACGTCGATGCTATTCAATCCCGTTGTGCCGCATCAGTCAAGACGTTCACTGTGCGGGTGCCCCGAGTTATCGGGGCTACACAACCGGTAAAAGAATGATCGTTTGAATATACGTCCGGCTGCTATTTCAAGATCGCGGAAGGTTGCTCGCCGAACGAGGTCTACAGCGGTGTCGATACCGCTACCGATGCGGCGAGGTCGCGATGCCATGATTGCTCGATGCAGCTGGCGATCGGGTATATCTGTTGCCACCCAATCTGTTTCACGATCGAGGGCGGTTGACGGCGGCCGTTCGGCATCGTGACAGGACCCGTTGACACGATCATGGATGCCGACAGCCGCCGGAAATGCCGCTGGCCACAGGCGGATTCGGTCCTCGCCGTGTCCCGCCAGCCGGGACACGGATCGCGTGGACGACCACAACTCCTTCGTTGTGCGAACGATATGCTCCCCGCCGATTCGGAGGTCAGAAAAGAGCGAAAGTCAGTAGCGTGCAATGTATTAGACACCCACTCTCGGCATGTAGACCACACGAGACGGACGGCCGTACAGTTCAAGTCGGCCCAGCCTCCGCTGAAGTCGATGGTTGCGACCACGGAACCGCGCATCCATGAATCGACCTGGCAGCCAAGCCCTTTCAAGGAAATCCATCCACTATCATCGAGGCCGGAGACGAAACACCTTGCACCAGCAGCCAATTAAATCCCTTCCAGATGGTTGCATATCGTGATACACTGAACCAGCCCTCCGGAGAGGGACCGGTGGCGAGGCCGGTAGCACTTCTTTGCATTGGGGGACGTCGAGATCTTCAGCGGACGATAATCGAATTCGACACGCGTCGCCGAGCCATTTCCGGAGATTCGCTCCAGAGTCGTTGAGCGCATCCCGATTGTCGATGCGGTAAATAAGGATTACCACCCCGTCAAGAATCAAGACGAACTCGCGGACGAAACACGTACAATCCATTGACGATCAGAAATGGTCTGTAACCGTGCCCCTTCCGACCACGTTCGAGCCCGGCATACTCGAGCTCCCGCTGTTCGACGACGAACACCGGGCACTGGCCCAGCGGATCGAACGCTGGTGCGCCGAACGAGCCGATAGCTGGGCGCATCCCACCGAAATCGGTCCCGCGCAACGCTGCCGCGCCCTACTCGCCGACCTCGGCAAGTCCGGTTGGCTTCACCATCTACACCCCGAACACCGCGACGGCTCGGACCTCCGCTCGGTCTGCATCAGACGCCAGGCCCTCAGCTTCCACGAGGACCTGGCTGATTTCGTCTACTCCATCCAGGAACTCAGCGCCGCCGCCGTCATCCGCCACGGCACCGCCGAACAGCGCCGCAGATATCTGCCCGGCCTCGCCGCCGGAACCAGCGCCGGGGCGCTGGCCCTGTCCGAACCGGCAGCCGGCTCCGACCTCGGCGCGGTAACGCTCCAAGCCGCAACGGACGGAACCGGATTCGTCCTCAACGGCAGCAAAACCTGGATCGCCCAAGGCGATATCGCCGACCTGTGCGTCGTACTCGCCCGAACCGGCGACGGGCCAGGCCCTTTGGGGCTCACCGCCTTCCTCGTCGACGGCGGCACCCCCGGACTGAAGGCCGCGCCGATCAACGCGATCGCACCACGCTCCTGGGCCGAACTGACCTTCACCGACTGCCGCGTCGGACCGGACGCGATACTCGGCGAGCGCGGCCACGGCTACATAGTCGCCCTGGACGTGCTCGAACGGGCCCGCGTCACGGTCGCCGCCGCCGCCATCGGATTCGCCCGGCGCGCCTACCGATACGCGCTCGAACGGGCCCGCGGGCGGCGCGCCTACTCCGGCCGCCTCGCCGACCTACAGCTCGTCAAATCCGCGCTGTCGGCAATGGAGGTCAAGATCGCGGCCGCCTCGCTGCTGACCGCCCGCGCCGCCTGGTCCGCCGACAACGGCGCGGAATACGCCAAACACGCTGCGGTCGCGAAACTCAACGCCACCGAGGCGGCGGGCGAGATCGCCGACGCCGCGGTACAGATCTTCGGCGCCGCCGGGCTCGTCGCGGACAGCCCGGTCGAGCGGCTCTACCGCCAGGTCCGATCCCTGCGCATCTACGAGGGGCCGTCCGAGGTGCTCGAAATGATCATCGCCGACGCCCTGTGAACGAAGGGAGGCCAGTGACATCCGTCATCAACCACATCGTCACGCACCGGCCCGAACACGCCGGTGCCCTCACTGTCGCAAGCCTCGGCGGAACTCGGACGATGCCGCTCACCGAATTCCACGACCGGGCCCGAGCCGTCGCGAATGCCTTGCGGCGCAAGGGTATCAGCGAAGGCGATCGAATCGGGGTACTCGCCGCCAACGGCCTGGAATGGGCGCTGCTCGACCTCGCGGCACTGATGATCAAAGCGCAGACAGCGGGCTTCGAGCCGGGCAAGTTCACCGCGGGCGCCGACCTGATCGACCGCTACGGGCTACGAATGCTCTACTGCGACAAGGTGATCGACGCAGCGCCCGGCGTGCTGCCGATCGCCGAGATCTCCGCCTACGCCGACGAACCACCCGCCGAACTCGATCCGGTCGGATACGGCCCCCTGGAATGCACCACCGTCAAGTTCACCTCCGGCTCCACCGGAGTGCCGAAGGGGCTGGAGGCCACCGTCGGCAGCATCGACTCCAGCATCGAAGCCGTACAGGGCATCTTCGACCACCGCCCCGGTGACAACCTGCTCGTCTTCCTCCCGCTTTCGCTACTCCAGCAACGCTATTGGCTGTATTCCGCGCTGCGCTGGGGCCACGACATCACCATCACCAATTACCAGTCGGTGTTCGCGGTGCTACCCACCGTGCGGCCGACCGTCGTCATGGGCGTGCCCGGATTCTTCGACGCCGCCAAACGGCATATCGAAAGCCGTTCGGGCGACGGGGCCGCCGCCGAGGAACTGTTCGGCGACCGCATCCGCTACCTGTGGACGGGTTCGGCGCCCGCCGACCCCGCCGTGCTGCGGTTCTTCGACGACGCCGGGCTGCCGATCTTCGAGGGCTACGGCCTCAACGAAACCTGCATCGCCACCAAGAACCATCCCGGCGCGCACCGCCCGGGCAGCGTCGGTAAACCGTTGCCGGGCAAGAAGATCGTCATCGATGACGACGGCGTGGTCTGCGTCCGCAGCGATCATCCCGTCAACACCGCGTACACCTATGCCGCACCCGGCGACAGCGAGCGGATGTTCAAACCCGGCGGTGTGGTGCGCACCGGCGATCTCGGGCGACTCGACGAGGACGGCTACCTCTATATCCTCGGCCGATCCGATGACGTCATCGTCCTCGACAACGGTAAGAAGATCGTCGTGCGGCCCATCGAGACCCGATTCCGCGACACGGGCGCCGTCACCGAATGCGTTGTGTTCTGCCCGAATCAGACGGAACTGGTCGCCGTCGTCGTACCCGGCCCGGGCGGCGCCGCGGCCATCGCCGAGGCGCTGGACGCGGTCAACGCCGCGGGCGAACCCGACGAGCGCATCGCGCGGGCCGTCGTCGCCGACGAACCTTTCACCCTCGAAAACGGGCTGATCACCGGTCAATTCAAGCCGATAAGGAACCGGATCCGGGAACGGTACCGCGACCAACTCGACGACCAGAAGGAGGGCATCCATGCCGGCCGATCTCGACACCCTGGCCCGCGACCAGCTCGCGAAGGTACTGCGTAACGGTCCCGAACCCGCGGCGCTCGACCCGGACCTGGACCTGGTCGAGGCCTACGGACTCACCTCGCTCAACAAGATCTTGTTCCTGACCTCCCTATGTAAAGCGGCCGAGGTCGGGCTCGACCACTTCACCGAGGACGACCTCGCCCGGATGCGCACCCTCGGCGACGTCGTCACCGCACTCCGATCGAATGGGCGCGGCCGTTGACGCCGCTGCTCGAAATCGCCGGATCCGCCCGCACCCGTGGACTCACCCACGGGCAAGCCGTCGCCGGGCGACTGCGCGACTTCCTCGACGATTCGCTCGCCCGCCTCGGGCACCTGACCGATCGGCCGGTGAGCCTCGAATCGGTGCGGCCCCGCATCGCGGCCCATCGCGATGCGGTAATCACCGCGCTACCGGATCTGGCCGAAGAGGTCGACGGTCTGGCGATCGGCGCGGGCATCAGCCGGGACGAGGCGTGGCTGCTGCAACTGCGTCGCGAAATACTCGGCTACAACCGGATCACCGCGGGTGACTGCACCAGCTACGCGACGAGCCGCGGCGCGCCGGTGCTCGGCCAAACCATCGACCTGAACGGCAATCTCGACGATCAGATCGCGGTGCTGGCCGTCTCGGGTCCGCGCCACCGCTCGGTGGTGCTGAGCTTCGCCGGACTCCTCGGCTATCTGGGCGTCAACGACGCGGGGCTTGCCATCGGCCTCAATCTCGTCCTCGGCGGGAATTGGGGGCCGGGTGTACCGCCCTACCTGGCGATCCGGTATCTGCTCGACACCGCCGACAGCGTCGAGCACGCCGTCGCTATCCTGCACGACCTCCCGCTGGCGAGTTCGCGGGCCTTCCTGCTCTGCGACGCGGACCGCACCGTATGCGTCGAGGCATTGGCCTGCGAGCGGCGAATCCTGGAGGGAGACAAGCTGTTCCACACCAACCACTTCCTGCATCCGGATTTCGGGGCGCGCGACGAGCTGAATGTGTTCGCCGGGAACTCGTCCCGGCGGCGTCTCGAAGCGGTTCGCGCGGTTGGCATTCCGGCCGCGGATGACATCCGGGGGCATCACCGGCTGCTCGCCGCGGCACCGATATGCGTCCCGGACAACGGAGATATCCGCCGGGAACGGACCGTCGCCGCTGTGCTGCTGCGGCCGGATCTGGGCGAGCTGCGGCTGTGGCCCGGCGATCCATCGACCGCGAACGAGCACGTGTTTTCGGCGGCTCACCTGCCACATATTGTCGGGAATTGAAAGGATTTCCATGTTCACTGGTTTCAGCGCCTTTCCCCTCACCCCCACCGAAGGTGACGACGTCGACGAGAAACGATTCAGGCACCTCGTCACCCGGCTGGTCACGGCGGGCGTGGATTTGATCGGCGCGCTCGGCTCGACCGGAAACTATGCCTATCTCACCCGCGCGCAGCGCGAACGCATCGCGAAAATCGCCGTCGATGCCGCGGGCGACGTTCCGGTCATGATCAGCATCGGCGCATTGACCACGAAGGACGTTCTCTCGTTGGCCGAGGATGCGCAAAATGCGGGCGCATCGGCGGTGCTGCTCTCCCCCGTCTCCTACCAGCCGCTCACCGATGAGGAGGTATTCGGGCTGTACGAGGACGTCACAAGGGAATTGTCGGTGCCGCTGTGCGTGTACGAGAACCCGCGCACCACGAAGTTCACCTTCAGCGACGAACTGCACGGGCGGGTCGCGGAATTGCCGAATGTCGGCGCGGTGAAAACTCCCGGCGCCACCGCTGATCAGGCGGCCGCCCGAATTGCCGCGCTGCGCGCCGAGGTGCGCGGCGACGTCGCCATCGGCTTCAGCCTCGATGAATTCGGCGCGGGCGGCCTGATCGCGGGTGCCGATATGTGGTTCAGTGTCATCGGCGGCCTGCTGCCCGAGGAATGCCTGACGATCGTGCGAGCCATCGCGGACGGCGATACCGAGCGGGCCATGGCGTTGTCGGACCGGATGGAACCGTTCTGGGATCTGTTCCGCCGCTACGGGAGCCTGCGCGTCCTCACGGCCGCCGCCGCACAGCTCGGATTCCTGCACGCGCCGAACCTTCCCCGGCCACTTCGCGAACTTCCGGCGCCCGCCCGGCAGGAGGTGGCCAAGGCGCTCGACGCACTGGGCGTCCGGGTGTGACGCCCGTATTGAAAAGCGGTGGCGCACTGACAATTTCAGCCAGTGCGCCGAGCCGCCGGTACCGGTTGGGCGCAACCGTAAAGGAGCAATTCAACGTGAACGCGGATATGTCACGCGGCCGGCGATTCGGCGATACGGCGTGAAAGCCGGTCAGCGACTCCGCACCACCGGCGTGACCGCGCTGGCGCCCGCGTCCTGGGGCACCACGTATTTGGCGACAACCGAATGGTTGCCGCCGGATCGGCCGCTGCTGGCCGCCACCGTCCGCGCGCTGCCCGCCGGCCTGATTCTGCTGGCCTGCACTCGTACCTTGCCGCGCGGAATCTGGCTGTGGCGGTCGCTGATACTCGGGACGCTCAATATCGGTGCGTTCTTCTACCTACTGTTCGTCGCAACCTTTCAGCTGCCGGGCGGCATAATCGCGGTGATCATGTCGATGCAGCCGATGTTCGTCCTGATATTGGCTGCGCTGTTCATCGGGGACAAAATCCGGCCGGTGCATGTGGTGGCCTGCGCCCTCGGGGCGGGAGGCGCCGTACTCCTCGTATTCAAGGGAACGGTGGGACTGAACTTCGCCGGTGTCGCGGCGGCGCTGAGCGGCGCGATCTGCATGGCCACCGGCATTACGCTGACCAAACGATGGGGACGTCCGGATGGGGTCGGGTTGCTCACCTTCACCGGCTGGCAGCTCGTGGCGGGCGGAATCGTGCTGCTGCCATTCCTGCTGTGCGCCGAAGGCCTGCCGACCGCCATCACCGGGACGAATATCGCCGGATTCGCCTATTTCATCTTCATCGGCGCCGTGATCAGCTACGCGATCTGGTTCCGCGGCATCGGCGAATTGCCCGCGCTGGCAGTGTCCTTCCTTTCCCTCGGCAGCCCGATCGTGGCGACCCTGCTCGGATATCTGTTTCTGCATCAGACGCTGTCGATACTCCAGCTGATCGGAATTCTGGCGATCATCGGCGCCGCGCTGCTGGCCCAACCCCAATCGGCCGGGCCGCGCCCCCACGCCGTAACCGTCGGCGACCCCGCCATACCCGCGCGGCGGCGCCGCCTGTGACGCTCAGGTGCGAACTGCGGCAGGTGGATTCAGCCGCCGTTCAGCCATTGGCGGTTCAGCTTCAGGTGGTTGTCCCACCAGGTCTGCCATTCGGTTGGGCCCGCGCCGATGGGGGGTGGCGGGGATTCGCTGGGGAACAGGCCGACGATGTTCGGGGCGCCGACGGTTGTCGGGGGCTGGGTGGTGGCCGATGGGGTTTCCGTAGTCGGCCCCGGCGCATCGGTTGCTACGGGTTGTGTTGGTATCGAGGAGATTTCGGGTGTCGGCGCGGCGATTGTCACCGCGGGCAGCGGTGGCGCGGGCGGTGGGTGCGGCAGGCCCGGCGTCGGCAGTGCGACCGGGACGCCTGCGGCGTGCGCCACCGAAGGGCGACCGGTTTCGACGCGAATGGCGATCAGACCGATCGCGACGGCCAATGCCGCGCAGCCGAAGGCGAGCAGCGGGCCGCGTGATCTCGTGCTCGAAATCGTCACCGGCGCACTGTGTCTCGGACCGGCGGCGACGAGCGCGGCGCCCAGCGTCACCGCCTCTGGGCGATACCGCACCTCGATCGGGGACTTTCGCGAGCCCAGGCGGCGGACCGCGGACATGGCCGATTCCCCTGCCAGAGAACCACATACGATGGCCGCGTCGATGCGCAGTTCCGGGGTATCGGCCGAGCGCCACGCGCGGGAGATCGCGTCGGCGACACCGGCGGCCGCGACCGTCGACCGCCACGAGCCGGTCGCCACGATGCGGTCCCGATCGGCGCCGACGGCAACGAAGGTCACCTGATGTTCGGCGACGTCGAAGGCCGCGACCGTGCCGAAATCATCGAGTTCCCGCGCATTCCCGATCGCGGCGAGCAGCGCGGACCGCACCGACACCAGTGACGCCGAATGCCATGCGCCCGAGGCGAGTTCGGCGACCATGGCGCGCCGCTCCTCGGCGGTCCGGTAGACGACGCCGACATCATCGATCGTGTCCGGCTCATCGATTTCGGCCGCTAGCTGGTCGAGTACGGATCGGGGTCCGATCCGGTCCACACCACCGGGACCGCGCAACTCCATGAATCGGAGGTGTTCCGCCTCGTCGGTCGCGTCCGGAAGGAGCACCGCACGCGCAATCGTTCGTTCCGCGGAAATACCCGCCGTAAATCGCATAGCCAAACCTCTACTCGAACAAGACCACTCGCCAACTGCTTCGATGCCCGAGCCCGTTTCGATTGGTCCGAACCGAGATTCGTCCATTAGCCGCGATTGTCCGCCGCAACCCGTCCGGTCTCGATGGCCGCCGACGCGGATTCGACGCTGCGGCACAAGACGGTTCACGTCGGCGAATGATCTCGGCAGCATCCGGTCCATCTCGGCGACACGGCGGTGCTCGACGATCACCCTGTTCCCGGTTTCGCCAGTCGTTAGGAGTCTCCGTATGTCCGACGCCATCAAACGGCGCGATGTCATCCTCGGCATGGGCGCATTGGCAGGCGCTGCCGCCGCCGCGCAATTCGTGCCGCCGATAGCCAGGGCCGTGCCCGGCCGCGAGATCCGGGTGTTGGCCATCAACATCTGGCAGGCCGGTGACAAGATCTCCGGCGGTATCGATCTCGTCGCCGATCTGATCGTTTCGCTCGATGCCTCGATCGTCACGCTGACCGAGGCGTTCCGCGGCGCCACCGGGCGCATCGCCGACGCGCTGCAACGCAGGGGCCGGACCTATGCGAGCGCCCCCTCCGACGACACCGGGGTGCTGTCCATCTTTCCGATCGAATCCGCGACGCCGCTCGGTTGGATGACGCGGGCGCGGCTGACCATCGATGGGAAACCGTTCTCCGTCTACGCCGCCCACCTCGAATACCGCTGGTACGCAACCTATTTGCCGCGCGGATATGCCCCCGGCAGTTCCGGTGACGAATTCGCGCGGTACGGCTGGAACAAGTTGCCCGGCGGCCCGGTCACCGATCCGGCGGTGGTCCAGCGGGTCAACGACGCCTCGGGCCGTCCCGACACCATCGGGAAATTCCTCGACGACGCGCGGGCCGAGATGGCAGCCGGGCGCACGGTCATCCTCGGCGGCGACTTCAACGAGCCCTCCGCCCTGGACTGGACCCCGGCCACGGCCCAGTTGTTCGACCACAACGGCGTCGTACTGCCGTGGGGCAGCACCCGCCGACTACAGCAGGCGGGTTTCGTCGATGCCTACCGCTCCCGCTACCCCGATCCGGTAACCCATCCCGGATTCACTTGGCCCGCAAGCAATCCCGAGGCACCGGTGAATAAACTCACCTGGGCCCCCGAGGCCGACGAGCGGGACCGCATCGACTACATCTTCACCGGTCCCGGTGCGGCGCTGACCTTGACCTCGGCCGGATTGGTCGGCCCGCGCGGCTCGATCGTCCGCAGCACGCGGACCGACGAGAACACCCAGGACAATTTCATCGCCAGCCCGCAGCGGTGGGTCACCGACCACAAAGCCGTACTGGCGACCTACCAGCTGACCGACCCGAAACCGAACACCGGGTCCGCGGGCGGCTGAGCCCGGCGCGGCGGCGGCGAACCGGAGACCTCACCGCTCCCGCATTGAACTGGGCCTGGGATACCGTCACAGGGATCCGTCGACCACAGCTCAGGAGTCACCATGGCCCGTATCGCAGTCGTCACCGGCGCATCGTCCGGTATCGGGAAGGCGACCGCCGCCGCGCTGGTGGCGCGCGGCTACCAGGTGATCGGCACCAGCCGCGATCCGGGGACGATCGCCGACGACGCCCGCATTCCCGGTGTCGACTATCGCGCGCTCGATCTCACCGACGCCGCATCGATCGAGGAGTTCACGGCCGGGCTCGGCGTCGTCGATGTGCTGGTCAACAATGCGGGCGAGAGTCAGGCCGGGCCGCTGGCCGAGTTGCCGACCGAGGCGATCGAGCGGCTGTTCCGGCTGAACGTGCTCGGCGCGATCACGCTCAGCCAGGCGGTGCTGCCCGGCATGCGGGAGCGCGGGTTCGGGCGCATCGTCATGGTCGGTTCCATGCTCGCCAGTTTTCCGATGCCCTACCGCTCGTCCTATGTCGCGACCAAGGCGGCGCTGCGCGGGTTCGCCACCGCCGCCCGCTTCGAGGAATCACCGTTCGGGGTGTGGCTCACCACCGTGGAACCCGGCCAGATCGCGACGAACATCCGCGAGCACCGTACCAAGTATGTGCACGAAAACTCCCCGCACCGTGCCGATTTCACCCGTTTCATGGATCGCCTCGACAAGAATCAGGCGAACGGCATCGCACCGGAGCGGGTCGCGGCGACCATCGTCACCGCGATCGAGGCTCCCCGTCCGCGGCCGCTCTACGCGGTAGGCAGCAACGCACCGGTGATGTTCGCCGTGCGCAGGCTGCTGCCGCGCACGGTGCTGGAGCGCGTCATCGCCCGTGCCCATGGACTGCGGCGGTAACCGATTCAGACTCCGTAGTAGCGGCGGACGAGGCGGTGGTACAGGCGGGCGGGCAGCAGCCTGCGGCTCCAGAACGAGGAGCGCACATCGGATCCGCACAGGTAGAGCTGTTCCGGGGTGGCGGCCGCCAAGATGCGCTGGACGGTGCGGGCCACCGCTTCGGCGGTTTGGCCCGCCTCCAGATATCCGGTGACGCGTTCGACTACGGCCGTGCGGGCCGGAGTGTACGCGTCGATCGGTTCGGAAACCCGCACGGCCGAATCGATGATCGGGGTGACGGTCCAGCCCGGGGCGAGTACCGAGGTATGGATGCCGAAGGGCGCCGTCTCCATGCGCACCGCCTCGCCGAGGCGTTCGATCGCGGCCTTGGTGGCCGAGTACCACCCGCCGAAGGGTTCGGCGATCGCGCCCGCGCCGGAGCTGACGAGGACGATCCGGCCGCTGCCCTGTGCGCGCATGATCGGAAGTGCCGCGCGCAGCACCCGGTGCGCGCCGAGCACGTTGATGTCGAAAATCGTTGCGGCCTCGTCCGGTTCGGTCTCCTCGACCGCACCGACGATGGCGGAGACGGCGAAGGTGACCACCGCGTCGATACGGCCGAAAGTGTCGTGCGCCGATCGCACCCAGGCACGCACGGCCGCGTCGTCCCTGACATCGACCCGGTCCAGGCCAGGTCGCTCGACGATATCGCTGCCGACGACGGTGTACCCGAGCCCCGAAAGATGCCGTGCGGTAGCGGCTCCCATACCGTTGGCGGCGCCGGTGATCAGCACGACCGTCATGCCGCGCACACCCGCAGCGCACGCGGAAGTACTTGCAGGCGAGCCGATTCCACGATGGTGATCTCCCCATCGAGTTCCAGCGGCGCCGGATTGGCCGGACGCAGTTCGACGGCGGTGTCCCGAAGACAGGTGGCGAGCGGAGATCCGGTGAACCTACCCCGGTACAGGCCCGCGATGAGGCCGAGAATCCGCAGCCGAGGGGCGGCCGCCCAGATATTCACGTCGAACATGCCGTCGGCGTTGGTCACGGGGGTGTCGTAGCGCATGCCACCGGCGAAGTGCACGCTCTTGAGCACACCCACATTTGTGACGGGCGCGGTATGCGTCCAGTCGGTGCCGTGCAGCCGCAGCGTCAGCGGGCTGTGCGTGGCGATATTCCACAGCGCGGTGGCGGCGATCGCCGCCGAGACGTTGCGCGATTTGAGCCAGCCGATCGCACCCCTGGCCTGATTGAACGAATGGTTGCCCGCCGCAACGAGTCCCATGCTGGCGTTGAGCAGGAAATAGCGCACCGTGCGGGTGCCGTCCGGCAGCAGCATGGTGGCCTTGCCGATATCGATGGGTGCGGCGCGTTCGGCATCGATGCGTACGGGCACGCCGCCGATGCTTGCGCTCATCGGTTTGTGAAAGTCGTTGGAACTGCCCAATCCGATACCGCCCAGCACAACGCGGTCCGAACGCGGCCGATCGGTTTCGGGATCCATGATCGCGTTCAGCACCAGATTCACCATCCCGTCGCCGCCCGCGGCCACGATCGTTCCGGCGGCGAGCCCGCCGCGCACCAGTTCGGCGGCGGCCGGTGGGTCCGTTGGCGTTTCGACGACGAGGCCGGGGTGACGCAGGCGCAGCTCCCGCTCCACCGGTTGCCATTTGGCCAGTGCCGTACCCGCGTTGGACCGCGGATTCAGGACGACGAGCATGACTTCTCCTCGATACCCAGCCACCCGTGCAGCCGGGACCAATCCCCCGTGGTGACCAATCCTGTCGATGAATATTGTTGTGGCACATCGCTTTCCGGCACATTGACCAAAAAGACCGGAATGCCGAGCTCGGCCGCGGGCGCATCGTTGGCGGCGTCGTTGCCGATCATCACGCAGTCCCGCGGCCGCGCGCCGAGCCGGTCGAGCAGTTCGCGATAGAACTCGATGCTGGGCTTGGACCGGCGCATGGTGTCCCCGCTGGTGATGAGCTCGAAAGCAGCCGGATCGTAACCGCCCCAGCGCAATCGGGTTTCGACGGTTTCTCGGGGCCACAGCGGATTGGTGGCGATCACCTGCCCGATACGCGCCGCGCGCAGCAGCCCGACGGTGTGCACCGCCGCGGGTACCGGTGGAAAACACCACCGCAGCAGCGAGAATCCGTGCACCGCCAAGTCGTGGAAACGCATACCGGCGGCGGCGCGGTCGATCCGCAGACGTTCGGCGAGCAACCGCACCATCAGATCGGTGTTCGACTCGGTGGAGTCGTTGGCGCGCACCGGTTTCAGGACACCGCCGAAGGCCAGCAGGAATCGATGTGGCGCGACGAGATCACGGAACCACCACGCGGCCACCGCGGGCATCAGCATCCGGAAGGTGCGCCGCCGCAATCCGATCAGCGTGCCGTCCAGATCCCACAGCACCGTCCGGTAATTCGGGCCGTTCATTCCTGGCTGTCCAACACCGCTTGCAGCTCGGCGCGGTCGAGACCGAGTTCCGCGGCGAATTCGGCTATGCCCTTTGCCTTCTCGGCACGGCCGCGCAGCTCGCCGCCGTAGCTGGCCGCGAGGTCGAAGACGGTTTTGGCCAGGGCCGCCGGGAACAGCCATCGGCCGAGATCACGCTGGAAAACGCGAGTCAGCCGGTAGGGTGCGGCGATTCGCGCGCCCAGCGCGGGCAGCCCGGTCGGTGCGCGCAGCGAGCTCATCTTCGCGGCCTCGTCGCCGGGTACCAGCAGCAGATTCGACCACAGCCTGCCGAAGCACGCGAGCTTCTCGCTCGCCACCGCGGTCATATTGAACTCGGTGTACGCCTTCTCGATTCGCGAGGTGTGGGTAGACCGGCTGCGCAGCAGGGTATGGATATCGGCCGTCTTGCGGGCGGTGTCGTAGCGGGTGAACCGGTCGACATCCGGTTCGAGCCAGGTGATCAGTTCGCCGAATTCGGGTATGGGGACGAGCCGGTGCGCCAGCGACAGCGCGTGATACATCAGCCGTTCGGTGCCCGCCGCGGCGATCTCGGACCGCAACAGGCCATAGTCGAGTTCGCTGCCGCGGGCCAGATTCCAGATATCGCCGAGTTCGCGAACACCGGTCTTGTAGTAGGGCAGGTGGATGCCGAGGTGGTGCAGGTTGTCCTCGTGCGCCATCGCCCACGCGGGGACACCGTGGAAGTCGATGCGGCGCACCCGATTCCAGATCGCGCGGTAGTCCACCGTGTACGGCGCGAGCGGAGTGATCAGACCCCAGTGCGTGCCGACGACGAGCGCGCCGTCCCGGGAAACGAACGAAGGGAGGTGATGTGAGCGCTCGGCGCGGACCTTCGGCGCCTTGCCGAGCAGTTCGGTGGTGGCGAACAGGCCGAGCTCCCGGTAGACGCCGATGAGGTCGTCGACCTGATCCAGTTCGACGAGGATGTCCAGATCGTTCATCCGCTTGTAGCGCGGATCGCGATAGATCTCCGTGGCGAACAGCATGCCCTTGAGCACCACGCAGCGGATGCCGCGGTCGTGGCAGCGCGCCAACAGTTCGATGGCCGCGTGCAGCCGCCGGTCGTTCACCTCGGCGATGTGGTCGGTGATCGCCGCGAATTCGGCCGCGACCGGTGGCGGTAGGAGTGCGAGGCGATTCTCGCGCTCCAGCCGCCGCCGCACCAGCGGCACCGTGGCGTTCACCTTCGCCAGGGCGAGGAATTCCGGCCAGTCCGCGATGTCGTCGACCAACTCGCGCAACCGCATTCGTTCCCGCTCGCTGGGCCGGGCCAGGGCGGCATGCACCAGCGCGCGTTCCTCGGGGGTGCCGCCTACCGCGATATTCGTATCGGTCATATCAGGCGGCGCCTTCCTGTTCTGGGTGAAATCCGAAGCGGCGGGCCACGATCGAGATCTGTTCCAGCGCGAAGTCCAGCTGGGCGCGGGTGAGCGTGGCCATCATCGAGATCCGCAACCGCTGGAGTTCGCGTGGGACGGCCGGGAATTCGACGCCGTTGACGAATACACCCGCCTCGTGCATGGCCGAAACCACCTCGGCCACCGCCAGCCGCTGGGGCACCAGCAGCGGGATGATCGCGGTCTGCGGATCCACGCTGAATCCCATATCGCGCAGTCCCCGAACGAAATAGGCGCAATTGTCGTGCAATTGGGCGATGCGTTCCGGGTGGGCATCGATGAAATCGATCGACGCGAGCACCGATGCCACCACCGCGGGCGACAGCGCGGCCGAGAACATATAGGAGCGTGCGAAGAATCGCAGGGTGTCGATGAGATCCCGGGACCCTGCGACGAATCCGCCGGTGCTGGCGAACACCTTCGAGAAGGTGCCCATGGACAGGTCCACCGCGCCCGGGTCCATGCCGAAATGTTCGGCGGTGCCATGGCCTTTCGCACCGAGCACGCCGGTGCCGTGCGCGTCGTCGATGGCCAGCCAGGCCCCGAACGAATCGCACAGCGCCCGGATCTCCGGCAGCGGCGCGATATCGCCGTCCATCGAATACACGCCCTCGACCGCGACGACGATATTCGCACCCGGGTTGCGCCAGCGCACCTGCCGGAGCCGGTGCCGCAATTGGTCGATATCGCTGTGATCGAACGCCATCGAGCGCACCCGGCCCAGTTGGATGCCGTCGTAGAGGCTGGCGTGGCTCTGCTCGTCGTAGATCAGCACATCGCCTTTCCGGAGCAGACCGGTCACCCAACCGATATTCGCTGCGTAGCCCGAGGAGAAGACGAGCGCGCTTTCGCAGCCCTTCGTCTCGGCCAGCCGCTCCTCCAGCCGGCGGTGCAGTGAGGTGGTGCCGTTCAGCAGCGGCGGTCCGCCGCAACCGATTCCGTATTCGCGGGTGGCCTCGATGGCGGCCGCGACGATCTCGGGTTCGTCGGCGAGCCCCAGATAGTTGTTGGAGCCGAGCATGATCAGGTCGCGGACCCCGCCGCCGTTCGGATCACGCACCCGCACAACGGGTCCGGCGGGTCCGGCGATCTCGCGCAGTACGAAACCGGTTTCCCGGGCGTTGGTCACGTAGGGACGGAACTCGTCGAAACGCCGCTCGAAGGTGGGCGCGGCGGCGTCCAGATAGTGCTCCAGGCTGAAGTTTTCACTCATTCGCCCTCCCGGGCTATGCGGGTGACCGTCCCGGCCTTGCCGTCCAGGGCCAGCACGTCGCCGGTGGATATCAGACGGGTGGCGTCCTTGACGCCGACCACGGTGGGAATGCCGAGCTCCCGGCCGATGATCGCGGTGTGCGAGAGAATGCTGCCCTTCTCGCTGACCAGACCGCCCGCGGCCACCATCAGGAACACCCAGCCCGGATCCGTTGTCGCGGCGACCAGGATCTGGCCCGCTATCTCGATATCCGGATCCGGCGTCGCAATGGACAGGGCGGGCGCTTCCACCCGGCCGGGCGCGCAGCCGACGCCGACGAGCACCGTGCCGGACGCCTCGGCCTCGGAAAATTGCGGTACGGGATCGGCCAGGGTGGCGGCGGCGATGCCGGAGGTGACGATGCGCGAAGGCGGGGCCACCGCGCGCCAGCGATCGTGGTCGCGCTTACGGGTGGCGGCAGTGCGCGCGGCGTCGGTGTCGACGGCGGCGCCGCGGGTGAGCCCGGCGATCTCCTCATAGGTGAGCCAGAAGATGTCACGCGGATCGTCGAGGACACCGGCCCGGTGCAACTGCCGACCGTATTCCCGGAACACCCGTTTCATCAGACCGAAGGAGCGGCTGCGGCCCAACCGCATGTTCTCGCGCTGTTTGACGTGTTCTCGTGCGCGGCCCAACACGAAGCGGAACACGAGCCGTTCCATCCGCTTGCCGCGGAAGGCTTGGGCCACGGTCTTTTCCGCACTGCGTCGGATCCGCCGCTCGCGCGCCTGCATTTCCTCGATGTTCTGCCCGCCGCGAAGGTAGTTGCGCAGCATCGGAACCAGTCGCTCGGGATGTTCGCCGAGCGGATCGGTCTCGAGTTTCAGCTCGTCGACCGTGCGATCGCCGAACAGCGCGATATGCCGCAGGCAGGCCAGGCGGAAGCCGCCGAATTCCGGCTGCGCCAGCGTCTTCCACACCTGATCGGCGTCGGCCGGGCTCTCGAACAGTTCGCGCAGCGCGCCGTCGGCTCGGATGGTCGCGGACAGCGCGAGCGCCGAGCGGACCGGGTCGACGCTCTCGACACCCTCCTCCCCACAGAACAATTCGTTGCGCAGGGTGTCGGCTCCCGGGATGCCCGCACGTTCCAGCAGGATGCCGACGAGGTGGAAGAGCTGCTGTGCGAGGAAGTCGTTGAAGATCTGCACCGAGTACGCGGGCACCAGTTCGGCGAAGCAGCGCTCCAGCCAATCCAGCAGGGCGTGCGGATCCCGTTCGCGCTCCGGGGTTTCCGGCGCGAGGCGGCGCTCGAGGTCGGCGGTGAACCGCGCGAGCTCGGCGGCGAAGAAACGCAATCTGCGCGGCAGGCGCAGCCACCCGGCCCCGACGATCGCGATCACCCGCGCGCGCAGCAGATACGTGCGGATGCGCGCGATGCCGCGTGCCGGGGCGGCCGGACGCCGGTATCGGTTCTCGATATTGAGCGCGGCCTCCCAGCCCTCGATGGCGAATTCCATTCCCGGGATTTGCAGGAACAGCCGATACCAGTTGCTGATGTTGTAGTAGATGCGCCCGTGCGCGGTGCCGACGAGGTACGGATACAGCGCCGCGGCATTGCGGTCGACGATCGAGCCGGTCGCGCCGAAATCCCGGTGCGAGACCCGGAATACCTGTTCATACGCCCGCCGCAGGACGGAGAAGGTGAGCGGGCTGGACAGGCCGGGATAGGACTCCGCGACATTGACGTTGTCGAAGATCGTTTCGCGCTGGCCGGTCGCGGTCACCGGACGGGCCTGCAGCAGATACGGCGTGCCCGCGCCGTCGTAGGCCCACTCGACATCCTGTGGTGCGCCCGCGGATTCGGCGAGCGTGGCGGCGGTGCCGGCCAATTCGGCGACCTGCGCGTCGGTCAACGCCGCTGCGGTGACCGGGTCGATCCGCTCGAGCGCGGTGCCCGCGGCCGATGCGACGATCCGGCTCCGCTTCTCGGCGATCACGCGGGAAACGACGGTCCGGGAACGCATGTCGACGAAGTAGGTATCGCACTCGACGGTGCCCGACACGATCCCCTCGCCCAGCCCGAGACCGGCCGAAACCACCGCCTCGGCCGGATCGCCGGTCTGCGGGTTACAGCTGAAAACCACGCCGGAGACGCTGGATTCGATCAGCGCCTGGAGGATGACGGCGCAGTCGACGCGCGCGTTGTCCAGCCCGCGGTGGGCTCGATAGAAGAGGGAACGTTCCGAATAGGCGGAGGCGAGCACCGCCAGCACCGCGGGCGCCACCGAGTCGGCGGCGACGTTCAGGATGGTGTCGAGTTGGCCCGCGAAGGAGTCGGCGGCCGAATCCTCGCCGCTGACCGATGATCGCACCGCCAAACGCGTCTCTGCACCGAATGCTCCTACAGCGGTATGCATTTCGTCGGTAATGTCATCGGGCAGGTCGAGTCCGGCGATCAATTCGCGGATGCTGTTCGCCACCGATCGCAGCGACAGCGGGTCGGTGTGGTCCAGGTCGGCTATCGCCCGCGCGATGGCATCCGCCGCAGGCGCCAGGATGCGGGCACACGCACTCGTGGTGAGCACCGCGAACGGCGGTACCCGGTAGCCTGCGGCCACCAGCCTGCCGAGCGCGGCAGCCTTCGCGCCCACCTCGGCGATCTCCAGCCCCGCAACGGCTTGCGCCGAAACGACCTGAGTCGTCCTGATATCGGTCACGACACATTCACCTCGGGCTCGAATCGGGCCGATCACGCCGGGTCAGCCGGACCAGCACGGGATCGGGGAAGTTGGAGATCTGCGGGTTCTCACGCACCCGCAGCCCGTTGACGAGTTCGATGTCGTAGCGCGCCAACAGCATTGCGATGCCGATGCGTATCTCGGTCAGCGCCATGTGCTGACCGACGCACAGATGCGCGCCCCAGCCGAACGGGAAATAACGGAACGGCGGACGGGCCTTCACCCGGTCCTTGGTGAACCGCTCCGGATCGAATGTCAGTGGCGAATCCCAGAATTCGGGCCAGCGATGGTTCACGAACGGGCTGATCACCACGATGGCGCCGGGTTCGAGATCGAAGCGGTCGAAGCGGTCGGACTCGAGCGCGGTGCGGCTGAACGCCCAGGCGGGCGGATGCAGACGCATGGCCTCGTCGATGGCGCGGCCGGTCCGCTCCAGCGCGGGCAGCGCCGGTTCGATATCGGTGGAAGAACCCGGTATGGCGTCGATTTCGTCCCGTACCCGTTCCAGAATCGCCGGATTGCGGCCCAGCTCGTAGATGGTCCAGGCCAGTGCGCCGCCGGTTGTTTCGTGCCCCGCCAACAGGAAGGTCAGCACCTCGTGGCGCAGCTGCGCGTCGTCCATCGCGTGCCCGGCGTCGTCGCGCGCGGCGGACAACCGGTCGAGCAGTGAACGGGCCGGTGCGCCCGCGTCATCGCGCCGCCCCGCGATGATCTCGTCCACCACCCGGTGCAGCCGCGAAACCACCTGCCGGAAACGCAGATTCGCCGGTGTCGGGATGCACGGCGAGAGCGGCGCCGCCATATGCCGCATCACCCATGACGTGCCCTGCCGCACATCGTCCTCGATCTGCGGCAGCACACCGTCGATATCCGTGCCGAGCACCGCGCGGCATACGACGTCGGCGGCGAAACCCATCAGTTCCGGCACCAGGTCGAAGGATTCGGCGCGGTCGGCGCGCGCGTCGAGCCGGTCGAGCATGCGCCGCGCGCACCGCACCATCAGCGGTACCTCGTCGTCGACGACGCGGCGCGCGAACACCGGTTTGATCAAGGCGCGCTGGCGTTTCCAGAGTTCGCCGCCGCTGGTGAGCAGACCGGGGCCGAGCAGATGGTTGAGACTGCGGTAGCTGACGCCCTTTTCGTACTTGTGCGCGTTGGTGACCAGCACCTGGTTGATGTGGTCGGGCTCGACGAGCAGGTGCACCCGCTGATGTGCCAGCCGCAGCCGCACGCTGCCGCCGTGCGCCACCGCCTGCTCGTAGAACAGGGTGAGCGGGTCGGCACGGTAATCGCGGTACGCGCCGAGCGGATTCCGGCTCACCGGACCGGCCAGCGGGCGCGCGGATACGCTCATAACGTGGCGCCCCCGGTGCCGACCAGATTGCCCTGTCCCGGATTACGGTCCGCGTCGGAGCCCTCGGGCAGCAGGAGCCTGCCCGCCTCCGAACGCTGGATCTTGCCGCTGGTGGTCTTCGGGATAGCGCGCGGCGCGACGAGGTGAACACCCGCGGGCAGAATACCGGTGCGTTTACTCACCGCGACCCGCACGGCGCGCCGCAGGGCATCGTGTTCCGTTGCGGGAAGCGCTGATTCGACAATCAGATGCAGTTCCTCGGACAACCCGTCGGCACCGATCCGGCCCACCGCCGCGACACCGCCCGGACGCACACCATCGACGCTCTGCGCCGCGACCTCGAAATCGGTCGGGGCATAATTCGCGCCGCGGATGATGATCAGATCCTTGTGCCGCCCGGTGACGCGCAGACATCCGTCACGCAGGTAGCCGAGATCCCCGGTATCCCACCAGCCCTCGTGCCGCGCCGCCGCGGTGGCCTCGGGCATGCCGAAATAGCCGATGGTGGTGGACGGTCCGCGGAATTGCACCCGGCCCACCATGCCCTCCTCCCGCACGGCGCCGGTCTCGTCGACGATGCGCACCTCGGTGCCCTCCACCGGCGCACCGCAGTCGACGATCTGCGTGGCATCCGGATCATCGGCCGGAACGTCCACGGCCACACCGCTTTCGGCGAGCGTGCGGCGCGAGACCGTATCGAAGTCGATCGGTGAGCGCGGCCACGACACCGTCACGGCCAGGGCCGCCTCGGCCATGCCGTAGCAGGGCACGACCGCGTCGCGCGGCAACCCCCACGCCGCGAATCGGTCGACGAAGGCCTGGACGGTGGGCGGATGTATCGGCTCGGCGCCGCAGAACAGGAACCGCCAACTCGACAGATCGACGCCGCCCAGCTCCGCGTCCGAAATACGTGCCGCCGCATATCCGTACGCGAAATTCGGTGCGGCGGTGACGGATCCGCGGTAGCGGGTGACCGCCCGCAGCCACTCGGCCGGGTTGCGCAGGAACCGGCTCGGCGGCATGACCACCGCGTCGCCGCCGCGGAACAGCGGGGTGAGGAATCCGCCGATCAGACCCATATCGTGGTGCAGGGGCAGCCAGCCGACCCAGGTGTCGTCGAGTTCCAGTGCGGCGGCGCGGCTTATCTGCTCGCAGTTGGCGGCCAATGCCGAATGGGTGATCCGCACGCCCTTCGGCGTTCCGGTCGATCCGGAGGTCGCCTGGATGAACGCCACGTCGTCGTCCGCGGGCAGGCGCGGCTCGAGCATCGGTCCCGTCGGGGTGGTGGCGAGGTCGTGCAGGTGTGCGCCGTCGATCATCGTCGTTCGGGGTCGCACCGCCGCCGATACCAGTGAGCTCGCCACGATCGCCGTGGGCTCCAAATACCTTGTGATACGGTCGAATTTGTCACGGAACAGATCCATCGAGCCGAAGCCACCGGGGGTGGCCACGGCGGTCGGAATCGCGCCGAGCAGCAGCGAACCGAAAAAGGCCGTCACGAATTCCGGTGCGGTGGGCAGACATAGCAGCACCCGGTCCCCCGCCGCGACGCCGGCCTCGGACAGGGCGTAGGCGGCGCGGCACGCGGCGACGGCTACCGTGTCGTGCCGCAGTTCGGTCGCCTCGCCGAGCGCGGCCTCGGATCGTTCCGGAACGAAGACGGTTCGCGGCGCGTCCGCACCGCGCGTGGCGTTCGCCAGCAGCGCGTGCACGATACTCGGATGGCGCGGGAGCAGGGTCATGCCGCCGCCTCCACGTACCGCACGATCGCGCCGACGGTGGTCAGCCGGGCCGCGACATCCTCGGGGATGCTGATGCCGAAGGTCCGTTCCAGCTGAATCGTCAGCTCGATCGAGGTGGGCGAATCAAGGCCGTAATCGGTGAGCGCTCCGTCCGGATCGAAATCCCCTGCCGCCACCCACAACACGTCGGCGACGACGGAGCGCACCCGGCGCTCGATTTCCGTCACAACAACTTTCCTTCCGTCACACAGGCGAGCACCGATTCCGCCAGCTCGACGCCGTCGCCGGTGTCGATGCGGTGGAAACCCACCTCGGGAAAGGCGCGGGCGAGCGTATCCCGCACGCGCACATAGCCTTCGCGCAGCGCGGCGAGCCGTTCCGCCGTCTCGTGCGCCTCCATCGGCCCGTCGGCCGACCGTGCGGCACAGCGCGCCGCCGCCTGCTCCGGCGGGGTGTCCAGCCACAACACCGCATCCGGCAGCGTGGTGCGGAACCGTTCGGCGAAACCCGCGATGCTGTCGGGCACGGGGCGGTCGACCAGATCGGCGATCTCCCCGAGCACCGACCGGATATCCGGGGCCGCGCCGAGGCGGACGGCCTCGGCCCGATGCCAGGCGAGAATGTCGTCGAAGGTGCCCGGGGCGTATCGCTCCAACACTGTGGCGATCTCGTCGAGCCGGGTCCGCTCCTGCCAGCCGGGCCGGGCGAGCGCGGTGTAGAGCGGGCCGTACACCAGCAGCTCGATCAACGGATGACGTTCGAACACAAGCACATCCGGCTCGAAGGTGGTGACGAAGTGACGTTCCACCGGGCCGAACAGCGTCATCTGCAGATACATCGCGATGGCCTTCAGTTCGACGCTGCCGACCTCGTCGCAGCCGACGCTGAACGCCTTCAGCTGGCGGGACAGCTCCGCGAGCGGGACATCGCGGGTGTTGTGGAAGTCCGGACACGTCATCGACGCGAAGACGGTCGGCGCCGCGGCGCCCGGCGCGAGCGCACGCAGCCGGGCCAGCACCGAGGATTTACCCGAGCCGTCGATGCCGACGATGGCGATGCGCCGGGTCACCGGTCCGCCTCCAGTTGTCCCACAATGGATTCGGTGAGTTCGGCCGGGGTCGATGTGCCGTCCAGCCGCACCCAGCCCAGTTCGTCGGCCAGTTCCTCCAGCGCATCATGGCTGCGCTGCTGGAATTCCAGGAAGGCGGCCTCGTCGCCGTATCCGCTCTCGTAGTCGCTGCGTAACTTCTTGCGACCCAACGCATCCTGCGGACTCACCGTGAGATAGAAGGTGCGGTCGGGCTCCGGGAAGCCCGCCGCGAGCCTGCGCAGCACGGCCGGGTCGCCGCCGTGCGCGACCTCGGTCGCGAAGTACTTGTACCAGTAGGCATTCGCCAACAGGATGTCCGCGTCGCGGGCCGCCGCCAGATCGAACGACAACTGCATGGCATGGAACAAGAAGTGCGCGCGGCTCAGCGGGGTGAGCAGTTTCAGATAGTCGTATACCTCGTCCGGATTCCGCCACGGCAAGCCGGCGGAGATCGCCGGATCCAGGAAGGCATCCCAAATAGTCACCGCCGCAACGGTTTTACCCTGAGATTCGAATTCGGCGGCGATCCGGGCCACCTGGGTCGTCTTACCCGAGCCGTCACCGCCCGCGATGCAGATCAGGCGCTTGCGCGTCGATTCCGTCGAGCGCCGCCGCGACGGGGATACGATGGTTTTCGGCGAATCCGCTGTGGCAGTGACGCTTTCGGCGGCCTTACGATCCGGCACCGGCCGGAACAACCCGCTCCCGTCGGCCGTCGCCTCGACCGTATCGAGGATGGTCACCACCCCCGTACCGCCGTCCACCCGGATCCGCTGCCCGGAGCGCACCGCGGCCGTGGCTCCCGCGACATTGAGTACGGCCGGAATTCCGTACTCCCGCCCGATGACCGCCGCGTGCGAGAGCATGCCGCCGACCTCGGTGACCACGGCATCGACCAGCCCGAGCGCGGGCGTCCAGCCCGGATCGGTGAACCGGGTGACGAGGATATCGCCGGTGCGCAGCTGGTCGATATCGGCGAGTGCGGTGATCACCCTGGCGGTGCCCTCGGCGATGCCGGGACTGCAGCCGAGCCCGGTGAGCTCACCCGCTCCGGCGGCGCGCGGCCCGTCGACGGTGACGCCGCGGCCGAGCTCATGTGGCGGCGTGAGATCCCGGTATCCGGCGTAAAGCGCACGGCGATAATTGATTTCGGGTGTCAGCGCGGCGGCGTCGACCCGTCCGGCCGCCAAATCGGTCAGTTCGTGTATCGACAGCATGAATACGTCATCGGCGGAGGCGATCGCGTTCGCGGCGGCCAGCCGGATGCCGGCCTCGACGACATACGCGCGCACGATGGCGTAACACTGCTGCGAGAACTCCCGCATCCGTTCGCGCGCAATGAGATAGCGGCGCATCCGGTCCACCTGCCGATCGAGCGCGTTCGCGAATTTCAGCCGCGTCATCGGTTTGGCCCGTACCCTGGCGCGCACCGCCGCCAGCTCGTCCTCGTAACGCTTGCGCTGATCGATCAGCGTCGCATCGGGATCGGTCGGGCCCGCACCGTGTTCGAGCATCGCCGCGATCATCGAGCGCACCCGCTCGGGCGCCTCGGACCAGCGCGGGCAGGTGAGGTCGAGTTCGGCGTCGGCGTGAAAGCCCTGTACGGCAAGGAAATCCGCCAGCGCCCGATCCCATTCGCGACCGTCGAAACCGAATTCCCCGGCCACCCGGTAGAGCTCGACGATTCCGCGCTGCAGATTCATATGGCTGATCTCGGCCAGACCTCCCATCAGCGTGACGGCCGAGGTTTCCCCGCCGGTGGCGGCGTCGATCTTGTCGAGCAGCTGCTTGAAATCGCTTTGCACGCTGGAGTTGTGGTAGATCGTGGTGAAGTAGGCGCGTTCGGTGCCCGCGTGAAAGGTCAGCAGGCAATCGGCCAGATCGGCGACGAAATTCGCCTCGTCGGTGCGGGGCAGCTCGCGCACCCGCTCGCGCCAGGCCAGGTGTTTCGCGGGCCACGCCGCGGCGAAGGCGTCCACCTCGGTGAGCTGGTCCCGGTAGCTGCGCTGCACCGCGAGCGCCACCGGCAGCGCGCGGGCGATCGTCTTCGGCGAATTCGGTGTGCGTTCGGGCCCGGCGGGGCCGTACTCGTTGAGCACGCCGAGGTCGTCGTCGAAATGTCGTTCGTCGTATCCGGGAATGCGGCGAAAGCAGCTCTTCACCGCGCTCACATTCCAGTAGGCGCGCCCGTAATACATGGCGAGCCAATCCGGTTCGTCCCCGGCGTCGATCAGCTGCAGTCGTTCGAAGAATCGCTGCATCGAGTGCTGGAAAGCGTTGTCGTACAACGAGAACATCATCGGCGTGCACACACGCGCGGAGATTCCGCCGTCGCGCAGGTCGGCGTCGGAGAATTGGTCGATATCGGTGCGCCAGCCGATGGCGGTGATCGCGCGGGCTTGCAGCAGCCACAGTTTGCCGGTGTCGTCGACGGCCCATTCGATGTCCTGGGGCCGGTGCCGGTGCGCCTGCACCGCCAGCATGAGCGCGGCCAGCCCGGCGCGTGCCGAGGCGTCGAGTTCGACGTCCTCGCCGCCGGATTCGCGCTCCACCACGCCGCCGTCGCGCAGCCGCAGCGTGTAACGGGTCGGCGCGACATGACCGGAGACGAGTCGTTCGCCGAGCCCGCGGCAACATTCGACCACCGTGTGCTCCTCGATACCGGTCAGCGGATCGATACTGAATCCGACACCGGCGTACCTGG
Organism: Nocardia sp. JCM 34519.1; assembly: GCF_020361265.1. Lineage (NCBI taxonomy): Bacteria > Bacillati > Actinomycetota > Actinomycetes > Mycobacteriales > Nocardiaceae > Nocardia > Nocardia sp. JCM 34519.1. The sequence continues at coordinate 242,830 of NZ_JAIRBR010000009.1, forward strand.
CCGCGACCATGCGCTGGATCAACACCGCCACAACGGCTTTCGCCTCAGCAAAGCCGCCACGGGAGAGGTAGGCGCGTACCCGATCGTTCCGCGCAGACCCCCTGCACTGCTCGATACGGGTTCGCAGGGTGGCGATATCGGTGATGTTCAGATATGACTCGTACTGGCCCGCGAAGCTGGCGTCGTCGAGATCCTCCAGCACACCGCTGGACCTGGCCGCGACGGGGAAGCCGCCGATATCGCGCACCCAGCGTTCGAGTTGCTCGTCGGTGATATCCGCCGGATCGACCTCGGCGGTGAGCACGAAGCCGGGCGGCACGTCGAAACCGGCGGCGCACAGCGCATGCAGGGCGGCCGCTTTGCCGCCGGCGCGATTGTCGTCGAAATCGGCCGCTCCCAAGAACATCGGGACGGAAGACATGGTGGGTTCTCCTTTCGGGAGACGGACCGGGCGCAGCTCGTGCCGGTCTGCCAGCTCGCGCGCGGCGAGCACGCCGGACACCGAAAGACCGCCGTAGGAGGGGCTGGCCGTCTGCGGTTCGAAGCCGAGCAGAATGGTCTCGGCCATACACGCGTAGACCACCCCGGCGGGCAGCCCGGTCTCGGGGAACGAGGGTGTCTGGCCCATAGGCAGCGTCATCCGGCCGCCGGAAACCAGGGTGATGTTGTCGCGCTCGGCCACCGCCGGGTCCACATCGCCTGGGACGGCGAGATCGCAGATCAGCACCGAATGGTCGGCGGCGAGCCGATCGGCGGTGATCAGCGGCGTCGGGGAATTGGTCGCGGTCACCACGACGCGGCAGTCACGCAGCGCGGCGATATCCTCGCTGATCTCGACGACGCCCGGCAGTGCCGCCGCGATCCGCCGCAACCGCGACGCCGAGCCGGGACGACCGATCAGCGTCACCGAATCGGCAAGCGGGGCAACGAGTTCGGCCATCGCCGCGCCGATATTCCCGATCGCGCCGAGTATGCCGACGCGGCGCTGGCCCGGGGCCAGCCGGGCGAGTTCGTCGCGCACCACGTCGTATGCGCAGGCGGCCGTGAGCGAATTACCGGAGGTCACCTTGACGGTGTCGGCGACAACGTCGCGGGCGGCGTTGGTGACGATCGAGGTGTAACCGCCGAGCCCGATCACCGTCGCGCCCGTCGCGATCGCCTGATCCACCGCGTCGAGCACCAGCTCGCGCAGCCAGGCGCCGTGCCCGCCGCGCTGGATTTCGATGATCTGCTCGGCGGTGACCGGCACGGCGATCAAGCAGACCTCGACCTCGGTCCCGGTCGGGGATGTCACTGTCCGCCTTGATAATTCGAACGGTTCGGCGACACCGCGGAGGCGCTCGAGCAGCGCCGCGAACTCGCCGTCGGACCAGGCGGCCAGTTCCGGGGCGAGGCGGCGCAGATCCGCCGCCTCCGGCAAATTGGCCAGGAATGCGACGCGGGTGGGCGCATTCGGGTCCCGCGCGGGTTCACGCAGCTGCCGGAACTTCGGTTTCCATTGCGGTGCTGTGGGATTCGTCGACGGATGGCCGGCGAGGTGGGCCAGCAGCCGCGCGTAGTCGCCGCGGTCGAGCAATGCCCCGAGGTCGTCGAGGGCGGCTTCGACCCGGTCCAGTTCGGCGTCGGCGATGAAGGCCGATGGTTGCAGCCGCAGGGTGGTCGGCGCCGACAAGGTCGGCAGCATCCGGATCCGATGGGTGTGCAAGAGGTATCCGGCCACCACATAGCCGAGCATCTCCGGGTCGAGGATTTCGCGCAGCAGCGCCGAATCCGGTCGCACCGCCCGCAGTTCGATGCCTTGCAGCAACCCCCGTCCGCGCACGGCGGCGATGGCGCGCGGCCACCGCCGCGCCACCGCGTCGAGTCGGCCGCGCAACCGCGCGCCCGCATCTGTTACTCGAATGCTGTTGGCCTGCAACAGGTCCAGGGCGGCCTCGGCCACCGTACTGGACAGTTCGTCGTCGGCGAAGGTCGAGGTGTGATAGCGCCCGAAATCGGCCACCGAGCGCCCGGACTCGACCAGCAGCGCCGAGATCTTCACCAGCCCGCCGCCGAGCGATTTCGACAGCAGATAGTAATCGGCGCGCACCCCCGACGGCGTGGACGCCAGAAATGTTCCGGTGCGGCCCATTCCGGACTGGATCTCGTCGAACACCAGCGCCGCGCCGTGCCGATCGGCCAATTCGCGCAGGGCCATCAGGGTTTCGGCGGGTACCTCGTGTACGCCGCCCTCGCCCTGGATCGGTTCGGCGAATATCGCCGCGATCGGCGAGATCTGGATCCGCGCACAGGTCGGCCTGCCCGCACCGTCGAACAGAATGCGTTCCACCACAGCCGTTTCGGCGTCGAACGCGGCGACGACCCGGTCCGGATCCCAGGTCTCGAGCCGTCGCCGCTCGGGTCCGGGGACCACCAGATCGTCCGGTGTGTCGGCCTGTTCGGTGAGCGCGAAAGCGCCCGTGGTCTTCCCATGGAACGCACCGGACAGCGAAACGAAAACCGGACCGCGGCCGCGTATTTCATCGATCGTCCGCAGTGATTCGGCGAGTATGCCCGCCACCGTGCGCGAATCGCCCGTCGGCCGGATGTCGTGTGACTCGTCGCGGCGGGCCCGCCGCAGGGTACGGCGCAGCTCGTTCTCCAGTTCGGTCAGCGCGCGAGCGTGCGCGACCGCCGCGTGCCGAATGGCGGCCTCCACCGCATCCGCGCCGGTGCAACCGAAGGTCACCGTGTATTCGCGCCCGGTGCTCGCCCCGACCAGCTCCGACAACCGGCGCGCCAACCGGGCCGCGCCGGGGCGCACGCTGCCCTGGGATACGAAGGGGGCCAAGCGATTCAGCTGAGCGGTCGCGGTACGCACCAGCGCTGGATGGTTGTGCCCGAACAGTGCGGCGCCGAATCCGCCGACCAGGTCGAGCACCTGGGTACCGTCGGCGCGGATCAGATGGTCGCCGGCCGCGCCGGTGTACACCACGTCGAGGCGGCAGGCCCGCAGCAGCCGGGCCAGCCCCGGCCGGTTGTGCCGGGCGAAATCGTCGAACAGCTCGCGTTCCATCGACTCGGGCGATGGCTCGCCCGAGTCGGGATTCAGTGGCAACACGGCTCAGGCACCGACCCCTGTGTGCCCCATTTTCGTTGTCACACAGTCGATTACGTCACGCGCGGTGTGCAGTTCCGCCGCCTCCACATCGGTGATCTCGACGCCGAACGTACGCTCCAACTCGATCACCAGTTCGGCCGAACGCACCGAGTCCAGTCCATAGTCCAGCAACGGGATATCGACGTCTATCTCGGTGACGTGCAGCCCGCGCCGGAACATTTCGCTTACTCGTTCCCCCACGACAAAAGCTGCGGTCACATGTCCTCCAGAATCTAGCTATCGAGACCGTCGCGTCTCTCGATTTGTGCAGCCGCACAAGCGTTGACCGGATCCGCTTGGCTCCACGCCATCAGTACTCCTGCTTCGGAGGCAACGCAATCCGCCGCCCCGCCGGGCCGGATCGGTCGGTTCCAGGGCGAACCGATGGCTATTCCAAGTCTGCGCCGCCCACGAAACACCTTGTTACACAACGTAACACGTAGTTGCCGTCAATACGCGATAATCATCTCCTAATTACTGATACGTCAACGATCTCCGTGAGCACGGCCATCCCGCCGAGAATCCGCAGTTCATGCCGAATTCACGAGCTATATGCAATTTTTCAAAAACCAACTTGTCGGTATTTATTCAACCTCGAGGCAGACGCACACATTTCGCCGAGGATCGCAAGGACAACGCCTACACCTTGATGCGATGTTCACAATCGGAGGTTGCCAGCCATGACATACGTAAGTAGCCCGGCTAACTTCTTGCATTTGGCGAAAATGTGATCACCGCCATCCCCACGGATGGCAAGCATTGCCGGATCGGCCATCCGCAGCCAAACGAGCTACGGCCCAACCACTTTCGCCACCGCCAACGATCAAGAGCCCGAGACCGGGCGAATCGGACAACGCCAATGCCCCTCGTAACTCACTGTGCGGCAGCGAGTTACGAGGGGCGATGTGTCGCGTCAGTTGGCGGATTCGACGACGGCCGTCTCCTGCCGCTGTGACGCCGCCTCCGGCGCGGCCCCGGCGCCGGGCAGGTTCTCACTGAACGCGAAGGTCGCGATCGAGTAGGCGATGGCGGCGGTATTCACGGTCAACGCCGTGTCGTCGATATTGGCGACCGTATCGCAAGCGCTGTGGTAGCAGGGGTCGTACGGTTTGCCCGCCTCGCCGCCGAACATCTCCTGCTCCTCGGGCGTCTTGATGCCCTCGGCACCGGTGAACAGCCCGCCGACCGGAATTCCCGCCGTCATGAACGGCCCGTAATCCGAGCGGCCGTCGAGCGCCGCCGGGACGTGCGGCAGACCGAGGAAGTCGAAGTAGTCGGCGAAGGTCTTCTCGATCTCGGCGGACCCGGCGGGTCCCGCAGCGCCATCGTGGATCTTGTACGCGAAGTTCGGTGACGCGATCATGTCGAAATTGAGGTAGAGCCCGATCTTCTTACGATCGGCGTCGGACAGGCTCTTCACGTAGTGATCGGAGCCGAGCAGTCCCAGCTCCTCGGCGCTCCACCAAGCGAACCGGACCTTGTTCCGCGTCGGCACCCCGGCCAGTCGCAGCGCGACCTCGAGCAGACCCGCACTGCCCGAACCGTTGTCGTCGATGCCCGGACCTGCGAGCACGGAATCCAGGTGGGCCCCGGCCATTACGACCTTGTCGGCATCGCCCTGTCCGGTCTCGGCCACCACATTGGACGTCTTGCGGGTAGTGCTCTCGGTATCGGTCTTCAGCCGGATGACCGCCTTCGCGGCGGCAAGTTCCTGACCGACGGCGAAGCTCGCGCCGACCACCGGGATGGTGATGCCGGGACCGCCGAGGGTTCCGGTGAACGCGTCGGTGCGGCCCGGCTGGCCTTCGTTGAAGACGATCACGCCGGATGCGCCCGCCGCCTGAGCATTTCGCGCCTTGTCGCCGAAGGAACAGGTGCCGCGCTGAACCAGGGCGATATTGCCCTTGCCGAATCCGGCGAAATCCGCGGCCGTGCAGCCGGAGGCCGAGCTGTTCGGCTGCGAGCCGGGCGGCAGGGTGAGGTTGACGGCCTGCACGGTCGCCTTCGTCTCACCGGAGCCCGAATAGGTGAGCGTGGCAAAATCTCCGGGTTCACTGCTGTTCGGCGGGGTCGGCCGATAGGTCTTGGGGTCGGGTGCGATCTGTTCCATGGCCGCGGTCGACCGCTCTTGGAAGAACGGGAAGTCGAACTCCTGCACGGTCACCAGATAGCCCGCACCGCGCAGCTTTTCGGCCACATAGTCGCGCGAGGCGTTCTGGCCGGGGGTGCCCGCGGCGCGGATGCCGCCGTTGGCGTCGGCGATGGTCTGCAATTGTTCCAAGTGCCGCTTGATATTCGGCGCGTGGATCGAGTCGGCCAGCTGCCGCTCGGGCGCCATGGCCGGGTCGGCGTATACCGAACCCGTACATGCGAGTGAAATGACAACGGGCGCAACGACTGCCGCGGCTACGGCGGGTAACACCCTGGCACGGCTGAGAATACGGGGCATATCGGCTCCTCCAAAGGGACGGAAAAATCCCGCTAATCGGAAGGTAAACCGAGCCGTCGCCGCGATGAAACCCCAGTTGGAGTAGTGGGGAGCCGACATCCGGAGTCAGCGTGGCACCGAAATATGGTGCGAGCGCCTAGTTTTCGCCGCCGACGGCCGCGAGATAGGCGGCGGTCAATTCGGCGAGCACACCATCGGTGGGTGACGGCGCGCCCGCGAGGTGGGTGGCGCGCAGCTCGTCCATGAATCGGTCCCACAGCGGCGGCCCGCCCGCCGCGAGCAGTTCGGCTCGCACCGTCAGCTCCGGCGTCGTATCCAACCAGCGCGCGCCCCACGCGCCCAGCTGGGCCAGCACCGGGACGAGCTGGATCGCCGCCTCGGTGAGGCGGTATTCGACCTTCTGCCGATGGCTCGGATCGTCACGGCGGGTGAGCAGGCCCGCGGCGACGAGCTTGGCGAGGCGGGCCGCCAGGATATTCGACGCGATGCCCTCCATGGATCCGGCCAGCAGCTCCCGGAAATGGGTGTTGCCGCTGAACATGATGTCGCGCAAGACGATCAGGCTCCACCGGTCCCCGAGCAGTTCGACCGTCATATTGATCGGACAGCCCGACTTGCCACGCGGCACCGGCAACTTGTCGTAAACAACTGGTTGCGCCATGAGATCAGTCTAGGTATATTCAAAACCAGTTGCAAGTTGCAATCAGAAGGGACTCCCATGAAACAGTTGGTCCGCGTACAGAACTTCACGGTGTCCAGCGATGGATACGGCTCCGGCGAGGGCCAAAGCCTGGAACGCCCGTTCGGCCATGCCGATCCGGCCGCACTCATCGGCTCATGGGCGGGCGCCACCGCGCATTGGCCCAACCGGACCGATCCGGGCGGCAGCTACGGCCTCGACGACTACTGCACCCGCGACTTCACCAACAACATCGGCGCGGAGATCATGGGCCGCAACAAGTTCGGCCCGCAGCGCGGACCGTGGGAGAACTACGACTGGCAGGGCTGGTGGGGCGACGAACCGCCGTTCCGTACACCGGTTTTCGTCCTGACCCACCATGTGCGGCCCTCGTTCACGCTGGGCCAGACCACATTCCACTTCATCGATATGTCCGCGAAGGACGCGCTGGCGCGGGCCTTCGAGGCCGCCGACGGCAAGGATGTGCGCATCGGCGGCGGGGTCGCGACGGTCCGGGAATTCCTCGCCGCCGATCTGATCGACACCATGCACGTCGCGGTATCGAAGATCGAGCTCGGCCGCGGCGAAAGGCTGTGGACGAGCCCCGATGAGCTCACCGACCGCTTTCACCTGGAACAGATCCCGAGCCCGAGCGGGGTGGTGCACCACTTTTTCTGGCGCAAGTAGGACCGCTCCTGGCCCGAGCTACTTCGTCGTCGTCGTGACCGCGGGCGTCGGTTTGGGCGCGGCGGATGTGGTCGCGGACGGCCGCGCCGGGGCCGTCGTGATCCGAATCGGCTCCGGGCACTTGCCATCTCGCTCGCCGATAATGTTGATCTCGGCATTCGACCGCGGGTCACCCGCGTAGTTGATCTTGTCCGTGCACTTCACGTAGTTGTCGCCACCCGGCGCGCCGCAGTACTCGATGCCGCAGTGATCCAACGCCGTCGTGGTCGGCGCGGCCGTTTGGTTCTGGTCTCCGGCGGGCGCGCCGCAGTATTCGATGCCACAGTGGTCCAACGCGGTGGTCGCCGGCGCGACGGTTTGGTCGCTGTCCGTACCGCAACTGTTGCCGCAGCCATCGGTTCCGGAACCGCTGTCGGCCCGCGGTTTACCGCGGTCCGGCGATCCGTTCGGATTCCCTTGCGGCGCTGTCTGACTCGGCGTCACCGAGGTATTGCTGGCCGAACTCGTCGCCGACGCACCCGAATTGGATTCCTTCGACGAACACGCCGACATCACCAGCAGCGCGGCCACGGCGGCCAGCAATACACCCACTGTCAGCCGCAGCCGACCGCTCACCAGCACCATCACGCACTCTCTTGTCCGACCCAACCCGTAGCGACGCTACAAGGTCGGCGAACCGGGCAAACGCCCCAAAAGCTGTGGTGCCGATGTTCGACTGGGCGGATCTCCGGTTGAACGCCCGGCTCACGCGGTGGCTATCGGGCCCATCGAGTAGAGCTCGTCGACATCGTTGCCGGTGATGAAAGACCAAGGCGCGGTGAAGAATCCACTGTCACCCCAACCGGTCCCCCAGGTGTTCTCGATGGTGACGGAGTTTTCGTCATATGCGACGATCGTCACGGCGTGGCCGCCGAGGATCCGCTCGCTGGGCTTCGGATCGTAGCGGAAGTTGTCCTTGGTCAAGTTCTCGAAGCTTTCCCGCACCTCGAATCCGATGACGACCGGCAGACCGCCCGCGATCGCGTCCTTCACCTGGGCCGCCCGGTCACCGTTGGACAAATCCCGGAAGCCCGAAAGCTTGTAGTGCGCGGCATTCGCCCGCTGCTCGTCGGTGGGCTTGCCGCCGCTATCCCCGTAGTCGTCCGCGGTATCGATACCCTGCTGCTGTTCGAGGGTCAGCACGTCGTTCAGCCAGGGACTGTCCGGGAGTTGGGAGCAGACATACATCGGCGCCATCGGCCCGCCGGAAATATTCTGCTCGTTCATCAGCACCCCGTAACCGGTGTAGCCGGTGGCCCAACCGCTGACGCAACCGACCGTACCCTGATTGCCGGCGGGTAATGCGTAGTCCCGCAACGAATACGACGCGGGCGGCCCACCCGCCGAGCCGGCGGAACCGGTTCCGGGCGGATTCGCCGAGGCGACGCCCGCCGAGGCGAGTGCGCAACCCATGATGAATGCCACTGCGGTGACACGACGCATAGCTCTTACCCCTGTCGATTGATACCGGCCACGGTGTGTGCAACCGATCGAAACCGGGCCGGGGATTCCTGCGCGATGTCGCCAATGCTCCACGCGCACAACGGATCAGGGAAGGCTGTTCAACTTGGACAGGCCCGCGAAAATATGGTCATGCAAATTTTCAAATATTCGTTAGCCTGACAATCGACTGGACCTCCTGCCGGACAACAGAACGAGGATACTCAGCAGTGAGCGATGCAGAACGCAGTACCGCACGGCGCTCGCCGTGGTTGCGGGCCGCGGCGATGTTGGCGGCATTCCTTGTGCTACCGATGCTTTCGACAGTAGACGGACCGACGGCGCGCGCCGAGACCGGGTTGATCCTGCCGACGGACGACCCGTTCTACCGCGCCCCCGACCGACTGGCCGACGCCACCCCGGGCGCTGTGCTGCGCACCCGAACCGTCGCGATCGGGATGGGCGGCGCGCAACTGCCGATGGAAGCGACGCAGGTGCTCTACCGAACCACCGGCGAGCGCGGTGAGCCCGCCGCGACCGTGACGACAATCATTCGGCCACCGTCGAATTCGGGACCGCTGCGGATCATGTCGTACCAGGCCGCATATGACGCGCTCGGCGCCAAGTGTGATCCGTCCTACACGCTGCGCGGCGGTCGCGGCACGAGCGCGCTGATGGACGCGCCGATCTACGCCGCGTATCTGGCGGCCGGATTCACCGTTGTCTCAACCGATTACGAGGGTGTCGAGCTCGCGTACGGGGCCGGACACAAGTCGGGTTACGCCGCGCTGGACGGTATCCGCGCGGCGCTGACCACTCTCGGTGCGCCATCCTCGACTCCGGTCGGCATGTCCGGCTTCTCCGGCGGTTCGATCCCCACCGAATTCGCCGCAGAGCTGGCGCCGACATATTCGCCCGAATTGAATCTCGTCGGCGCCGCGCTCGGCGGCTATCCGGTCGATCTCACCAACGTCGTCAACTACGTGGACGGCACCCAGGAGTGGGCGTCGCTGCTGCCCTACGTATTTCAGGGTGCGGCGCGTGGATTCGGCATCGACGTGACGCCGTATCTGTCGGATTACGGTAAGCAGCTGTTCGCACAGGTCGCCGACGAGTGCGTACCACCCACCGGTCCCGCATTCCCCGGCCTCCGGATGCAGCAGCTGCTGCGGCCGGAATATCCGGACTACCGCACCATTCCGGCACTCGCGCCGATGATCGAACAGACCAGGATGGGCCGGACCGGCACGCCGAAAGTGCCGCTGTACCTCGGTGGCGGCAATGTCGACGGCATCGGCGATGGCGTCATGGTCGCGGGTGACGAGCGCGCACTGGCCGCCGATTACTGCCGCCGAGGTGTCGCGGTTCGCTACACGGAATATCCCGGCGCGAATCATTTGGCGGCAGGTGTCCTGTTCGTCCCCGCCGCGACGGCCTTCCTGCAGGCGCGCTTCGACGGTCTCCCGTTCGACAACGGATGCGCCGAGCTGACTCGATAGCTGACAGACCGGTCGAGATTGATGAGCTCGGCACATGTTTGCCAGCTCATCGATCTCCATACAAGATTGGCCGATGGAGCTTCAGCAGTTGCGCTATGTCCTGGCCGTCGCCGAGACGAACAGCTTCACCAGGGCGGCCGAGCGGTGCCTGGTCGTGCAGTCCGCGCTCAGTCACCAAATCGCACGGCTGGAAAGGGAACTCGGCGCGAAACTGTTCGAGCGCACCAGCCGCCGGGTGCGCCTGACACCGGCCGGTGCGGCCTTCCTACCCGCCGCCCGGCAATGCCTCGACGCCGCCGAGCGGGCGAGCGCCGAGGTGGCCGCGGCCGTCGGCGAGGTGCGCGGTCGGCTCGCGGTCGGCGTCATCTCCACCGCCGCGGCCGTCGATATACCGAATGCGCTGCGTCAGTTCCGTCAGCGGTATCCGCGGGTGCGCATCGGCCTGCGGGTGCGCCCGAGCGAGGACCTGCTCGAACAGGTCAGGCAGGGCACGATCGACGTGGCCTTCGTCGGGCTGCCGATCACGGCGCGGCCCGAGGGCGTCGCGGCGCACGAACTGGCCAGCGACCGGCTCGTCGCGGTGGTCGCGCCGGACCATCCGCTCGCCGCCGAACCGGCGGTGGATCTGCGCACGCTCGCCGCCGAACCCTTCGTCGACCTGCCTGCCGGGACCGCCGGGCGCGCCGAATCCGACCAGATGTTCGCGGCCGCGGGTCTGGATCGCGACGTCGCCTTCGAGGTGAGCACCGGGGACTATATCGTCCGGCTAGTCCGGCAGAACCTCGGCGTCGCCATGCTGCCCGCCGCGTACGTGCCGCAGCTGACCGGTGTCGTCGCCATCGAGGTGAACGACGAATTGGCGCGCGTCGAATACGCCGTCTGGAACAAATCCGGCCGCACGCCGGCGGCGACGGCCTTCCTGACCGATCTCGGCATTCCCGTCGATGGTCACGAATCCTGAAGCGCCCCAACGCATCCGGGCGCGCGAATGTGGGCCCCCGCAGGGTAGGGCCCACATCCGCATTCGGAGACGCTAACTCAGCGTGACGTCATCCACGTAGTACTGGCCCTGTGCGTACCAGCCGTGCACCCAGACCGTGACGCTCGTGGTGCTTGCGCCGGTGCTGAACTGGGTCGAAAGCTGTTGGTACGCACCGCCGGTGCCTGGAGTCCAGGTGGACGTGTCGGTAGCGCCCGTACCGGTGACGCCCAGATAGACGTAGTTGCCGTTCACCCAGCCCGACAGGGTGTAGGTGTGTTTCGGTGCGACCGTTACGGTTTGCGAGCACTGGGCGGTATCGGTCGCGCTCGGCGCGCCCGAGAGCGCGTGTTTACCACCGTGCACCGGGGTGGCGACGACCGAGCCGAGGTTGCCCGTGCAGGTCCACGGGGTCAGCGCGCCGGTTTCGAAGTCACCGTTGACGATTCCGGTCCCACCGGGCGGGGTTGTCGTGGTGGTGGTCGTCGTCGTAGTGGTGGTCGAGGTCGGCGGCGTTGTTGTCGTCGTCGTTGTCGTGGTGGTGGTCGGCGGCGTCGTCGTACTCGTCGGCGGCGTGCAGCCACCCGCCGAACCGTTCACCGCGTCGACGAGCTTATTGAAAAGCGTTGTGCCCGGGTCCAAATCCTCCAGCGAATACGTCATCGCACCGGCGAGGCCGTGGCAGTGCAGATAGTCCACCTTGGCCTGAATGGACTGAATGGAGTCACCACCCCACCAGTTCGTGCCGTCGTAGAAGTAGGCGGCCTGCGCGGTGGCGTCGTAGAAGGTGTCGGCCGGATTGTCGACCACACCCGACAGCTCCTTGTACATCCGTATGCCCGGCACATTCCCGGACAGCGGTGCGCCCGCCGCCGGACCGGACGCGGGCTGGAACACCCCGTGCTGACCCGCGTCGGCGACACCCGTCCAGCCGCGGTAGTAGGTAGGGAAGCCGAGCGTCAGCTTATTCGCCGGGAAGCCGCCCGCGATCCCATACGCACTGTCGCCGCTGGTCCACGCGGTGATCGCCTCGTCGATATTGTATTTGGCGGTGCCCGGCGGGACCGGTGTCATCGGGTCGTCCGGGCGGCTGTAGATCGGATCCTGGAAGTTGGTGGGCCCGGTCGCCTCCCAGCCGCCGTGCATGTCATAGGTCATGACATCGGCGAAATCCAGGTATTTGCCGAGGTTTTCGGTCTCGTAGTTGCGGATCTTGTCCTGCCCGGCCGAGACGGCCGCGGTCAGCGCGTAGTGCTTGTTGTCCGCGGTGCCCTGCGCGTCCAATTCGGTGCGGAATTCGGCGGCCAGCGCGGTGAAGTTCGCCTTATCGGCGCTCGACGCGTGGTTGCCCAGGTGGCCGCCGCCGCCCGGGTACTCCCAGTCGAGATCGACGCCGTCGAAGATCCCCTTGCCGGTGCCCGGCCCGCCATAGCCGTTCTGCGAGGGCAGATTTCCCTTCATGAACATGTCGACACACGAGGAGACGAACTTCTTGCGTGCGCCGTCACTGGCCGAAACATCGGAGAAGTACTTCGAATACGTCCAACCGCCGATCGAGAGCAGCACCTTCAGATTGGGGTACTTCGCCTTCAATTCCTTGAGCTGCTTGAAGTTTCCGACGATCGGATCGTTCCAGGCGTCCGTGGTGCCGTCGACGCTGATCGAGCCGTCGAACGTCTTTCCGTAATCGGCGAACGAATCGCCCGCGCCGTCACCGGCATTCGGATTGTTCTCGTCCTGACTGGCCGCCTTGTTCGCCTCGAAACAGGTCAGGTTCGTCGGGTCGATGTTCTCGAAATCGTAGATCAGATAATCGAGTTTGCCCGCGATGCCTTCGGTATCGAGACTCTTGAGATAGAAGGCGTTTTCGTATACCGACCACTGGTCGTAGTAGGCGACCTTGATACCGCCCGATGTCGGCGATGCCGCCGCGGCCTGTTGCGGTGCGGCGCCCGGCGCCGCCAGCGCCATCGCCGCGCCGAGCGCCAGACTCGCGACCGCCGCGGCGAGCCCGGTAATCCTTGCCGTACGCATGGGGTCTCTCCTGTGCGCTCGGGCCGGCTACCGCGCCGACCCGCGCGGGAGCCGGTCGGGGAACTGACTATGGAGTTCGATAAATCGCTGAATTCTCATGGAACACAACACCTCTGATTGAAGCAGCCGAGAACGCGCGCAATCGGACGACGCGCGCCGGAATCGGATTAGGCTGCCGGACACACGATCTGGTTATATGCCGCAGCAATAACAGGGTGACCACCCGCCGCGATCGAGTCCATAGCATCCGGCAGTGGGGATCAGTGGGGATCGCTCGACGAATGCCCACTCGATCGCCGTCGGTATTCGGCCACTTCGCCGGGCAAACTCCGCCCGGTGATCAATAATTGAACTATGCATACCGAATAGCCTTGCGCGGCAATTAAATTCCGGCAGCGACCGGACCGCGGCGGAAAATAGCCGAATTACGCGTCGGTCGCGTCCAATCCGCGCCGCAGGTCGGCCTCCAGCGCGTCGAGATGCACCCGCACGGCCGCTCGCGCGCGTTCCGGATCCGCCGCGTCGGCCAGCGCGCGAAAGGAATCGGCGCGCGGTTCGACGCCGCGCCCCCGCGCGCCGTTGAAGCGATAGCGGCTGGCGGCATGCCACAGGTTGTCCAATGTCCGGATATCCCATGCCGTCGCGGCAGGCCGGATCAGTTCGAGGTGGAACTCCAACTCGGCGTCATAGCGTTCGTCGGCGGCGCCCGCCGGTGCGGTGAGCCGATCGATCAATTCGTGCAGCCGGGTCCGGGCCGCCACGTCGAGCAGCGGGCAGGCGCGCGCTCCGAGTTCCGGCTCGATCAGCCCGCGCAGCCGGAAGATACCGCGCAGATCCGCCGCGGACAGCGGCGCGACGAGCGGGCTGCGGCCGGGCCGGTTGATCACCAGGCCCTGAGATTCCAACTCGCGCAACGCCTCTCGCACCGGAATAAAGCTGACGTTCAGCTGCGCGGCGATCTCGCGCACCGAAAAGGCTTGGCCCGGCCGCAGCACCCCGAAGACGATCGAGCGCCGGATCTCGGTGGCGACCTGCTGAGCCAGGGATTTATCCGCCAGCGGGCGAACGAGCGCCGCACCTTCCCCGCGGGTGGCCATGGTCCTCCGATCCGGTATCGCGATATGGATGCCACCAGCCTAGTGGGCGGCGAATCGAGGCCCGGCTGCGCTATATCGTATAGACGCAATCGCGATGTGCTGGAGGCGAAATGGACGACACGGCAGGACAGGTGCCCGCGGTCGATCAGGTACTGCACGAGATCCGCCGCCGCGTCATCGGCGGCGAGCTGGCACCGGGTGCGGCCATCGCGGCGCGAACGCTGACCGAACAGCTCGGCGTCGGCGAACTACCGGTTCGAGAAGCATTGCGCCAGTTGCGAACTCAGGGACTGCTCAGCTCGCATGGTAGGGTGCTCACCGCACTCGACGCGCACGACCTGGAGTCGATCTACCGGCTCAGGATCTCGATCGAGCCGCAGTTGGCGGCCGAATCCGTGCCGCTGCTCACCCCCGCCGATCTCGCGCGCCTGCAACGGCTGCTCGACGCGACCTTCCGCACGCCGATCACCGAGCGGAGCTGGGCACACGATCGGGAATTCCACGAGCTGGCGCTGCGGCCCGCCGCGACCGAATGGGATCTGCGCGCGGTGCACGCGCTCTGGGACGCGGCGGACCGGTTCACCCGGCTCACCTTCGACCCGATCGACGCCGCCGCGGTCGATGTCGACCGGCACCGGCGCCGTCATCAAGCCATCGTCGACGCGGCGTGCGACCGCGATGCCGACGGGGTGCGCACCGCGGTGCGCATCCATCTCATGGAGAACGCGGCGGAGGCGCGTGCCATTCTCGGCGGTGTCAATTGCGGTTGAATACCGGCGCGATTCGGTCGACGTGATTGGTCCACACCCCACCCCGATAACCCGGCGGCAGCCGCTGGAGATCCTCGGGTGAGTCGAAGCCGCTGGAGAATTCCTCGGTGCCGTCGCCCTTTTCGATAACGACGATGGTGTCGTTGTCCGCCATGAGCTCGATGAAATCGTTCGGCCAGCCCCACAGCATGGGAGCGATCTTATCGGGCAGCAGGAGCTCGATATTTTTGCACGACTGCGGGACGTCACCGTGCCAACCGGTTGCGGCGAAGGTCGCGACACAGTCCGCGATAATAGCCCGCGAGGTGACCCGCATATCCGGAAGTTGTTGCCGCAGTGCGGCAATCGACTTGTCACCACCCTCTACGCCGAGCAGCTTCCTGCGTCCCTCGGACAAGGTGGACAATGCGGTCGCCAACTGCTGCCCATCGGCCGGTTCATTACTCTTCATATCGATGAGCAGGTGCTTGTCCGGAAAGGTGTCGAGCACCTGCTCGAGTGAGGGCATCAGGCCGATTCCCTTGCCGCGGAACGGATAGGTCTTTCCGCCGTCGGCGGTGTAGCGGTAGCCGACGTCGAGGGTTTGCAGCTGCGCCAGCGTATGATCGCTGGTCTTTCCCTTTCCGTCGGTGCGACATTCCAGATCCCACTCGTGGGTGACCGCGAATCGGCGGTCGGCGGTCGGCCGGATATCGAATTCGACGATATCCGCGCCGGTTTCGAACGCGGCCCACATCGATGCGATCGTATTCTCGAGGTAAGGGTGCGTCGGCGGCAGCATTCGATCGGCGACGCACGTCTGATTCGTCAGGCCCTCGGTGGAAAATGCCTGCTGCATACCACCATTCGCGAGGATGAACGGCCGGACCTCCGGCCGGTCGGCATGCGCGGGCGCGACGCCGAGCAGTACGGCGGCGAGACAGCTCGCCAGTACCCCGGCGGTGCGCGAATTCTCGTGACTCATCGATGATTTCCCTGTTGTCGGCGCCACCGGCACGGCGGTGGCGCATGAACCTTCGGCGCGCGGATCCGCACCCAGGCTGGCAAACGTTATATCATATAGCGCAACGCCGGACGACTCGGCTGGTGAGCCGCAATCACCAAATAGCCTGGCGCACAGGCGATCCGGCTCATCCGGTCAGGAATGCCAGCATCTCCCGACGCAGCTCGGGGTCGATCTCCCACTCCGCGGCGGCCGCGACCCATTCGCCCGATGCGGCCGGGCGCGCCGTGGGCGGCCAGGCGGCGAGGGTGGTCAGCGCGGCACGGCGGCAGCGGATGACCCGGTTCGCGAGCGCCACGGGCAGCAGGCCCGCGCCGATGCCCGGATGCTCGCGCAGCCGTCCGACGACGATCTCGAGCACCCGGTCGGCCGCGAATTCCCGGCCGATGCCCAGTGATTCGGACGGGCCGTGGGACAGCTCGGCAAGCGGCAGCAGCTGTTCGGCGAGTTCGACGACCTCGCCGATCCGATCCGCGCCCGCGTGCCGCATCGCCCACTGCCAGACATAGGCGTTGTCGGGTTCGATGCGCAATCGTGCGATGGCGTCCGGCAATGCGTCGACGCCGAGCCTGCCCGCGCAGGACAGCGCGGTCTCGAAGATATGCCCCTCGCCCCCGACGGCAGGATTACCCGCGAGCACACCGGTGACCAACTCGCGCCACCGTCGTCGCGGAATCCGGTAGCCGCTGAACAACAGCGCTGCGTAGCGGACCCGAAGCCGACCGGGTTCGCCGTCCGGCCAGTCGAAATCCGCGTTGGACAACCATCTTTCGATGGTGAGTGCCGCATCGAGCCGCACGATGGTCGGGTCGGCGCGATCGACCAATTCGGCGAAGCGGTGCATGGCCGCGACGGCGTCCGGGTAGTCGCGCATATCCTCGGCGGGGCCGCCGAAGGCGAGCGCCCGCAGGATGCCCGCGGCCCCGTCGAGCAGTTCGTCGTCGACGGTATCGTCCAGCAGGGCCTCGTACAGGCCGCCGGTCGTCGCCGCGATATAGGCGAGATACTCGTCCATCACATCGTTGCGAAACCCGCTGCGCAGCAACCAAGCTCGGATATCAGGATCGCTACAGCCCGCCAACCGCTCGACCGCGTGGATGCGGCCCCAGCCGACGAGCTGGCGCGCCAACTCGAAAACCGCGCGTTGACCGTCGGTTTGGGTTCGCAGCAGCGCGACGACGGCGAAAAGCGCGAACTCGTCCAATGTTCCCAGCAATTGCAGCAATTCGCGGTCGCGTTCATCGCCGCAGATACCGAGCAGCACGATACCGAGCTTGGCCACCTCCCTGCGGGTGGCGTTCTCGGTGACGAATCGCGCCGCCCGCCGCAGCTTTTCGCGCGGCAGGTCGCGAGAGCGCAACTCGCGCACCAGATCGTCGGCGATCCGCACGGGCGAAAGTCCCGCGAAGAGCTCCAGCAGCCGAGCCGGATCGTCCATTCCGGCGACCACACCGTCGGCCAGTTCGGTCACCGGCTGTGCGGCGGCCCGGCGATGATGGGTGCTGATACCGTCGAGCACGACGCTCGGCAGCACGAATCGACCGTGCTCACGGGGCTTTTCATCCGGAAGCGGATACCCGTCCCCCGGCCAGGGACCGGGACCGTACAGAGCGGCGAGCGATAGTGCGTGGGCCACGAACGTGGCCTGGTCGGGGCTCACCGGCTCGGGCGCGAAACGCCCTTTCCATCGAAGATCATGAGCACGAGGATCGCAGCCGCGCCGCCGATGCGCAAGCGTCCGGAACCGGGGACGGCCGCTTCAGTTCAGGTCGGCGGACAGGGCGCGGCTCACCTCGGTGAGCAGCGGGACCGCGCGGCGAACCAGATCCTCGGACATGCGGCCGACCGGACCGGAGATGGACACGGCCAGTTTGGCGGGCGCGTCCGGGATCGCCACCGCGACGCAGCGGACACCCAGTTCCTGTTCGCCGTCGTCGGTGGCATAGCCGTCGCGGGCGGCGGCCGCCAGCTGGCGGGCGAATTCGGCCGGGTCGGTGACGGTGTGCTCGGTGTAGCGGGGCATGCCGGTGCGCCGCAACAGATCTCGGGCCTGCTCGGCGGGCATGCCCGCCAACAGCACCTTGCCGACGGCGGTGCAGTGCGGCAGCACCCTGCGGCCGACCTCGGTGAACATGCGCATGGAATGCCGGGACGGCACCTGGGCGACATAGACCACTTGGTCGCCGTCGAGCATGGCCATATTCGCGGATTCGCCCAGTTCGTCGACGAGATGCTGCAGCTGCGGCCTGGCTCGCACACCGAGCATGTGCGCCGAACTTTCGCCCAGTTTGATCAGCTTCGGGCCGAGCACGTACTGACGCGAGGGCTCCTGCCGCAGATAGCCGAGGTCGACGAGCGTGCGTACCAGCCGGTGGATGGTCGGCAGCGGCAGGCCGGACGCCGCGGCGAGCTGGGAAAGGCCCATCATCCCTCCCCCATCGGCCATGGCCTCGAGCAGCCCGAACGCACGCTCGATCGACTGGACGCCGCCGCGCCCCTTGGTTTCGGTCACCAACTCGCCTCTTCCATATTTCCGGATGGCGGAAGTTTACCGACCCATCCGGATGCGGCCGGAAACCGCTTGGCACCTTCGGCATTCCTTGACGGGGCCGGAGTCAGGCTTCTAGCATATTCCGTATATCAGAATATTTCTTCCGTATTATGGAATTTAGGAGCTATCGTGTGGCCTACGCTTCGCTATGAGGTCAACTGCTCGATCCTGTTCACCGAACTACCCGTACTCGCGCGCCCGGCGGCGGCGCGGCAGGCCGGCTTCGACGCGGTCGAGTTCTGGTGGCCGTTC
This sequence comes from Nocardia sp. JCM 34519.1, assembly GCF_020361265.1. NCBI lineage: Bacteria > Bacillati > Actinomycetota > Actinomycetes > Mycobacteriales > Nocardiaceae > Nocardia > Nocardia sp. JCM 34519.1. Next base: position 261,448 of record NZ_JAIRBR010000009.1, read on the forward strand.
GACAGCGCGGTCCCCGGCGACGCGGAGATCGACGCGTTCGTCGGCGCCGTCGCCGATGCGGGGGTCGCGCTGGCCGGACTGAACTTCGCCGCGGGCGATATGCCGGGCGGCGGTCGCGGATTGGTCTCCTGGCCGGCCCGATCCGCGGAATTCCGCGACAATATCGACGTCACCATCGGGATCGGCGAACGACTCGGTTGCCGGAACTTCAACGCGCTCTACGGGAATCGGATCGTCGGGGTATCGGCGGATGAGCAGGACGAGTTGGCGACGGAAAACCTCGCCGCCGCGGCCACGGCCGCCGACCGCATCGGCGGCACCGTACTCGTCGAGCCGGTCAGCGGCGCCGACCGCTACCCGCTGCGCACCGCCGCCCACGCCCTCGCCGTCCTGGACCGGGTGCAGACCGGCACGGGCGCAACGAATCTCGGACTGCTCGCCGACCTCTACCACCTGGCGGTCAACGGCGACGATGTCGACAAGGTCATCGCCGAACACACCGGCCGGATCGCCCACGTCCAGATCGCCGACCATCCGGGCCGGAACGAACCGGGCAGCGGCGAACTGCCGTTGTCGCGTCAGCTCACCGAATTGTGGACTCGCGGCTACCGCGGCTGGGTGGGACTCGAATACCGGCCCTCCGGTGCCACCGCCGACAGCTTCGACTGGCTGCCGCGCGACCGACGCGCCGCCGACGGCGACTGAAAACCATTGTCCAGCAACAACTCTAGGGATACAAAATGACTACAGCATCGCGAAGCGATTCGATGAGGGGCGGTGGCCGGGCGACGGGCGGGCTCGATATCGCCTTCATCGGATTGGGCATCATGGGCAGCCCGATGGCCGTGCACCTGGCCAATGCCGGTCACCGGGTCGCCGGGTACAACCGCACGGCGGCGAAGGCCGCGCCGCTGGTCGCGGCGGGCGGGCGCGCCGCGACCTCGATCGCCGACGCGGTTCGCGGCGCTGAGGTGATCTGCGTGATGGTGCCCGACTCCCCCGACGTGCGCGCGGTGCTGACCGGCGAGAAGGGCGTCTTCGACAGCGCCGAACCGGGCGCGCTGATCATCGACTTCTCCACCATACGTCCCGACGTCGCGGCCGAATTCGCCCGTCAGGCAACCGAATCCGGCCTCCGGATGCTGGACGCACCGGTCTCCGGCGGTGAGGCGGGCGCGGTCGGCGCGACACTGTCCATCGCGGTCGGCGGCGCCGATGCCGACTTCGAGCGGGCGCGGCCGATCTTCGACGCGGTGGGCAAAACCGTTGTGCACGTTGGCCCCAGCGGCTCCGGTCAGACCGTCAAGGCGGCCAACCAACTGATCGTGGCCGCCAATATCCAGGCGCTGGCCGAGGCCATCGTGTTCCTGGAGGCATACGGCGTCGACGCCGAGGCGGCGCTGCGGGTGCTCGGCGGCGGGCTGGCCGGTTCGCGGGTGCTCGAGCTGAAACAGGACGCCATGCTGGCCCGTACCTTCCAGCCCGGATTCCGAATCAACCTGCACCACAAGGATTTAGGCATCGTATCCGACGCCGCGCGGCAGGCCGGGGTCGTACTGCCGGTGGGCGCGTTGGTCACCCAATTGATGGCCGCCGCCAAGGCGAACGGCGATGGGGAGCTCGACCACAGCGCGCTGCTGCGTGGGGTGGAGCGGCTCAGCGGGCGGGCGAAGGAGAGCTGACGATGGTTCGGATGCGTGCGGTTGATGCGGCTGTGTTGATCCTCGAAAAGGAAGGGGCGACTCAGGCTTTCGGGTTGCCGGGGGCGGCGATCAATCCGTTCTACAGTGCGATGAAGGCCCATGGTGGGGTTCGGCATGTGTTGGCGCGGCATGTGGAGGCGGCCTCGCATATGGCCGAGGGCTACACCCGGGCTCGCGCGGGCAATATCGGTGTCTGTGTCGGGACGTCGGGTCCGGCGGGAACCGATATGGTCACCGGGTTGTATTCCGCGAGTGCGGATTCCATCCCGATCCTGTGCATCACCGGGCAAGCACCGGTCGCCAAACTGCACAAGGAAGATTTCCAAGCGGTTGATATCGCCGCGATCGCGGGACCGGTGGCCAAGTGGGCGGTCACGGTGCTGGAGGCCGCGCAGGTGCCGGGGGCATTCGCTAAGGCGTTCTGGTTGATGCGGGAAGGTCGTCCCGGGCCGGTGTTGATCGATCTGCCGATCGATGTGCAACTGGCGGAGATCGAGTTCGATATCGACACCTACGAGCCGCTGCCGGTGCAGCGTCCGGCCGCGACCCGCGCGCAAGCGGAGAAGGTGCTGGCGATATTGAACGCGGCCGAGCGGCCGTTGATCGTGGCCGGGGGTGGGATTATCAACGCCGACGCGTCGGAGCTGTTGGTGGAATTCGCTGAGTTGACCGGGATTCCGGTGGTGCCGACCCTGATGGGGTGGGGTGCCATCCCTGATGACCACCGGTTGCACGCGGGCATGGTGGGGTTGCAGACCTCGCACCGCTACGGCAACGCGTCGTTGTTGGCCAGTGATTTCGTGCTCGGGATCGGGAATCGGTGGGCCAACCGCCACACAGGAGGGCTTGAAACCTACACGCGTGGGCGCACTTTCGTGCATATCGATATCGAACCCACCCAGATCGGGCGGGTCCTGGCCCCGGATTACAGCATCGTCTCCGATGCGGGCGCGGCATTGCGCGTGTTGATCGAGGTCGCCGAAGAGCAAGCGGCCCAAGGCAAGCTGACCGATCGGCGCGAGTGGGCCGAACAGGTGCTCGCGCGCAAGCAGCAGGGCCTGCGCAAAACCCATTTTGCGAATGTGCCGATCAAACCGCAACGGGTGTATGAGGAGATGAACCGGGCGTTCGGCCGCGATGTGCGTTATGTGTCCACCATCGGTCTGTCCCAAATCCAAGCCGCGCAACTGTTGCACGTGTATCGGCCCCGGCATTGGATCAACGCCGGACAAGCCGGGCCACTCGGGTGGACGTTGCCTGCCGCGTTGGGGGTGGCGACCGCCGACCCCGACGCCACCGTGGTCGCTTTGTCGGGTGACTACGACTTCCAGTTCCTCATCGAAGAACTCGCTGTGGGCGCCCAGTTCCACATCCCGTATATCCATGTCGTGGTGAACAACTCGTATCTGGGGTTGATCCGCCAAGCCCAACGCCAGTTCGACATGGACTATTACGTCCAACTCGACTTCGACAACATCAACAGCCCCGAAGTCGGCGGCTACGGCGTCGACCACCTGAAAGTCGCCGAAGGGCTGGGCTGCAAAGCAATCCGCGTCTTCGAACCCGACCAACTCGCCCAAGCCTTCGAAGACGCCAAAAAACTCCTCACCGAGTATCGCGTCCCGGTGGTGGTCGAAGTCATCCTCGAACGCATCACCAACGTCTCCATGGGCCAGGAGATTGACAACATCAACGAATTCGAAGAACTCGCCGAAACCCCAGAAGACGCACCAACCGCCATTGCCCTGGTGGACTGAGGAATGGCCCGAGTCCTCATCGCCTCCGACAAGTTCAAGGGTTCGCTGACCGCCGCGCAGGTCGGCGCCGCCGTCGCGGATGGCATCCGGCAGGTCCGGCCCAGGGCGTCGGTGGCGGTTATACCGGTGGCCGACGGCGGTGACGGCACCGTCGCCGCCGCGCTGGCGGCCGGATTCGTTGCGGTCCCGGTGATCGCCACCGGGCCCACCGGCGAACCGATCGGCACCAGGTATGCCCGGCGCGGCGAGCTCGCCGTCATCGAACTCGCCGACGTCTCGGGGCTGGTCCGGCTGCCCGGCGCGAAACTCGCGCCGATGACGGCCACCTCGGCGGGAACCGGTGAGGTGATCGCCGCCGCGATCGCCGCGGGCTGCCGCCGGATCGTGCTCGGCATCGGCGGCAGCGCGAGCACCGACGGCGGCGCCGGGTTGGTCCGGGCGCTCGGGGCCCGACCGTTGACCGCCGAAGGCACCGAAATCGCTTATGGCGGTGCGGCTTTGGCATCGGTGACCCGGCTCGATCCGGCCACCATGCCGTCCCGGCTCGACGGTGTCGAAATCACCGTCGCCTGCGATGTCGACAACCCACTCACCGGCCCACACGGCGCGGCGGCCGTCTACGGTCCACAGAAGGGCGCCGACGCCGACCAGGTCGCGAAACTCGATGCCGCACTCACCCATTGGGCCGATATCGTCGCAGCCACCACCGGCGCCGACCATCGCGATGCAGCCGGTGCGGGCGCGGCGGGCGGCGTCGGCTTCGCCGCCATCGCATTACTGGGCGCAGCGCTTACCCCCGGTATCGAATTACTGCTCGACCTGGTCGATTTCGGAAATCACCTGACCGGCGCCGATTTGGTCGTCACCGGCGAGGGCACCCTCGACGAACAGACCCTGCACGGTAAAGCCCCCGCGGGTGTCGCCGCGGCGGCCCGCGCGGCGGGCATCCCCGTCATCGCGGTCTGCGGACGAAACACACTGTCGCCCAACCTATTACACACCGCCGGTTTCACCGCCGCCTACGCGCTGACCACCATCGAACCCAACCAGCACCGCTGTTTCACCAACGGCGAAGCCCTATTGCGCCAGCTCGGCGCGGAAATCGCCACACACCACCTGTAAAACCCGTTGGCGGAGTGTATTCCCGCCCGGCGGCCCGGGCCGCGTCGTGGCGTTGGGCTTCACCTCGGCCATCATCGAACTTCCCCGGAGCGGTGACCGAGCAGGCCCGCGCCGATCCGCGCCGGGCGATCGAGGGCCCGGTCGGGTACGCGAGCGGGGTGATCGCCATCGGCATCCGGCTGGCGGTGGTCGAGCCGCGCATCGCGGCCACCCGCATTCGAGCGGGTCCCGGTTTCCGAGGCCGAAGGACCCTACGGCATGGCGATCGCAGCCGTGAAACTTGGGCCGTGCAGACGAGTGAGATCGGTCGAATCGTCGAGGAAATAGCCGCGCTTCAGGATGCGCTGGCGGATGCGGAACGTCAGTGGGCCGCGCAGATCGAGCGGGTGGATCCGCATAATCGAGCCAGCGCCGTCAATCTCGTGCACTACTGGGCGATTCGGCAATTCGATCTGCGCGATCTGCAACGCCGATTGGCGATATTCGGGTTGTCCTCGCTCGGACGCAGCCAGGCCCATGTGCGCGAGACGCTCATCGCGATCCGCGCGGCGGCAGCGGCGCTGGCGAACCACGGCGGTGAACCGGAGGCCGTGACATTCGGGCATCCAGACGGATCCCGGGTGTTGCGGCAGCGCGCCCGGGAGTTACTCGGCCCGGCGCCCAAGCGGCGGTCCACCCGAATCATGGTCACTTTGCCGAGCGAAGCGGCGACCGATGCACAGCTCATCAACGATCTGGTGGCGCAGGGCATGAACGTGGCCAGGATCAACTGCGCGCACGACAGTCCGGCCGCATGGGCGGACATGATCGGTGAACTGCGCCGCGCCGACGGTGAATCCTGCCGCATCGCAATGGATCTCGCCGGTCCGAAGCTGCGTACCGGGCCGCTCGCCGAGGGTCCGCAACTGGTGCGGCTCCGGCCGCAGCGCGATGTATTCGGCCGGGTCACCGAGACCGCGTGGTGCTGGCTCACACCCGTGGAACATCCGAGTCCGCCACCGCGCGAACACATTCCGGTGCTGCCGGTGGCTGCCGCGTGGCTGCCGCACCTGGCGCCGACCTCCACCTTCCGGCTGTGCGATGCCCGCGACGCGAAACGCGTCTTCACCGTCGTACAGGCCGACAGCCACGGCGCGCTGGCCTGCACGGGGCGCACCGCCTACCTCGTGACCGGTACCGAACTCACCGCGGACACCGGCGCGGTCACCGAGTTGGGTCCGCTGCCCGCGGTCCAGCAGTACCTCACCCTGTCGCCGGACGACACCCTGATACTCACCCGCGACTGCACCCCGGCCCCGGTGCCGCCGCAGGGGCTGCCGCGCATCGGTTGCACGCTGCCCGAGGTGTTCGGCACCGCCCGGCGCGGGCAGCCGATCCTGTTCGACGACGGCAGGATCACCGGCCGGATCGTGGACTGCGATGCGGACACCATCACCGTCACCATCACCGCGGCCACCGCCGAGAACAGCAAACTCCGTGCGGGCAAAGGCATCAACCTCCCCGAAACGGTACTGCCGATACCCACCCTCACCGAAACCGACCGCGCCAACCTATCTTTCGTGCACGAGCACGCCGACCTCGTCGAAATGTCGTTCGTGCGAACGCCCGCGGACGTCGCCGACCTACTGTCCGCCCTCGACGAACTCGGTGACACCCAACTCGGCGTCATCGTCAAAATCGAGACGGCACAAGGCTTCCGGAACCTACCCGCCATCCTGCTCGAAGTCATGCGCCGCCGTCGCGCCGGTGTCATGATCGCCTGCGGCGACCTCGCCGTCGAATGCGGTTACGAACGGCTGGCCGAACTGCAGGAGGAAATCCTCTGGCTCTGCGAGGCCGCCCACCTCCCCGTCATCTGGGCCACCGAGGTACTCGACCAGCTGGCCCGCTCAGGTCGGCCATCCCGGGCCGAAATCACCGATGCCGCAATGAGTGTCCGCGCCGAATGCGTCATGCTGAACAAGGGCCCGCGCATAGTCGACGCCGTCGTCACCCTCGACAACATCCTGCATCGCATGAGCGCGCACGCCGACAAACAAACCACCCTCATGCGCTCCCTGCGCTCCTGGTACCGCGCCCAGCCCGCACCCCCACCCAAACGTCAGAATAATTCAGCCGCGGCTGGTCCGGGCCGACTCGATATTCAGGACGGATAGGGCGGTTTCGGTGCGGCGGGTGGACGGGACCGGATCGCGTCGATGATGCCGGTCGCCCAGTCGATGGGGTGGTCGTGGCCGAGGAGTTCGGCGAGATGTTTTGCGCGCGTGCGGCGTTCGGTGGGGGTGAGAGACAGGGCGCGTACGAGGGTTGTCGTGAGGTCGGCGGGTGATTCGGGATCGGTGAGCAGAGCGGCGGCGCCGAGTTCGATTGCGGCACCCGCGTGGCGCGACAGCACGAGGACACCGGGTGCACGGCCGGTGGTCACCGCCGATTGGGCGGCGATGAATTCCTTTGCGGTGAGGTTCATGCCGTCTTGCAGGGAGGTCACCCAGAAGACGTCCGCGGTGAGATAGTGCTCGATGAGCTCCGCGAGCGGCAGCGTCCGGGGGACGTAATCGATGGGCAGCCAATCGTCGGTCCGCCAGGTGTCGTTGACTTCGACGATACGCCGTTCGAGTTCGATTCGGGTGGCGTCGTGTGCGGTGATGCCCGGTTCGGGCGGTGGGCAGATCAGCCGGAATACCAACCGGCGCCGTAGCCGCGGGTGGTGCGCGAGGACCGCCTCGAATGCGTCGACCTTGGGCACGGGCGCTTTGGCGTAGTCGAGACGTTCGACCGAAAGCACCAGATCGTGTCGGCCCGGCCGGATGTGTCGTGCGTGGCGGCGGGCGAGCGCTTCGATAGCGGGGCGGTCGATTCCCAAGGGATGAACGCCCAACGCGGGCAGTGCCGACTGGTCGCCGAGCGTGCGGCGAAAGTTGTCGGCGAAGTCGGCGGTGTGGAATCCGGCCCAGTCCAAATCCCTTAGGGAGCAACAGATCTCGTCGGCGGTCGGCAGCGCGGCGAATACCTCCGGAGGCGGGAACGGGGTGTGGTGGAACAGGCCGATGCGCAGGTCGGGCCGGATGCGGCGCAGCAGGCCGGGTACGAGCCACAGATTGTAATCATGAAGCCAGACGATCGCATCGGGTGTCGTTCGGGCCGCGATGTGCTCGGCGTACCGCCGGTTGAACTCGCGGTAGCTGGTCCAGGCCGCGACATCGAAGCGCATGCGGTGCGGCGCGGACATGAGTATCGGCCACAGCGTGTCCTTACATGCGCGATGGAAGTAACCGCACCATTCGTCGCCGGTGACCGGCAGCAGCGATATCGGCGCATCGGGTGCGGGGGTATCGACGGCGGCAGCCACCCAGACACCCGGCAGGCCGCGGTCGAACAGCGCGGTCAAGGTGGGCAGAATTCCGTTGGGGCTGGCGAATTCCCGTCGAGCGTCGTGGTTCACCGGCGGCCGGTGATAGCCGACGACAAGTGAGTATCGATCGTCCGGTGCGATCCATCCCAGGTCCCGCAGCGCCTCCAGAATCGCGCCCGCGCCGCGACGGTCGGGGCGCAGGACCCGAGGATCGTCCGGAACCGCCTCGTGCAGAGCGGGTTCCGCGCCGCCGACGATCACGCCATGCGCACCCAGGTCGAACAGCGATGCGTCGTTGCGCGAATCACCCGCCACCAGAATCGAATCGGTCGGCCAGCCGAATTTCGTGGCGAGGGCCGCGGCGGCATTGCCTTTCGACGCGTTGCGCGGCAGGACGTCGAAGTATCGGTCCGCGCTGTACTGCCATCCGCAGCCGAGCGCCGCCACCGCGGCGGTGAGCTCGTCGGTGAGCTGCTCCGGCGCCAGCAGATAAGAGCAGCGTCCGGCTTGCGGCACCCGCTGGTACGTCAGGTGCCGGAACCGGCGCAATGCGTGCCGAACGCGTTGCGTCCCAGGCCATCCGGCACGAAGACGGTCCTGGATGTCCGCGACCGGACGCAGGTCCGCGCCGACGACGGTGGCTCCGACATCGGCGATGATCCAGCGCGGTCTCGGCACCAGCGGGTCGGACAGCACCCGCGCGACCGACGCCACGCCGCGGCCGGTGGCGAAGACGACAGTAATGTCACGGCGGGCCAATTCCGCACTAAGGTGACGCCGGCCGGAAAGCGTTCCGCCCAGCAACGTACCGTCCAGATCGGTGATCAGGATTCTCGTCACCAGTTAAAAGCTAACATCCGGTGAGCGAAATATGTTGGCACAGCGCATTTCTCGAGTCGAGAGGGTAAAATCTCCGGATGGGCGCTGACGGCGGGCGGGAAATCCTGGTATTAGGCGCGTATTTCGTGGATTTGGTCTTCCACGGACTCCCCGAGACATCGCGACCCGGCCGCGAGATCTTCGCCGAGGGCTTCACCATGGTGCCCGGCGGTGCGTACACCCTGGCCATGGCCGCGCATCGACTCGAGCACGACGTGGTCTGGGCGACCGATTTCGGCACCGACCTCTTCAGCGGCTACGTCCTGGCCGCGGCACGCGCGGAAGGCATGGATACCAGCGGATTCCGGTATCACCCCGGACCATTGCGCAGCGTCACCGTCGCCCTGTCCACGCCCCGCGACCGCGCGATGATCAGCTTCCAGGACCCGAGCGAACCGCAACCGATCGCATCGCTGCTGCGACAACACCGCCCGCGCGTGGTGATGCTGCCCCAACTGCGCTACGACACCGACACCGTCGAAGCCTTGGCCGCCGCCCGCAGGCACGGCAGCATCGTGGTGATGGACTGCCAAGACGTCCCGGTCGACCTGGAAACCCCAGGTGTGCGAGCCGCACTCGCGACCACCGACATCTTCGCCCCCAACGCCGACGAGGCACTGCGCCTCACCAACACCGCGACACTCGACGACGCCCTGAACCGCCTGAGCGAACTCGTGCCGAACGTCGTGATCAAACGCGGCAGCGCCGGCGCCACCGCCACCCACCACAAACAACGCTATGACGTTGCCGCCCCACGCGTTCAGGCCGTCGACACCACCGCCGCAGGCGACTGCTTCAACGTCGGATACGTCCACGGCATCCTCCACGGCTGGCCCCCAGCCGAATGCCTCGCCGCAGCCGTAGCATGCGGAACAGCCGCCACCCGCGGCCCCGGCTCCACCCCCGCCCCAACCCCCACCACCCTCGCCCACTGGCTCACCCGAACAACGACATAGCGCGTTAACCCAATCGGGCGCTGAGGGTTTGGGCGGCTTCGTGGACGGCGGCGCCGAAGGTGGGTTCGGAGTCGGGGGTTAGGCGGCCGATGGGGATGTTGACGCTGAGGCTGGCGATGGGGGTGGCGTCGGGGGTGAGTACGGCGGCGGCGACGGCGCCTACGTCGGAACGCCATTCGCCGCGGTTGACGGCGAAGCCCCTGGTGCGGATGGCGGCTAGTTCGGCGCGCAGTTGGTCCGGGTCGGTGACGGTGGTGTCGGTGTAGCGCGGGAGTTCGGCGGCGAGCAGGCGCCGGACGGTCTCCGGGTCGCCGTAGGCGAGCACCGCCTTGCCGTTGGCGGAGGCGTGTAACGGAAGTGAGTGTCCCAGAGCCATATTCGTGCGGACCGGCTTATCGGTTTCCAGTCGCTCGATGAGCACCATCTTGCCGTCCTCCGGCACGGTGAGATGGATCGTCTCCCCGGTGCGCCTGCGCAGATCCTCCATGATCGGCAGCGCGGCGCCGCGCAGCCCGAGATCGCCGCCGGCCCGACCGCCCACCGCGAGCGCCTTCGTGGTGAGCACCCACCGGGTGACCTCACCGGATGCGGGACGAATCCACCCGGCCGTATCGAGGGTGACCAGCGCCCGCTGCACCGAACTTTTCGGCATGTCCAGGACACGCGCCAATTCACCGACCCCGACCGGCTGCCGGGCCGCGACCTCCTCCAGCACCCGCAACGTATTCAGCACATTCCGCAAAGCCTTGACTCCTCGATCGGGCATCCCTACCCTTGCTGAACCTTCTCGCGGAACAGTGTGCCATTTCACGGCACAGAATGGAACCCGATAGTGATCACCCCGCACAGTGGACGGCATTTCCTGCAGATTCCCGGCCCCACCAACCTCCCCGATCGCGTGCCGCAGGCCATCGCGCGACCGACCATCGACCACCGCGGACCCGAATTCGCCGAACTCGCAATACATTTGATGGACAAGCTCAAACCGGTGTTCGGCACCGGCGGCCCGGTGGTCATCTATCCGTCTTCCGGCACCGGCGCGTGGGAGGCGGCGCTGGTGAACACCCTCTCCCCCGGCGATCGGGTGCTGGCCTTCGAAACCGGTCACTTCGCGAACCTTTGGCGCGAGATGGCCGAACGCCTCGGTCTCGCAGTCGAATTCGTGCCCGGCGACTGGCGGCGCGGCGTCGATCCGGCCGCCGTCGCCGATCGACTCGCCGCGGATTCCGCGCACACCATCGCGGCGGTCATGGTGGTGCACAACGAGACATCGACCGGAGTGACCAGCCGGATACCGGAGATCCGGGCCGCCATCGACGCCGCGGACCATCCCGCGCTGCTGCTGGTGGACACGATCTCCTCGCTCGGGTCCATCGACTACCGCCACGATGCGTGGGGTGTCGACGTGACGGTCGGCTGCTCGCAGAAGGGCCTGATGCTGCCGCCGGGCCTGGGCTTCAATGCGATAAGCGAAAAAGCGCTCGCCGCAAGGCAATCCGCGCTGCTGCCGAAGTCCTACTGGGATTGGACGCCCATCCTCACCGCCAACGAACGCGGTTTCTACCCGTATACCCCGGCCACCAATCTGCTGTACGGACTGCGCGAGGCCCTGCTGATCCTCGAAGAAGAGGGTCTGCCGAACGTTTTCGCGCGACACAGCCGCCACGCCGCCGCGACCAGGGCGGCCGTACAGGGCTGGGGACTCGAAATCCTTTGCGCCGACCCGCGCGAGTACTCCGGCGCGCTCACCGCCGTACTGCTCGGCCCCGAATACGATGCGGACAAGGTGCGCCGAATCATCTTGGACCGCTTCGATATGTCGCTCGGCGCTGGCCTCGGCAAACTCGCCGGGCGGGTCTTCCGCATCGGCCATCTCGGTGCCTACAACGACCTGATGCTGGCCGGAACCCTCGCCGGCGTCCAGATGGGTCTGCAACTGGCGGGCGTCACCGTCGACCCGGCGGGCCTGCAAGCCGCGCTCGACCTGCTGCGCGCCGAATAACCTTGGGCCGATAGCTTTTTCGGTCCGCAAATTCTCTCGCTCCATGCTGGGCACGTCCGCCGATGACGGCATTCCATCTTCGACTCAGAAATGCTCCGCAACGAGTGGCCGACCCATGCTCGCAGAGCTGGATTCGATATCCGGCGCCGATCGCGCCGGTCACCTACGAGGAGGTAGGTCGTTGATCGAGCGGACTTCCCCTGTCCGGCGCCTGTCCGAAATGAAGCGCTGGACCTACATTTTGCCGATCGTCGTATTCATCTACGTCATCTGTTACATCGATCGGACCAATATCGGTTTCGCGCTGCCCCACCTCGAAACCGATATGCGTCTCAGCAAGTCCCAGCAGGGGCTGGCGAGCGGAATCTTCTTCTGGGGCTACCTATTACTGCAGATCCCCGGCGGTTACATCGCCGAACGCTGGAGCGCGCGTCAGTGGATCGCCATCCTGATGGTGCTGTGGAGTTTCGCCGCCATGGCATCGGGCCTCACCCACTCCGTCGGTCAGCTGCTGATCGCGCGCTTCCTGCTCGGCGTCGCCGAGGGCGGTGTACAGCCCGCGCTGATGACGACCATCCGGTCGTGGTTCCCGTTCGCCGAAAGGGGCAGGGCCTACGCGATTTTCAAGCTCTACACGCCGATCGCGGCGATCGTGGCCGCACCGTTCTCCGGTGTCATCCTCACCTATCTGGACTGGCGCTGGATGTTCCTGATCCAGGGCGGCGCCCCGCTGGTGGTCGGGCTGATCGCCTGGCTCGCGGTGGTGCGCGATACCCCGGCCAAGGCGGGCTGGCTCTCGCAGGCAGAGCGCGACCACATCGAGCGGTCCCGGCTGGCCGAGGGTGAGCCGCTGCAGCACCGCGGCACCTTCAAGGCGGCCTTGACCAGCTCGATCGTCTGGCAGTTCGCGATGATCTACACCCTGACGCAGATGGGTCTGCTCGGCCTGACGCTGTGGCTGCCGAGCGTGCTCAAAAAGGCATTCCACACCGATATGAAGGTGGGTCTGGTCGCGATACTGCCGCAGCTGGCGGCGGGCGTCGCCATCATCCTCGTCGGGCGTTCGGCGGACCGCAGGGGCGGGCATATCGCGCATATGTCGCTGGTGCTCGGGACCGCGGCGGTAATCCTCGGCGGCGCGAGTTCGATTTCGGCACAGCAGAAGTGGCTGGTGCTCGCGGCGATGATCTTCGGCACCGCCGCCTCGATCGCCTGGTATGGACCGTTCTGGGCCACGGTCACCAAGCTCACCCCGGTCGCCGCGGCGGGCGCGGGCATGGGCCTGATCAACGGGGTCGGCAACCTGGGCAGCTTCTTCGGGCCCTACGTCGGCGGCTGGCTCAGCGACCTGAGCGGCGGTGGTTACGCGCTCACGCAAGCGTTCTTCGGCGCGGTATTCGGGGTGGCCGCACTCCTCGTGCTGACGTTGCGAAAACGATTGCGCGCGGCAACGAGCACTTCAGCGACCCAGCCGCACCCGAAGGTGGCCGAACGATCCGCTTCTTCCGATGGCACAACCGTCGAAAGCAAATCGGTTCTACCGCAAGACCAATCGGAAACAGATGCCGCCCGACTCGGCTGATCCGCGGTGGCGGGTCGTGCGAGATGGCACCGCCACATTCGGCACTGACGCGAAAATCACTGGAGCACAAGGAATCCGATGACATCGAGTAAGAACGCCGAGCGCCTGGAGCGGGCGCTCCGCGAAACCATCAGCGGCGAGGTCGCTTTCGACGAATACACCCGACACCTGTTCTCCCGCGACGCCAGCATGTACGCGATCATGCCGATGGGCGTGGCATTTCCCTGCGATGCCGACGATGTCGCGGCGGCGGTGCGGGCCGCGGGCAGCGAGGGCGTGCCGATCGTCGCGCGCGGCGCGGGCACCAGCCTGGCGGGCCAGACCGTCGGCCCCGGGCTGGTGCTCGATATGTCCCGGCACATGAACCGCATCATCGACATCGATCCGGTGGCCCGCACCGCGCTCGTCGAGGCCGGAGTGGTGCAGGATCAGCTGAACCGGGCCGCCGCCGCGCACGGGCTGATGTTCGGCCCGGACACCTCGACCAGCAATCGGGCCACCATCGGCGGGATGATCGGCAACAACTCCGCGGGCAGCGGCTCGCTCACCTACGGCATGACCATCGATCATGTCCGCGCGTTGGACGCGGTGCTCGCCGACGGCTCGCGCGTGCGGCTGGCACCGATCGACGAGGCCGAGTGTAAACGCCGCGCGCACCGGCCGACCTTGGAAGGCCGTATCTACCAAGCACTTCCGGATCTGATCAGCGCGAACGAACAGATCATCGATGCCGGTATGCCCGCGTTCTGGCGGCAGGCGGGCGGCTACCGGCTCGACCGGCTGGCGGGTTTCGGCGCGGACCGCCCGTTCGACCTGGCCAAGTTCGTGGTCGGCGCGGAGGGCACGCTGCTGATCGTCACGCACGCGCTGGTCGATCTGGTGCCCAAACCCGCGCACACGGTGTACGCGGTCGGCCATTTCACCGACGCCATCAGCGCCATCGAGGCCACCACCGATGCGCTGAGCTGCGAACCGCATCAGGTCGAGCTGATGGATAAAACGATCCTCGACCTGTCCCGGCAGAAGATCGAATACGCCTCGCTCGGCGATATTCTCGTCGGCGATCCCGGTGCGCTGCTTTTCGTTTCGTTCTCCGGCGACGACGAGGCCGAGCTCATCGCGAAACTGGACCGGCTCGATGAACTGTGGCGGCGCGACGGGCACGGGTATCACACCCTGCGCGCGGTGACCCCCGCCGATCAGACCGCCCTGCTGAAGGTCCGCAAGTCCAGCCTCGGCCTGCTGATGGCCGCGGGCGAGGGCACCCGCCGCCCGCTCGCCTTCGTCGAGGACACCGCCGTCGATCCGAGGCGGCTGGCCGAATACACCAAGCGGTTCAAGGGGATTCTGGACGCGCACGAGCTGGCGGCCGGATTCTACGGCCACTGTTCGGTGGGCTGCCTGCACATCCGGCCGTTCGTCGATCTCACCGATCCGGATCAGGTGGTGAAGATGCGCACCGTCGCCGAGGCGATCAAGGACCTGGTCGCCGAATACGGCGGGGTGAACTCGAGCGAACACGGCGACGGCCTGGCCCGCAGCGAATTCAACCGCGAGATCTTCGGCGACGAACTGTACGAGGCGATGCGAAAGGTCAAGCGGCTCTTCGATCCCGGCAACATCATGAATCCGGGCAAGATCGTCGACGCGCCGCCGATGACCGAGCATCTGCGCGACCGCGACGCGTTGCCGCCCGCACCGCCCATCGCGACGAAGCTGACCTTCGAGGTGGTCGGCGGCATGCGCGGCGCGGCGGACCGCTGCATGAATATCGGCCTGTGCCGCAAGGCCGGTCCCGGCGTGATGTGCCCGTCGTATATCGCGACGAAGAACGAGGAGCACGCCACCCGCGGCCGGGCCAACGCGCTGGTGAAAGCGCTGTCCGAACCGGATCCGCATGCCGCGCTCGGCGACGAGCGGCTGCACGAGATCCTCGATCTGTGCCTGATGTGCAAGGCGTGCAAGAGCGAATGCCCGATGAGCGTCGATATGGCGTCGTTGAAGGCCGAAGCTCTGGCGCACCATCACGAAATCCACGGAACACCCTTGCGCGCAAAGGTTTTCGGATCCATCCGGCTGCTCAACCGGCTCGGCTCGGCGACCGCGCCGCTGTCCAACCTGCCCGGCCGGATCGGCCCGGTACGCCGCATCATGGACCGCACGCTCGGCATCACCGACGCCCGCCCGTTGCCGGTCTATCAGCGGCGCAATCTGATTCGCTGGTTCCGTCGCCGAAATGCCGCGACCGCAACATCATTGGGCACCGTCATCTGGCTCGCCGATTCGTTCACCACCTACACCGAGCCGCGGATCGGCATCGCCGCCATCGAACTGCTCGAACGCGCCGGATGGCGGGTCGAACTGGCCATAGGCGGCTGCTGCGGCCGGTCGAGCATGTCCAAGGGCTTACTCGATGACGCGCGGAAAAAGGCTGCGGGACTTATCGATTCGCTCATCAATACCGAACCGGGCGCGCCGATCATCGGCTGCGAACCCTCATGCCTGTTCATGCTGCGCGACGAGCACGCGGCGCTGCTGCCCGACGCGGCGGCGGTGCGGGCGGTCGCGGGCCGGGTCCGGCAGGTGGAGGAGCCGCTGATCGAGGCGATCGACGCCGGGCGGCTACACCTGCGCGCGGATTCACCGTTCATGGGCAAGCGGATCGTCTTCCACGGCCACTGCCATCAGAAGGCGGAGGTGGGCACGGCCGCGACCATGGCGCTGCTGCGGCGGATTCCGGGTGCGCGCGTCGAGGAGATCGACTCCGGTTGCTGCGGTATGGCCGGCTCGTTCGGCTTCGAATCGGAGCACTACCGGATGTCGATGACCGTCGGCGGCGACCGGCTCTTCCCGGCGCTGGCCGCCGAGCCCGCGGACACCGTCGTCGCCGCGACGGGAGTTTCCTGCCGCCAGCAGATCTTTCACGGCGCGGGCCGCACCGCATGGCATCCGGTCGAGCTGATCCGCGACGCGCTCGCCGAGTAGCGATCAGCCCCGGCAGCGCAGTAGCGCCGAGCGCAGGTTCCTGCTGCGCACGTCGTCGAGTACGGCCATGCCGAGGCGATTCATCGAATAGCCGAAGCCGAGGCCCGTCGCCGGATCGGCGAAGCCGAAGGAGCCGCCGAGTCCCGTTGTGCCATAGGAGCGTTTGTCCGAGCCGAAGCGGAAGGTGCCGCGGGACTTGCGGAAACCGAGGTGGTAGCGGCTCTTCAGGTGCAGCACCAGATCATCGGCGGGCACGTCGTCCGCAGTATCGCCGGCGGCGAGCCGGTCGAGCACCGCGCTGTCGATCGGCAGCGCGCCGGTGCGTGCCGCGGCGGCGCCGTAGATCCGGGCGAGGGATCTGGCGTTGCCGACGCCGTTGGTACCCGGCGACTCCACTTCGAGAAATTCACGACGGGTGGCCCGGGCCGGTGCGCCGGTGCGCGGATTGCTGAGCGCCGCATACGAATGCCCGCGCTTACGGTAGACGTCGATACCGATCCGCAGCGGCAGGTCGCGCTCGTAACGGAGGATGTCGACGCCCTTGGTGGCCGAGAGCACCGCGATCCGGTCCATCGGCTCGTCGGCGGGCAGCCCGATGAAGAAGTCCAGGCCTAGGGGTTTCGCGATCTCCTCCGCGAAAAACCGCCCGAGCGTTCGTTTCTCGGGATCGACGCGGCGCACCAACTCGCCCTGATACAGGCCGAGGGTGATGGCGTGATAGCCGTGCCGGGTGCCGGGCCGCCATGCGGGCCGCTGCGCGGCCAGGATCTTCGCCAGCCCATCCAGGTCGGCGATCTGCGGCAGCTTCACCACGGTGTCCAATCCGGACAGTCCGGCCTGGTGGTCGATCAACTGCCGAACCGTCACCGCGGCTTTGCCTTCCGCCGCGAACTCGGGCCAGTATTCGGCCACCGGCCGCTCGTAATCCAGCAGGCCGCGCGACACCAGGGTCGCGAGCACGAACGCCGCCATCCCCTTCGTCGAGGAGAACACCGGAACGATGGTGTCCCGCTCCCACGGCACGGTGCGCCGCCGGTCTCGATGACCGGCCCAGAGATCGACGACGGGCCGGTCGCCGTCGAAAACCGCGACGGCCGCGCCGATCTCGCCGTGCCGCTGGAAATTGCGCCGGAAGGCATCGGCGACGGGACCGTAACCGGTGGCCACCTCGCCGTGGATGGTGAGTGCTGCGCTCATAGTGGTACCGATGGTATCGGCATCCGGCCGGTAGGCTCGCTGCGTGCGTTCTCTCGAGCAGATTCGCGATTGGCCGGCCCGGCATGCGGCCGCCGCGGTCGTCACCTCCGGCGGTGCGACCAGCGCGGGCGATATCGATCTGGTTTTCCCACTGGCCTCCGTCACCAAGCCGCTGGTCGCGTACGCGGTGCTGATCGCCGTCGAGGAGGGCGCGATCGAACTCGACCAACCGGCGGGCCCGCCCGGCGCGACCGTGCGCCATCTGCTGGCCCACACCTCCGGCGTCGCCTTCGACAGCGCCGACCTGCTGGCCACGCCCGGCGCCAAGCGGATCTACTCCAGCACCGGATTCGAGTTGCTGGCCGCATTCGTCGCCGAGCAGACCGGTATCGCGTTCGAGACGTATCTGCACGATGCCGTCTTCGAACCACTCGGCATGAAATCCTCGGAGCTGGTCGGCTCGGCAGGACATGGCGCCCGCTCGACCGTGCGCGATCTGACTGCTTTTGCGACAGAATTGCTCACCCCGCGGCTCGTGTCGCCGGAAATGCACGCGGCGGCCACCTCGGTGCAGTTCCCCGGACTCAACGGCGTGCTTCCGGGTTTCGGTTCGCAGCGCCCCAATGACTGGGGTCTCGGATTCGAAATCCGCGACGGGAAATCCCCGCATTGGACGGGTGCCACGAATTCGGCTCGAACTTATGGGCATTTCGGGCAATCGGGAACATTTCTGTGGGTCGACCCCGAGTCGGCGCTGGCGTGTCTCGCGCTCACCGACGAGAATTTCGGCGACTGGGCGCGTGCGGCCTGGCCGCCGTTCAGCGATGCCGTGATCGCCGAGACATCACATACCGGCAACACGGTTCCGAAGTAACACGTGTAACTTCGGACACTCCAGTACACTCGGGCCACAGCCAGTACGACGGGTCGTTGGGGAAGACGGTCCTCGTCGAAGCTGGAGGTGTTAGTGGTGCGCGCATCGAGTCAGTTCGCGGACGCGACGGCGGGTGTGGTCTACATCCACTCGTCGCCCGCCGCGCTGTGCCCGCACGTCGAGTGGGCGCTGGCCTCCGCCCTGAGCGCACCCGCCAAACTGCGCTGGACCGCGCAACCCGCCGACGGCCAGCTACGCGCGACCAGCGAATGGATCGGTCCGGTCGGCACCGCATCGCGCATCGCCCAGGCGCTGCGGTCCTGGCCCGTACTGCGTTTCGAGGTCACCGAGGAACCGAGCGACGGCGTGGACGGCGAACGCTACACATTCGTACCCGGACTCGGCCTGTGGCACGGTTCGACCAGCGCCAACGGCGATGTCATCCTCGGCGAGATGCGGCTGCGCGCCATGCTGCAGGCGGCCCGTGAACTCGGCCGCTACTCCGGCTACGACCTGGCCGCCGAAATCGACCGCGCCATCGGCACCCCGTGGGACGAGGACCTCGAAATCTACCGCTACGGTTACGAATCCGGCGCCGAGGTGACCTGGCTCCGCCGCGACGTCGGCTGATCCGCCGCGACGGAGCCCGCGGGCCCACCCGTCGCCCGACCACCACCCCTCATCGACTCGCTGCGCGATGCAGGTCTAACCGATCTGCCCGTTCAACCAATCGCCGAGCCACTGGATGGCGGTGCGGCCGGTGTCGTCGACGACGAGCGAGTTGTAGTTGATATGGGCTCCCGAGGTGACGAAGGTCGCGGCACTCAACCCGTCACCGATCAGCGCGCCGAAATCCACTGCGCCGTATGCGAGTAGGCCACCGAGCGCGTCGGCCAGACTCTGGGTGTCCACCTGCTGCAACATCGCGGCCAGATCGCGGCCCACCGGTTTCAACCCGGCCAGTGCCGCGGCCGCGCCGTCGGCATCCGGCCGCTGTCCCGGCGGCGGGGCCAGCTTCGCGAGCACCGAGGTCGCGACATCCTGGATCTGGCCCACGATCTTGGCCAGCTTGGTGAAATCGACCTTGGACAGAATGGCGGTCAGCCGCGCGATCGAGCTCGCGTAGCCGTGGGTATCCGGCGCCGCCGACAGCATTTTCGAAATCCAGTCGAAGTCGACGGATCCCTTCAGCAAGGGCTGGAACCGATTGTTCAGATCGGTGGCGGTTCGGCTGGCGCTCTGGGCATCTCCCGTCGCCACCTGCTGCACCAGCAGAGCGATATCGGACCCGATTCCGGCGAAATCCATCGTCGACACCGCGGACGCGGCATCCAGGGTCTGATCGACGAACGCGCTGGTCTTGAGCGTCGGGAGGATTCCGGACGCCGAGCCGAGCACATCGGGCGGCGTCGCGGTGAGCGGCGCGAGCTGACCGTTCAGCGCGTCGATCGCACCGCTCAGCGCGGTGGCGTCGGGCGAATCCGTTGACAGCGTTGCGGTTCCGCCGTTCAGCAGCCGGTCGGCGGTATCGGTGATCGACCGCAGCGCGGACGCGGCGTCGGCCAGATCGGACTGCGCGGCGCCCGCGAGTACCTGACCCGCGCTGTTCTCCGGCGTCCCGGCCGGTGCCGCGTCGAGCCGCGCGGTGGCGGCCTGATTCGCCGCGCCGGAGCCGAGCAGATCCGCGAGCGGATCGATGGTGCCCGCCAATTTTCCTGCGCTGCTTCGGATCCGAGTCAGATCGAGACCGTCGGACGCGTCGAGGGCCGCGGTCAGATCATTGAGGGCCGCGGCCAGACCAGGTAGATCGGCCTTGGAGAAATCGGAGGTCAGCGCGCTCGCCAAACGAGAGCCGTCGGCGCGGGTCTTGCTGAGCACCGAACCGAGCAACCCCAGAAATGGGTTGTCGCCCTTCTCGATCGAGCAGTACAGGTCACCGGGATCGCAGATCGAGACCACCCGCCCGGACAGTTTGCCCATACCCTCGGCCCGCGGATCGGCGATGCCGGTGCCGGATGAGCGCGGCCCGACCTCCGATTCGCCGTTGGTTCCCGCGCCCGGATCGGCGAGCAGCCCCACCGCGATCACCCGATCGGCGGATACCGGACCGCGGCCGTTGCCGATATCGGCGGCGAGATCACCCGCCGCGTCGGCGCCCTGACTGTATCCCGTGATAGTGAATCTCGCCGCTGGGCACCGCGTTTCGTAGTTACGCAGCGCGGTCCGCGCATTGCTCAGCGCGGTGGACTTGCTGTCGGCGTATGTGTGGCCGTTGTCGAAGGCGCGCGCCATGTACGGGGTGAAATAGATATCGGAGTCGGTGCCGTGCGCGCGCTGGACGGCCTCGGCGATCGGCCCGAGCATTCCGGTGGGCCGGGCGGGATCGGCGTGTTCGTCGGTCTCCCAGGTACCGGGGATGAACAGGTTGAAAGTTGTTGCGCAGCCGGCGGTTTCCGCATGTGCGGGGGCCGGCGCGGCGGCGAGGCCCGCGGCGACGCCGACGGCCGTCATCGTGGTGACCAGATATCGGGTGGACTTGGCTGACATCGGGGACCTCACAAGGTATTACGGGTGATTACGCGACGAGATCGGGCGTTTCCGTGCCCGGGTTGGCGGCGGGAAACGCCCGATCCGTGATCGACGCCGAACTGCTCACGTGTTGACCTGAAGGCTCGGCATGCCAACGGCTTTCACGGCATTGCCCACCTGGACGCAGTCGTCGGCCGTGGTCCCGGCGACGTGGTTCTGCACATTGGTGCTGCACGCCTGACGCAGCGTGCTACCCAGCGTTCCGTAGGTGGCGTTCGGGGTCAGCAGCGTCTGCGTCGTGTAGTACAGCGCGGCCGTCTTCGGAATGCCGATACCGGTGACCGCGGTGCCGTTGAGCGTGCCGCCGTCCACCATCAGCTCGGCCGCCTTGTTCCCCACACCGCTGTTGATGTGGACCAGCCGCGACTCGTTGCTGGTGTCGGTGTACCAGTACTGGCCCTGGTAGGTGTCGGGCTGCTGGTGTGCGTGCGGGTCGCGCATATCGCGGATCACGCCGAGGGAACTGCACGCGCCGAGCTGCCACCGGTTGGCATCGGTGTTGCACGGGTTGGTCGTATCGGTCAGGAAGGTGAACTCGCCGAAGATATCCGACATCGACTCGTTGATCGCCCCGGAATCGTCGCGGTAGATCAGGCCGTTGAGCTTCTCGGTCACGCCGTGGGTGAGCTCGTGGCCGGTGATGTCCTCGGTGGTGACGCCCTCGCCGTAGGCCATGTGGCCCTCGTTCCAGAAGGCGTTCGGGTACGGGCACTGATCGAGCGAGCAGATGCGAACGGTGCCGCGCAACGCCTTTCCGTTGCCGTCACCGGTATCGCTGCCGATGAGGTCGGTCAAATTGCTCAGCGGCGTGTACGTCGCGTAGAAGTTCTCCGTCGCGCCGAACCAGTTGTAGACGGCGTCGACATCATCGATGCCGGACGGGTCCTGCCCCTCGGTCCTGGTGGCCTGGAACCCGTCGGGGGTGCCGCACGTGGTCGGGTCGGTCGCACCGTTCAGGTCGACCTGCGCCTCGGCGGCATCGCAGATCACGCGGTTGAGATGCTCTGTGTTGCTCCAACTGTCGAGCACCTTGCCGGTGTCGTTGGCGTCGACGAAGACGACCCACCGCCCCGGCTCCTCGCCCTTCTTACCGTCGCCCTTGATATCGACCTTGTACGCGGGGACCGCGACGCTCGCCGCATCGTGCAGGGCGGCCAGCTTCGGGGCGTACCAGTTGGCCCTCGTCTCGACGACGGAGAACTTGTCGGCCGATACCTTGGTCTGGTCGACGAGCGCCTCCAGTGCGGTCGCGCCGACCTCGTCGGGCGGGGTCGCCGCGTCGGCCGGGTAGCTGCCCTGCGACTGCGTCGCCAGCGCACCGGTCACCGAGAGCAGCGAGCCGTCGGCGGCCAGTGACTCCGAGGCGGCGGCGCCGAAGACCGGGATGCCATCGATTTCCTGCCGCAGCCGGACGGTGGAGCCGTCACCGACCGGAAGCACCTTGTCGACGACGAGTTCGCCTGGCACGTCACCGAATACCTTCTTGACGCCGTCGGCCTGCGCCTGCGCCGCGGCGGACGGTTCGGTGGCGATACCCGGTGGCGCGGGCAGCGGTTGCTTCGGCGTCACCTGGGTGACGCTGCCCTGCGGATCCTTCAGCACATCCTTTGGCACGGCGCCCAATTCGGAGCCGGTGTACGAGCCGGTGGGCGGCTTCGGCGGAATCGGTTGCGGCACGGACGGAGTGGTCGGCGTGGCGGGCACCACCGGAATGGACGGCCGGGTCGAGCTGCTCGGTGGCACCGAACGCGGCGCGGGCGGTTTGGGGGCGGCGGTGGACGGGGCAGCCGGTGTCGTCGGTTTCGTCGGGGTGGCCGGTGTAGTCGGAGTGGCCGGCGCGGACGGTGAGGTCGGTGGAGTCGTCGGTGTCGTCGGCGGCTGCGCGATCGCGGAGCTGGTCACGAAAAACGATGCCAGCACCGCGGTTACCGCTGCCGCGGTATAGCGAGATGCCCTTCGATGTGCGGAATTCATGCCCAAGTAGAACCACACTCGGGCCGTTACTTTCGAGTGGGGATTAGTGGGGACGGGGGGTGTGCGCGGAGATTTGCCCGAGCGAATCCTAATCATCTCGGCAACGGCCGAGAATTCAATTGCCGAAACGGAACCCGCATTTACGCCGAATAGGTTCGGCACCAAATGCTTTGCGATTCCGGCGAATGCAGTATTGCGATTCCGGAGTCGTGCGATAATGAAAGGTCGGGCAGTTGCCGGCGAGTCCGCCCTCGGCGCAGACCATAGTGTGGTCTACGCCGAGCGGCGCACCCGAGAAATACGGTACCGCCGTTCCCGATTGCCAACTCGCGACGTCCGGGATCGCCCGGATTCTGCACACTCTGCGCAGAAATCCGAATTCGACGGCTATGCCACGTATTCCGACGGCGGTCCTTTCCGAGTCCTGGATTGCAAACGGTCACCTATCCGGGCCGCGAAACCCTGCCAGTTGGCCGCGTTCTGCCTGGCCATATCGAGGATGACGTTCAGACAGTGCTCCGGGATCCGGTCGGCCAGGTCCACCGACTGCGTCGGCGTGCGCGGACTGGCGTCCAGCCAGCGCAACAGCATTCGGCCGGTCTCGGTGAGCCGCAGCGACGGATCGCGGCGCAGGCTCTGCAGCAGCGCCGCGGAACACACCGGCTGCGCGGGCAGCGGCTCCGGCTCCGGCGCTGGTTGCGGCACTCCGGTACGTTTTCGAGTTGTCTTGCAGCCCTTACGATCCGCGGTGCCGCGCACCCGGCGCATCCGGCCGTCGCGGCCGAGCCGGTGTCCGGTCTGGGGAACGTCCCCAGCGGACTGTCTGCGCACCGCGCCGACGGTTTTGTGGTCCAATCCGGTGACCTCGGCGATCTTGCGGTCCGACCACAGCGGATACATACGCATGATGCGCAGCGCGGCGGCCTTTCGATCCACCGTGGTCAGCGGCATGCCGTGGGCGATATTGGCCCGCACCGCGAGCACGAACGCCTCCTGTTCGGTGCCGTCGAAGAACCGGGCCCGGATTACCCTGGCGCCCTTCGATTTAGCCGCCTGTAGTCGATGGGCACCGTCGATGAGCTGCATGGTGCCGCGGTGCACCAAGATCGGTGGCAGCTCAGTTTCGGTATTGGCGAGCACCCGCGTGTGTGCACAGTTCTCGGCGCGTACCCGAAGTGCGCCTCCATTGTCGATTGCCTCGATCGGGATTTCGACGACGATGTCGACAACTCCCGCTCTCGTGTCGTCATCCGTGTTCAACGTGTGTTCACTCACGGCGGTACTCCCCTGCCAGCGAAGCCGATTCCGTAGCAAATCCACGCCGATCCGAGCGCCGCATCAAGCGGAGATGATTGGGCACGACGCTGTACCGGGTCGGCGGTGATTGTCCAGCACGAACCGCAATCGTTTCACATGGAAGATGGAGCGGCAACGATAACGGGCCGAATGGTCGTAATTAGCCAGGTGCGGGTCGTTTGCGGAATCCGCCTCGGCCCCAACGCATCCGTGGCCGACGCCCCCGGATGGGCCGCCACCTGCGTGCTCCCCAGTCCGGGCTCCCCACTCCTGGGAGGCTCGACCGGCTCGGCGAGGGCGATTTATTGTTCAGATTCCAATTAACCCAGGGCCGGTCCCGGAACGGATATACGAGCAATCTCAGGAATAGAACATGTTTCGTCACCGCATCCTGTCCTTTGTCGGTGCCGTCGGTATCGCCCCGTTCATCGTCGCCATCCTCCCCGCGGCCACGGCCAGCGCACACGGCTACATCTCCTCGCCCGCCAGTCGTCAAGCGCAGTGCGCTCAAGACCAATTGCCTTGCGGCCCAATCAAATGGGAGCCACAGAGCGTCGAGGGACCGAAAGGGCAACTCAACTGCAGCGCGGGCGATCCACGCTGGGCCGACCTGGACGACGACAGCAAACCCTGGCAGGTCTACCAGACCGGCAACTCGATAACCTTCACCTGGACCTTCACCGCCCGGCACCGGACGCTGAACTGGGAGTACTGGATCGGCGACACCCGCGTCGCCGTCGAGGACGGCAACGACAGTCAGCCCCCCGAAACCGTCACCCACACCGTGGATCTCGGCAACTTCACCGGACGGCAGAAGCTGATCGGCATCTGGAACATCGCCGATACCGCGAACGCCTTCTACTCGTGCGTCGACCTGAACATCACCGGCGCCACCACCGCGCACTGACTCGACTCAGGCCCCGGTGTGGACGCCGACGCGGCGAGAGTCGTACGCGGTGAACGACTCCCGACCGTCGCGGCCACACCGGGAACGGCGGCTTTCCGAAGAGCTTCAGGACCGGTCGGCGTCGGTGTACTTGATGATGCCGCGAATGTTCTTGCCGTCCAGCATGTCCCGGTAGCCCTGGTTGATGTCCTCCAGGCGGTAGGAGCGGGTGACCATATCGTCGAGGTTCAGCTGGCCCGCCTTGTACATGCGCAGCAGGCGCGGAATGTCAAGGCGCGCATTGCCGCCGCCGAAGATACAGCCCTTGACGGTCTTCTGCAGCATCGAGAGCAGGAAGCTGTTCATCTTCACGTCGAAGGCGTCCATCCGTCCCATCGAGGTGACGACGAGAGTGCCCGCCTTGGCGGTGAGCAGCAGGCCCTCCTCGATGTAATCGCCGTGCATCTCACCCATGGTGAGGATGACCTTCTCCGCCATCCGGCCCTCGGTGGCGTCCATCAGCGGCACGATCGCCTCGGCCATCGACGGATAGGTGTGGGTCGCGCCGAATTTCTGCGCCTGCTCACGTTTCCACGGATTCGGATCGATCGCGACGACCTTCTCCGCGCCGGACAGCACCGCGCCCTGCAGCGCGCTCATCCCGACGCCGCCGATGCCCGCGACGACGACGGTATCGCCGGGCATCACATTGGCCACATGCGTCGACGAGCCGAAACCCGTTGGGACGCCGCAGCCGACGAGGCAGGCCACCTCGAACGGGACGGTGGGGTCGATCTTCACGACGGAGGTGTGGTGCACGGTCATATAGGGCGAGAAGGTGCCGAGCAGGCACATCGGGATGACGTTCTGGCCGCGCGCCTGGATCCGGTAGGTGCCGTCGCTGACGGCGAGGCCGGACAGCAGCCCCATCCCCAGATCGCACAGCGCCATATGTCCGGCGACGCAGGCCGGACAGCGTCCGCAGGCGGGTATGAACGACAGCACCACATGATCGCCGACCTGTAGGTCCGACGGCACGTTCGGGCCGAGTTTGGTGATCACGCCCGCGCCCTCGTGGCCTCCCATCACCGGGAAGGCGGGCATCGGGGTCGCACCTGTCACGATGTGGTGGTCGGAGTGGCACATTCCGGCGGTCTCCAACTGGATCTGCACCTCGCCCGCGACCGGATCACCGACCTCGATCTCCTCGACCGACCATTCCTGATCGATCCCCCACAGGATCGCGCCCTTCGTCTTCATTCCCGTCGGCCCTCTCGCATGCACGTGCTTATATGTGACTGCACCCACACTACGAGAAAAGTGGAACGCGTTCTAGTACTGCGTCAAAAATTCAGCTGTACCACTCACCTACCGTCTTGAACGCGTTCCAGAAATCTCATCCTTTGACGTCGTATGCGTGATGCACCAGGTCGTGGATGAAGTAGCGGGCGAAGGAGTCCACCGTGAAGGTCGCGCCATCGCTGCGGGCGCCCTGCTTGGCACGCTCGGCGGCGGGCACCGATTCGAAGGAGTGCGCGACGATTTCGGCGGCCGCGGACAGGTCGGCCGACACCACGGCCGGATCCTGGGTGGCGTAGCCGTCGGCGATCGCGGTCTCGTCCTGATCCCAGTTCGCGAACTTCGGGACCGCGCCGCCGGGGGTGCCCGCCAGCATCAAAGCGAGCCGTTGATCGAAGAGACGGCACACGTCACGCACATGCGCGCCGTATTCCAGGGCCGACCAAGTGGATTCGTCGGGGCGCACGGCGGCGTCGGGACGACGCAGCACCGTCGCGAAGCGGCGCGCGACATCGCGGGTCAGCTCGGGCACGGCCTCGTACGCGGTGGCGCCCGCGTCGAAACCGCATTCGGGACAGACCCGTTCGAGCACCCAGGTCCAGTTCTTCGTATCGGGAACGATCGGCATGCCGCCGAAGATATCCGTGGCAGCATCTGATCGGCGATAGATATCACGCCAGAATTCGGCGAGATCCGGTCACTCCATCAGACGATGGGCCTGCTCGAAGAGCTCCAGCGTGATCGCGTGCAGGAAATCGCCGACCTGCTTGGGCGCCTTGCCCGCGAACGCGCGAGCGTGCGTGCCCTCCAAGACGATTCCGAGCTTGA
Source organism: Nocardia sp. JCM 34519.1 (assembly GCF_020361265.1). NCBI lineage: Bacteria > Bacillati > Actinomycetota > Actinomycetes > Mycobacteriales > Nocardiaceae > Nocardia > Nocardia sp. JCM 34519.1. The sequence goes on from NZ_JAIRBR010000009.1 coordinate 288,729, forward strand.
AGCAGGCGAGCACGGTGTACCAGGTGATCGAGCTGAGATCGCGATCGGAGAACTTGCCGTAGTGCGCGACCATCTCCGCGGGCGTCGGCAGCCCGCCCGCCGGGCCGAGCGTGCCGATCAGCGCGGATCCGGTGGTGCCGGGTTCCGGCCGAGTCGCGATCTGCCAGCCGAGGTCGAGCAGCGGATCGCCGATTGTCGACATCTCCCAGTCGACCAGCGCGAGCACCTTCGGCTCGTCATAGGAGAAGAGGATGTTGGCCAGGTGGCAGTCGCCGTGCAGGATGCCGGGCGTCCATGTGGCGGGCCGGTTTCGATCGAGCCATTCGCCGACCCGTTGTACGCCGGGAATCTCCGGGCCCGGATATCCGGCGTTGGCGGAGTACGACTCCAGCTCGCCGAGCCAGCGCGGGACCTGACGTTCCAGGAAACCCTCCGGCTTACCGAAATCGGCGAGGCCGATGGCCGAGTAGTCGACCGCGCCGAGCCGGGCGATGGCCTCGACCGCGGACAGACCCATCTGCCTGCGCGCCTCGGGATCCGACGCGTACAACTCGGGCAGTTCGTTCTGCGGGTTGAAGCCGTTGATGGGTTCCATCAGGTAGAAGACCGCGCCGATGACCGATTCGTCGAGGCAGGCCGCGATCACCCGCGGCGCGAGCACATCGGTTCCGGTGAGCGCACCGAGCACCTTGGCCTCGCGTCCGATGACGTCATTGCTCTTGGCGCGCAGGTGTTTCGGGCCGCGGCGCAGCACATAGTCGCGGCCGCCCCTGGTGAAGCGCAACATGACGTTCTGGGTGCCGCCGCCGAGCGCGATCACCCGCTCGAATTCGCCCGCTGGCAGGCCCTGCTCATCCATCCACCGACCGACGGCGGCGAAATCGACGACGGCCTGGTCGACGTCGACCGGTTGCGAAGTAGACATGCCCAACATTCTGCACCACCGCCTTCCCAAACTGATGTCGGGTGACCACAGTTTCCGGCACGGACCTGGGTGTACGCTGCGGGCACCATGCGCACGTTGCTCATCGACAATTACGACTCGTTCACCTACAACCTGTATCAGCTGATCAGCGAGGTGAACGGCGTCGAGCCGACCGTGGTGCGCAACGACGAGGCGAGCTCGGTCGAGCGGTTGGAGCTGGCGCGGTTCGACAATGTGGTGATCTCACCGGGTCCCGGGCGGCCGGACGTGCGGCGCGATATCGGGATCTCCGCGGCGGTGATCCGGGAGTCCGAGCTGCCGTTGCTCGGGGTATGCCTGGGGCATCAGGGCATCGTGGTCGCCGCGGGCGGCCGGGTCGGTCCGGCGCCGGTGCCGCGGCACGGATATCTGGAGACGGTCGAGCATGACGGAATCGATCTGTTCGAGGGGCTGCCACAGGATTTCACCGTGGTGCGCTACCACTCGCTGGCCGCGCTGCGCCCGCTGCCGGACTGTCTGGAGATAACCGCCGAGGCGGCCGACGGGGTGATCATGGGCGTGCGGCACCGGCACCGGCCGCAGTGGGGGGTGCAGTTCCATCCCGAATCCGTCGCCAGCGAATACGGTGCGGCACTGTTGCGGAACTTCGCGAAACTCACCGCCGCGCAGCCGAACCGGGTCGCGCGGCAGGAAAGCTACGCGGTGCTCGGCGCGCCTGCCCGGCGTCCGGTCGAAACCGCCCGCGACAGTGCGCGATTCGAGCGACCGTGGACCGTCGGCCACGAGGTGATCGAGCGGGCCGTCGATACCGAGGCGGCTTTCGTTCGGCTGTACGGGGATTCGCCGACGGCGTACTGGCTCGACAGCGAATACGTCGAACCCGGCCTCGACCGGTTCTCCTTCCTCGGCGACGCCAGTGGTCCTGGCGCGGAGGTGGTGCGGTACCGGGTCGGCGACGGCGCGGTGGTGGTGGAGTCCGCGGACGGCCACCGGCGCACCGTCGAGGGCGGCATCCTGGACTACCTGGGTGCCCAACTGCGCCTGCGGCGCGCCGAAATACCGGAACTGCCATTCGATTTCGCGGGCGGATACGTCGGATACCTCGGCTACGAGGTGAAGGCCGACTGCGGGGCCCGGGCCGCACACCGCGCGCCGACACCGGATGCGCAGTGGATCTTCGCGGACCGGCTGGTCGTCGTCGACCACGTCGCCCGCCGGACCCACCTGCTCGCCCTCACCGAGCCGGCGCCGGATGCCGTTCGGGCGGGGGCGGATTGGCTGCGCGACACCAGGGAGATCCTGGAATCGCTGCCCACATGGGCGAATCCGCCCGAACTCGCGGCGGTCACCGATCCCGGCGAGGTCGCGGCCCTGCTCACCCGGGGCAAGCAGCGCTACCTCGCCGATATCACGGTGTGCCAGCGGCGATTACGGGCGGGTGAATCGTATGAGATCACCATCTCCGACAGCGCCGTCACCGATATCGACTCCGACGGACTCACCTTCTACCGCGCGCTGCGCCGCTGTAATCCGGCGCCCTACGCGGCGTATCTGCGCTTCGCCGACCTCGACATCGCCTGCTCGTCACCGGAACGCTTCCTCAAGGTGGACCGGGCCCGAACGGTGGAGAGCAAACCGATCAAGGGCACCGCGCCGCGCGGCGCGACCCCGGACGAGGACGAGCGACTACGGCGCGAACTCGCCGACAGCCCCAAGACCAGGGCCGAGAACCTGATGATCGTCGACCTGCTGCGCAACGACCTCGGGCGGGTCTGCCGGATCGGCAGCGTGCACGTGCCGAAGCTGATGGCCACCGAGGCGTACGCGACCATGCACCAATTGGTTTCGACGGTCCGCGGCACCCTGCGCCGCGACGTGGACGCGGTCGATCTGCTGCGCGCCTGCTTCCCCGGCGGCTCGATGACCGGCGCGCCGAAGCTGCGCACCATGGAGATCATCGACGAGCTGGAAACCGAAGCGCGCGGGATCTATTCGGGCACCATCGGATTCCTCGGGCTCGGCGGCACCGCCGACCTCAATATCGTCATCCGCACCGCGGTGCGCTACGCCGGGCGCTGGCGGATCGGCGCGGGCGGTGCCATCGTGCTCGATTCCGACGCCGAGGACGAGTACCGCGAGATGGTGCTCAAGGCCGCGGCCACCTATCGCGCGGCCGCCGCCCGGTAATCGCACGGATCGCCGAACAAACACGCCGCCGCGATCGGTGTGTCGGAGGCGCGTGGCATAGTTCGAGGACGATGAAACTCAGCAAAGGCGCCAACGCACCGGTCCCGACATCGCTTCTCGCCGTGGTTGTTTCATGGCGGTCCGGACCGGTCATCGATGCGAACGCGCTGCTGCTCGACGGTTCGGGCCGGGTGCGCGCCGACCGGGATCTGGTGTTCTACAACGCGCCCCGGCACATCTCGCAGGCGGTGACGCTGGACCAGGAACCCGCGCCGCGCACCGCCCGGCTGAGCGTCTCGCTGCCGCGCACCGAATCCGATGTCGAGCGAATCGTCGTCGCCGGCTCGGTGGACAACGGAACCTTCGGCGATCTCGCGGGTTTGGCCGTCACCGTGCACGATGCCGACGGTCCCGCGCTGACCTTCGAGATCGATGCGCCCGATCCGGTGACGGCGATGGTGTTCGGCGAGTTCTACCGGCGCGACGGCGGGTGGCGCTTCCGTGCCGTCGCACAGGGCTGGGACAACGGCCTCGCCGGGTTGGTCACCGAATTCGGCGTGCGGGTCGACGAGCCGGTCCGGCGGGTCGAACTGGATCGGCGCACGATCGAGATACCGCCCGCGCCGCCGCCGAATCCCGAACTGGCGGACTGGCATCCGGATCCGGAGGGGCGGCCCGGACTGCGCTGGTGGGATGGCACGGAATGGACCGGATCGACCTTCACTCCCCCGCCACTGCGCCCGGGGAGCTGCGCAAGGTGCGGTAACCCGTTGCGGCGCAAGCTGTTCGGTGGCACCGCGCCGTGCCAGCGCTGCGCGGCGGAGATCGAGGAGTTCCTGACCCACTGGCATTCCCGTGCCTGGCGGGTGCTGACCGGCTCCGGCACCCGCGGGCCCGAATGGGCGGAACTGTGGGCCTCGCTGCGCTACCAGCGGATTTCGGCGGACGCGGGCCGTAACACGTTGCGCGATATGGGACTCACCTATGTGGAGCGCCTGGTGACCTTCGCGTTCGCGGATGGCGAGATCGAACAGGCGGAGCTGGACACCTTCGAGCACGCGATCGCCGAATTGGGCCTGTGCGGGCCGCAGATCGAGGAGCTGCGCAGGCGAATGCACCGGGGCCGCACGCTGTCCCGGCTGCGCGGCGGCGAGCTGCCGCAGGTGCGCACCCGCGGCCTGCACCTGGATCCGGAGGAGAAGGTGCACCTGGATCTGCCCGCCGTCCACGTCCGGCAGTTGGCCCGCGGGCCGAAGTTCACCGAGGGCCGCCTGCTGGCGAGCAATAAGAAGCTGCGCTTCGTCGGTGCCGGTACCGGCACCGAAATCCCTTGGTCCCGAATCGTTTCGGTACATGCCGAGGCCAATACCGTTGTGCTCGGGGCCACCTCGGCGCGCGGCGGAGCCACCTTCGAGGTCGGTGACCCCGACTATGTCGCCGCCGCGTTGGAGGGCGCGCTCCGGGTGGCCAAACGGCTGGTGCTCACCCCGCGCCAACTGGACACCCGCAGCATCCCGCAGGAGGTGAAAGCCGAAGTGTGGCAACGCGACGGCGGCAAATGCGTCGAATGCGGCGACGGCCACTACCTCGAATTCGACCACATCATCCCGCTCAGCCGCGGCGGCGCGACCAGCGCGAGCAATCTGCAGATCCTGTGCCGATCCTGCAACCGCGCCAAGGGCGCCCGGATCTGAGAACTCAGGATGGCAAGTGCCGCAACACCATCGGCTCGGCACAGAACCGCTTGGTGGCCTCGTCCGGTGTCAGCCCGGTGGCGGCGAGGCCACCGGCGTCGGCGACCGTACAGGCGCCCGAGACCTTTCCGGCGGCGTCCTTGCTCAGGTCGACCCGCGCGGTGACCACACGACGCAGCTGAGCGCCCTGGAAGGTCGCGAAATCGATATCCCATTGTGCCGCACCATCTCTGGCCTCGATCGCGACATACCCGCTCGGCGTCCGTTCCGGGCCGAGACCGAACAGCTCCCCCGAGTTGACGAACTCCGGATCGCCGTCGGTGGCGTGATAGATGACGAAGCGGGAGTTCACCACGCCCTGGGACAGCGGCACCACCAGCTCGTCGCGCCCGTCGGCGTCGAGATCGCGGAGCACGGGTTGGCCGACGATCCGATTGTCGTGCTCGACGATGGTCTGCCTACGCGCACCGTCCCGCCCGATCACCTGAATGGTCACCGTGGCTTGACCGTTCTCGGTGGTGTGGTGCACCGTGAACGATTCACCGGCGCTGTCGGTGGAGGTGAGCCTGCAGTCCGGCGGTGAATCCGGCGGGGCCACGACATCGCCGCACAGCGGCAGTTTCGTGTCAGGGGTACCGGTACCGGCCGAGCTGGTGGCGGCCGTGGTCGGCGTCCCGGTCCCGCCCGCCGAATCTTTGCCGCCGCACGCGACCGCCAGCACCGCGACCGCGGCGCAGGAGGTGGTGAGCAGGATCCGCCCCATGCAGCAGAGGGTAGCCACCCGCCGTCGTCACCACCCGGCACTCGGTCACCACGGCGTGTTCCGTGCCCGCCGAACGCAGCCACAGCCGGATGGCCGCACCCGGCCCAGCCGCACGGCCGAATCGGCAAATCCCACGGCCGAATCCACTCCACCACGGCCAAATCGGCTCAGCCCACGACCGAACCGGCTCAGCCAGCGGTCACCTCGGCCGACCTCGGGTCAGCACGCGGCCGCATCGACCCACCCGGCGACCCGCGATCAGCTCGGCTCGGTCCGAGAACGACCCCGCTGCCCATCGACCGGATCGTCAGGGTTCGCCGACAATCCGACGGCGCGCCCCAACTCGGCCAGCATCGCATCGAACAGGATCTCCGGATTCGCCAGTGGGATCGGGTAATTGCCGAACACCTCGAGGGTCACGTGCCCGTACAGCCGCGCCCAGATCTGGATCATCAGATATGTGACGCCCAGGTCCAGCTTTTCGGCAGGGAACTTCTGCCCGGATTCGGAAAGCATTGCCAGCAGCTCGGTTTGGAAACGGGTCAGGTCGTCGCGCAGCTCCGGCGGTATGACATCCGTTGGCGGCGTGATGATCTCGCGGGTGGCCAGCAGGCGGCCGGCCGCGGCCAGGAAGACCAGGCCGAAGGGTTCGCCGAACCGGCGCATGGTGTCCGAGCCCGCGCCGGGCGAGGCGAATACGAGGGTGTACTCCCTGCGGTGCGCGAGCGCCCAGCGCCGGAAACCCTTGCAGATGGCGAAGAATCGCACCGCGCCGTCCTCGGGGAGGCAGGCGATCTCGGCGGACAGCTCCGCCGCGAGGTCGGCGCAGAATTCCCGGCGCAGCCGTTCCATCAGATCGTCGAGCGACCGGTAGTACCGGTACAGCGCGGGCGCGGTGACCCCGAGTTCACGGGCGATGGCCCGCAGCGTCACCGCGGCGGGCCCGCGTTCGGTCAGCAGGTCGCGGGCGACGCGCCGGATATCGGCCTCGCGCACAACCGGCGCGCGGCCCCGTGGTCTGGCGTTCACGACTCGATTCAAACGTATTCGACATCCCATCGCTTGATGCCGTTGAGCCAACCCGAGCGCAACCGCACCGGATCCGCGACCTGGCGCAGGTTCGGCATGGTGTCGGCGATGGCGTTGAACATCAGGTCGATCTGCAGTCTGGCCAGATTCGCGCCGACGCAGTAGTGCGTTCCGGTGCCGCCGAATCCGACGTGCGGATTCGGATTGCGCAGCACGTCGAAAGTGAACGGATCGTCGAAGGCGTCCTCGTCGAAATTCGCCGAGCTGTAGAACAATCCGACCCGCTGCCCCGCCGCGACGGCCTGTCCGCCGATGACGGTATCCCTGGTCGCGGTGCGCTGGAACGCGGTGACCGGCGTCGCCCAGCGCACGATTTCGTCGGGTGCGGTGCGCGGGCGCTGCGCCTTGTACAGCTCCCACTGCTCGGGATGGTCGACGAAGGCCTTCATGCCGTGGGTGATCGAATTGCGGGTGGTTTCATTGCCCGCCACCGAGAGCAGGATGACGAAGAACGCGAACTCGTCCGATCCGAGGTGCTCACCGTCGATATCCGCGTTGACCAGCTGGGTGACGATATCGTCGGCCGGACAGCGTCGCCGCTGCTCCGCCATATTCCAGGCGTACCCCATCACCTCCGCGGTCGCGGCGTGGTGGTCGCCCTCGAATTCCGGATCGTCGTAGGAGATCATCTGATTCGACCAGTCGAAGATCTTCCGGCGATCGGCCTGCGGCACCCCGATGAGTTCCGCGATGGCCTGCAGCGGCAGTTCGCAGGCGACCTGTTCGACGAAGTCGCCGCTGCCGGATTTCTTGGCCTCGTGCACGATCCGGGCGGCGCGTTCGGTGAGCGCGGCGCGCAGGCTCTCCACCGCGCGCGGGGTGAAACCCTTGGAGATGATGCGGCGGATCTTGGTGTGCTTGGGCGGGTCCAGATTGATCAGCAGCATATTGCCGAGCATGTCGATCTGTTCGCGGGTGGTCTCCTCGTTGAACCGGATGATCGCGGTGTTGCGCTGCGCGGAGAACACCTCCGGATTCTTCGAGATCTCTTTGATGTGCTCGAGTTTCGACACCACCCAGTAGCCGCCGTCGTCGAAGCCGCTCGCGCGGTCGGGCTGGGCGCACCACCAGACCGGTGCGGTGCGGCGCAGTTCGGCGAATTCGCGAACGGGCAGCCGGGTGGCGAGCAGGTTCGGGTCGGTGAAGTCGAATCCAGCGGGAAGTGCCGGCGTGGTCACGGTCACGGCTAACTCCTATCGATCCGCGGCGATGTCAACTCGCCTCGCGGATCACACGTCACTGTGTGGAACACGTTCTAGAAGGAGATCAAACCACGGATCGCCGATTCGTGAACACGATTTACTAAAACCCGTTTACCAACTGGATCCTGCTATTGCCCTCGACGCCCATGGACGCCGGACCTGGAAAGGCTTCTAATAGGTGCCACCGCCCCACTTCCGCACGGAGGTAACGCCATGCCCAGTCTCTACGAGCACGTCGGCGGCGATGCGGTGCTGCACCGGGTGGAGGCCGCCTTCTACGAGAAGGTGCTCACCGACCCGATCCTCAAGACCCTGTTCACCGAGCGCAGACCGGACCACGTCGAGCACCTCACCTGGTTCACCGCCGAATCCTTCGGCGGCCCCGGCAGATTCACCGAGCGGCTGGGTTTCGACCACCTCATCGCGGCGCACCGCGGCCTGGCCATCACCGACGAACAGCGGGAGCGCTTCGTCGAGCTGTACCTGGAGACCTTCGAGGCGGCGGGCCTTTTCGACAGTGCCGCCTTCCGCACCGCGGTTCGCTCCCATGTCGAGTTCGGTTCCAAAGTGGCACAGCAGAATTCGCATGCCAGAACCGATGCGGAGTTGCATCCGCTTCGCGCGGTGCCACGCTGGTCATGGGACGGCGACGACTAAGCTTCGATTAAGACCGACCGGTCGGTTCGCGACTTTCCTTGCGGACGAACACTACTCGGGTTGCGCACCGCGTCCGGAAACATAAACGTCGATGACGATCGAGCCCGGCCGGGCGTACCGGTGGCAGCGGTCGAGTTGTCCGAAGATTCGCCGCACGCCACCGGCCCCGCGACCGTCGATATCGGGCGAGCCCGAACACCCTGCGCGAAACGCCGTTGTCGTTCACCGATTCTCCCCTGTTGACAGCCGATTCGAAGATCAGGGAGGGTAGAGCGCATCGCGCAGGGCGGGGTCAACTACCTATCAGCGAATTCATGATGGTGCCCGCGCTGGTGGCCACCACACCGCCGATCATCGCACCCGCCACCATCTTCGGCGATTGCAGCGCGCCGCCGCTCCACTTCTCCCAGGCGAACCGTCCGCCCGCGTAAATGATGCTGACGGCGCCGGAGGCAATCGCGAACCAGGTGAAGTAGCGAACCATCTGGGTCAACTTGTCCGCTAGCGGCGGCGCCTGCGGAGTCGGGTTGCCGATCTGCGCAAGCGTCGTAAAGGTGTCCCCGATCGACGTCAAGATGATGCTCACCGTCTGCTCCCTCTCCTGCTACTGCCACCTACCGTCGAGTCTGCCGGAGAACTGGCGAAAGTCGTTCGGCCACCGGTGAATTCGACCGTTGTCGAGGATACGGGTAAGGGTAGGTCGACTCATCCCCGGGCGGTGCGGAACGGGCGGAATCCGTTGCCGCGCCCGGCCTCGCGGGTGGCCGGACACCCGCCACCACCAATGATCCAGAGCTTCGGCAACTCGGGCAAGGGCCGGTAAGCTCTGTTGTTGCGTACCAAGGCGACTGCGTCACAATTGGCAAACCGATACCATTCGATAAGCGAATGAACCCCGTCCCGAATCCGGAATGAGCAGCACACGATGATCCTCGCCACCGCCCACGACATCCTGCTGGCGCAGATCGGCAATCCAACGCCTCAGGCGCCCCCGGTGTCCGACAAGTTCCTCCAACTCGTCCGCTACCTGACCTGGTTCGTTCTGCTGTCGGGAATCTGCGGAATCATCTACGCCGGCGGCCGCTTCGCCTGGGAGAAGTGGACCGGCGGCGGCCTCGAATCCCCGAAGATGGTGGCGGGCGCGATGATCGGTGGCGTGGTGGCCACCAGCGCGGGCACCATCATGAACGCCGTCATCGGGTCGTAGCGCGCCGCCGGTTGCCCGCGGATGGCGGGCAACGCATGGCGATTTCCATGCGGGGTGGCGGGCCGGTCCGGATCAGCCGCGTTCCTTCGCCGTGGCGTAAGCGGATTCGATCTGCTGACGCAGGTTCTTTTCGGTGTGCCGGATGGCAGGCCCGATGAACGCCTGGATGATGCGGTCGAGTGCGCGCCCGGCCAGCCCGCCGGGCACCCGGTAGTCGGCGATCGCGCCGATCGTCATCGACCGCTCGTCGATGGGTGCGAAGGTCCAGCGGATGGTGCCCTCGATACCCTTGACCGCGCGCAGCGTAATCATCTGGTGCGGCACGAATTCGATCACCTCGGCATGCAGGTGCAGCGTGGTCGGGCCGAGGTGCAGAGCGGTGTCGAAGCGCGCGCCGACTCCGGTGGTCTGTTCGGTCAAGGGAGTGAAATGCTTGATTCCGAACATCCATTTCGGAACGTTGCGATAGTCCTCGACATAGTCGAACGCGAAATCGACCGGCGCCAACCCGGTCGCGGTGTGCTCGACGTGTCCCATTCGTCAACCCCTTCCAGACGGTCCGAGTCGAGCGTAACGACACCACACCGGCTTCCTCAGCTCTTTCCAAGATCGCGCCCCTACCCTGTGGCCCATGCAGACACCAGGCCGCAGACACCGTCCGCACATCGCCGGAATACCCGGCGAGCACAGGATCTCGCCCGCCGGCGAGACCGAATCGATCCGGCCTGCGGAAGCCGCTGCGGCGCCGGGCAATCGGCCGGTGTACCGGATCCATCGGGCGGTCAAGGATCCGTATCGCGGCCGATTGCAGTGTCCGCGTTGGGCTTGAGCGAGTCATACGCGCAACAGCGTTGGCGCACGCCCGATTTCAGGCAAGCTCGCCCGCGGCCCTGGCCCGGGCCTGAATGCGCGCGACGTATCGAATGGTGAACACCACCGGAATCACGAACGCCGCGACCTGAATCGCGATCCGCGGCGCGTCCCGGTGCGCGAGCACGGCCAGCAGCGGGCATCCGATGGCGAAGCTCGCGGCCCACACCGAGGTGATGACGTAATTCATCCGGATGAATACCGGGTGGTCCCAAACCTCCTGCGGCGCGGACTGTTTGGCGATACCGAGGGTGAACGGGGCACGCACGGCCAGCGATACGCCCGCGATCACCGCGAGTACGGCGTTGGACAGTGCCGGGCTATAGGGGTGCAGCGGGGTGCCCGGATCGGCGAAGGCGAGCACGGTCAGCGCCGCGAAGAACAGGGCCGAGCCGATATCGATGATCATGGCGTCGGCCTTGCGGCCCGCACGGGTCTGTCTGACGATCTCGACGACGGACAGGATCAGGGCGATGAGGGCGGCCCACTGCCAGTACCCGGAGGGGATGACGGCGTAGACGATCCACGGGGCGAAGGTGCGCAGGTAGGACATGTCGACCAGATCCTCGATATTCAATATTCCACTTCTGACATGTCGAAGATAGAGACTGCCATTTCGACATGTCAATACTGGAATGTACGATATTGGTCATGAGCCTCCGGTATGCCCTGCTCGGGCTGCTCGCCGACGGTCCGGCGAGCGGCTACGACCTGCTGCGACGATTCAGGGAATCGCTCGCCAACGTCTGGCCCGCCACCCAGAGCCAGATCTACACCGAACTCACCAAACTCGCCGACGCCGAACTCATCACCGTCACCGACGAGGGTCCGCGCGGGCGCAAGGAGTACACCGTCACCGGCGCGGGCCGCGCCGAGTTGCGCGACTGGCTCACCACGACGCGCCCGAAACGCGCGTCGCGCAACGAGATGCTGCTGCGCGTCTTCTTTCTCGGCGAGGTCGGCAAGGAACAGGCCATGGAGTATCTCACCGGTGTCGAGAACGGCGCGGCCAAGGCGCTCGGCGAACTGGCGGCGTTGAAAGCGACCGTCGACTGGGATGACAAGGATTTCTCGGTCTACGGCCGGATCGCCATGGAGTGGGGCGAGCGATTCTGGACGATGAATCGGGAGTGGGCGCGCTGGGCGCTCGGCGAAATCGATTCACGCAGGCCCGAGCCGCACGGGAAGGCGTAGACCGGCAAGGAGTGATCACCGATCGCGGATGCGCTACATCATGTCTCGCTCAATGCCGATTGCGTCGCGGGTGAACCTGGCTAGCATCCTCATCTGAGATGTCAGCGAGTCGGGGAGACGAAACAGGTGGACGAGCCCAGCGAGGCAACGGCATGAGCGAGCTTGCGAGCGAATCATGGGCACAGCGTGCTCCGCTCATGACGCGACCGAGCGCCAGCGAGGGAGCGGCATGAGTGGAATGTTGTGGTTGCGCGGACATGCCGCGCACGGGACCTGCTGGGTTCGCGCCGATCAGGTCGTCGCCGTATTCGCCGGGCCGCCGACGAACACCGGGTACACCGTCTACGCCACCGTCGCCTCCGCCGATCCGCTCAACAAGGCCGCGCTGCGGGTCGCCGACGGCGTGGCCTCGGCCGAACTGGCCAATTGGATCGCGGGGCGATGCGTCGTCTTCCTGACCCTGCACCACGATGCCGCGGGCGAACTCGCCTTCACCGGCTCCGATGTCGAATTCACCGAGGCGCCACGCTGATCAGCCCTCGGCGAGGCCCGCGATGGCCTCCTCGTTGATCCGGATGACCTCCTCCGAGAAATGCAACAGCAGCCGCAGCTGGTCCGGGGTGTAGCCGGCGAGCAACCGCTGCATCTTGGCGCTGAAATCGATATAGAACTCGGTACCCGCCGCCCAGGTCGCCGGATCGACCTCGAGCAGCACCTTGCGGCTGTCGTGCGGATGCGGCCTGCGCCGGATATAACCCTTCTTCTCCAGGCGCGCAACGAGATACGTCGTGGTGTTGGCGGCCAGCCCGCAGCTCTTCGCCAGCTCGCCCGGGGTGAGCGGGCCCAGCCGCTGCAGCAGTTCGAGCGTCTTGCCCTCGGTGGCGGAGATGCCGAGTCGCTCACCGACCGCGGCATGGTGCATGACCGCGACCGTGCTCATCTCGCGACCCAAGACCAGCATCCGCTGCACCAACTCGTCGCGTTCCGCGCTCACCCACATCTCCTGTAACTGCCGTCGCCGATTCTTCCGAATTATCGCCGTTGCTCGCGTGTCTCCGTCAGCGTAGCATTTCGTTCATTCAATTGAATGAATTAGATGGAGATGTTCATGATCTCGAACGCACTGATCATCGGGGGCGGGATAGCGGGTCCGGCCACGGCGTTGGCATTGCAGAAAGCAGGTATCGATTCCGTTGTCTACGAGGCACATTCGGATGTCGCGGCGGGGGTCGGCAGCTTTCTGGGACTGGGCTCCAACGGAATCGATGCGCTGCGCGTACTCGACGCGGACCGGGTACTCGCCGCGGGATTCCCGACCCCGCAGATGCATATCGTCACCGCCGGTGGGAAGGTTCTCGGCTCGGTGTCCACCGGGCAGACCCTGCCCGACGGCACCACCAGCCGGACAATGAAACGCGCCGATCTGTACCGGAACCTGCGCGATGAGGCGCTGCGTCGCGGCATCCGCATCGAATACGGCAAGCGGCTGGTGGATGCGCACGAATCCGGGCATGGCGTGCGGGCCGTATTCGAGGACGGCGGCCAGGCCGAGGGCGCGGTTCTGATCGGTTGCGACGGAATCCATTCCAGAGTTCGCTACTGCATCGATCCGGCCGCGCCGCGACCCAGCTATGTCGGGCTCATCGGCAGCGGCGGGTATACGAGCGGTGTCGAGATCGGTGGCGGGCCCGGCGATTACCGGTTCGTCTTCGGCAAACGCGCGTTCTTCGGCTATGCCACCGCACCCGACGACGAGGTGTGGTGGTTCGCCAACTGTCCGCATCCCGTCGAACCGGCGCGCGGCGCGGTCCTGGCCGACGGCGATGCGGCGGTCCGCGCCTACCTCACCGAACTCTTCGCCGACGACGCCGGGCCCGCGCTGCCACTTATCGCGGGCGGCCGAGAACTCTTGCCGCTCATGCCGATTCACTATCTGCCGCATCTACCGCGCTGGCACGGCGACCGGATGATCGTGATCGGCGATGCCGCGCACGCCCCATCCCCCAGTTCCGGACAGGGCGCGTCGCTGGCCGTCGAGGATGCGGTGATGCTGGCGAAGTGCCTGCGCGACAACGCGACACCGCGGGTGGCGTTCGAAAAGTTCGTCGCCGCAAGGCGGCCCCGCGTCGAGCGGATCATCCGGCAGGCGGAACGGATCAACCGGAACAAGGCCGCGGGTCCGCTCTCGCGCGTCTTCATCCGGCTGTTCCTGCCGCTGATCCTGAACCGGATGGCCGACGGCGAACAGTGGCGCCAGACCTACGACTACCACATCGATTGGGCCGGTCAGGTTTTCGCTTCCTGAACTGACAGTCCGGTGACGTACAGCCCGAGGAAGCGACGCCAGGCATCCGGTCGCGTATCGATCGTCTCCCGGATGATCTGGCCGATCGCCGAGGTCAGCGCGGACAGGTCGGATATGCCGAAATCGGCGCGCAGCATGCCGCCCCGCTGCGCCCGTTCGATGATGCGCTCGGCGTAGACGACACCGCGCGCACAGGCCTCACCGATATCTACGCCGTCCGGAAAGCGTTGGGCCAGTGCGTCGTTCAGACCACGATCCTCGGCCTGCAGCGCGAACAGATCGGTCAGGAATTGGACGAAGCCGGTCCACGGGTCGGGCTGGGCGAGCGCGGCGGCGCCGATGCGGTCCAGCGCCGCGAGGCGCTCCGGGAAGATCGCCGCGAAAAACGCTTCGCGGGAGGGGAAGTGGGCATAGAGGGTGCCGATGCTCACTCCGGCCCGGCGCGCGATGTGCTCCAGCGGGGCGTCGAGGCCGCGCTCGGCAAATACCGCGGTGGCGGCGGCCAGCAGCCGGTCGCGATTGCGCGCGGCGTCGGCGCGCAGCGGTTTCGATGTGGTCGCCATGGAATCCATTCTACAAACTCGAGGGCACCCTCGGAATCGATGCTACGGTGGGCGGGTAAGTCGAGGGATACCTCGATTTCATCCAGAAAGGTTTGTCATGAACGAACGACGAACGGCCGTCGTCATCGGGGTCGGCCCCGGGCTCGGCATGTCGATCGCCCACCGCTTCGGCCGGGAAGGTTTCGCCATCGCCCTGATATCCCGGAACCCGGAACGACACCCGGGATATGTCGCCGCGCTCAACGATGCGGGCATCGAGGCGAAGGCGTATGCCGCCGATGTGCTGGATATGCCGCGCCTGCGCTCGGTGCTCGACACGATCGGCGCGATCGATGTCATGTATTACGGCGCGACCGCCATGGATCCGGCGCTGCCGAAGCCGATCACCACCATCGATGCCGACGAGGTGCGGCGGGCGATGACCTGGCTGTACCCCGCGGTCGACACCGTGGCCCACGTCCTGCCCGGAATGCTCGAAAGACGTTCCGGAGCACTACTTTTCGCGGGCGGACTGAGCGCGGTCCGGCCGATGCCCGCGCTCGGCTCACTCGCCATCGCCTCGGGCGCCATGCGGAACTACGCGGTGACCCTGCACGCCGCGCTGGCCGAGCACGATATATACGCGGGCACCCTCACCATCGGCGGCCTGGTCGAACGCGGCGATATCCACCGCCACGTCACCGCGCATCCGGAACAATTCGGCGATCCCACCGGCCGCACCCTCGACCCCGATGCCATCGCCGAGACCGCCTGGCGCCTGTATCGCGAAAGAGACAGTGCCGAGGCGGTTTTCGACGCCTTGGGCTGACGGCGCGGCCCGGCGATCTTCATGCGTGGCGGGCCGGACCGACGCCCGCGCCGGAGACTTCGATCGCGGTGGCTATCTCCTCGATATCAGCCGGGGTCAGTTCGAGCGAGCCCGCGCCGATCCAGCCATCCACCTGAGCCGCCTTGCGCGCGCCGACGATCGCCCCGGTGACGCCGGGCCAGGCGAGCACCCAGGCGATGGCCACCTCGGCGACGCTGCGTCCGTGGCGTTCGGCGATCGGCCGCAGCGCGGCGGCGAGCTCGAGATCGGCGGACAGGCCCGTCGTGAAATCGTGGTGGGCCCGCCGCCAATCCTCGGCGGGCAGACCCGCGACCCGCTCGACCGAAAAAGCCCCGGTGAGCAGGCCGGATTGCAGCGGCGAGAGACGATCACGCCGGTCTCGTTCGCACGGGCCCAGGCGATTTCGGCGGCAGTGCCCGGCTTTGCCTAGGCAGCACACGATCAGCCACCTCACGCTTCGGCGTGTTCGAGCACCTCACGCAAGCGCGTCATCGTGGTCCGCCAACCCCGCTCCATGGCATTGCGGGCCATCTTCTGGCGCCGGTCGGCGATATCGAATCCGGTGTGCGTCAACAGGAATCGGGTGCCGCGGCCCTGCGGCCGGATCGTCCAGTCGAGCACCCAGCGCCGCGGATATTCGGCGCGCAGATCCACCCAGCTCAGGGTCAGCTGTTCGCCCGGCCGGACCTCCAGCACTTCGCAGGCGATCTCACCGGTCGGCTGGGTCGGCACCGCGAAGATGAAATGGGTGCCCACCGCCGTCGTGAAGCCGATCGATCGCATCAACCACTGCTCGATCAGGCTCGGCTCGGTCAACGCCCGCCAGACGGCGCTCGGCGATTGCGGGAAGAAACTGCCGATCTCGACCGCGGCGGGATCCAATTCCGCTTCAGACATAACCGGCACCCGCGACATCGAATTCGAGCATGCCAACCAGCATTCCACGGTGCGCCGCCGAGCGAGGGCGGCTCGAACCGGCATGTGTATGTAACTCGACGTTGCATATATGTGTATGATGTTTGCTACAGCTATGCAGGAACGGACGCGATGAGGCGACATCCGTGGATAGGAGTACCGATGAAGCTACTTCGCAGACGCCCCGGCATCGATCCGGGCGAGGTCGCGCTGCATGCGCGCAATGTGCGATTCGACTGGACCGATACGCCGCTGCGCTGGATGCCGGACGAGCCGATCGCATCACATGTGATCAACGCGCTCAATCTGCTGCTGCCCGAGGGCGAACGAATGTTCTGCGCGACCTACGCAGAGGCGCTGCCCTACGTGAAGGACGAGAAGCTGCGCGAGGCCATGCACGGCTTCATCGGCCAGGAATCCATGCACGCAGAAACGCATGACAAGGTGCTGCACGAGGTGCTCGCGGTACACGGCATCGATCCGGAACCCTATGTGCGGCAAGCGGAATACCTCTTCCGCAAGACGCTCGTACCCACGGATGTGCACGGCGTCGCCGGGCGGCAGGTGCTCGTCGACCGGCTGGCCTTCATCGCGGCGCTGGAACACTTCTTCGCCTACCTCGGCGACTGGGTGCTCAATGCGGACCTGGAGAAATTCGGCGCCGACCCGCGCATGGCCGATCTGTTCCGCTGGCACGGCGCCGAGGAGGTCGAACACCGGCACGTCGCGCACGATGTCGCGCTGTACTTCGGGGTCGGCTATGTGCGGCGCGCCGCCATCATGGCGCTCACCTTCCCGATCTTCGTGACGCTGGTGGCCCGCGGCGCGAAATTCCTGGTCCACCAGGACCCGACACTGCCGAACCACCGCTACCCGCGGCTGGTCCTCCGCATTTTCGGCTCGATGTGGCGCGGCGCGCTGCCCGGCGTGCCCTCGCTGCTGCGCAGCGCGCTGTCCACCTATAAACCCGGCTACAACCCCGAGTCGGTCGGGTCGACCGCACAGGCCGTCGCCTATCTGGCCGAGTCGCCCGCGGCGCGCGCGGTGGCTTCGTGAGACATATCCCGACCGAAATGCCCGCGGACCTATTCGGGAAGCGCGCTACCGACCGGGCGTTCCGGGTGGTCGACGCGGTCGCGACGGCCCGGATCCGCTGGACCGCGCGGACGAATCGGCGCGAGCTCGACCCCCGGGTCGACGATCGCCGGATACCGGTGGTGGTGACCGAGCGCCGCGTCGAGGCATACGACCAGGATGTGGTGAGCCTGCGGCTCGAAGCGCCGGACGGCCGGGAGCTGCCGCCGTGGCATCCCGGCGCGCACCTCGATATCGAGCTGCCGTCCGGGCGGCTGCGCCAGTATTCGCTGTGCGGCGACCCCGCCGACACCCGCGCCTACCGAATCGCGGTGCGCCGCATACCGAATGGCAAGGGCGGCTCCATCGAGGTGCACGATGCGCTGCCGGTCGGCACGCCGGTGGTGCTGCGCGGGCCGCGCAACGCCTTCCCGTTCGCCGTGCCGGGGCACGGATCACCTTCGGCCCGTTTGCATTTCGTTGCAGGCGGGATCGGGATCACGCCCATCCTGCCGATGCTGCGGCTGGCGCATCGGCTCGGCGTCGACTGGTCCATGGTGTACACCGGCCGCAGCCGCGACACCATCCCCTTCCTGGACGAGGTGGAAAGCTTCGGCGGCCGCGTCACCGTGCGCACCGATGACGCGCATGGCCTGCCCGACGCCGCGGCGCTGCTGCCCGGCGTCGCGGCGGGCACCGCGGTCTACTGTTGCGGTCCCGTCCCGATGACCGCGGTCATCACCGAGGCGATCCGCGAAATGCGCGGTGTGGAACTGCATTCCGAGCGGTTCTCGCCGCCGCCGATCGTGGACGGCGCGCCCTTCGAGATCGAATTCGCCCGCTCCGGCGAGGTGGTCGCGGTGCCCGCGGACAAAACGGCGCTCGACGCCATCCTGGAACGCCGCCCCGACCGGCCGTACTCGTGCCGCCAAGGCTTCTGCCGCACCTGCAAGGTGCGGGTGCTGGCGGGCACGCCGGACCACCGGGAGACCGTGCTCACCGCCGAGGAGCACGCGGCGGGCGAAATGCTCGTCTGCGTATCCCGTTCGGCGGGTGAACGTCTCGTGCTCGACCTGTGAAATACGTCCTGTGACAAGGAGATATCCGATGACAGAAGCCATCCCGGACGCCCCGGCGAGCTGGCGGACGGTGCGCAGCGGCGAATTCGACATCGCCGTCTTCGAATCCGGCGACCCGACAGCGGAAACCGTTGTGCTGGTGCATGGTTGGCCGGACACCCACCACCTGTGGGACCGGGTGGTGCCGCTGCTGAACCGGCGCTTCCGGGTGGTCACCTACGACACCCGCGGCCACGGCGAATCCACCAGGACCAGGCGCGTCGCGGACTTCCGGCTCGCGGAGCTGGCCAAGGATTTCTACGCGGTGATCGACGCGGTGAGCCCGGACCGCCCGGTGCATGTGCTCGCGCACGACTGGGGTTCGGTGCAGGTGTGGGAGGCGGTGTGCGAACCGGGGGCCGCGGCGCGCGTCGCATCGTTCACCTCGGTGTCCGGGCCGAATCTGGACCACGTCGCGAAATGGATGCGCGAGCGGCTGTCCCGGCCGACGCCACGCAATATCTGGCAGCCGTTCACCCAGTTGCTCTCCTCGGCATACACCTTCTTCTTCATGACGCCGGTGCTGCCGAGGGCCACCTTAGGGTTGATCGGCAGCGAACGGCTCTGGCAGCTGTTCGTCGCGCTGATGAACGAGACCGCGCCGTCGAATATCAAGCTGGGACCCAGTTTTCGGCGCGACATTGTCGACGGCCTGCTGATCTACCGCGCGAATATCGTGCAGCACCTGCTTTCTCCGCGTGAGCGGCGCACCGACGTCCCGGTGCAGCTGATCGTCGCCGGCCGCGATATCGCGGTGCGGCCCGCGGGCTATGACGACGAACCCAACTGGACCGATCGGCTGTGGCGCCGGAATATCGCCGCCGGACACTGGGTTCCGTTCTCGCACCCGGAACTGCTCGCCACCGCGACCACCGAACTCATCGACTCGCTGGCGGGCGCGCCCGCCGCCCGCGGGCTGCGCCGGGCCGAAGTCGGCCGGGCCGGCGCGCCTTTCGCGGATCAGCTGGTGGTGATCACCGGCGGCGGCAGCGGTATCGGCCGGGAGACCGCGCTGTCCTTCGCCCGGCGCGGCGCCGAAATCGTGCTCTCCGATATCGATCTCGTCGCCGCCAAGGAGACGGCCGAGCTGATCGCTGCGGAAGGCGGTGTGGCACACGCCTATTCGCTGGACGTATCCGACGAGACCGAGGTGGCCGCGCACGCCGACGCCGTCATCGCGGCGCACGGCGTGCCGGACATTCTGATCAACAACGCGGGCATCGGTCAGGCGGGCGACTTCTTCGACACGCCCGCAACGGAATTCGATCGCGTGATGCGGGTGAACCTGGGCGGGGTGATCAACGGCTGCCGCACCTTCGGCAAGGCGATGGCCGAGCGCGGGCTGGGCGGGCATATCGTGAACCTGTCGAGTATGGCCGCCTACAGCCCGCAGCGCGGGTTCAGCGCGTACGCCACCTCCAAGTCGGCGGTATTCATGTTCTCCGACTGCCTGCGCGCCGAGCTGGCGGGCAAGGGTATCTCGGTGCACACCGTGTGCCCGGGCATCGTGCACACCAATATTGTTGCCAACACCAGGTTTTCGGGCATCGGCGCGGATGAGGAACGGCGCAAGCAGCAGCGCTACGACAACATCTACCGCAGGCGCGGCTACGGGCCCGCGAAGGTGGCCGAGCTGATCGTGCGGGCTGTCGAACGCGACCGCAGCATCGTCCCCGTCACACCGGAGGCGCGATTGCAGTACCACGTCAACCGGCTCGCGCCCGCCGCGGTGCGCTTCTTCGCCGAGCGGGTGAAGCTCACCTAGCCAGCTCCGCCTCGATCGCCGCGACCCGGTCGGCGCCGATGCCCCAAGGGTTTTCGACGCCGACCCGCCGGTCCAGATCCCACAGCACGCACTCCTCCCCCGGCCGCGCCGCCAGCGACCAGGCCACCACCGTGCGGCCCAACTGCTGCTCCATCGAACCGTGCGCCGGATTCGGCGCGCCCGCACCCTCCGGAAAGTGGTGCAGGAAACGGCCGTACGCGCCGGCGCAGAAGGCGGCGTAGCGCTCGGTGCACAGGATCAGGCCGTGCCACGCCTCGTCGACCGCATGCGACGGCATCCCGATCACCTGACCGTCGCGCATGGCCGCGCCGCAGCAGCGCAGCCACTGCCGCAGACCGGTCGCCACCAGCTCGCGGGGTTGCCAGGGACAGGTTTTGAAGACGGCCTCCGGCAGTTCCAGCGCGGCGACGGCGGCATCGACCCGGCGCGGATCGATCTCGGACTGCCGGGGGCGGAATACGCGGGTGAGTTCGCGGAAGTTGAATGGCGACACAGTTAACTGTACGGCGGGGCGATCCAGGAGCGGTTAGTGTGCGGACATGGATCCACTCGGGGGTTTCGTAATAGTGCTGATCGTGCTCGCACTGGGCATCTGGTTCATCGGGATGGTGCGTCGCGGCAGCGGCACCTCATCGGCGGGTAGCCGCGACGGGGCCGGACCTTGGGCGGCCGGGGATACGGGGACGTCCACCGATTCGAGTTCGAGCGCTCCGTTCATGTTCGATACCGGAACCGACTCCGGATCGAGCCATTCCAGCGGGCACCACCACCATGGCGGGCACGATTCGACAAGTAGTTGCGGGGGCGGAAGTTCCTGTGGGGGTGGAAGTTCCTGTGGCGGCGGTAGCAGTAGTAGCTGTAGCGGCGGTAGCAGTAGTAGCTGTGGCGGCGGCAGCAGTTGTAGCAGCGGTTCCTGAATCGGACTGCCCGCATGGCGGATTGATCATTCCGCCCACGGCGAAATCGGCCGCACTCGGCTTGACCTAAATCTTTATTCAGGTTTCATCCTGGACTCGACCAGGACACAGCGAACGAGGAGACGGTCATGCGAGCGGTTTACGCGACGGAATTCGGCGGACCCGAGGTGCTGCGGGTGCGCGAGACGCCCGATCCGGCGCCGGGGCCCGGCGAGGTGGTGGTCGACGTCGCGGCGGCGGACGTCATGTTCCTCGACACCCGGCTGCGCGGCGGTTGGGGCACCCAGTACTTCAAGCTGACACCGCCCTACGTGCCGGGCGGCGCGGTGGCGGGCGTCGTCTCCGCCGTCGGACCGGGCGTCGCCGAATCGTGGCTGGGCAAGCGCGTGTCGACCATGACCGCGGCCAGCGGAATCGGCAGCGGCACACCCACCGGCGGCTACGCGGAAAAGGCGCTCGCCAAGGTGGATACGCTCGCCGAAGTGCCTGGTGAACTCGGCTCGGCGCAAGCCGTCGCCGTCGCACACGACGGGCGCACCGCGCTCGCCGTGCACAATCGCGCCGCCGTACAACCGGGCGAATGGGTGCTCATCACCGCGGCGGGCGGCGGCCTCGGCATCCTGCTGACCCAGCTCGCCCGCGCCGCGGGCGCACAGGTCATCGCGGCCGCCCGCGGCACGGCGAAACTGGAACTCGCGACACGACTCGGCGCGACCGCAGTCATCGACTACACCGAACCGGGCTGGGCCGACAAGGCGCGCGCGATCACCGGCGGGTCCGGTGTGCACGTGGTGTTCGACGGCGCGGGCGGCGACCTCGGCACGACCGCGCTCGACGCCATCGCCGACGGTGGCCGATTCCTCGGATACGGCGCCTCCGCAGGCGAATTCGCGACGGTGAACCGCGAAGCCGCGGCGGCGCGCGGCATCACCGTCGCCAGCCTGCCCGAAATCACCGCGGGCGAAACCGATTGGCACGGACTCGCCGAGCGGGCATTGCAGGAGGCGGCCGCGGGACGGCTGGAAGTGGTGATCGGGCAAAGCTTCCCGCTGCACGAGGCCGACCGGGCACACGCCGCGATCGAAAACCGCGACGCGATCGGGCGGACCGTACTCGTGCTATGACGATCTGAAAAACGGCTGGCACGCAAGGCCATTCACCCTAGCGCCGACCCGTCTCGCCCTGCGCGCGAACCAGGTCGGCGCTAGGGTGCGTGCGTGATTACCGTGATTGTGGTCATCGTAATTCTCATAATCGTGGCCGTCGTAGTCCAGCTGGCCAGCCGCCCGCCTCGCGAAAAGCACTGGGACGGCGATGATTACGACCACCCCGAGGAGAACCACTGGGACCACTGGGACCGCGACGAGGACCGCTGACCCACTCAGGCCGGCGTCAACACCACTACCGCGATCGGCCGCTTCGTCATCTTCTGATAGGCGGTATACCGCCCCTTGTTCACCTCGTCGGCGATGGCGAACCGCCGCGCGTAATCCGGGTCGTCCGGATAAGTGGCCTTGGCCAGCACCGGAATCCGTCGCCGCCCCACCTGAATCTCGCACTTCGGCTCGGCCTTCACATTCGCCAGCCAACCCGGCGGGCGCGGCGAACCACCATTCGACGCGGTAACCAGATACGCGTCACCATCCCGCCCATACGTCAACGCCGAAGTCCGCGGCTGCCCCGACCTGCGCCCAACCGTCCGCAACAGCAACGTCGGATTACCGAACAACAGTCGATGCCCCACCAGCCCACCGCTGTTCTCGTACACCCACTGATGCGCCTTCAACACATTCGTGAACACGTTCGACATAACGGACCCTCCAGAATGTTCGGCGGTACGCCCAGCCTAATAGGCACAGTCGGCGAAGCCCGCGCATGGCCGGAGCGAATCCGGAAGCACTCCCCCACCCCGAGCCGCCCAACACGACACCCCCGACCAGCCCAACTGGTGTGACCGGCACCCCACCCGGTAGCATCCACCAAGCTGTCGGCACCCACCACAGCCCAGGGGCGGTAGCTCAGTCGGTTAGAGCCGTGGACTCATAATCCATTGGTCGCGGGTTCGAGCCCCGCCCGCCCCACAAACACCCAGGCCAGCGGGCCTGGGGATCCGGGGCAACAGGCTCATCGGAGCCCAACTCTCTATTTACTCTCCATTTTCACCGGCGAGGGCGAAGGCATCGAACCGATCGCGGGCGTCCGGGCCGACGTGAGTTCGCTGGACATAGTGCCGACGCGTGATCGCCTCGGTGTTGCCCAGTTGCGCTGCGGCGATCCCGATGTCGGTCTGGCCGCCTTCGCCGTCCTCGGCCAGCTTCGTGGCGACGGTCTTGCGGGCGGCGTGCGGGTTCTGCGGGATATCGGTGAAGCCCAGCCGAGTCAGGATCCGCTTGAGCTGCTTGCGCACGTTGCGCGGGTCGCGCAGGGTACCGCGCATCGACGGGAAGACCAGATCCTCCGGGTCGTGCGGCATCAGCGTGCGCCGAATCTTCAAGCGCAACACGGCCCAAGTGGGCAAGAACAGCCGCCGATTGCCGTTGGGACCGCCTTTCGGATGCGGCTGTATGAACAGTCCGCCGCCGCGGAGCCGGACCACGGTGCCTTCGATCAGGACGCTGGGTTTCGCGGCGTCGAGGTCGAGGTGCTTCCATTTGAGCGCCATGGTCTCACCGATCCGGCATCCGGTTCCGAGCAGGAGATCGACGATGTCGGCTATCCCGGTCCGTATCGCGTGCTCGTCCTCATGGAGCGCCGTCCGGACGCGCAGGACGTGATCGGTCGACCACGCGACGACGGGCTTGTCCTCCACCTCGATCGGTGCGAGCAGTTTGACGATGTTGCCCGCCGACGCCCCGTATCGACTGGCGATGGTCCACATCCCGGACAGGCAGGTCTTGGCCAGCTTGGCGGTGGGTTTCCCGATCCGCTCACCCAACTCCTCGAGGAAGCTTTCCAGCACGAGGGCGGTGCATTCACCGATGGTGAGCTTGCCCAGCGCGGGGATGATGTGCAGATCCAGGATCTCGATGTACCGGCGTTTGGTGTTCGCCGACCGATTCGATCGCTGGATCCTGGTTCGCCAGCGCTCGCCGAGTGCGTCGACCAGAGATTCCGATGTGATGGCCGCCTTCGACGGCGTCACGCGGCCGCTGAGTTTTTCTTCCAGTGCCGCAATGGCTTTCGTCTTGCTGGGTCCGCTCGCTGTGACCGGACGCAGTGCACCGTCGGTGTCCCGGACATTAGTCTTCGCGATGTGCTTGATTGTTTTCCCGTCCTGGTCGCGGACCGGGGTGACAGTGATCTTCCCGTGTCTGCCAGGCTTTATCCGTTCACGCGCCATCAGGCGCGCCGCCCGTCAGCGCGCGCGAAACGATGCATGTTCAATTGTTCTCCCGTAGTGTGCAAACCGGTGCTAGCCGGTGTCTGGCAACACCAATTCTACGGGAGCGGAAGGTATTTCGAATTATTGCCTGCGGCGTGCCGTGAACTATATTCTGGGACTGGGAATTACCTTATGGAGCCGTCGGGAAATCCTTCCCCGACGGCTCCGTAGATGAGCGATGTCAATTGTCATGATGTTGGAGTCGGTGGGTTTCCGCTGGTGGTCGTTGGCGGGTGCGGTTGTGCGCTGGTTGTGGGAGCCGGTGGAAGGCTCGTGGTCGGTGTCGGTGCCGGACTCGTGTTTCCTCGTGGGGTCGGGATGCCGGTCACGGCCGAGGGGAGGCTGGCGGGATCGGGCAGTTTCGGTCGGGTGGCCTCGTCTGGGAAGGGCTTTTCGTGGGCGATGGCATCGCGCATGCGTTTGACGACATCGGGCTCGGCATCGCGGTTGGCCGGATTGTTGTCGGCCCGCTTCGCGGCCTCGGCTTCCGGGCCGATCAGTTCGCGGGTTCCCAGCCCGGTCGCGGCGGTGAGCCATCCCTTCTCGGCGTAGTAGCGGGTGACAAACAGGTAGGTCTTATCGGGACCGATGAGCGGCACGTTGTCGACGACGATGATCTCACCGCGACTATTCGTACCTCCCAATTGATTGACCACGACCTTGGCGGGCAACTCGCCTTTCAATTGGTCCACGACAGCGACCCGGAACTGGGTCTCCGGTATTCCGGTCTCGGGAACCTCGGTGTGCAGATTTTCCTCCACCGTTCCGACGAAGATGGCATCGGCCCACCCTGCGACCGCGGCACGGTCGGAGGGGTCGACGGCCAGTTCAGCCTCGACGTTTTTGACCTTCCCTGCCGGGACATCCGGCGGTGTTTCGTCGCAACCTGCCACGACCGCCGCCGCGATCATGACAGCGAATAAGCCAACCGCGCGGGTAGATATCGATTCGATGGTCAAACGCATGTCAGACCCCTCCCCACATAGCCTGATACGAACTGCTGTCGATTGGACCGAACTCGGTTTGTGGAGTTACACGGGAGAGCATGATGTTGTCCTCACAACTGTGGTGCAGACCCAGTGCATGACCCATTTCGTGCATGACGAGATTGCGGTCCTTGGGGCCACGGTAATCGTTTTGATCCATGTAATACGTGTTGAACTGGATCTGGGTGCCCTGGTCGTACTGCCCGACGAACTGCACATCGGAACGGTTGACATCAATGAGCCGCAGTACCGGATTCTCGACGCCGGGCATTACGATCGTCACCCCGCCTTTCGAGTTCCACTGATTGACCGCGTTCTCGACTTCTGCGGTGTACTTGGAGGTGTTGAACAGCCCCAACTGGGTGCCTGCCGGGCCGACGTAGACCGATGAGAATCCTTTGTCGTAGAACGACGGTGTCGAGAAACCCGAGATGATGACGCCATGTTCGAAGTACTGGCACTGGCCCTCGTACCCGTCGCCTTTTACTTCCCCGCCTTTGACTTCGTCGCTGGTCGGGTACCCGTATTGCCCGTTCTCATATCCCGCGTTGGCCCACTGGTCGCGAATGGCGCCCCACACCGGGTGGACACCGGTGGACGGCGAGTAATAGAGCTCGCCGCCTTCCATGTGCTGGCCGGCGCCGTTGTTGCGGGTGCCGAATTCGTCGCTGGTCGGGAACCCGAGTGGGCCGTTCTCCCAGTCGAGTGAGGCCCACTTGTCGCGGATCAGTCCCCAGATGTTGTGCGCGTCGGTTGCGCTGGAGTAGTAGATTGACCCACCCTCGAACTCGTTGAACCGGCCCGGCTTGCGGGTCGGTTGTTCTCTGGTGGTGGGGTATTTCAAAGTTCCGTTCTCCCAGCCGAGTTCACCCCATTTGTCCCGGATTCTACCGCCTATCTGGTGGGCGTGGCCGTCGGTCACCAGGGGGTGCCAGTAGATGGAGCTGTTCTTCTCGAATGCCTGCCAGCGTCCGCCGCGGGCGGCGTCGGACTCGGGGTTGGTTGCGTTGCCGAAGAAGTCGAATCCGCCGGTCTCGTCGTATTCGACCTTGATCGCCCCACCGATGGGGTAGGGAGGATCCATCGGCCGCGCGGACGCGCTGGTGGGGTCGAATGCGAGCGTGGTGATGGTCGCGAGAACAGCGGCGGTCCGGAGCATTCGGATGCGTTTCCGGTGTTTCTGGCTGCGTGACATAGTCCCCTCCTTGAAATCCTCATCAAGAGAAGTTCATTGTCTGGGCCTTGAAATCCCCACTGGCCCAATAGAATTGATTGATCGACTCAAATCGTCACATCATCGGGCCTCGTTCGGAAGATCTCGATGATTGGGGAACTTGTCCCCAGTGCCGGACTCGACCCGCCCCCGGTCGCGAAAGGTGGCAGCACACTGCTGGGTGTCAACGATATTGCGGAATCGGCTGTGGGCAAAGCGATTCTGTATGAAATCTGGGCTCTGGTCGTCGCCGACCAGGTGCTCATGACAATGCCCGGTCCCGGCCCTCGGGAGCTCTCGCGAGCCTGTTCGGCACCGGCAGCGCCGCTATCGGACGCTTGCGCGACGGTGCGGTACAAAGATCGCATCTCACATCAATACACCGGTCGAGCGTCATTTGTGGCTGGATCGGTTCTAGCTCGAAGTCCAAACGCTACCAATAAGTTTCAATCGTCTGGGTGAGTCTGGGCTATTCCTTACCGTATGCGGTTTGCCGTGGACTCCGGCTTTGCCTATTCACGAATGTGATTGCCGCGTAGGCGATTCCAGAGCGATCAGTGACCGGAAGCTCACCTCCGTCATAGATAGGTTCGTTGCGGCGGCGGTCCAGCAGAGGTAAGAATGCGATGGACGCGAGACCTGCTTAACGGTGAGTCGGGCTTGAGTCCGTTGTGTTGCTAGGAGATTCGCGCGGCGCCCTATGTGACGGATACATGGTGGACAGTGGGTTGTAGTACTTCTGCACTGTCCCTCCAGTTGTGCAGCGACTGCTTCGGCCAGTCGTCGCCGATCGTTGGTGTAGCCGATGCGTGGCACACCCGCGCTGCTCCCGCTGATTTGGTTGTCCGCCTATGCTGGCGTGGATCATGAGGTGCTGTAGTGCGAGGGGGGATCGTGGTTCATCCCGATATCGGCGCGACGTTTGCGGACTATGTCATCGAAGGCGTGCTCGGACGGGGTGGTATGGGCACGGTTTATCTGGCCCGCCATCCTCGGCTGCCGAGGTGGGTTGCGCTGAAGCTGCTCAATCGTGAGGTCTCCGGTGACGCGGAGCTGCGTCGGCGGTTCGAGCAGGAAGCTAATGTCGTTGCGCGGCTGGAACATCCGAACATCGTCGGCGTCTACGACCGCGGTACCCATGCGGGTCACCTATGGGTCGCCATGCAATACATCCAGGGCTCTGACATAGGCCGACTGGATCCCCGCGCCGTGACCAGCGACCGGGCGGCGCGGATCATCACCGAAACCGCCGCCGCGCTGGACTATGCGCACGCGCGGGGTGTCCTGCATCGCGACATCAAACCGGCCAACATTCTGCTCGCCGCCCCGGAGGCCGGTCGGGACGAACGTGCTGTGCTCACCGATTTCGGTATCGCACGGTTGCTGGACGCGACCACAAAGATCACCGCCACCGGTACTTTCACCGCGACGCTTGCGTATGCGGCACCAGAACAGCTGACCGGGCAGCCGCTCGATCACCGAGCCGACCAGTACTCACTGGCGTGCACCCTGTTCACATTGCTGGCCGGGCAGTCACCTTTTGCGGCTGACAACCCCGGGCAGGTGGTGGCGGGGCATCTGAACGCACCGTTGCCGTCGCTGAGCCGGATCCGGCCGGATCTTCCGGTGCGTTTGGACGCGGTTCTTGCTCGGGGCATGGCCAAGCATCGTGACCAGCGATTCAGTAGTTGCAGCGAATTCGCAGCCTTCGTGCGTGACGCGGTGTCCGAGCGAGCCGTTGCCGCACCCCCACAGTCTTCGGAAACGTTTGTGCTGCGGGATGTCTCGGTGCCACAGGCGGAACGAAGGTCGGTGCCCAGGCATCCGATGCCGCCACGATCCAGCCTCCCCTCGCCGTACTCATCCCCGCGTACCAGCTCGAACAAGACGCGCTGGCTCGTCGGAGGGGCGGTCGCCCTGGTGGTCGCCATCGGTGTTGTGGTCGGCGCGGTCATGCTGATCGACGGCGAGTCCAAACGGGCCGCGGACCGGTATGCGATGCCCGGCGTCATCGACTCCTGCAGCCTGATCGACCCGTCGGTGCTATTGAAGTGGGGGACGACCGGCCCCAGGGAGGCACCGAAGCACACCGAAAGCCCGCCCGACCCCGAAATGGGCGGCGGTAGCCTTTCGTGCTCCGCGGCGTACCGCTGGAATGGAGATTACGGCGACCAGACATCAACGATGACGCTGGATGCCGAGTTCGACCGGAAGCCCGCCTACCAGAACGATTACACCAATATCTACAAGCTCTGGCAGCAGAGCGGCACAGGTCCGGCGAATACCAAAGGCACTGGTGATCTGTCCGGAGTCGGGTCGAATGGGTTTTGGGCGTGGGGCCAGACACAATTCGGCGGCTTCCTCTCGATGGGCTACCTTTGCGCGGCCAAGGACAGCAACCTCGCAGCGGAGATCGAGTTCAGGATCGTAGCGGTCGCCGCACCCAGTACCGACGACCTGCAGGCGTCCTGCAAGGCACAGCTGCGGACGGTGCTCGAACGCTTGCGGAAGTAGACATTCGAATCGGCGTTTTATCGCCGATGCCGAGGTTGTCCAGCTGCGATGAATGGCGTTGCTGCATGACGGCATCGGTCGTGTGGTGAACGGTGCCGCGTACCTGCGAAATATTCACTGTGGCTACATATTCGGCTATTCGCCGGACAGGACGACGATTCCGGCCGTCTGAATCTTCAACGGCGGGCGTGGGTGTCGGTTGGTCGCGGCGAGTGCGCGGATGAGTTCGGTGACGAGTCGGCGTTGTTCGCGGCCGAGGAGGGCTGCTTCCGGGGGCGGGATGTAGGGCTCGGCGAGTTCGAGGGCGATGCCGGACCAGTGGGCGACGTCGCGGACGTCCAGTTTGAGTGCGTCGGCCACGGCCTGGACCGTTTCGATCGAGGACGGGTGTTCGGGGTTGTCGATCAACCGGCTGATCGTGGTCGGGTGCACGCCGGCGGTGTCGGCGAGTTCGTTTCGGCTGTTGATACCCACCGCGGCCATCGCGGAGGCCCACGGCTCGGGTATCGCACGCTTACGTGGCATGGCCTAAGCGTAGGGCATATGTCCACACCGGCAGAACACTTGATGCGACACCCTATGCGCGATGTGCGCCAATAGATATTGGAAATATCGTCTATCTGCGCAAATATTCATCATTCATTCGTGAGTTGGTAGACATAGATGCCTTCTGTTGTTACTGTCTGGACTGGGGA
The DNA here is from genome assembly GCF_020361265.1 of Nocardia sp. JCM 34519.1. Classification (NCBI taxonomy): domain Bacteria; kingdom Bacillati; phylum Actinomycetota; class Actinomycetes; order Mycobacteriales; family Nocardiaceae; genus Nocardia; species Nocardia sp. JCM 34519.1. The sequence goes on from NZ_JAIRBR010000009.1 coordinate 318,814, forward strand.
TGAGGCAGAGGGAGGGGCCAGGATGGTCTACCGGGCGAGATTGAAGACCCGCACCGTGTTGCGAGATACGATGCAGGACAGGGGGATTGCAGTCCGAAGCCTCGCCGACCGCGCCGGGTGCGGCAAGAGCATCATCGGGCTGCTGCGTTCGGGAGCGCGAACCTCGTGCAGCCCCGCGCTGGCGGTGAGAATCGCTGCGGCACTGGACATCCCGGCCGAAAATATGTTCCGGATCGAACAGGAAGGAGACCAGCCAGAACCGAGCACAACCGTATCTACGGGAACAACGTCTACGGGAGACGAAGAACAAAAAGGTGACCCGGCGGGCTAGCACTCCGCCGGGTCGGGCACATCTACGGGAGTAAATATGCGACCCCATTTTAACCCGCCTGCCGGTCCCATGGCAGGCGGGCCCGCCGTCTACCCCTCGAACAGGCGGTAGCGGTGGCGATCGAGTTCAAACCCGCCGTCCGGCGAAAGAGCAAGGCGCGCATGGCCTTGGCCGGACCGTCGGGGTCCGGCAAGACCTACACGGCGCTGTCGCTGGCTTGGGAATGGGCGCAGCGCGACGGCGGGGTGGTCGGGATGGTCGACACCGAGCATGGCAGCGCTAGCAAGTATCAGGGCCTCAACGGCTGGCAGTGGCAAACCCTGGAACCGGACCGGTTCTCCCCGGCCAGCCTCGTCGAAATCCTCGGCGTGGCCGCCGGTCACGGGTTCGCGGTGATGATCATCGATTCCTGGTCGCACTATTGGATGGGCCAGGACGGGATGCTCGAACAGGTCGACCGCCGCAAGCTCGGCAGCAACTCGTTTTCCGGGTGGAAGGAAGCCAACCCCGACGAGCGCCGCATGGTCGACGCGATGCTCACCTTCCCCGGCCACCTGATCGTCACGATGCGCACCAAAACCGAATACGTCATCGAAGAAGACGCCAAAGGCCGCGCGGTGCCGCGCAAGGTCGGCACCCGCCCCATGCAGCGCGAAGGGCTCGAGCACGAGTTCGACATCGTCGCCGACCTGGATTTGAAGAACAACCTGCACATCTCCAAGACCCGGCTGCCGTTCCTGGCCAACCAGGTCATCGCGGAGCCCGGTGGCGAGCTGGCCACCCAGATCGCGGAGTGGCTCGACGGCGGCGAGGAGATGCCGACGGTCGGGGAGTTCCGGCGCCGCATCTTCGCCGTGGCGGCGATGGATCATCTGCGCGACCTCTACCACGAGATCGACTCCTACCGGTTGCTCGGCGCGCCCACCGTGGACCTGGCAGGTGAGCCCACGACGCTGCGGGAGCTGATCGTGTCCATCAAGGCCACCCTGGAGCAGGTCGACGCCGAACGGGCGAAGCGCCGCACCACTGAGGCGAATGCGGAAGGAGGTGAACACGAATGACGAAACAGCAGTGCCGGAACCCGAGATGCCAGCACGGGCTGATCGACACCGTCGAGGTGGCTCAGCGCCTCGGTGTCACGAAGCAACTGGTGTTGCAGTGGCGGTCACAGCCCAAGCCACACGCGTTGGCGGACAAGGGGTTTCGGCTCAACGGTGACTCCCGTCCGTTGCGGTGGATCGAGTGCGACTACTTCGGCTACCTCGATGCGATGACCGAACCGAGGTCGGCATGAGCTCGAACCGCAGGCGTCGTTCCCGCGACTCGGCAGCGCGCGATGACGCGGGGCGGGTCTTCGTTGAGGAGTACCGATTCCTGCGCGGCGGCAACATGTCTCACCAGGCGATCGCCCGGCACCTGGGTATCTCGCTGGACACCCTGCAGGCCCGCTTGTTGCGCTACGACTGCGTGATTCTGTCCGCTGCCGAGGAACGTATCGCCGATCGTCTCGACGACCTGATCACCCGCGGTGACCCGTTCACCCTCGAACAAGTCACCGCGCTCGACGACGGCACCGCACTGATACTGGTCAACATCGCGGTCGAACGCGGACGCCTCCGCTCGGGGAAACCGGGCGGAATCCGGCGCAGCGCAACGATATACACACCTATTGGTGAGGGTGCGTCGTGACCGGGCCATACCCGGACAGGCCGATGCCCGTCCTCCTTGCGAACGCGAGCGATCCGTTCGGCGACGGCCAGCACTGGACGATCGTCGCCGAAGTCCGCGACGAGACCGGCCAACCCGTACGCATCCTCTACCAGTGCCGGTATGTGGTCGAGAGCGGTCACGGTCGCGCGTGGGTGACCGAGAGGCGTTGGGATGACGGCCGTTACGAGTCACGCGACGTCACGCTGATCGAATAGACCACCCCGAGTTCACGATTCGACGGCGACCGCAGGTCAGCCCGCTCCCCGGTATGCGCCGCATGGCGTGTGCCGGGGCGCGGGCCGGGTAGGAGAGGGATATGGCGGCTGAATCCCGCATCGAAGCCAGGAAGGACGGTCGCGGCTATATCAAGCTGTCGGTCGATTTCCTGGAAAACCGCAAGACCGGGCCGATGTCGCCGGTCGCGAAGCTGGCCTTGATCGAGTTGTGGATCTACTGCGTGCGTAACCGCACCGACGGGGTCGTGCCCGGCACGCAGGCCCGCAAGCTGGTGCCCAAACGCATCCGTGAGGTCTTCACCGTGGCGCAATCCTGGCATCACCACGATTGCACTACGACGGCACCATGCGGGCACGGTGCGTGCACGGCGACGGCACCGTGTGGGCACGGATTTCTACACCATGCATGACTACGCCATGCATCAAACAGTGTTCTCCGACACCACCGAAAGGCGGGAAAAGGCCAAGTCAGCAGGGAGATTGGGAGGCTTGGCGAAAGCGGCGAACCGGCGCGCGGGCGCTAGCGGAAACGCTAGCGGCCCACCTACCAACGCGTACGCGTCTCACAATTCACAATGTACAGAAGAAGATATCTCTTCTTCTGTAGATCTCCCCCCTGCGGTAAGTAACGCGCGAGGAGGCGAGGATTCCGCGCAACCCAGCTCGCCGTCACCGCCGGAGTCTCCGCCGTTCAGGGCGTCGGCGTTACCGGGATCGGAGTCATCGCCGCCGAGGACCGGGCCGTCGGCGCCGCGCCGACGACATGGCGGGGACGAGGTCGCCGACCGGCTCAACGCCGCCGCCCCGGAGATTCCTGCGACTGCGGCGATGCGGCGGCGGGTGCTGGCTCGGCTGGTGCCCGACGCGATCGCGGTCCTGGCCGAACCGGACGCCGGCACGTTCCGCCACGCCCAGGCCCAAGCCGAGCTGGACCGTGCCGAGGCATTGATCGACGCTCGCGCGGAGTACCTCGCGACCGGCGATGTCGCCGAAAACCCGGACCTGGACCGGCTTTTCGACCTCTACGGCGACGCCGGGTACTACTGGCGGATGACGGCCGCTCACAAGCCGCTGCCTGTTCCGGACCCGGTCACCGTCGGCGAAAAACGAGCCATGGCTTGGCAGTTGGCGCGTGATCACCTCGACATGATCACCCGCAACGGCGGCACCCCACCGGGCCGTGCCCGCGAAGCCCTGCGCGCCGAACTCGAAGCGCTCCTCGGTGACGGCGTGCACCAGGATGTGCTGCGCTCCGAGCTCGGCGGCATGGCCGAGGCCGGGCTGTGGGCGGCGTCCAAGCTGCGTGAACGCCTGAGGGTCGGGTCGTGACCAGCGTCGAGGAGGAACCGCTGATGTGCGACCTGGAAGCCGAACAGCAGATCCTCGGCGCGGCTCTCTACACCTGGGACAACACCGAGGTCGCGCAGCAGGTGGCCGACATCCCTACCGAGGCGTTCTACCGGCCCGCTCACCAGCTGCTGCACGCCACCATGGTCGACATGCTGCGCGACGGGCACCCCGCCGATCCGGCAGTGATCATCGAAAAAGCCAGCAGCAGAGGCGAACTCGGCGGCAATCCCCACCGGCTGCGCCAGCTCACCCTGGAAATGCTCGGTAAAGGCGTGCCCGGATCGGTGCCCTACTTCGCCGACCGGATCATCACCCTCTGGCGCGCCCGCACCGCCATCACCGAGGCGACCCGGATGATCCAGAAACTCCAATCCCTGCACCGTACAGGTGATCTGGAATTCACTGGTGAAGTCGTGCAACGCGCGCGCGAAGGGCTGGATCTGGATTTCACCGACCCCGTCGCGCCGGGCGCCGCCGCGTTACCGCCGTCGGTCGCCGACGTGCTCGCGGGCAGCGATTCCTACGACTGGCTGATCCCGCAGCTGTTCGAGTACGGGGACCGGATGATCCTCACCGGCATCGAAGGACTCGGCAAATCCACGCTCCTGGCACAGATCGCGTGCGCGGTGACCGCGGGCCTGCACCCGTTCCTCGCCGCACCGATCACCGGAGCCGGTGCACCCGACCGGCGCTCGCATCGAGTGCTGGTGATCGACGCGGAGAACCTGCCCGGTCAGCTGCGCCGTCGCTACCGCGATATCGTCGGTCGCGTCGACGGGGTCTGCGATCAGCAACTGCACCCGCGGCCGGACTGGCACGACGAATTGCGGATCGAGTCCCGCCCGGACGGGGTGCGGTTGGAGGATCCGCGCGAGTTGCGGCGTATCGAAGCCGCGATCGCCGCGCACCAGCCCGCCCTCGTCGTTGCCGGGCCACTGTATCGGCTCAACGGTCTGGATACCGAAACCGCTGACGGGGCACGTGAACTGGTGCGGATCCTGGATCGGTTGCGTGTCAAATACCGGTTCGCGCTGATCCTGGAGGGGCATATTCCGCATGCCGCTGATGGGCGTTCGCGGTCGGTGCGGCCGATCGGGTCGTCGCTACTGTTGCGCTGGCCCGAATTCGGGTACGGCATCGTGCCCGGCCGGGGTCACGAGGACGAGGAACACCCGAAGCTGGTGAATCTGCGGCAATGGCGGTATGCCCGCGACGCACGCCTGTTCCCGCACGAATTGCATCAATCGACGTCCGGGTTTCCGTGGACGCCCGGCGGCAACTATTTCCACCTCTGCCGCAACCGGGGAGTATTCAACGGCTGAGAGCTACGAATTGTGTTCTGCTGCAACGAATATGATGGTATTGATGGCCGATATGAATTGAAATAGGATGTGTTGCAGGGGATTTCACATGTGGCTAGCACCACCGGAATTCCCTGACCGGAATTGAATACTGCATCTACGGGAGAAACGATGACGAAAATCGTCATGGAATTGCACTGCCCCGAAGCGCACGCCAGCGCTGCGGAGGCCGAGCGCTGGAACGCCGCACGCCTGGTGTCGGGCCTGACCCGGCTACTGTCGGGACGACGCTGCCCCACCTGCCCCGCGCAGGCGCTCGAGACCGGTATGACCGTGATCGGCGGCCGCGAGCGCGAAACCGGGTACTGCGCATGCTGCCAAGCCACCTGGCTGCCCGGCCAGCGCACACGGCTACTGGCCGCCGGACGCCTGATCGGTGTCGAACCGGTTGCGCGGCACGGGGTTCGGTCATGATCCGCCGCACCAGCCCCGACATCCGATTCGCGCGCACGGTGCTCGACACCATCCGCGCCCTACCCAACCACACCCGCCATCCCGGCGCGGTCTGGGACCAGTGGGTGTACCGCGAGGTCGACATTCACGGTCTCGTCTACGCCGACAACGGCGCCACGCTGTGCCGGACCGCGATGTGCTTCGCCGGATGGACCGTCGAACTCGACCCCGACGTCGGGTGGGTGTACGACACGATGAGCCTGCGCATCGCGGGCCTGGTCAACACCAGTGGCCGCCAACAGATCCGGGTGAATCCGGACCTGACCACCGCCCTGGATCTCGCCACCGGCCAGCACCTCATCGCCCGCGACTACGCCCAGCGGCGACTCGGCTTGACCAGCCGCCAGGCAACCGAGTTGTTCGCGGCCACCAACACCGTCGACGACCTCGCCGAAATCATCGACCGCATCGGAAAGGGCCTGCTATGAGCACCAACCCGATCACCGCGACCGCGCTGGTGTCGCGGGTCCGTGACATCGTCGCGGCCGCACCGGAAGCCACCACACCCACCAGTACCGAGCATCCGCACGGGGACCGCTACGTCGTCCGCGACGCCGACGGCCGCTGGCAGGGTTCGCGGTTGATCGGGCGTGCCCTACTCGAACTCGGCGCCGACCCGGATCGGCTCGCCGAGCACGACGCCTACGCCCTGTCGGCCGCCAGCACGGTGATGAACTTCGTACTGTTCGGCGTCTGGGGGCAAGACCTGTTGTGGCTCAACGTCGTTCAATCCCACGAGGGCAAAGGGCATCGGTGGTCCGATGCCGTCGCGTTCGCTGATCTGCGCATCCGGGGCGTGATCGGGAGCAGCCGATGAGACCACCCATCCAACCCGGTACCTCCACCGTCATCGACATCGGCTACCTGCCCGCCAGCGGCGGGAAGCCCGAACGGTGGGCGGCCAGGGCCACCTTCCGCGACCACGACGGCACCATCCGCCGCCTCCGCGCCGTCCGGACCGACCCGGACGAGGCCGCCGACGCGATCGAAGACCAACTAGACGAGTAAGTCCGAAGTGCTGACGATGCCCGGACATGGGCGGAGGGCGTCGAAGACCAGTGTGTGAGCAATGA